>JAECRG010000001.1:0-672118 GCA_015999875.1 Candidatus Saccharimonadota bacterium
ACAATACGTGTCTTCTTCTACCATTTTTTGTAGGCCACGAACCTGACCTTCGATGAGTTTGAGGCGACGAATCGCGCTTGATTTCGTTTCTTTCTTCATACTTCTAATATACCCCCTGGGGGTATGTATGTCAACATTTACCTATACTGAAATGAGTCGGTGATGTGGTCTGATGTGTACTTTGAGGTGAAATTAACTGATTAAAAATCAAATAAAGACTCATCCATGAAGAATGAATTTTTTATGGTGACCCTACCTTATTCGCTTCTTGAATTTATAGTGGCTGAGATAGTTTGTTGGAATGATGCGATTCGCAGTGTGCGCTTTAGGTATTCCTTGTAGAAGTACGGACGCGTATTCTTGATACGTTTTTTATGAAACAGAGATGATGGAGCCGGATGCTCACAGTAATTGGATTGCTGTCATTGACCTCTGGATGCTCTAAGGGCATGTTCGAAAGACGCTACCCTTTTTTCGGCATAAGATTTCGCGTCAAAACTTTCATTTATGAGGCTCGCGAGTAGCGGAGATCCAATCATTTTACGCATCAGACGTTCTGACTTTGAGAGTTGTTTTTCTGCGGCATTAGTCGCCTTTGCCAGCGTTTCGTCATGATTAATATTTCCAATGGCGCCTCTCAGCCTCGCAGCTGTTAAGATTGGATCAATCGCACCTGGTAACCAACGTTCGCGTATGTCACTGTCGAGACTGCCAAGAATTATATCTTCGGCTCGTTCTCGCGAAATATCGGGTGGCAACGTGTTACGGCATGTATCATCCGACCCAAATGAGTCAGTCGTCCAGATTTCGGATGTGTCATGTTCATGTAGTCGGTCAATATAGCGTCGTGGTGAGGTATATAGCTGGGCCCCACTCAAGTATGGGCGATAGTAGTTGGTGTAAAGTCGTGCGGTTTCATGCGTGATGGCGTTTGCATCGAATCCCCCATTGTGTGCGTATCTACTAAATGGAATCACTAGACCTGCCTCGTAGCCTATACGGCCAGGAGCTTGGAAGCAAGTGTTATCGACCCACGTCGTTACCTTGGCTGTATTTGGATGGGATGACAGTCTGGCATGAGTGACTCTTGTCGCGACTGAACTATGTACGGCTGTGTTCGCGAGTGAGTCACCAAATAGATTTTGGTATCTTGCGGTTCGCTGCTCGTAGTGCTGTTGAATACGTGATATGTAATGTGGACTAATGGAGTGTGTATCGATGTCGTTGTTAACTCCAGTGACATCATCTGAAAATCCATGTTCGTAATGTGCGAGTAAAAATGCAGCATTCCATAGATCTCTGCGGATTAGCCCAATAGTCGGCTCATCGTATAGCGTTGTCGATGAGCGCACGTCCAGCCGAGGAAATGCTTCACGAGCTTGATCGACGATCGCTTCGGCTTCTGTAGCCTTGCTGTTTGCATCTATAGCATCTAGTGGTGCATTGAGCGAAAGAAAGACTGTAAACGGACTCGTTGTTTTTTGCTTTGCATACTCACCAAGTGTGGGAAATATATAGGGGTTATCTTGGTGGGCTGCAACCGGGATAAGTACCGCCGTTTTGGCAGCTGGTCTATCCTTATCTTCAAATGCAGTAGCCATGTCGATGGCGGCTTCACGGTCTCGTTGAGTCATCTCTTCACTAATAAAAAGGCTAGCCCGCTCTCTATGTGTTGGAGCATGATTGATGTATGAATTTAAAGATGGTATTTCTGGCATGAATAATATATTATACCACACTATAGGTCTTTATCAATCGCTAGCAAGCTGTAGTGCACGCTGTGTCGATACGGAAAGTTTTCGCTAGAACTATTTGATGCACCACTGGACCCGAGAGTAGCTTGGTAAAAGATATATCATGTCCTTGACGGTTTCCGGAACCCTGGCTTTTACTCCTTGCATCTTCGAGCGCATAGAGTGGATTACTGTATTAAAAATAATTGAGATTTAGTGTACACTGTTAATGTTTACATTTGGTTTTGTTTGATAGACGATGCCATCTGGTGTTGACACGTTATTACGAATCACTATAGGAGATGTCTCAATGGATAAAACCAATAAGTCTAAAAAAGTCTGGTACAGAAACGTATGGGTATGGGTAGGTGCTACGATAATCGTCCTACTTCTAGTCGCCAACTGGTTGATTCCAGGTGGTCTAATCAGATAACAAAAGATTCCTCTGACGTGCGCTCACCTGTCACGCCAGGCATTCCAGGTGACTGGAAAGTGGATGAAGTTAAAGCCCTATTTTAATAGCCAGCGGTATTCATCTTTGTTTTTACTGCTATTTGTATAAAGATGGGCCGATTAAGAATCCTGAGTGGCATTCCCGCTAGTGAAACATCCAACTATTCCGTGTCGATATGGAAAGTTCTCGCTGCAACTACCCGATACTTACTAGATCAAAGATTTTTTTGCATGACTAGCGCATCGATAGGTGAAATATCTGCAATAATTGGTATATGGTCGGATGCGCAAATTTCATTTGGAATAGTGCGTAAATCGTAGTCTATGGCAGTCAAAGAGCCTCTTAATCCGCGGACTGCTAATAAGTCGAGCGCAACAAGCTCGCCGTTCACGATAGCCGTCGGTCTTTCGCCGCTTATATTCGTAAATCCAGCTTGCTCAACCATTGTTTGTACACGGCCTCCGGGTCGGCCATTGCAATCGGCAAGAATAACTGCGGTCTGTTGATCTCCAAGAGTACTAAGAAGCTCGCGCGTCTGGCTAGCTCCAATATGATTATGGTCATCTTCAGGTGCCCACTTGATGTGCGTATTGGCAACAGCAACTTCGCCTATCTGAGTAACTTGAAGTACATGACCTGACTCGTCATCGTATGCGTACGATTTGTGATCAGCCACCTCTACCCCACGCTTAATAAGAGTCAGGCATCCATCAGGCTTATCGTGACCCTTTGGCGTCCAGAATGATTGCCAGTCTGCATCACCTTCAAAGACCTCAACTAAAGCCCTATCAGCTTCTTGAAGTCCAACTACATCTGCGTCCAGGCTGTTTATTTGTCGAGATAAATGACCGAGGCGTGCACCTGGCTGCATGAGTCCGGGCGTAGTATGACTGTAGTCGCCGTAGCTAGTGTACGCGTCTGCTAGAACGTTGAATGATACATATCTCATTATTAAACATACTGTAGCATATAATTTCATATTATCAAAAATATAGAGAAGACCCTGTAGGTAAACGACAATAGAGACTCATCATAAATGATGAGTCTCTACTTGCTATTCAATTATGGTGACCTTACCGGGAATCGAACCCGGATTGCCAGGATGAGAACCTGATGTCCTAACCGTTAGACGATAAGGCCAAATTACTATCCTACTCTACCAAATATACCGACCTCTGTCTAGTTATCTGGTGTCTCTAGGGATTCAATGATCGACAAAAGCTTGCGCGGTGTAATATCTGCTTTAATGAGATAACCGTCCGCGTGGTGCTCCATCGCCATGCGTGACTCTTCGTCTTGTTCAAAGTTTGTGAGCACGAGCACCTTTGTGTTTGGTATCATGTCTTTTTCTTTGCTTCGGAGCGTGGCAAGAATTTCGCTTCCGCGGCGTTCTGGAAGCATGACGTCAAGTAGGATCAGGTCATAAGGCTTGTTGCGGGCTGCTACGAGTCCGTCATTGCCGCTTACCATCCAATCGACGTCGTAGCCAGCTTTGCGCAAGCTACGGACGTACATCTCGCCTATTAGTCGGTCGTCTTCGATGCATAGTATTGTTTTAATGGCCATGTGCTACCCTCTGTACATGTTATGGTTTGTAATCCAGTTTTGTTTGGTCTTGATAACTTCTGAGTTGTTACCATTATCGCTTGCTTTGAGTTTTTCTTCAACACTCGAATAGATTGGCAGACTAAAGGTGAATGTGGATCCTTTGTTTTCAGAGCTTCGGACACTAATTGTGCCGCCATGTGACTCGACGATAGCTTTGGAGATGTAGAGTCCAATACCTGATCCGGCTACTTGCTCGCGCGAACGGTGCGAGCGGTAGAATTTGTGAAAAAGATTGTGCACTACGCCGTCTGGCATACCGATACCGTTGTCGGCGACTGACACTTCTACGAAATCCCCTGCTGGTTTTGCAGTCACTTTAATGATGCCACCTTCGTTGCTGTATTTGATGGCATTGTCTACCAGGTTGGCAAATACTTCAGTGATACTGTTGGCGTCTGCTGCAACTGTCGGTAGATCATGTGCGATATCTACCGCTAAAATTCTGCCAAGTGTGCCTGCGCGCATATCCATATCGTGTGCAATTGAGCCATAGATATCATCGAGTCGCTGCTTGGTAAGTTCCACGCGGTAATGTTTTTTGTCATAGCGGGATACATTGAGAATGTTGTTTACGTACGTGCTGAGGCGATTTGAGGATACGACAAGTCGCCCTAGGAGCGTTTTTTGCTCGGCGGTCAGTTTGCCTTCAAGTTCTTCGTCAAACACATCTAGGTAGCCACGAATAACAGTGATAGGGCCACGCAGCTCATGGGCTGCGAACGCGATAAAATCAAGATCTTTTTCGTCTGGTTCGTATTGTGAGGTTCTATCCTGTAGTACCATTACTATCTGTGTCTCGCTATCTCGTGAGTATGACGCAGCTATGTCGAAAATGCGAGGTTCGTCTGCACTGTCTGGATTGGTGTGAATGCGCGTCCAGAGTTTTTCGCTGTTCATCTTGTTCACCTGACAATCTTTGAGCCAGTATTCAAATGTGATGTCACCGCTATCAAACATAAGATCTAGCTGCTGAGAGCCATCAGGCTTGGGGTGTACCGGTGCGTGAGGGCTTGCATATGAGATAGAATTATTTGCGTCAAATATGATGATGCTCGCATCAGTATGCGAAAGTGCTGCTTCGATCGGCGGTACGTTGGAAGTAGCCGCCGTAGAGTGTCGCTGCTCTGTGTCATTTTCGTATGTGAGCTTGTAGATTAGATCTAGCATGGGCTTGGTGCCATCTTTGTCGTAGCGCTTGGCGTTAGAGTTCGGAGGGCGACTGGCTGATTTTTCGCCAGCGACATAGGAAAGTGCGGCGGTTATTGCGCGCATAGGCTCGATGATGACGCCAAGCGCAATTATATTGACCGAAATACCCACAGCAAGTGCTAGGCAGATGAGTGCCCAAAATATCGGTTCTTGGTGGGTCAGGATGCCAGACACAAGCATAGCTCCTGCGAGCACGGCTACGCTGACAAACTGGAATATAACGACGATCGCAGCGCTTGTTCGATTGTGACGCTGGTAGAAATCTTTGATCTGGGGCTTTTGCCCTACTGCCATGATACGCCTCCCCCTTCGTTTACGGGAACGGCTGAGAACCATGTCTTACCTCTTGGCAACAGCAGTGGCTGGCCTGTTTTTTTATCGGTAAATGATAGCTGAGTACGCATGTTTTCTTTGTGCCAGACGGCCTCCGTAGCTTTCCCTTGTGCAAACACCACGGCATCTCCTGTGCCGCTTGTGTGATAATTCTCACGGTATCCGTCTTCTAGGACGTTGTCCATTTGTTGCTTGAGTACCACAACTACCTGCGCGCCAATATGACCTTTTTCTCGATCTACATGGGGTGCACCTGCTTGAGAGCGTAAATACGTTGCGCTTGCTGCATCGTAGTTCCACGAGCTGTTATAGGTAGGGCCACTCATGGTGACATCTATAGCATTCGCCACTTGACCCGAAAACGGCTGGTCGCTACGAACGATCGCCTGCGGGGAGGATTGTGCGTAGCCGCGTTGTGCGTTTAGCTCGTCGAGCTTAGCAAAGCTGGTATATACATTGTGGGGCGCATAGCGGTCACTCGAGCGCCAGTATGTGCCTGCGTTGAAAAATTGGTCGAGGTCTTTGTGTGTGCCATTTCGTACTTCTTGTAACGCAAAGAGACTGCCCCCGACATGCGCTATAGCTGGATCATAAGGTGCCATCCAGTCTATGTAATACATGCGCAGGCTGCGAACAGGCCCAAGTAGTTCTGGGCGATTTTGCTGATAGAGTGCGGCAAAGCGAGTAATACCACCTTCGGCTATGGCCTCGTATACAACGTCGGCTTGCTGTAGTCCAGACTGCGGGCGAGCATCGGGACTGTTTTCGATCATTACTGCGGTGACATTGACTTTTGTAGCTGCCTCATCTGCGAGTTCGATACCTGTTAGTGGTGAGTAGAATTTTGGCGCAGGTTTTTTCTTGACTTGATGAGTCAGGGGCACCTGTATATCCGACACTGGCTTTTGATAGAGTACGACGAATGTCACGAGAGCAGCTGCCAATACTAATACTGCACTAGCGATAAGGATAGTAATTTTTTTATGCTGTATCATCCAAGCGGTGACAGCTTGCCAGCGACGATGTGCGTGTTTGTCACGCGATTTTGTGTGTTCGTGGGCGTCCATGCTTACGCTTAGTATAGCATAGCTGGTTGGGCTGCTTGTACTGGCTAGCCGCGAGTATTAACTTACGCTAAGTGCAGCAATGGATGAGTCGATTCTATCGATCGATGAGGTCTGTCCTAGCGTGGCGAGGGTGTCTGGCAAGGCAGGGCTAAAGGGTGCCCACGAGACGCTAAGACGAATAAGACTGAGTAGAATACCAGGCTTCTCACCTGTCGTTTCAAGGAGTGTATTGAGAGTGTTTTGAATTTGTTCGGGAGTAAACTCATCAGCATTGATTTGCGCAAGCGCATTGCGGGTAGCGCTCAGGAGCTGTTGAATCTGATCGAGTTCGAGTTTTTTGAGCTGCTTGTTGTCTTGAATCATATTCCAGTCTGGATCGGGTGTTTCGAAGAAGTAGCTGCTGAGTATCGGTAGGTCTGTGAGGGTTTTGAGCCGATCTTGCACTAGTGCCAGGATCTCTTTTCGTTTACTGGCATCTGCTTTGAGGGCACTTTCGGACCAGAACGGAGCAGCTCGCTCCAGTAAGTTGTCGAGAGGGAGTGCGCGTATATGCTGGCCGTTCATCCATAGTAGCCGTCTTGTATCGAATCGTGCCCCCGAGCGTTGTACGCGGTCGAGGCTAAATTTGGCAATAAGCTCATCTACACTAAAGATCTCCTGCTCGGTACCATCGTTCCAGCCAAGACTCGCGATGAAATTAACGAGTGCTTCGGCTATGTAGCCATCTTTGATGTAATCGAGCACGTCTTTTGCGCCATCTCGTTTGCCGAGTTTTTTGCCACCCGTCTCGGCGAGGATATGTGGCATGGTGGCAAAGACCGGACGCTCTAGACCGAGTGCTTCGTAAATATTGAGATATGTCGGCTGGCTCGAAAGAAATTCCTGGCCACGGATTAGATGAGTGATTTTCATCTCCGCGTCATCTACGATATGCGCAAAATTATATGTCGGGTAGCCGTCTGACTTGATAAGTACGATGTCATCAACTACTTCAGGGCCAGTGGCCAAGTCTCCCATTACCGCATCCTGCCATTTATAGGCTTTTGGCTCGCTTTTGAAGCGTAGTGGCATGCCCGGTTGCCACTGAGGTGGATTTTCTGGTCGATGGTTGCGATAGAGAAAAGCCTTCTTAGTGGCTTTTGCCTCTTCTCGAAACTCAGTAAGTTGTTCGGGGGTGTAGGGGTCGGCGTATGCCCTTCCTTGTTCGATTAGCTTTTGCGCCCACTCTTGATAGATTTCGAGTCGTTCGCTTTGAAGGTATGGGCCGTAAGCACCTTCTTTGTCCGGGCCTTCGTCATAATTAATACCAAGTGTGCTTAGGCATTTGATAATGTGCGCCGCAGATCCCTCTACCTCCCGCACTTTATCTGTGTCTTCTATGCGCAAGATAAATTGGCCGTCTGCTTGACGTGCTACAAGCCACGCAAATAGTGCTGTACGAATACCACCGACATGCAAAAAACCTGTGGGGCTGGGTGCGAAACGAGTACGGACTTCTTTCATAACTATCTATTATAACAGATAGAGATTAGACGCTGGTGGCAATCTTGCGGATTTGGTCTGGAGAAAGTGGTGCGTCGCCGTCTATAGTGTAGAGGATTCCGCCGCTTACCCATGCTGCGTTGCCACCGTAACTATAGATAGTAATACCTTTT
This sequence comes from Candidatus Saccharimonadota bacterium, assembly GCA_015999875.1. Lineage (GTDB taxonomy): Bacteria > Patescibacteriota > Saccharimonadia > Saccharimonadales > Saccharimonadaceae > Mycosynbacter. Next base: position 8,060 of record JAECRG010000001.1, read on the forward strand.
TCTTGTGAGGTGCTGTATTCGTCGCTAGATTTCTCTTTGACGTAATTTTCGAGCAGTGCGCTTGAATCCCAGCTACTTTTCGACTGATTGAGTGTAAAGTTTGAGTCGCCAGTATTTGCAGCGAACTTGATTTGCACTTCTCCATCGCTAAATGCTACGGGCCCGTTGAGTTTGTAGCCGTCCGGTTGATAGCCTGGATATGATGCATCGATCCCTGCTTGTGCTGCGGCAACACGTACAGATAGATTAGGTACATTGAGGTATGTGAGGTATCCGCCAAAGATGACGAGTGCAAAGCAACCAAATACAATACCAAGAATACGCTGTTTGTGTGACTGGTGCTTGTGTTGCTTGGCATGATGTGAGGGTGCGTGTGCCATGGCTTCGTTGATGGCGGCTTGCTTGAGTACGCTTGCAGCGGGAAGCTCTTTTTGCGGTGTTGCCTTTTTTGCAGCTTGTAGTTGGTGTGCTCGAGTGAGAGCTGGATGATTTTGTACTGTTTCGGCTGGCTGCTGAGCAGGTTTTGTTACAGTTGCCACGGTATGTTGTGTGGGGCGAAGTGAAGGGCTTTTCTTTGTGCTAGCCAGGGCGGTGTGAACATGCTTTGCATGAGTAGGACGTTTGATGCCATCAATACGCGCGCCCTGTCGGCTTACGATTTGCGGAGTACTTGGTTTTGCCGGAGGCTGTACCGCATGGCCAGTAGGCTTTTTGGTGAATTTACGATTTAGTGTCTGAGATTTTTGAGTTTTTTGGTGAATTTGCTGAGATTTTGGAGTAGACCGAAGCACATTAGCAGAGTGGTTCTTTGTTGTGGGGGTGGGCTGCTCGACATGAGCGTTACTGCGTAGTGCAGATCGCGAGGTGTGGGCATGATCACTGGTCACAGGCAGTCCTGTGCGTGCATCGTATTCACGATTATTTATCGTTACTGTCTGTTTTTGACTCATCTTATCCCCCAAGATATATGTTAGTACACCGAAATCGCTTATGCCTCGCAGGTGTTATACCTATGATAGCATTTCGTTTGTTGTTTGCAACTGGTATATAGCGTCACTCGTGGATTGCTGTATAATTGTAACTACAATGTATCACCCACCCTCTAAAAGAGTTCGTTTTTGGCGCCGATTTACTGTAGTGAGTATCATGTTTGTAGCAGTAGTTACTAGTGTTGCGATTCTGACTGCCTTGACGCTTGGCTATGGCTTTAGTCAGAAAGACGGAAAAATCGAGCAAGGCGGGCTTCTACAGATGAGTAGCACTCCCACGGGCGCAACTGTGACAATCGATGGTGTCAAATTTGGCTCTCAGACACCCACTAAGCTCGTGTCTCAGGTCGGCAATTACCATGTTGAAATGCAGAAGAACGGCTATCACAAATGGCAGAAGACAGTCCCTATCCAGGCCGGTAACATCACTTGGGTTGCCTATCCTCGTCTTATACCACAGACGCTCACCCCTAAGGCGACTGTAAAATACCCGGCTACTACTGCGAGTGCTTTGCCGTCTGGTTCAGCGAAGCGCTATGCGGTGCTCACGAGCGCCGACAGGCCAGTCGTGTCTGTGGCTATGCTAGATAGAGAAGAAGTTACTACAAAAGAGTACGAGTTGCCCGTAGCAGCATATACAGGTGTTCCGGACGGTCAGCCGTCTCGTTTTGCTATTTCCGAATGGACGGGTGATGAAAAGCATGTGTTATTGCAACATACGTTCGGACCAAATAATACTGTCGAGTGGCTACTATTTGATCTGGATCGTCCCGAGGAATCTATCAATATTAATCATGCACTTGGTATTTCGGGAGCTATGTCGAAGCTGGTATTTACCGAAGACAATGGCCGAGAGATTTATGCACTTATTGATGGCTCGGTACGCATTCTTGATTTAGATAGTCAGACGCAAAGTAGGCCAATCGTAGAAGATGTAGTCGATTTTCGTTTGAGCGGAGATAAATTTGTGTTGTTTACCAAGGCCCCCGCTGATGGTAAGCAGCAGGTTGGTTATGTCAAAAAAGATTATAAGCAACCACGTATCGTAAAGACCGTTGCGCACGAAGGTGCTGATATCGCTCAGTTTGATGTGGGTAAATATTACGATAAGTATTACTTCGTGATCTCTCACGGCAAAGAGGCATCGCTGTTTTCTAGCGGCAGCCTGCCAAACGATAGTACGTCCATGCTGGCACTCAAGCACGTACAGACGCTCGCACTCAAACAGTCTATTGTCGATGTGAACATCACGGATAATGGGCAGTTTGCAACAGCTCAGGACGGAGTAGGGTTCGCTACATTCAACTTGGAAATTATGAAGCTGACGACAGCTCAACTTACCCACGGAAGTTCTTCGGTGCCGCAGAAGCTCAAGTATCTAGACGGCTATATGTTGTGGGGTGTGAACGACGACAAGCTTCGCACATATGAGTTTGATGGAGAAAACCAGCACGATATCATGCCGATCATACCGTCTCTTGGGGCAACTCTCAGTCCTTCTGGGAAATACCTGTACGGATTTGCTCAGGTGGACGCTGATACAGTGGCGTTGACTCGTGTTCAGCTGCTCGATATCGCGCAGTAAAACTCTTCGTCACCCCCCTGCTCTAGTAGTAACCTAGGAGTATGCGAACCGTTAGATTTATACCTACCTGCTCTTGTGCAAGAGCAGGAATCCTCAGGGGCCCGCCGGCTTTAGGGTGCGTTTACTTAGTAGTGAACCATCTCTCGCTATCGAGCACCGAAAAGACGTTCGAGAATCGTCGGTGCTGTGCCTGTGATCTCGGCATTTGCCGCTGCGGGCGCTTGCTCTGCTTCGGTAGGCTTAGTAGCTCCAGCAGGATCTGGGCTAACTTGTTTCGCAAACACGAGTAGTCGCTTCTCTGCTGTACCGAGTGGTGTGCAGGTGATGAGCGTGATGATTGGATCCGAGCCTGTGTAGTTTAGGGCGCCGATATCAGTTGGCTTGACGACCTTCATGTCAAATATCTTGTAAGTATAGCGTTTAGATTCGTAGTTGACGTATATCACATCATCTATAGCTAGGCGTTCAAGCTGCACAAAAATAAACTTGTATGCACCACTGTCAGTCCAATCGCTACTCGAGTGGGCCGAGAACACCGAATTCCCTACTTGCCCCGGTACACTTGAGGCTCCTGGGTAGCGCACATGGGCTATGCCATTTGACATTGCGGCGAGTTGCTCGGCGTTTGTTGGGCCTACGTTCATAACCACTGGCGCATCAACATTGATCTTTGGTATAACCATCTTTGCCTCTGGCCCTACGGGTACATCAACATTTGGATCAACAATGATGTTTTGTGGCTCGATTGTACCTGGTGAGACGTAGGCTTTGACGTTCGCCATTAGCACTTGGTTGTACTGGAGTAGCGCAAACACTAGCACGACACTAAATGCAGCTGCAATAGGTATGAAGTGGCGACTTTTGCGCACTTTCTTGGCTTTCGTTGTCGCTTGGTTGATGATGTTTTGACGGAGCTCGTAGAGCGCTTCGTCGCGCGTGAGTACTCCGTCGTCATCTGGTACAGTAGTAGTATTTGGCGGAGTCGCTCTCGCTGTACCTTTGTCTTCTGTGAACTGTTGTTTTACGGCACTCACATAATATTGCTCATAGTATTTCTGGTAGTACGTCTGCCATGCGCTGTGATACTGCTTCCATTGGTCTGCATGATTGAGCTCGGGCGCGCTATGGGTTTTTGCGTAAGGGCTCGTCTCGTTCACCTCGTGTGCCGCAAGGTTTTGTCCAGCTTGAGCTTTGGTTTCCACTACCTGTAGCGGTTTTTCTACTGGTGTTGTATGAGGGGTCGGGTCGCCGCTTGCGCCAGAGTAGATCGCGTCAAGTTCGTTGCGCAACACGTTCGCAGCTGCTTCGCGGTGCTGTTCGCGTTCAGGAACCTGCACATTAGTATCATCGCCTCGTGTAGGTACGGGTGTTGAGCCTCTTGGTACTGGGGTTTGGTTGCGTGGATCCATCTCTAGTTTTTTCTCTTCTTTTAGTATACAATATTCGGTGAGTCATATAAAGGCGCATATGTTTTTCGTAGAAAATACTAGCGTCCAAAGCATACGCCGCGGTGGTGGAATTGGTAGACACGCCGGACTCAAAATCCTGTGAGCATTAGCTCGTGCCGGTTCAAGTCCGGCCCGCGGTACCAGAAGCAACAAAAAATCCCACAGTAAGTGGGATTTTTATTCTTTGTATAAATTATGAAGTAGTCTATCTTCGATTCGAGTGGCTGCCTCTTTGTTTTTTGATTTTGTGTTAGCAACTAGTGTTCGAGCTAAATAGCGTGCTTGCCTTGCGTTCTGTTGGCTCGATAACGCCGTAGTTCTATCCTGCACCAGTAGTGCAGTAGTACGTTTTTTTGTTCTCGTACTTGGGTTTTCAAGTAAGAAGTGGGCAGATACGAGCCCTGGCCAGTTGACTGCAATGGTTTTGGACTGTTTCGGAGATACTCTGGCCTGCTTTACGTTATCTAAATCGATCTTTCCATCGATGAGCATGGCGTAGCGTGAGTCATATTTTATACTTGAATCGATAGAAGCCTGTGTTTTAACTTGAATCCCGAGAGTATGCTTTTTGAGCAAATCGATAGCAATTAAATCAACATTCCTGCTACTTTGGGAACTAGATTCAAATTGCAATGGAGCCGGCAAGATGGCGATGTGTGGGTGTTTTTTGGTGATTTCGAGGGCGGTGATGTAGGCATCGCTCTCAGTCATATTCCCGTCCCGGCTTTGTCCGTGCTGGCTGCGAGCGTATGGAAGATAGCCGGTTTGCGCGATTTCGTCCACGCGATCTTTCATCTCGAACACGGTCTCCATGGCAAGGTATGCCTGAGCTTCCTTCGTAGCAGCAGGTGAGATGTACTCATTCCCGCTCAACACTTTGTGCCATATACTGAGAGCTGCACCCGTCATGCCATGAAACCCGAGAGACTGTACTACTCGCCAGTTTTGGTCTGTATCTTCTGTATCTTCAAATACATTTTCCATGGAGGCGCGTCGGCTCTGCTCTGCGACGACATAGTCTTGAATCAAGCTACCTACTTGCTCGCCGCTAAGATGTTCTCCATGGAGAAGTGCATGAAGCTCGGAGCCAAATCGAAGAGAACAGTCAAAAACTGGCTGCAGCGACTCTACTAGCCGAGCATCAGGCTTGCTCTCGCCACCGTTAAACGGCGTGACTGATCGAGGGTACGCTTCAGAGAACTTTTTATTTTCCATTACCAATACCATACTGTATAAGGATGTAAAACAAAAGTTGTTATGCTTGTATACTGGCGGCAATCGCTTCGAGCGGTTTGGGGTGCCATAGTAGGTATGATGCAGCCCGTGCCGCCGTCTGGCCGCGCCATATCGCCATCGGACTATCCCATTTCTGCGTGACAACTTTGCCGTCGTGAGCGATGACGAGCTGACCTTGATGTAGAGTCAGGATTGTTACCGGGTAGCTAAGCGTGAACTTGTGAAGATTCTCGACGAGCTGCGAGAGCTGCATGCTAAAGGTTAATATCTTTGGGTAATATACATCTTGAAATAATTTCTGTAGCTGAGCGAACGACAGCACGTAGAGAGTATTTGGTCGCTCAACCATCGTCGGTGCACTACGTCGCACTAGGTCGGCGGCATCACGGGTGAGAGTAATCCAGCCGCCGTAGCTTGCGATAAAGTCGTCGTATACTACGGTGGTCTCGCTGCTCCTGCCTGCATCACCGATAAGCAAAATACCCGTACTCCATGCACCGAGCGCCTGCATGTCATGAAGTGCCTCCCTGCTTAGGCTGCCAGAGATGTTACTTGGTGCAAATATCGCTTCGGTGATTGCTGGAGGAATTGTCTTGCGTAGTACGTCGGGTAGTAGTACCTTGACCTCCCCTGCCCCGGCCGCATAAGTCGTGCCATAGGCCTCAGCTACTCCGGCAAACCCTAGTTTATTGCCGCCTATGATGCCTAGCTTGCCGCGGAGACTGCGCTGTTCGGGTTTGTTCCACTCCACATCAGGAAATAGTGGTTTGTCTGGATTTTGAATCTGCCAGTATGGAAATTGTTGCATAGTACTACTATAGCACTTAGGCTGCAGCGTCCATGTATTGTGCTTTTTTGCGAATAGCCACAATAGCCTGTGATGCTACGTTGAGAAATGCACGCTCTTCAGGATAGAGTAGCTCATTGTCATGCTCTTCAACTAAGAGTCGTGCAGCCCTATGAACATAGGGCGCTACTGTCATCTCATTTTCGTGCGCTTCAAGGTTCGATTTTTCTGCGGCAAATTTTAACATTCCTTCTATATCGAGTACTTGTATCTCGTCGCCGTAGCGCAAGGCAGTAACACCTATCTTGATTTGCACGGGTATTTTCGTCCCTTCGTAGACAAAATATCGATCATGATTATGGATTGCTGTATGACTCGATTCTTCGCGTGGTGATGCAAGGTGAAGTAAATAGTCTGGTTGCCCGGTACGAGAACTAAGCATGGTCGTCACATTCTCACTTAGTCGTGTATCCTGTGCGCTGACACCTAGCTTCAAATCCTCATTTATTATAATCGCCATACTGTCGTATAGGTTCCTGCAGTCCTCGTGGGTAATTGCTTCTGCATGTGCCCGCTTATTAAAAAGAGGCACATGAGCCCCTAGGAGTAATGCTTGGTGATAGTGATTGTGTTGAGGCGATGATGTATAGCGCAGGTCTGGACGATGTAGCGGGTTGTTTTCACTGCTCACTGCTAGTACGTCGGCGAGCAGCTGAGGTACGTAATAACTGATATACATTTTACGCATATCTTTGTCGAGCGGCGTAGAGTGTGATAATGCATACTCGAGCATTCTCCATGATGACTGTAGTAGTCCCTCAGGGGTCTTCGTCTCGCTATAGTGACGAAGACCGTCTTCGGCAACATCAGAGGATAATTCTTCAGCGAGAAGCAGTGCTGAGTCACGGTGACTGATCGGAGGCTTTTTTCGAAAATTCCAAAAAGCTGATGAGTCTACCCGCTCTGCGTTATTCATACTTTAGACTATAGCAAACAATTGGTTAAGCTCAAGCACCTTTAGCTGCTAAATCTCAGTAAACGAGACGTTTTTTGAGAAAGCTGTTGAGCCGAGCCACTCTACAGTAATGTCGTGGCGACCAGCGGGCAGCTCAATTTGACGAGTCGTTTCGTCGAAACCAACTTGTTTACTTGCCTGTTTGCTGATAGTGTAGCTTACGGTTTGATCGACACGAGAAAAAGATCTGACTTCGTGACTAATCGCAGCTTCGGTCGTAACAAGTGGTTGGCCATCTATTTTGAGCACTACGTTTGTCGCTGCTTCTCCATCGTACACGCGTGGTATTGGAGATATATTCCAGGCGGAAATATCAAAGGTCATGGTGTCTCCTAGCGCATATTGATTGTGTAGGTTCGAGACAAAAATTGGCATTGGCAACAAATATGGCAATACCACCACGGCTGCAACCACAATAAATATAAAGAGTTTCTTCATTACTAGAGCTCAGTTGAGAATTGCGCCGCCACAATAGCCAGTGCCACCAGAGAAAACAAGAGCACTGCGCTGAGTAGTACAACAACTATCAGGAATGCGATAGATAGCCAATGCGCCTCTGGTTTTTGCAGGTGAGCTTTTTCGTAGGCATCGTACTGCCGAAACAAGATGCCGCGTACACCCGGCTCTATAAGAAGTGGTATGAGGCCAAGTGTGACTAGGTTGAAGAGGCCCAATGATCCAAATGTAGTGAACCATGCCCCTTTCGTGATAGTAGTACTGTGTTTTAGCGCATCGCTAGCACTCATATCTCGCGCGAAATATGCCGTACCCGCAAGTGAGTAACGTATGGCCATGATGATACCAGGTACTACGAGCAAGAGTGACCACAGGAAGACTTTTACACTGATCATAATTTGTAGCCATACGTAGCCTGGAAATCTATGTGCAAGCGTAGATACTGCCGTGCCAAACGATGTTTCGGTCTGTTTTGCGATTGCCGCGGCACTCACGTCGCGCATGCCGTTGATGATAGCGGAGATGACGAGTGTGAGCAGTAGTATTACCAGGAAGATGCCGCCGACAATCACCGCTATACTTACGATTTGCTCGTAAGCAAAATTTGGATTATCGAAGGGTGCAGAGGTAGAAGTGGTGTCGTTTGTAGTTTGCGTAGCTTCTGGGTAGATATTGCTGATGCCATCTGCTACATATGAGACTCCGTTTGCGAGTGCGCCTAGCGCTGCTAGGACAGCAAATACAATTGCAACCGTCTTCACGTATGTGAAAAATCCACTAATACCATCGAGCGCGACCATAAACGGATTATTTTGATAAGCTATGTGTGCCGCGCTGCTGTTTGGTGGCAAGGGCTGACCTGTTGGAGATGTTGATACTACTGATGTAGTACCCGCTGATGCTTTAAATGGTGGCGGTGTTGGCTGGCTCATGAGTATTTCCTGCTTACAGTTTGCTTATATAGTACCACTCTGCGGGGGGCTAGGACAGCTCAATGCTTACTGGGCAGTGATCCGACCCCATTTGTGAGGCGTGGATTTCGGCAGACTTGATGCGCGGCACGATTGATTTACTGGCCAGCCAGTAGTCGATACGCCATCCCACGTTGCGAGCACGAGCGTTTGCCCAGTGTGTCCACCAACTGTAGTGGCCATTACCTTGAGTAAAAATTCGGAGTGTATCGACGAAACCAGCGTCTACTAAGTTCTGAAAACCTTCACGCTCTTCATCGGTGAAACCATGTTTTCCTATGTTTGGCTTGGGATTCGCTAGGTCATCGTCTGTGTGGGCGACGTTGAGATCGCCGCAGAAAAGTACAGGCTTCTTCTCCTCGAGACGCTTCATATAGGCTAGCCACGCTTTATCCCAGTGTTTGTGGCGAAGTTCAAGTCGTGACAGATCTCCTTTTGAGTTTGGCGTATATACTGTCGCCACGATAAACTCGTCGAACTCAGCTGCAATTACCCTGCCTTCTTTGTTGGCGTCACCGTATACGTCGCCACGCACATCGTACTGTTCTAATATATCGTCCGGGAATCCATACCATACGTTGAGTGGCTCGGTCTTAGAGAATATCGCAGTGCCACTGTAGCCTGCCTTGTCGGCACTGTTCCAGTATTCTTTGTAATCCGGTAGATCAATCTCTACTTGTTCTTTGCGAGCTTTCGTCTCTTGCATGCAGAGGACATCTGGTTGGTGAGTTTCGATGAATTTGGCAAATTCGCCTTTGTTGATAACGGCACGGATACCGTTGACGTTCCAAGAGTACAGTTTCATACATTCTAGTATAGCATCAATATTAGATACTATTGACAGATTTGCTTCAATGGTGTATGATAAGCAAGTTCATGGAGCATTCATGGATGGAACGACTATTCTCTAACCGAAAGGAAGAGCATGCGTCTCTTGATCAGCTGCAAGGCCGATGCCCGGGCTTTGGATTTTGGGCTCGAGCAGCCACGAACCGTCTTCGTATTCACGGATGACGAGCTCAAAGACCGCAAGAAGGGAACGTTGACGATCATCTCATCGATTTCTGACGAGAATGGCAACTGTGTTATCAATTACGACGGAGGGCAGGCATTTGCCTTGTCTCGGTCGGACGACATCGGTTATGATCTTGTATTCCCGAGTACGCCCGACGGCGTAGCGGCACAAGAAAAGTTCATCGAACTCATGGAGGCGCTGCCTCTCGAGCGCGGCGTACTCGTCTAACTCCACGAACACGGGACTCTCGCCTGCACCATCACGGTGCGGCGAGGGTCCCTCGTTCATTTTCAGACTTTATGTATAAGTTGCATGAATACAATATTTATATCGTTGACACAAGCGTGTGTCGTACTTATAATCCATACACGTGTTTTGTTCCGCCGAGCTCTGACCGAAAGGAAGTTAATGTCGGATACACAGCAACGTCTTATCAGTACGGGTAGTGTGGAGAAGGTATTCAAGCAACTCGCCTATATTAGCCCAAACGCGTCTGTGGATTCACTCATTCCAGTGGATGTGAGTATTCGGGTCCCTCTTGCGCGGCTTGAAGAGGCGAACGTGAGTGCTCTGCTTGATTTGCATGGTGCAATTGTCAAAGTCACGCAAATCGACCGACGGGGCAACCCTTCTCTCTTCAGTGTATATAAGGGCAAGGCTCTCGCGCCACTCGCATCAGTGAAAGCTGCAAGACCAGCAGGTTATCCCTGCAAGTTGGAGTTTTCCAGCGCCGCAGTACGGCAAGGTGTCGTTACTCTCGAAGAGAGAACAGAACCCGCCACCTCCTAGTGAAAGACGAGATACATGCCCGCGACAACGACGTCGCGGGCTCTCTCATTGTTTGTATATCTTAAGAGTTTTTGATCGCACGCTGAGCTTCGCGATTTTGATCCCGTCGCTTAAGCGTTTCACGCTTGTCATAGTTCTTTTTACCTTTGCCGAGCGCGATTACTAGTTTGATGTGATTTTTCTTCGTAAGCATGCGGGTTGGGATGATGTTGCTCCCCTGCTGTTTTTTCGCTTCAAGCGCATTGATTTCTTTGCGACTTGCAAGTAGTTTGCGGGGGCTAGTATCGATTGTCCGGGCAGTAGGATCACCTTTTTTGTTGAGGCGAAGACTGAAGCTGGCATTGTTGAGCCACAGTTCACCATTACGGATCGTGACAAACGAACCTTTGAGTTGCACATGCCCGTCGCGTGCGGCGCGCACTTCAGGGCCAGTGAGCACGAGACCCGCTTCGAGCTCGTCGCCCAGCTCGTAGTCAAACCGCGCCCTGCGATTGAGGACGGCTCCAGAAGCCTGCTTGGAACGCTTTTTTTGTGCCATAGTCACTTAATTATATCACCTCTAGAGGGATGGCCTTGTTCGGTTATAAGAAATGTGTGCGTAAATATTGTTCGGCAAGTTCAGGGTGGTAGGCCATGCCATTGTGGCCATATTCGTTGATCTTGAGGGTTACATGGTCTGGCCAGGTATGTCGCATGGCGTTTTTGAGATATATACGGCGGTCTTTTTGACCAACCACAACCATGGTAGGTTTGTCCACTTCTTCGATTTCTTCAAAGACATTGCCTTGCATCACGACATTGTGCAGGCTGCCTTCGCGTGCCTGACGCGGTACCGCGAGCACATCCGATAGGCTGACGGCTGGCCGGGTCTTCCTGGGTGAACGCGGAAGTATTTTGATAGTACGCCACACGGCTCCGCGAAATCTTGAAAACAAAAAAGCACGATAGTGATGACCGGTTGCGGCGATATCGCTGAGTGCCTCGTCTGGCGAGGAGAACATGGGTGGGTTGAATAGCACAATACGGCTAATATCTTGTGGGTATAAGTGTGCATAGCGTAGAGCAATGAGCGCACCCATGGAGTGGCCGACAATCGAAAACGGACCTTCGATATTGAGTTGTGTGAGCGTATGACGTACTGCATTGATATGGTCATCATAGCCGTACTCTGCTGCGCGTGGTTTGGGCGAGCGCCCATGCCCGAGTAAGTCTACGCGAATCACGGTATGTCCGACGCTCAAGCGCTTGGCGATTTTTTTGTAGTACTGCGACGACGCCAGATAGCCATGGATCATCACAATCACAGGACCCGTGCCTGTCGTCTCTGTATGTAGTGTGTAGTGGTTCACTCGTATAAGTGTAACAAATCCCTCAGCACGCCAAGTGCTTGCAATATGATATAGTTGTACGAGATGACTACGACAAGGCCGCTGCCAAAATTAATTACATTTGACGGAGAGGCTCGTAGTGGCAAAGGAACGGTTGTACAGACTGTCAAAGACCACTTAAGAGACGCACTCGGCTACAAAGTCATGCTGATTGATGCAGGCCAAGTCTTTCGAGTGCTTGTGGTGGCTGCTATGCGCGATGGCGTGTCTCTCGAAGACCCGCTCGCTATCGATGCGTTTCTCAGCGACGAGACAAAGGTGCATTCTAGTGTAGAGCTAGTCAAGCATGTGTATCATATGCAAAAAGACGAGCGTGATGCGCTTCTCTATACAAACGAAGTCGGCGCAAATAGCGCCAAAGTCGGCGCTCGCCCACTTTCTCAGGAATTCAAAGACTCACTACTTAAAAAATGGCTCAAAGATGCGTACGAAGAAGGTTACGATATCGTGCTGCTCGACGGTCGCGCACTCGAAGAAACCGGTAACATGCTCACGGGCCAGGGGTTATGCGAGTTTGAAGTGGGGTTGTATTTTGTCTGTGATGCAAACATAGGCGCACGTCGCACGCTTGGATTTGCGCATAAGTCGTACGACGAGTTAAGTGAATTTGAGAAGATCGAAGTCGATACATTGATACGCCAAATTGACGCACGCAACCACGCTGACAGTATTCGTGCAGTACAGCCGGTAGTGGCTCCAGAGGGCGCGGTGGCGTGGGCGCTACCTGACGTACTTTCGTATAAACGCTCGGCGAAGACCCCTTCATTTTATGTGGTTGATACATCGGCAGAGATGTCGAAAACCAACATGACTGAGCCGGTATGTGAATTTATAGGAGAATATGTCAGTGGCAAGTAACCTTACGGCTCTGCCTACTCTCGACGTAGTGATCCCCTGCTATAACGAAGAGCACGATATTGCGCAATGTCTCGACCTCTTACTCGCGCAAGCAGATGATATTGCGCAGATTATTGTAGTCGACAACAACTCTACTGATACGACACCAAAAATTCTCAAGCAGTATAGCGCTGCGCATCAGAATATCACTGTACTCCGCGAAACACGTCAAGGCGTAGAATTTGCTCGTGACACGGGGCTCGCTCACGCGACGTCAGATATTATTGCTCGCATTGATGTTGACGCACGAGTTCAGCCAGGTTGGGCGCGGGCACTGAGAGATTTTTACGGGACTCACTCGGACGTACAGGCGAGCACCGGTGCCACTGAGTATTACGATTTGCCTGCTCGTCGCTTCACGAACTTTATGACATGGTTTTTTATGACCGTATCAAACGAGCTGCTAGCTGGTTCCGTGAATCTTTACGGTGCGAACATGTCGATTCGCAAGGATGCGTGGGAAAGCATCAAAGACGAGCTTCCTGGCCGAGATACGCATGTTATGGAAGACCTGGCAATTTCGCTTGCACTCCAGCGTCAAGCAAAGAAGATAGCTTATGTACCCGCTGCTATGGCGCATGTTTCGGGGCGACGCATGCGCACAAGTCCACGTAAGTTTGCTCGCTACAACGCGCAGTGGCCTGCCACGTACCGTGTCATGGGCTATCCAGACAAGGCTCGTATTATTACACCCGTCTCATGGTTTGGTAATTTTTTACAGACGCTATTAGCGCTACTACTTCTGTTTCACAATCCCTATACGGGCAAGTTCGGAATCAGGAATTTTAAACATGGCTACGAAGGAAGGCAGTTGCCGTAGCATTTTTATGCTATAATCATAAACAACTATGGTGAAACTACCGACAGTGTCGATAATCATACCGGCATACAACGAAGAAAAAGTCATCAAAAAATGTCTTGAATCATGTGTTTCTCAGACTGACTTGGCAGATGAAATTGTTGTTGTCGACAATAACTCTCAAGACGACACGGCAAAGATTGTTCGCCAAATTCAGCGCGCACATCCAGAAGCGCATATTCGCCTTCTCACCGAGAAAGAGCAAGGACTCGTGCCTACGCGAAATCATGGGTTTGCGTCATCTAAGGGCGAAGTAATGGGCCGTATTGACGCTGACTCGGTGCTCGACCCAAACTGGGTATATTCGGTGCGCCGTACATTTGCCACGAAATCTGTCGCTGCAGCTACAGGCCCGGTTGTATATCATGATATGCCACTGCCAAAAGTAGGTCTTGCGTTTGACAAGCGTATCCGCCGCGCACTCTACAACTCTGCAAAAGATCATACTTTTCTCTTTGGAAGTAATATGGCAATTCGCAGAGGCGCATGGGCGCAGGTGCAAGATCTTGTACATCGTGACGAAGCGGACGAGTTCCACGAAGATATCGACATCGCACTGAGCCTCTATCGTAAAGGCCTATATGTTGCGTACGACCCGGAGATGATCGGTGGCATGTCTGCTCGACGCCTCGAAGATAAGCCACGAGACTTTTATAATTACGTCATGCGATTTGAACGTACCTTTCAAGCACACAACGTTTCAAGCGCAAATGCACGGATACCTATATTTATCTACTTGATGATCTACTTCCCTATTCGCACGCTGCGTAAATTTTATGACGGAGAGACCAACAAATTTACGTTGCAAAAACTCCGCGATGACATACGCGAAATAGCTGAGAAGATATAAATGACCCAGCGACCGATGCAGACGTTCTTTTTTCATGGCTTTAGTGGCGGTGGTGGGCAGCCGCTGGCGCCATTTGCGCGGCAGCTGGGGCTCGACATGGACAATGTCGTGCTTCTCGACATGCCAGGATTTAAAACCTCTGATGGCTTGCTTGACCAAGAGATTTTGGCTGACCCTGAAGCATACGAACAAATGGCTGAGCCTGCTATATTACAGCTTCGTAAATCTGAAAAGATCCGTGTCATCGCCTACTCGCATGGTGCGATACCTGCATTCTTGTTTGCTGCGCGTCATCACGATATCGTCGCACAACTAATTCTGATCTGCCCTGCGGCATCGATGCATCCATTTGTGAGCCTGCTGCCGAAAGTCATGGGCGGAGTGGTACGAATCGCCGGTATGGATAGGACGCTACGTTTCATGCGTCGACGCTACCTGGTAGATGCCATGACCTTATATGGGCGTAAGCGCTACTGGGATCACGATATGCTTGCAAGTCGTCTACGCACGCGGCGCGAAGAGGCTGACGAATACAACACAAACATGTATTACCTCATGAAGCAGCTCGAGACATTTCAAAGGCAATGTAGCGACGCTCGGATCGAAGACATTCCCACTGTCATCTTGCGCGCTACGGACGACGAAGTGATTGGCCGTAATTCCGTGCAGTGGTTTCGTGATCACATCGCTCAAACCAAGATAGTATCGACCATAGGCGGACACGCAATCCTGGCTGTTATGCCAGAAAAAGCTGCTGAGCGCTTGATCCCATTCCTCGAAACAGGGCAACGTCAAAACAGCAATTTGTGAATGGCTAATTTTACTATTATCACTACCTCTGTTATAGTTGTATTTTATGATTGCCGACATTAATATCACCGAAAAGTCGTTTGGCGACAAGACGCTCATGAGTAGTGTTCGCTTCGCTATCGATGATGGTGAAAAAATCGGCGTAGTAGGTCGCAATGGTGTCGGTAAGTCCACTCTTTTTGGCATATTGTCGGGTACCGACAAAGATTACACGGGTGAAGTAATCTATCGTCGCGGTATCACTGTGGCATCGACCGCCCAGGAGCATCACGGTCTCGGCGATATCACGGTACTGCAGTATATACTTGCCGGTCTTCCAGAGTATCCTCAGCTTAGTCATATTATTGAGACATATCCGCTCACTATGGGAGATGATATGAAGCTCATCGACGAATATAGCGAAGCCCTGCAACGGTTCGACGACAAAGGTTTTTATCAGATCGAAGAAAAGATTGAACGAGAGCTCGACAACTTCCAGCTAAGTGGCCTTGCGCATCGTACGATGATTTCGCTATCTGGTGGCCAAAAGCGCCTGATCGAAATAGTAAAGATTATGCACAGTGACGCGCACCTAGCGCTTATCGACGAGCCTACCAACCATATGGATTACGTTGCCAAGCAACAATTCGTTGACTGGATGAAAACTGCACGCGAAGGCATGCTCGTTATTACTCACGATCGCGACGTGCTCCGGGAAGTCGATGCGATAATAGAGCTCAAAGATGGAGGAAGTGTAAGCTATCGAGGCAACTACGACGCATATCTCAAGCAGAATGCCACCAACACCTCGGCTGGTATGAATGAGTTTGAGCAGATCGAGAAACGTATCGTAAATCTTAAGCAAAAAGTACTCGACTACCAACGTCTTAAAGAAAAATCTCGAAATCCCGGCACTATTCAGAAGTTCAAACGTCTCGAAAACGAATCACGTGCCGAACTAGCCCAGCTCCAAGCCAAAGAAAAACCTACTTTTTGGATCGACAAAGACTCGGCTGCGCAGCTAGATTACAAAGCAGCGTCTCGCTATGACAAGTTCAAGTCAAAAAATATCCGCATGAACATGAAAAGTGATGATTCGCGCAGTAAGCACGTGCTCGTCAAAGCTACCGATGTGACGCTTGCATATGGCGAAAAGATTCTGTTTGAAGGTGTCAATATCGACCTGCGTGAAGGTGAAGCACTCGAGCTCCGTGGGCGTAACGGTGCCGGTAAGACATCACTCATCCGCGCTTTGTTGCATCAAGATGGCGCACCAGACCTACTTGGCGGCGAACTGATACTTGATCATCACGCGCGCATCGGTGTCTATGAGCAAGAGATAAACGAGAAGTACCTCACTTATCCTCTCGAAGAGGCAATCGAGCGGCTATATCTTGACCGTGAGCTTGCAATCAGCACCACGAAGATACGTGGCTTGATGAGCGACTATCTGTTTACGGATGCAGACAGAGCGGTGCCAGTCTCTCGTCTGAGTGGTGGCCAGAAGGCTCGCTTCCAGTTGATCTCTATGCTCGCAAACGAGCCACAGCTTCTTATTCTTGACGAGCCGACAAACCACCTTGACCTACCGAGTATCGAAGAGATAGAAACAGCCCTTGGTAAGTATGCGGGCGCAATTCTCTACGTGAGCCATGACGGTTATTTCCGCAACGCGCTTGGCGGCGATGTGCTTACGATCGGCTGAGTTTTTAGCTCGGATCTCCTAGTGGATACGTGACACCGTCGATTTCGAGACTACTCCAGCCCTTCATAGTAACTGTCATCGATGCGCTATCTTCGTTGCGTTTGGCTAATACCAGGCTTACTCGTCTAGCTGCTCGTGTTTGCGGTGGTTTGGTGCGCGCAATGAGTACATCGCTCGAAGTGATCTGCTCATTGCCGTACTTACGATACCATTCGCGCGCTGGTCCCTTGGTGCTGACATCTTCCCATTCAAGATCATGAGATAATGCACCGAAATTTCCGCCATGAATATCGGTGGGCTCAAGATTTCTCAGCAGCATATGATCGAGCTTTGCGGCCCAGTCGACTCGATCTGATATGGGGGTAACTTCCATTTTATCGAAATCAATTTCTTTGTAGCCTTTCCATAGGCTTTCAAACGCTACGAATGCATTGATCTCTTCGTCGGGCAAGGTGTCTCCAAGTTGGCGTACGGCACTGTCGTAGAGTG
The DNA here is from genome assembly GCA_015999875.1 of Candidatus Saccharimonadota bacterium. Classification (GTDB taxonomy): domain Bacteria; phylum Patescibacteriota; class Saccharimonadia; order Saccharimonadales; family Saccharimonadaceae; genus Mycosynbacter. Next base: position 25,328 of record JAECRG010000001.1, read on the forward strand.
CGTATTGATGATCAATGGCAGGCATAGATCGACCGTTCGCAAGCTGCACTGACGCAGATGGGTTTATGGCGATACTGGCTACGGCATGGTTGGGATTTTCCAGGTAGAGACCCTCGGGGAAGCAGTCGTGCTCGAGCATGCGTAGTGCAAGTGACGTAAGCGCGTATTTATGTCGTATAACCCACTCGGACATATTACCTTCCCCGTCTCGAATCTCAAGTGCTGATCCGTTTGCCCTCCAAGGTATTTTATTTCCATGACTAGTCTGTGAATTGCCGTCTATGTAGTCGATTGCGGCTGGCTTTTGAGTTGTAAGATAGGCGGTCTGTGTCACCATGCCGGTGCCAGTCCACGTTTTTCGCGTAGCTAAGATAGCCTGAAGGGCAAGTCTGCGTTCTCTGGGGAAACTACTGCCATGCATCGTAAGCCCAGGTGCGTGATAATTTTCATGATGTCCAGTGCTGAGTTCTTCGAAAAGAAGAGCCGCAGGATTTTTAGGATCGGTAATTTCTGCCCAACCACTACGTTTGTATGCAGTGCTGGCCATGTCGTATTTATCTCGCACGTACTGAGCGATAGTGGCGGCCCGAGCTTCAGCTACTCTTTCATGCAAAGCGAGTTCCATCGCACTTGCGCATTCTGGAGTACTGCATTCCACTACATTTCCGTGATCCAAGTATGTGATACCTCCGTCGTATGCCATGTATACCCCTCCGTAGTTACCTGATGCTAAAATTTCTTGATCAGGTAATATGTCGACAAGCGAGGCGGTGCACTCTTCGGGGTCCGTATCTACAGGTAGTGGCATGGAAAATTCAGTCTCACTCCCAAAAAAACGCACAGGCGTCTCGTGCTCGTAAGCTGCCGCATTAAATTGAGTATGTTTCATCTAATACGAGTATATGCCGATAGTAGCCATATAAAAAGCACATGCGATATATGCATGTGCTTTTTTGGGTGGCTTGATGACTATGCTGCTACGAGCTTTTTGTCTTTGAGAGCCTGCTGGAGTTTAGGACGGTCAAATCCCAGGATTACTTCCCCGTCGATGTCTGTGACAGGCACACCTTGGAAGTTCCCGCCAAGTTTGCCCATTAGTTCTTCGTAGGCTACTTTGTCTTCCTCGATATCTTTTGCGTCATATTCGACACCTAGTTTGTCGAGCCATTGCTTCTCGGTGCTACAAAACGCGCACCAAGTAGTACTATAGATAGTTACTTTGCTCATAGTCCTCCTTATTCGTCCCCTCATTATACTACATGTAGCGTAAGCGTGTCTACAGGCCACGCTATTGACATAAGGGTTTTAATTTAGTATAATCCCCCCATCCGAGCACAACTGTCTACTATGAAAGGGGCGCGGAGATGAACTTCAAAGGATTATTGACAGCAACACTGGCTGCACTTGTTGCAGTGGTCTGCCTTGGCATTGGACTCGGCTGGATCGAGTCTCCAGTGGTTCTAGAACCAGGATGGCAAATCATCCTGATCTTGGGCAGTATGATTCTCGGCCTTGCCGCAACCCTGGGGATTATCCACTTCGGTGGTTTCGCTCAAGTAGCAGCAAGCCAGGAACAACACCCGACAATTCTCTGAAGTCGCGGGTGCGACGCATGAGATCTCTTCGTGAGGTCACATGTGTCCACCCGCACTTTCGTGTCCGAACTACTCTGACTCGCTACGTTTCTTAAGATGTGCACGCGTTTCTTTGAGTAGAAACAGGCTCACGTCGTCACGTGTTTTGCCTTCATCATGAAATGGTACGCTTACAGTCTGAATGAGAATCATCATGTAGATAAGTATGAACGTCAACATACCAGTAAGAGTAAGTCCGCCATAAAAAGGTTCGATATTTGTGAGCATCAAGAATATGATCACCAGACCCACAAGTGAGCGAATCAAGATAAACGCCGAAGGAATAAACTTGATCTTTTGGATATAATTCACTCGAAAAAGTAGACGTAGTAGTGTCGCCTGTTGCTGCTTGAGCTTCACGATAAAGTTAGCTGGCACACCCGCAGTCTCCATCTCTGTAAATGTGTCGTTGAGCTCCCCTATTTCACGTCGTGTGCCTTTGCGATTGACACGAGTTCCTTCTCGAAATGCCGCCAATATATCTATTAGATTCGCACGAAATGTTTCGAGCTCAAACTTCGGGTATGTTTGATGGATGGCTCTAGCATCTTCATACATGTTCTCAATAGTTGCGGCAAACTCCGCTGGTATGCGCTCCGACTCCTTGTAGTCTGCGATTGTGGCACTTAGCACGAAACCGATTACAAATATAACACTTGATATTACGCTGTTGTGTAGTGATGTTGGTTCAAATATCTCCAGACCATATAAGTGTAAAAAGTATTTGAGGCAGACCGCTGCGGCAGTGACCGCAAGCGCAATCAAAAGTATGCGAAATGTTCGTGTAAGTCGTTTCATCTCTATAGATTATACACGAGACTATTATCGGGTGTACACTGGTAGTATGAAGCTAACTAAGTATTCGCATGCATGTCTTGTGCTTGAAGATCAAGGTTTTTCGCTGGTTATAGACCCGGGCAATTTCAGCACCGACTTTGTAGTGCCCGAAAATGTTGCAGGTGTCATTATTACTCACAGTCATGCTGATCATTACGATGAGGGTGTGCTGCATTCAATCATATCTAAGAATCCTCAGGCTCAGCTCTACGGTCTGGATGAAATCGCAGATGTGTCGAAGTTGCCAATTACTTCCGTAACTCCTGGTCGGAGGATTACCATAGGTCCATTTGAGCTTGAATTTACTGGTGGAGAGCATGCCACTATACATCCCGATATGAAGCCTGTCGGCAATATCGGGGTGATAGTGAATTCTAATCTCTTTTACTATCCTGGCGATTCGTTTACGCAACCACCGCGCCACATGAAATGGATTGCGACCCCTGTGGCCGCGCCGTGGCTCAAGATTAGTGAGACTGTGGAGTTCTTGCGAAAAGCCGCGCCGGACTATGCATTTCCCACGCATGATGCAATCTTGTCTGATAGCGGCCGTTCTCTGGTAGACCGGGTAATTTCAGGTCTGATAAATACAGATATCGCATATAAACGCATTTCTACAAAAGAAAGTATTAAGCTTTAGCTTGCACTCGCGAGCTACATCTTTTATAATCAAAGAGTCAAAGTAGAAAGTGCGTGTTCACATTCTTCTCCGCCTCACAGTGGACATGGAATGCCGATGAATCGTCTTTGGTCGAATTGACAGAAAATAAGATGAAGGTATTCAATAGATGTCTAAAACAAATTTGTTCATCGGTAGCCTAGCTTACGCTACTACCGACGAGAGCCTAGCAGAATTCTTCGCCACTATTGGTGAAGTTGAATCTGCAAAGGTTATGACTGATCGCGACACTGGTCGCAGCCGTGGTTTCGGATTCGTTACTTTTGTAAACGAAGAAGATAACAAGAAAGCTGTTGAACAGCTTGACGGTAAAGATCTCGACGGCCGTGCTATCAACGTGAGCGAAGCTCGTCCACGTGAAGAGCGCCCAAAGCGTGATTTTTCAGCTGGTGGTGGTGCCGGCGGTCGTGGAAACGATCGTGGCGGCAACGGTGGCGGTTCATTCCGTCAGCGTAGCTGGTAGTTTACTACCCCACTACATAAAAACAGCCCGTGTAATGCGGGTTGTTTTTTATTTGGATAGTATTTTACTAAAAATATGCCGGGACATGCGAAACGCGCAGGTTTCGCCTGCGCGTGTCACCTCCAAGTGTGATGTGGGTTGGGATACGGGTGTATTTGCCTGGTCGTCTCAGGGCTTTCGGCGCTGCCGATGCGTAACGTGACCGCCAGATCGGGGAAGCTACCTCGAATTGAGAAAAATTCTTCTCCCAGATTCGCGAGGCTGAATTCGCCCGGTGTGATTTCACCTGTCAGTACGAGGGTGGAAAGAAACTGTACTTTCGGGCTATGGCTGTCGTCTTCGAGTGGATACCGCTGAAACTCGATGGAAGCGAGCAAATTTTCAAACGCTCGCGGGATTGCAAATTGTCCACGGCAACGTAGTGTCTCCCTACTTCTGAGTTCGGCTTCTTTGCGTGCTTGAAGTTTGCGCAAATGTAGCCACAGGCTGATTGACATCTTGCTGTCGGCGACGCATGCATTACGCATCTCTTGTAGGATTTGCCTGCAAGCATCGATATGTTCGATCGTTTCGTCGATGTGAGCAGCTTGCGCCAACGTGTCGTGGTAGAGCTGCTGAAGCCCAAAAACGCTCCATCTTGCACGTATGCTGCAACGGAGGCTTTCTGCGTATCGTATTCCCATATTCACTCCTTGGTAGGCGTGCGAATACTATACCATGCTTGACAGATAGTGTCTAATTTGCTACAATGAGATTATTGCATTTGACAATGCTAGGGTTTCAACGCATGTAAGCGCACCCATCCTTATTTAGGCGCTTTATCCACCGAATATTCTCTCGTTTTCGCCTGCAATACAGATATTACAACAACTAGAAAGGTTTATTTGTATGCCATATAAAACTCAAGGCTCAGGCCGCCCACAGCGCAGCGCGAGCAGTTTTCGACGCGGCGGTCGCCCAACAGGCGGCGGTAGCGGCGGCGGACGTCGTAAAGGTCCTGCTAAGCAGTACATTCACCCGTCAAAATTCATCAACCAAGCTGTCACAAAAGAAGCGGAAGATCCGTACCAGGCAAAGCATGTCTTCGCTGACTTCCCTTTTGGTGCAGAACTACAAGCTAACATTCGTGCGAAAGGCTATACTGCTCCAAGCGCGATCCAAGATCAGGCTATCCCGGAAATCATTGCTGGCAAAGACGTAATCGGACTTGCAAACACTGGTACTGGTAAAACAGCAGCCTTCTTGCTACCTGTTATCGAGCGTATGAGCGGTATCATGCTGCGACCAAGCGTGCTGATTGTGGCACCTACTCGTGAGCTTGCTCAGCAAATCGACGAAGAATTCCGCGTATTCGCTCGTGGCATGGGTCTTTACTCAGCCTTGATCGTCGGCGGTGTGAGCGTTGATCGCCAGCTCCGTGAGCTCAAGCGACGCCCACATTTTATTATCGGTACTCCGGGTCGTCTCAAGGATCTTATCGAACGTGGTCACCTCCAGTTGAAAAACATGGGTGTGCTCGTACTTGACGAAGCAGACCGCATGCTTGACATGGGCTTCCTGCCAGACATCCGCCGAATTGTGAGCGAAATGCCACGCGAACGACAGACATTGTTTTTCTCGGCTACTATCACTCCAGACATTCAGGCACTTGTGCATGATTTCTTGAAAGAACCTGTAACTATCTCTGTACGTACTACTGAGACAAGTGACCATGTTGAACAAGATGTTATCGAAGCGCATGACAAAAATCACAAAGTTGAGCTACTTGCCGACCTACTTGGCAAAGATGAATACCAGAAAGTATTGATCTTTGGTGAGACGAAGTTTGGTGTACAGCGCCTCAGCGATCACTTGTCAAACCTCGGGCATACTTCAGTGGCGATCCACGGTAACAAGAATCAGTCACAGCGCCAACGCGCCCTGAAGCAATTCAAGGACGAAAAGGTTAAGGTGATGGTTGCGACAGACGTGGCAGCTCGTGGTCTCGATATTCCAAACGTAACTCACGTGATCAACTTTGACACTCCACAGACTTACTCTGACTACGTACACCGTATCGGCCGTACTGGTCGTGGTGGTGCGCGTGGACGTGCTCATACGTTTATCGACCAGCAGTAATATATGTCTGCACAAAAAATCCGGCTCATGTAGCCGGATTTTTTGTTGCTCTTGTAAACTTACTTTTTAGGTTCAGTTACCGGAGCTTTGAATTCTGGTTTTGTAGTCACGACTTTTTCTTTGAGCGCATGTGGTGCGAAATGCTCACGTACTTGAAATAGGAAATAAAGACCTATCGCATAAAACACCAGCGTTACAAGCAATGAGCCGAGCGCGAGAGTGATGATACTGCCGATCGCACCTAGGGTGATGCTCACAAGACTTGCGATAAAGATTAATTCCCAGCCGCGGTATTTTTTATCTTTGAGCGGCGAAATGGCCACGGCTTCGAGGTATATGACAATCAGAAGATTGACGATCGACAGGATAGCACTTAGCCATCCGAACAGATCTAATCCGTAGCCAAAAATTCCATATTGCGCTCCGACAAGTGACAGTATACCAAGCGCAGTTAGTAGCGCAGGTACGACGGTAAACAAGCTCAGGACAGACAGTACGACACCAATTAGTACGAGTAACCAGCCGTAATCGGCCAGCCACTTGGTCAGTCCCTTTGGTAATTTCGGTAACCCTTTGTTGATTTCAACAAGCTGTTTTTCGAGTGTACGTACAGTTTCCATTGCTCACCTCCCTGGTGCGATTACTGTTGTTGTCATAAGCGTACTCTGGTTTTGGGGCAATTTCAAGCACTTTGGGTGTAGACTAGATGTATGAAGACTTATGTGCTCGCAGGTGGTTGTTTTTGGTGTATTGATGCGGTATTTCGCCGACTTCAGGGTGTGGAGTCGACTGTGTGTGGGTACACAGGAGGCACTCCGGAGACAGCTCATTACTACTCTGTCGCTACTGGGCAGACTGGGCATGCCGAAGCTGTGAAAGTGACATTTGATGAGACGATACTGCCTGCCGGTACGTTGCTAGATCTTTTCTTTTTGATTCACGACCCCACTACACTTAATCGTCAAGGCGCAGATGTTGGCCCGCAGTATCGTTCTGCGATGTTTTATGGCGACGATATCGAAAAGTCCGAATTTGAAGCGGCGGCAGTGCGCGCACAGGAACACTGGGAAAACATGATCGTGACTGACCTGACGCCTTTAGGGGAATTTTATGACGGGGAGTCAGAGCATCAAGATTACTTCAACAATAACCCTACTAACGGCTACTGTTCAATTGTCATAGAGCCAAAGATCGTCAAAGCGCGCAAGGCGTATGCCCGCTATTTTAAGGACTAACCATAACCACAATTGACTTATGTTAACTTTTATAGTATAGTCCAGTTAGTTTGACTACCGCTTACGGTGGTATGCCAAATCGACTCCTAGGCTACCGCTCAGGATGAAATAGTATAGGAATTTCACTCTCACCCACGACAACAAGGCGGATGCTATGCTTGCAAAAGACTACATCTCGGGGCTTGCCTCTGAGGGCGCGACGCTTGTTGTCGTGCCAGGAACAGATGATACGGGTGCGAGGAACTTGGGCCGTTGGCTCGTGTGGTTCTTTGCACTCTTTTCTCGTGTAGTCGTGATCGACTATCCGGGAACAGTCGGACCCCTTATCGGGGGTCTGCGATCAGATCGCTATGATCAGTCACGCGACAAAGCTGTCGTCGCGACTGTTGAATTGGTCGGATCGATGGCTGGCAAGGTCGTCATCATCGGCTATTCTCAGGGCGCCGAAGCGGCTTGGCTGGCGACAGCACGGCTGCATTCACTGGGCGTCAAGTCTGGCGAGATCGAACTCATCGTATGGGCTCATCCACAGCACCCGACCGGCCTGAAAGCTGGGCTCAAACGGCACCATCCACTGGTGTCGCTGATCCTCAGTCGGCTCCTTGGAGCTCAGGCAAACGGTGCGGCAGATGAGCAATTGACGGGAGATATACCCGTGACTTCGCTCGCTATCACTGGTGATCCGGTGACGGCTCTCGAGGTCTGGTGGAAAAACCCGCTCGGTTTTTCGTTCGGTTCCATCACTGGGTTCCTCATGATTCATGCGGGACTTGGTCGACAAGGAGCTGCACGCCTCGATACGTTGAGTGTCTGGGGCTCATGGCGAGCACCGGGTAGCAACACGACGCACGTCGTGGTCGACTCGGTACATCCGATGACACAGTTTCTGCGTCGGCAGGGGTTCGTGCCGAGCGTTCGTATGCAGAAGATTCTCGCGATGATTGCGCCAATCTCTCTGCCGGGTCAGCGTTCGGCTAGTGTGTTCGCAGTACGCCACAACTGGCGTGTGGCGCGGATGCTGGACCTGGCTCCGGTGACGCCACTCCAACAGTCCCATGAGAAGAGTTGGACGCCGGAAGTTAAGCTGGCGTCTGCCGGTTGAAATTCCTGTTCTATAGCCCCCGTCTACGATTTGTCGTAGACGGGGGCTTCTTCTATTTGACAGCGAGTGAAATATTGCATTTATAGTTATTTTATGCTATAATCACCCTGTCCATCTACGTCACCATGTTGTTGCGTCAGATGACGAAGCTACTTCGCGATACAATTCGCGCGGAATGAATTAACAATCCGGCAATCAGAAAGAGTGAAACTATGATCGTTTCCAGGCTCAAAGCTGCTATCGCCGCCGCGATTGCAGTCGCAATCTACGCGATTTGCATCGGCATGTCGCTTGCCACAGCAGCGGCCACAACCCTACCGCCCAGTGCGCAGACCCTGACCCAGTCAGGTGTCGTCTACAATGATACGCGTCCAGCAACCACAACCGACTATTTGTCGGGAGTGCCTGCTGGTACTATCATGGTCATCACACCGGGCACCGACGACACGACGCTTCGTCCCCGTATCAACACTTATGTGTCGGACAGGGACACGCTCGTGGTCAACTATCCACAGTCCGCTGGTCCGGTAATCGCGGGTCAGTCGGGTAAGCCTCTCGTGTTTGCTCCGACCTATGACAAATCAAAGGAGAAAGCAGTTCAGGGAAACCTGACCGTCATGGAAGCCTTCAAAAACGATCCGAACGTGACGTACGCAGTCTACAATGGCTACAGCCAGGGGGCTGACGCTCTCGGTGACGCTGTTGAGCGTGCCGTCAAAAATGGCACGATCGACCCCACGAAGTCGCTCATCGTCCTGACAAGCGACCCCCGAGGACCTTGGGGTCTCAAGCAGGCCTTCGAGAACAATCCCATCGTGGAGCCGTTTGGCACGCTGTTCGGCGCGTCGATCAATGGTGCTCGAGATCCGGGTAAAACCGGTGACGTCGAGATCCGCCAGATCATCGTGACTGCAGACCCCGTCGCCAACTGGCAGTGGGTTTGGTACAGGCCATTGGCCAGTATCCAGGTGAACTTGGCCGGCTTCACGTACTGCCACTCCGTTGCTTCGTGCTACGGAGATCTCGAGCAGTACGGCACGCCGGAGACCTTCAAGTCCGTCGACGGGAACACCACCTACGTGGTGTACAAATCTCTCCATCCGCTCACCTTGGAGAAAATCGCCAAGGCCAAGGCCAGAGGGAACACCCCGACACAGGCGCAGGTCGACGAGTGGGAACGTGAGTCGCAAGCTTACTTCCCTATGTCCCTTCCGTCGGTATCGAATTCAGCGGTTCCAGTCACAAAGGTGACTACGCCGCCGGATAGTACCACATCGTTCGTGCCAGCTGCACAGCCAGTGGAAGCAGATGCGCGGGTGGCCCAGATACCTCTGGTGACCCCAGAATTGTCCGAGCCTGTCATGCAGATATCCGCTCCGGTGGAAGAGGTACCTGTGCGACAGCCCACGACTGATTCGTACGACGACACATCGACGGAAGCACCGAGCAGCCCGTCTCCGGCAACCCCGGAGCCGATTGCACCGGTCGCATCCGAGCCGGCAATTGTCTCGGTAGAAACACCGAAGCAAGAGCTTGCCGAGGTGAGTGAGCCGACCAAGTCGTCAGACAAGAGTTCAACGACCTCGACGGAAGCACCGAGTAGCCCGTCTCCGGCAACCCCGGAGAAGTCTGCACCCACATCGGACACTGAGTCCGACTGATTGCCTGGTACAACTCCAGTAGCTTCTCGACCCCGATCACCGCCTTCCAAAGCTGTGTGATCGGGGTCGATTTGCATTTACGTATATATGATATAATAATATTTGTCCTTACTCGACGTCAAAAGGAAGTGGTGTTATGTTGCTCACTGCAGCAAACGTGAAGCTGTATTCAGAATTTAGCCCCATGCTCAGCGACGGCCCTGGCAAGCTGATTACCCGCATGACCCCACCCGAGAGACGCGTCGATGGTGTCGGCGATCTAGTACACCAGCGCGTCAGGGAGATTTTCTGCAAAGAAATCAATCCCGACGATATTTCGCGGATTGAGACATGGTATTCTGCTGGAAAGTGCATTAAGGGTTCGGTGGTCTATTCCAGGCTTGTCGTGAGCCAGCCCATACTGTATCTCCCTTCGGCTTACTTCGGTGGCCCGGATGAGCGCTGCCTTAGTGGTGTCTTGTTTGATACATGCGGGGTGCCGCGTCAGATGTGGCTTGATGCTGAGAATGCTGTGTCGGCTGACACTGTAGAGCATCTGCTTGTGCACACGCGTGAGCAAGATGTCGGCGCCGTACTGCTGCCACAGTCTCTCGATAAAGAATGGAGATGTGTTACACTCAGCTGTTCATGACTAGCTGAGCTGTGTAGTAAGGACGAGACCCGGGCCAGTTTTTGGTGCGGGTCTTTTTCCTGGTATATGACACACAATTCAAAAGGCTGTCAGCCGCGGTCGCCTCAAATACCAAGACTGTTGTCTTTTCTGGTCAAATACCATCCCCCGTTGAGCGCACGATACACGTGCAGTGTCAGCTCAGGCTTAAGTAGCATTTGATGCTCGGCCGCTTCTTCGGCTTGGCGTTTGGTGGCAAAGCGTCGCTTCCCAGCTTCGGGCTGAGGCGCATGATAGGAGCTGTGGGGCTTGATGTTATTTTTGCGTGGCATGTTGTGGTACTTCTCTCTTCCTGTTATTATATACCCAGATGAGCACCTCATCAGATAATTCGGGTGATTCACCGAAGCCGCCGGAAAAATCGACGGTCATTTTATTGATAAGTGATATCGGTGATGTAACGTGGCGCATGTTCGTTCCTACCATAGGATTAGCACTCGGCGGAGTTTATTTAGATAGGCAGCTCGACACTGGACCTTGGATTATGCTCCTTGGAGCATCTATAGGAGCGGTGATTGCAGGAATTCTCATTAAGAAACAATTGCAAAGGGTCAATAACAGATAATGGACAAACTACATATTAGCCTTGCTGCGGAGCCTGTATTCCATATAGGTCCAGTAGCTATTACAAATGCCATGGTACTCGGTATCTTTGGTATAGCTGTCATGCTCGCAATATTGTTTTATGCGGCAAGTGCTCTGAGAAAGGGTAAATACAACCGATTTCTAGGTTTGTTGCAGTGGACTTTTGAGGGTTTTCTAGGTCAAGCAGAGGATATTATCGGTGACAAGAAGACTGCACGGCGCATTTTCCCTCTTGCGATCACGATGTTTTTCACTGTACTTATTACTTACTGGGTAGCAGCGCTTCCAGGCGTGGGTGTGATTACGTGGAACGGTGTACCGCTGTTTCGAGGGCTACCTGCCGATCTAAACTTTACATTTGCGCTTGCGATCATCACTGTGGTGGCTTCGCAAATTTACGCCATACAGAAGCACGGTTTCTTCGGTAATATCGGCCGGTACGTAAAAAATCCTTTCAAAGACCCTATCGGTGCATTCGAAGGTATTTTGGAATTTATTGGTGAATTTTCGCGTCTCATCGCGCTTAGTTTCCGACTTTTCGGTAATGCATTTGCAGGCGAAGTTCTACTGATGGTCATATTGCTACTGACAAGTTATGCCGCAGTTGTGGCATTGCCACTTGTTATGATTTTTGAGATCTTCATCGGCTTCATACAGGCATACGTATTCTTTGTGCTGACACTTATCTTTACCTCCCTGGCCCTTCAGACTCATGGCCACGACGACCACTCACCTTCTCTTGATCACTCACCTGCTGATGCGCCCAAAAAGACTTCGGCGGCAGAATCATAGAGTGATATAATTTAGATAATTAATAAAAGGAGTTATAACAACATGGAACAACTAGCATTTGGCTTGACATACGCATTGCCAGCACTTGGTGCAGCACTAGGTATCGGCTTTATCGGCGCAGCAGCGCTTAACGCACTCGGCCGTAATCCAGAAAAACTAAGCGACATCCGTACGCTTATGATTACAGCTATCGTTTTTGCCGATGCACTCGCGATTATCGGTATCATCGTAGCGTTCATTGCTCGCGCATAGGTATTTAACTAATGAACTATTACACACAACTAACAGTGCTGGCATCTACACCAAACCCTTCTAGTGAGGGTGACATATTGTCGGCTTTGGGTATCGACTGGACACTACTTGCTATTCAGCTTGTGGCGTTTCTCGTGCTGGTGTGGGTTCTTGGGAAATTTGTCTACCCTGTGTTCCTGCGTATTATTGATGAGCGTCAAGATAAAATTGAGGCAAGTGTGAAAGCTGCAGAGGCGGCTGAGCAAAAAGCTGAATCAGCGCAGGATGAAGTAGCGAAACTACTCAAAGAGGCACGTAAAGAGGCACGCGAAATTGTCACGACTGCCAAAGATGAAGCGACCGCGATGATTAGCGCAAGTGACGAAAAAGCCAAGGCGCGAGCAGAAAAAATCGTAGTGGATGCACACGATCAGCTCGAAAAAGATATCGTTGCTGCGCGCAAAGCATTGCACAACGATACTATTGAGCTTGTTGCACTTGCGACCGAAAAAGTTGTCGGTAGTCTATCTGGTAGTAAGCTTGATAAGCAAGTGATTGAAACTGCCGTCAAGGAGACGAAGTAGTATATGGCAAAATTGAGTCGTCGTAAGATTGCTGCACTTTGGGCCGACGAATTGGTTGCGGGTCACGATATTATCGCTAAGATTGCTGCGTATCTCATAGAAGAGCGCCGTACAGACGAAATGAGCTTAATCGTACGCGAGACCGAGATTGCCCTAGCTGAACGCGGCGTAGTAGTAGCGGATATCACGACTGCAAATGGCCTAAGTGATGAATCGCGTACTGCTATCGAGAAATTCCTCACGGTGAGCATGAATGCGCGTAGAGTTGCATTTCGCGAGGCGCACGACCCTAGTGTTATCGGTGGCGTTAAGATCGATGTTGCTGGTCAACAACTCGATGCCACACTCAAAGCACGACTCAATCAACTAAAAAGCAGCAAGATATAAGGAGAATTATGGCAACTGATCTATCTATTACAGAACTTTCTGGAGAACTCCGCGACGCGATCAACAAGCTCGAGGTCTCCGGAGATCTTGAAACTGTCGGCATCGTCACACGTGTTGGTGACGGCGTGGCATGGGTGCACGGCCTACGTAGCGCTGGCTACAGCGAGGTACTACTTATTGAAGGTACCCAAGGTGAACAGGTTGAAGCCTTTGCGCTGAACCTAAATGAAGACGAAATTGGTGCAGTGCTGCTCGGCAGCGACGAAGCTGTGGCTGCAGGTGCAAAAGTTACGCTCAAGGGTACAGTCCTCGACGTGCCTGTGGGGCCTGAACTGCTTGGCCGCGTGGTTGATCCGCTTGGAAACGCACTTGATGGTGGACCTGCTATCAAGACAAAACAGCGTGGACTCGTAGAGCGTGAAGCGATCGGTGTTATTGGTCGTAAGCACGTCCACGAGCCTATGATGACTGGTATTATGAGCATCGATGCGATGTTCCCCATCGGCCGTGGTCAGCGTGAGCTGATTATTGGTGACCGTCAGACTGGTAAGACGGCTATCGCGATTGACACTATGATCAACCAAGGTCGCCAGAAGACCGGTGTGATCAATGTGTATGTGGCCATCGGCCAGAAGCTTTCTAAGATCGCTCGACTCGTCGAACGACTCAAGGAAGAAGGCGTGATGGAGCAGACCATCATCGTGGCTACTGGCCCAGCTGATCCGGCATCACTTCTCTACCTCGCGCCATATGCTGCGACAGCGATGGGTGAATACTTCCGTGACAACGGCCAGCATGCGCTGATGATCTATGACGATCTCACCAAGCACGCCGTGGCGTATCGACAGATGTCACTCCTCCTTCGCCGTCCACCAGGACGCGAGGCGTTCCCAGGTGACGTTTTCTACCTGCACTCTCGACTACTTGAGCGTTCAGCGAAACTTACCGACGAACTTGGTGCGGGTTCACTCACGGCACTTCCTATTATCGAGACACAGGCCGGTGATATCTCTGCCTACGTACCGACAAACGTGATTTCTATCACTGACGGTCAGATCTTCCTCGAGACGGATCTGTTCAACCAAGGTATTCGCCCAGCCATCTCTGCAGGTCTCTCTGTGAGTCGTGTCGGCGGTGATGCACAGACAAAATCTGTCAAATCTGTCGGTTCACACCTCAAGCTCGGCCTTAGTCAGTACCGTGAGCTCGCAAGCTTCGCGCAGTTTGGTAGTGATCTGGACGAAGCGACAAAGAACCAGATCGAAAAAGGTCAACGTCTCACCGAGTTGCTCAAGCAGCACCAGTACCAGCCGGCAAGTGTCTGGGAACAAGTTGCGAGTATCTATGCAGTTTCTGAAGGTGCGTTTGACAAGGTCTCTGTAGCGAAAATCAAAGAAGCACAGACAGCTCTTCTCACTCGACTCTGGACTGATCACAAAAAAGACATGCAGGAGCTTACCAAGGGTGATGAAAAGATCTCTGGTGAGAGCAAGTACGCAAAACTAATCCTCAAAACTGCACAAAGTGTAGCGAAGGGATTCGAGGACTAGCCTAATGGAAGGCAAACAGCCGGAAACTGGTGTCGGATTGGACGTTGCTAGCATGTCAACGGATGATTTGTTGGCCTTGCCTGATTTTCGGATGAGCGCCGAAGAGCGAACGGATATTCTGCTGGAGGCTATACGCAATAAAGAAAATGCGATACGTATAGGCAAAGAGACTCTAGACGCGGTTATATCTGAAGCTCGTAGTCAAGGGGTCAGCTTTTCGGCACTTGGTGACGCGATGCAGTGCTCGCCCCAAGCGGTGCAGCAACAACTTGCAAGACGGGAGGAGCAAAATGCCTAGTACACGCGCCCTCAAAACGCGTATCCGCTCGGTTAAATCAACCAAGCAGATTACTAAAGCTATGCAGCTCGTGGCAGCGAGCAAGATGCGCAAAGCTCAGGAATCTGAGTCCGCCTCTGCTCCGTACACACGTACAGCAAACGAAATCTTGACGTACCTCGCAAGTCAGGGTGTTACAGATCAACATCCGCTGTATGAAGTGCGCGAGACGATCAAATCCCGCTTGCTTATCGTAGTGGCGACAGATAAAGGTCTAGCTGGTGCATACGATTCAAACGTATTGAAGCTCTATACGAAGCAATTGCTTACTGACGACAAAGATGGTGTTGCGAACGAAACAATCGCTATTGGCCGTCGCGCCAACCGCTTTGTGTCGAAGCTCAAGGCTACGAAGGTTATAGCCGCGCATCAAGATTTACCAGACGATCCAGCCGGTAGTCAGCTGCGCGCAATTGTAGACCAGGCAATCGAGAAGTTTGAGTCTGGCGAAGTTGATGCGGTGGATATCGTATTTACTGAATACATCTCGAGCGTCAATCAGACAGCTACTACGCAGCGCATTTTGCCTGCTGGGTATGAAAAAGTTGAAGTGTCGGATAACGTACGTGAAGCCGAGTTTGAGCCAAGTCAAGAAGAGGTTCTCGAAGCAGTGACGTATCGTCTCATAGAGGCACAAGTATATCACGCACTACTTACTTCACGAGCTAGTGAATACATGATGCGTATGATGGCGATGAAAAATGCCACTGATAACGCTACTGATCTTGTAGATGATCTGACGATGGCCATGAATAAGGCCCGCCAAGCGGCTATAACCCAAGAGCTTGCCGAGATTAGCGGCGGAGTGGAGGCACTCAATGAGTAACCTTGAACACTACGTGGCGCAACCGGATACGCTACAAGTCATCGACGACGCAGGAGTAGAAAGAGACATTCCAGCACAAGAATTCTGGATGTACGAGGCAGATGCACTCCCCAGATGGATGACTCCACAAGATCATGCACAGCGAGACGGACTAGAGAATATAATTACCATACATGAAAAGATAGGAGGAAATGATGAGTAAAGCAGCAACAGACATCGGTCACATTACCCAAGTCGTGGGTGTGGTCGTGGACGTAGAATTTCCGGGTAGTGCTAAGCTTCCTGCGATTTATGATGCGCTTCACGTAGAACAAGGTGGCAAGACAATTACACTTGAGGTTGCGCAGCACCTCGATGAGCGCACGGTACGCACTATTGCGCTATCTAGCACAGACGGTATCCGTCGTGGTCAAGACGTCGTAGCGACAGGCGCACCTATCAGTGTGCCTGTGGGCGTAGAGACGCAAGGACGCATGTTCAACGTCGTCGGCGAACCAATCGACAACAAGCCAGCACTTACCGGCAAGCGTGCGCCAATTCACCGTGCCCCACCTGCACTCACGGAGCAATCAAACACCGCCGAGATCCTCGAGACGGGTATCAAGGTCATCGACCTTATTGCCCCTCTTACAAAAGGCGGTAAAGCTGGCCTCTTCGCCGGTGCGGGTGTTGGTAAGACAGTTCTTATTCAGGAATTGATCAACAATATCGCAGAATACCATAAAGGTAACTCTGTCTTTGCGGGTGTCGGTGAGCGTACTCGTGAAGGTAAAGACCTCTACGAAGAGCTAGCAGATAGCGGTGTGCTCGACAAGACATCACTCGTCTTCGGTCAGATGAACGAACCACCAGGAGCACGTCTACGTGTGGCGCTATCTGGTCTCGCGATGGCAGAGGCATTTCGTGACGAAGGCAAAGACGTATTGCTCTTTGTCGACAATATCTTCCGCTACACTCAAGCTGGTGCAGAGGTTTCTGCCCTACTCGGCCGTTTGCCAAGTGCGGTGGGGTATCAGCCAAACCTTCAGCAAGAGATGGGTGCACTCCAGGAACGCATCACTAGTACAAAAACAGGCTCCATTACATCTGTACAGGCTGTCTACGTGCCTGCGGACGATTTTACCGACCCAGCGCCTGCCACGACTTTTGCTCACCTTGACGCGACTATCGTGATGAACCGTGCATTGACCGAAATCGGCATCTATCCTGCTGTCGATGTACTCGACAGTACAAGCGGCAGCCTCGACCCAGAAGTCGTCGGTGATGAGCATTACCGCGTAGCTCGTGAAGTACAGCGTGTGTTGCAAGAATACAAAGACTTGCAGGATATCATTGCGATTCTCGGTATGGAAGAGTTGTCCGATGAGCAGAAGCGAACTGTTAACCGTGCGCGTCGTTTGCAGCGCTTCTTTGCACAGCCATTCCACGTTGCTGAGCAGTTTACTGGCAACAAGGGCGTTTACGTCAAGCTCGAAGACACTATCAAAGATGCTGCCGATATCTTGGCTGGCAAATACGATGACAAACCTGAGAGCTGGTTCTACATGGCTCCAGGCGCACTTAGTGAGAAAAAAGACTAGCTATTCGTAGCTAGCATGTACAAAACACCACCCTCGCTATGAGGGTGGTGTTTGATTTTAAAACAAGTAATGAGTCTTGGACGCGCGCGTAGGTGCACGCGTCCAAGACTGGCCGACAGACAGGGGTTGCTCAGTCGCGAGTACGGTTTGAAGTGACGACCTTGATCGAGGTAATCGAGTCCGACTCTTCGTCTCGTGTTGCATGACAAAAAATCTGTGCGATAAATATCATGACGCATTCTAGGGCAATATGCACAGTTCTTCCCTATCTGTAGTAGTTGGCCGTTCAGCTTGGCTCCGCGTAAGATTACTCGGCATGAGTATGGGCTTCGATATGAAATTATATACCGATCAGATGAGATGTCAATGATGTATTTTGTCGTAGGATGACATTGCTGAAAAAAAATCACATATCTGCTATACTAACAGAGATGAATTTTCAACTTATTACCCTCCTCGGCGTCAAAGTCGACCAAGACGTCTACGAAGTTATATTGCCAACATCTGCTGGTGAGATTGCCGTGTTTCCTGGGCATGAGTCACTAGTGAGTATCGCTGTGCCAGGGGCTATCGCGGTCCGTCACCACAAAACTGATAGCGATCAGAAGCTCGAGTATTTTGCTATAAGTGGCGGTGTGATAGAAATCTCCCCCACTTCACTCAGAGTATTGGTAGACGAGGCTGACAATGGCGAAGATATTGTCGAAGCAGAATCCAAGCTCGCACTCGAACGCGCACTCAAGATGAAGTCAGAGGCAAAAGACCAAATCGAGCTCGAAAAAGCTTCAGCGCTTGTAGATCGTCATGTCGTACGACTCAAGGTTGCCGATCTCAGACGACGACATCGCCGCTAGGCTATATATTCGCAAATAATATTATTGCTAAATCTCGTAAGAGCTGGTATACTACTTCTTCGTGGGGCAAATCGCCCTTGCTCGTTAGATAGGAGTGGAACATGTCATCAACACATGCTACACCGCACAAAAGAAAAGGCATCGTCGCTACCCTCCTGGCTCTGGCTGTCGTCTTGATCGCCGCCATGATGTCAACAGGCACGGCGGCTGCGAATCCTTCTTGGAATTCGTATCCCATCATCGGGACACACGACATCCCCGGAAGCCAGGCTTCCTGCAGCAAGCCTCAGGGCTCGGGTCTTCCCACGACGGCAAACTGTGCCGTTTGGATGGTGAAGACCTTCACCCAGGAGACCTACGGCACTCGAGGCTTGTCGCTTCGAGAGGGCGCGCCTGCTGGTTCAACTCCGTTCTTCAGAGCGGTGCCAGCGTGGGCGTTTGGTGCTCAAGCATCAGTTAACCCTCAGAATGTGTGGGAGACTGCGTCCGGCTGCTACTGGAACGTTGATGCAGCTAACTACTGCAACATCACCAACACTGTCTACATCGGCACGAATCCCATGAGCAGCATCGAGACCAACGGCGGAGATCCGCGGTTCGAGCTTGCTCTGATTTTTGCTCATGAGACGGGCCATGCAGCTCAGGCTCAGCCGTTTTCGGGTGGGCGCTACACGCTTGGAAAGGGAGGCTTCCCCTCGAAGACAACTCCCGAAGATCAGCCCGACTGCTTCAGCGGTGCGTTCACCAAGTACGGCGTGGACAAGGGGTGGTTCGACGCGACTACCGCTCGCACGGAAGGTGGGCAGGTTTGGTATGTTCGCGGCGGCACCGAGTTGGGTGTTACTGCACACAACCTCAACACCGAACGGCAACGGTACTTCGAGCTTGGATACGATGAGGGATTATCTGCATGCAACGCAATGTTCCTCGCGCGTCCTATCGCACCCTGGACCAGCTAGTGCGCTAGATATCTAACGAGTACCCGCACACTTCGACAATATTCGAAGTGTGCGGGTACCACCTAAAATTATCTGTATCGACTGCTCTTCTTGAGCAAATACTAGAAAAACAACCTCTTCGTTTGAAGAGGTTGTTTTGTATAATTTCAGGGGTTTGTCCCCACTGGTGCGTACAAGACGCGGCCAGTGGGGCCCCACATCAGATCGCTCCCGCTAGCCGAGCTTCTTCGCAGAAGCCAGGTGTCGGGAAGAGCACCTCGGTGCTGTCGATGCGCTTCTGAGGCTCCTTTGCGCCCTCTGCCCATAGCAGCAGACGATACGTTTGCACACTGCCGTCGGCCGGGCCGTGATGTCTGATTTCGAAGAGATCACCCTTGTGAACGGTCGCATGTGCCCAGAGGGCATCGTGACCATTCACGGGCTGCTTGTTGACGAATACTTCGACGCCGTCGTCGGCCACAACTGACCAAACTCCGTTTGGTCCGAGGTGTTCGAGACGTAGCTCGGTAGGCACTTCGAGTGCGCTCACTCCGTTGACCTCTGCAAAGTCGGTGGCGTCTCCGAGTTCAGGAGTGGATTTGTCGTCGCACAAGGGTGCGTACACTCCTAGATTGAAGAATCCTCCGACGGCAACTTCACTTCCTTGCGGCGCTGCCGAAGCAATACCGGAGTGGTATGCCGCCCCGACGCTTAGCAGCGCCGCTGCGGAGAGGGTCGCGATGACGGTACGTCCGTAGGTGAGCGTCTTCTTCGATATCATCAAAAGCTCCTTAGATGTGGGGGTTCAACTCACGTATGAGTTATGTGGCACGATACCACATACTATATATTATAGCATAAGTTGTATGAAAAGTCTATACTACTTTACAAACATGCAAATGTTGCTAGAATCAAACAGTGATGAATGATATAACTCAGCAGAAAAAAATAGAAATTATAGATCTTGGAAAACTTTCGCTTGCCACCTGGCCAGGCTCGGTTGCTGTTAAAGACGATGCGTATTCTGATGATACGATCATACAGGCGCTCGATGAATACTACGTGCCTGTCGAGGCGCATGCCGCAACGCGCTGTATCGACGGTCGCCACGACCCTGCGCTCAACGAATCTCATCTAGGCCCACAGATGCCAGGCGGCGCACCAGGAGCGGCACTCGCCTATCGTTTGGGCGTAGAGGATAGTGACCTGACGCGCGCAACTTTTTTTGATGACGCAGAGTCTATGATTGAAACATTCTTGCGTTTAGATTTATCGCCAGGTGGACATAAAGACGATCAGGCGAGCGAAGGTCGTGTTGGATGTGGCGCTTTGGATAGCATGGCGGCAATCGTAGGCAATATGACCAACCCGCAGCTAGTGGAAGACCACAAACGGCTTGTCAAAACAATTCTAGCTGATGACTTTTCGCGTGATGACTATCTTCGTATTATGGGTGCTGCTCTTGTACTGCAGAGTCGATCCGATGAATACTTTAGGGATAATTCCAAGGTGCTTGATGCACTTGAAGACAAAGCTCCCGGAAGTGTGTCGGTCCTCGAAGGAACTCATGAAGAAGCGTATGTTTTTGTAAACTTTGTCGAAGGCACTACCTTCTCGTCAAATCGTTTTGCAGCAAAGTTTGGCGTACAGGCGTTTGGTTACGATATATGGAGATCGAAGCAACTCGCCCATCGTTTGTTTGGAATCTCGCACTCAGATGCGGCCTATAAGCGTTTCGTGCACGCACGGGTGATGATTACGATTGCAACACTCATGACCCTTACAAACGGCTCACAGCATATCTTTGTTCGCACTGAGCAGTAAGCCTATATCTATGGCGTGCTGGGTAGTCACACCGACGCAAATTATGCCGAATTAAGTACTGCAATTAGAATTTCAAGGACTATTCGGTGAGCTGGTGTAGAGTCGCACGTGCTTCGTCGGTGGACGTGGTGTGCATGAGTTTGTCGCGAAGCTCTGCTGCACCTTCAAAATCGCGGACATATATCTTGAAGAATCGCTTGAGCGTCTCAAACGGCCGGCCGGTTTGATGGCTATATTCATCGTACAGATCAAGCTGACTCGACAGCAGGCTGAGTAACTCCGCTCGGCTGTGAGATGCAGGGGTTTTCTCGAATGCATAAGGATTCTGAAAAATACCACGACCTATCATGACGCCATCTACACCTGTTTCTGCTACCAACTCTTCTCCGTGCGCACGGTCTCGTATGTCACCATTGATTGTGAGGAGTGTATGTGGCGCGATTTCATCGCGTAGCTTCTTGATCTCGCTAATCAATTCGTAGTGAGCTGGTACCTTGCTCATCTCTTTTTTGGTACGCAGATGAATGGTGAGATTTACGATATCTTGAGAGAGGATGTGAGTGAGCCAGGCCTGCCATTCGTCGACACGACTGTAGCCGAGACGGGTCTTCACGCTCACGGGCAGTCCACTGGTTTTTGCAGCTGCGATGATTGCAGCTGCGTTTTCTGGATTGCAGATCATACCTGCTCCTCCGCCACTTTTGGTTGCAGATTTGTCCGGGCAGCCCATGTTTATATCGATTCCATCGTAGCCAAGCTCTGCGCAGTGCGCAGAGAGTTTCTCCATGGCTTCGGGGTTACTTCCCCAGAGCTGAGCTACTATCGTGCGCTCGTCGTCTGTTTTGATGAGTCGTCCACCGATAGCTCGTTCACCTGCGGCTGCCCAGCCGGTGGCGTTGGTAAACTCGGTAAACCATACGTCTGGCGCTGAGGCTTGGGCCACTACGTGACGAAATACAACGTCAGTGACAGCCTCCATAGGGGCAAGTACATAGAATGGTTTTGGTAGATCCACCCAAAAGTTTCGCATTAGCTCTGCTGGCGACGCTTTTCATTTATGTTTTGCATTGCTTCATTTTGCCTTGCGATGGTAAGAGCGCTAATCTGGCCTAGTCCGCGGACAGCTTCTTCGTTCGGAGAATCATCATCTTCCCGGAGTGTCTCGATATGA
Organism: Candidatus Saccharimonadota bacterium; assembly: GCA_015999875.1. Classification (GTDB taxonomy): domain Bacteria; phylum Patescibacteriota; class Saccharimonadia; order Saccharimonadales; family Saccharimonadaceae; genus Mycosynbacter. The sequence goes on from JAECRG010000001.1 coordinate 47,386, forward strand.
TTAAATGATCGTTCAGTATTTGGCATACGCGTTCCTTTCAGCTAACAAAACTCACATTGGTATCGAATATGAGTATTGGTAGATGCAGACAGAAATAGCATCTAGTGGTGTTGGCAGAGTGCCCCCCGTCGTGATCATTTTATGACGAGGGGCACTCAGTGACGATGACGGGGTTCGAACCCGCGACCTTTCTACGCGAATGTGTGCATGCTGCAGACATGTACGTATTCAGAATGCTCTACCAGCTGAGCTACATCGCCTTGTCGCGGTGGATTTATCCATCCGCGAACATGGTGCTACTGGGAGTGGCCACATGAAGGACAGCGGTAACCGCTACGATTCATGCTTTCACTGATATAGAACTCCTGACCGCACCTGTTATTGTTGCAGGTGCGCTTGACGTTTGTGTTGCCGGATTGTGACGCGGAACCCTTTGAAGTGAAAGCCATGATGGGCCTTTCTTTCATTGAGTCACTGGTTGCGACTCGTCGAGAGCGTGACGGGAATCGAACCCGCGAGTCACCGGGATTTTACGCCGGTTGCTTGCCTCTCAGCTTACACGCTCGTGCAAGGCAAATGTCACCATATTTGCGCCGATCACTGTCGGCAAGTACATTCGCCTTGCTGCCGAGTACACCCCAAGATCCACGCTTTTAGCGTTCGTCATCAAGTTGCACCCTAGATATGCTATTTCTGTCTGTAAAGTTGCGACAGCAATGCATGGCAAAAAATTTACGAATATCTACCTCATAAACTCATTGCCACACACACTTCTGCGCGAGTACTATGATAGGGCATTTATTGCAACGTGTCAATAGCCTGCGCGACTAGATAACACCCTCTAGTAGATCGTCTTCAAATTGCTTGATGCCTGCAAGTGATTGCTCGTACTCGGATGTGTCCGGGAAGTTTAGTTCTTGGATGTGCTGCCACACGGCTTTGATGAGTAGCCTAAATCTATTAAGCTCTTCGCTTGCGATATCTTCTAGCTGTAGATCAACTATGTGTCCGGCTGCATTTGGCTCTACGAACTGCAGTACGCCTCTCGTCATGGTGTAGCGTTGCCATTCGCGGGAGTGTTCGATAAGAAGCTTGTAAAAAAGTAATTGCTGACGATATTTGTGTGCTTTTACTCTCTGGTAATCTTGCCCTCTGTCCCAGCTAGTCAGTACGCCGCCAGTTTTGTAATCTGTCACAGTGACTGTCATGGCGTCGCGATCAAATTCAACCACATCAAGCTTACCTGTCAGATGCACTTCGTCAAGCCAGACATCTTGATGTTTGAAATCAAGCTCAGCCTGCTGCTCTGGAGAAAACTGGGAGTATTTTGCAGCCAGAAATGTTCGTAACGCCGCGCCGCCTTTCTGGAGGTACTGTATACGCTCTTCGTCTGTAAATTGCATGCGGTCGAGTGATTTCTCAAATTCGTGCAATATATCTTCTTCTGGTTGTGGCGATTTGTGAGCGCGCAAGTAGTCGTGGGCTCGTTGCAGCGTAGCATGCACGGCAGTACCGTAGTTGGCATGAGGGCTTGGACTTGATGGGAATCGTAACAAGCTGCCGAGCAAGAAACTCTGCGGTCCACCATGTGTCACGTCGATGAATGTGTTTACATGTGTGGCACTGAGCTTATAGCGAAATAACAACGGAGCCAAGTAGTCGTGCATAGTACTTGTCGGTATAGAGACAATCGGTGCATACCAAGTCTGTGTAGCTGCTTGAAGGTGTGAGCTGTGCGCATGGGGATCTGTAATTGTCAGTACCGGTAGTGAGCTTGCCACCAAGAATCCAGCACGGAGCATCTCCTTGGCATTGTCGTTTTCGCGTGAGTATGAGATATGAAGTGTGTGACGTGCACGTGTCATTGCGACATAGAAAAGCCGCAGACGTTCGTCGTAAGTGCCCGCATTGCGACTCAGTCGAAGATTTGGCGGAAAAGAGATGCTATCGGATCTTCCGCGGGCTTTCTCTCCCCACATTGCATCGGTGGCGTTTACTATAAACACATGGTCAAACTCTAGGCCTTTTGAGCTATGGGCCGACAGCAGCTGTACTGCGCTACTATCTTGGCCGACGTGCCGCAAGCTCGTGATGCGGGTGTCGGTATCACGATTTTGCTGTATGAATCCTAGAAACTCCGCTAGGCGTGGTGTCGTCATGTCTACTTCATGCTCACGAAGCTTTGCGCGTATCGCAGTGAGGTTTTCGAGATGCATGATATAACGAGATGCATCTTTTTCGAGTTCACTCGCGGGAAAGAAGTATTCGCGTAGAGGTGATGTGTAGTCAGCGCCTAGTGTAGTCGTACCGAGCAGTGTGTCAATCATGCGTTCGAGTGGCATGTGCTCTGCTTCTTTGGCGCACGCTTGGAGCCATGTCCAAAACTCCCCCATCGCTTCGTGATGTTGCATCACTTCAAGCCATGACTGATGGGTATTGCTAGCCTTGAGGCTGATTTCCCATAGCGTGGTGGGCGAAATATTCCACGCAGGGTGGCTTAATAGTTCTGGTAAAAGTGCATTTGCTTCTGAGTGATCACCGCCCGCCAATGCTACGACGATATTGCCAATGCGCTCGAGCTGTAGTACGGCTTCGTCGTCTAGTACATTATCGCGCCTATCATAGCTGATAGGAACTTCTTTGTCGGCTAAGTAGCCGAGCAGCGCGACGAGGTCTTTGTGTTGGCGAGATATTACGGCGATGGATTCTGCTGCTACACCAGATTCGACAAGTGATTTGATCTCATGTGCAACCCATGCACGTTCCGCATCGGGTGTCAGGAGTTCGATGATCTCTGTTTTCGCTGCCTCTGTCTCCGCGTGAGGGGTTAATGTTTTGTCGACATCAGGTAGGATATTTTCAAGCCTCTCGCTGGCTTGTACGATCACTTCCCTTGCACCGGTAAGCACTGGTGCAACACTACGGTAATTGTCTCGCAGTGTAATACGCCTGACCCCTGGGTATAGTTGGTTGAATTTGATGATGTTGCCCACCTCAGCACCCTGAAAACCATAAATAGCTTGATCGTCGTCGCCTACAACCAATATGTTTGGCGCGTCTTCGACGACAGGGTTGTTTGTGAGATTTCGGAGTATACGCATCTGAGCCAAGTTGGTGTCCTGGAATTCATCTACCATGATGTAGTGATATTTCTCTTGCAGCTCATAGCGAAGGTCGGGATTCACCTCTATGGCATGCACGACTTGCATGATCATATCATCAAAATCTATAAGCTCCGCCGCTTGCATGATCGCAAGGTATTGACTGTATATATGAGCAAGTGAGCGCAGTTTTGGCTGATACTTTGCAACTTTTAAAATTGGACGGCGCTCGGCGTCGATAGTAACCCACTCTTTTTTCCAGGCCGTGAGAGGTGGTGTGACTTTCGGATGAGCATCTGCTTCATCTATTGCATGTTGCAGGCTGTTTGAGAGTACTTCAGACAATGGCTGTAATGTGTCGAGCGGCATTTTCTCACGTACGCTTGCTATCTTCGGCACTATGTCGGCAAGCTTATCTCGGGTGGTTTTGCTGATTCGGTCTGAAAACACGTCAGTGATAAGCGCCCCAGCGATATCAAGCGCTTCGTCTGTCGCATCGAGTAACGCACTAAACTCAGCATCTGTCAGGCTGGCGCGTTTAAGGTCTGAAATAGCCTTGATGATGTCGCCTATCGCGGTATAGCTACCATTCATTTTGCTACGCAGGGGGTTGTCATACGGTAGATCGTCCAAGATACTCGTGACGATTCGATGTATTGATAGCTGGTCGGCAGGGCGAAATTCCGCGCCCCGGAAAAAGTATTCGCGGTAGCGGCTCATAATCTCCGTGCCAAACGCATGGAATGTGTAGATGGATACATTGTAAGCGTCGCGCCCTATGATGCTTGTGAGGCGTTTCTGCATTGCCACGGAGCCACTTTCTGTAAACGTGAGGCACAAGATATTTTCTGGTAGCTCATCTGTCTTACGAAGTATATTTGCAGCTCGCATACTAAGTAACTCTGTCTTGCCGGTACCTGGTCCAGCCACGACCATTACTGGTCCGTCAATCGTGTCGACCGCCTTGCGTTGAGCTTCATTGAGGTTTTGGTAGCGAGTGGTAAAATCCATTGCTACTAGTATAGCAAACTAGGCGGCAGCGGGTCGTTCTGGCGACGGTGCTGTGCTGGCATATTGCTGAAGGCGTTCGCCAAAAGCTATACGTTCCGATTGACGCATAGCACCAAGATGGGCCAATCCTCCGATATGGCGTGTTCTCATGTTTGGGTGATTTGCAAAAGAGCCTAAAAATGCTTTTTTGTGTCCAAATGGATCTCTCCCATATACGGAGGTTGTGCCCCTTTGGTGAGACGGCAGGTCATTTATGACATCGGCGGTCCGTGCTCCTAGTAACGGACCAGCGCTATCGTACGCGTGTATAATCGTCTCCAGGTCGTGGCCCACCGTATCTGCTAGTAGTTTGATTTGCTGTGGGTTGTCTATGATCTGACCAAGTACCTCGACGGCTTCGTAGAATGGCAGTGAAGCGAACATCTTTATTGTCCTTGAGCGTGAACTATCGTGGTGACATACGGCAGCTAGTACTTCTACTAGCCCTGCGCTTCGGCCGAGTTGATGAGCTAGTCGAGCACGACGATATGCCAAGATTCCACCTCGAGAATAGCCAAACTCGTCATAGCTTAATTTATCATCTTGGTTACCACGTTCCCGTTCTATAGTATCGGCAATAGTGAAATGATTGAGCGCGGTTGTGTCTAATGATGGAAAGTATTTGCCATGGCTAGCCTGTCGCTCTTGGCTAATGCTTGTGACTGAAAAGCCTTCATTGACCGCATGCATAGCAAGAGCAAGGGTAATACCCTCGTCGTGACGTGTGATGTACGCAGGAGTGACATTGAACGATCTACCGTTTACTAGCGCTTCATCTGTCAGTGGCTCAAGTCGCAGTACATCATAGTGTTCTCCTCTTGTTTCGGCTGAATAGCGAATTGCACGTGCTGCGACACCCGCGATTTCTGGGACCGCAGGATGTCGGTACACAAGTTCACTTGAATTAATTTCGATGAGTCGAGCGCGTCCTGTTAGCTCAACATATGGTCGATCGGGGTACAAAAAATCCCCGCTTTCGTCGCGGGGCATGATTTCAGTAGTTGGTGTTGAGGCACAAAAGTTTTCCAGATTAGCGGTCATCTCACTCTCCTTGTTTGTGTGGTGGTGCGAGTATACACCCTGCGCTTATGTTTGTCTATACCTAAATGTCAAATGACAATCGATACGCCACAGCCGCCCCCATGCTTGCGGCATGCTGATTGTTGCCCGGTAGTTCTTTGTGTGCATCAGCAATAACACCAAAAGCATTTGGCTGTTTGTCTTGCCATCTCGTGTGAACATGCCCCAGTTTCATGGCAGCGATATCAGGCGACCTATGAATTAGTAAATCTTGTGCGGCAGCCGCTCCGTCCATGAGGCTCTCTGCTCGAGCCGTTTGCGTAGCTTTCACGATAGATCGGTACAGCGAAAAACCACTAGTGAATGCCATGTATGATTCCTGCGAGTCTTCAACCCTGAGTTCACCGTGAGGTTCTGTGTCCAGGGCAACCCTATACAGGCCATGTTGGCTGTCAAACAGCATATCGCGCATAACAAGTCTCCCCGCTCCCAAGGATAGGTGATGCGACAAATACGCCGCATTGTTAGGAGTTAGGTCTTCGTGAGGAAAGCGAGGTTGTTCTTGAAAATGAATAAGTCGTGGAGTGATGAATTTGGGTGAGATGCTCATAATACGATTTATTGTACACCCCTTATGCGTGTTTACAAGACGAAATTTGCATGGGATGCTATACTTATCTTAGATATGAATGATCAGCTACTAGACGACGAAGCTATCGAGCAGATTGCCAAAGATCGATTTGGCATAGATCTTGAAGTGCGCCAGATGATTGTGCAGGGCGCGCCCATCAGTCACACTGGCGAGGCGAGTGTGTTTTTGTCGAAGAAGAAGCAACTGTATGCGTATATCCATGGCCAGTCAAACTACGTGCTCGGTGACATACAAAAGATCGTAGCGCGTATGGGATTAAAGGCTGAGCTGTATGTACCACCAAAAGGTCAGCCGCACTACTTTGACGATCTTGCTGTCGAAAAATTTCGCCAGACATATCCCGGTCGCAAACCTAGCAGTGAAAATGATTTACGTTATTATCGGACTCTTTCGCCGTACAATCCCGCACTTATTGTTGTGCACGAAGTTAAAAACGGTGAGATTAAGCAATTTGACACCGATGCATCCGGCAATTGGCGCACGGTTGCTAAGTTTGCGTATCGCCGCATCAAAACCTCATAAGTTAGAATAGGCCGATTTGTTAATCGATCATATATGCAAGATTTTGGCGCAGTGTTTCGTATCGTTCAAATAGCTCGTCTGGTTCAAATATACCACTCGCTCGGAGTGTGAAATCAGCCATTTCGATTTGACATGCAGATTTTCTCATCTCTGTAGATTGCACGACAAAGTGCGGAATTTCTAAAGATGTATCGCGTAATTCTATGACTTGGCGGGCGCAAGAAATAGACAATCGCCGCCTCAACAATGGGTCAAGATAATGCCATGAGAGTGAAATATTCGCATCAGGAGACATGGGAGATATAAGGTCGTGTAGCTCTCTATACTCTCGTATTGCAGTAAACTTTTCTCTGTTATCAACATCAGTTGTGCTGAGGACAAAGTCTGTCGTTCGTTCGCGTATAGGCTTACCCATATCAGCTCCTTTCGCTGTGGTCTGCCCTTTGTTTTACGCCTTCTGTGTTTTTTTGTCAAGCACGACAAGATGCTCAATATGGGGTGTGCGCGGGAAGAAGTTGTAGCCGCTATGTGCGCGTATGCCGTATTTGTCTGCCAAGCGGGTCACGTCACGTGCTTGTGTGGCAGGATTGCAGCTGAGATAAATGATGCGCTCCGGTGCGGCTTCGAGAAGTGCATCGATCACATCTACATGAAGTCCAGCACGGGGCGGGTCGACGATGATGGTGGCATCGCCTGTGATGTAATCGAGCGCGTCTTCGCTTGCAGCTTGAACTGGTCGTGCGTTTGGCACGCGCTGCAACTGTACGATATTTCGCTCCATTTCACGTACGGCATTCTCATTGAGTTCGACTAGCGTGACGCTGTCGCCGCCAATAGTTAGGCCAATAGTACCTACTCCGCTGTAGAGGTCGACAACCGGCTTGTCGGGTGTAATCCACTGCTGCATGTCTTTGAGCGCTTGCTCGTATACAGGTAGATTGATCTGGAAGAAGCCTTCTGTGGCATAGCGAAACGGTACATTTAATATCGTGTCTTCAAGCACAATATGTTCACCTGCATAGAGACGCTTGGTGATTACACTTGCGGGAGATTTGGGGTTGGAATAGATGATTTCGCCATTTTGCGCGAGATCGCCAAGCTTACTAACGAGTAGCTCGACATCGAGTGAATCTTCTTTGACGTAAAGCTGCCATGCTGTTTCTCCTGCGCGGTTACTTCGGATGAGAAGAGTCTTGAGCACTCGCCCACCGACTTCAAGCTCGTTGAGTACTGCGAGGATTTGTTGCGATAATTCTGTAATAGCTGGCGATGCTAAGCTTGTGTGTTTCACGGCAATTTTGCCATGAGTGCCTCTACGGAAGAACGCCAGGCTTAGTTTTTCAGTTTCCGTATCAAACCAGAAGCTGTATTCTACTTTGTTGCGGTAGCCGTATTCTACTCCATCGGTGTAGGTCTCAATCGGGTGTGGTAGTACTATGTCGTGTAGCTCAAACGCTTCTTCAATTAGCGCTGATTTGTAATGTTGCTCAGACTCAAACTTCATGATTTGCCACGGGCTCGTGCTCAGATAGCTTTCTGGGTCGCGAGGCTCTATGCGTTCGTCAGATGCAGTGATTACTTCTGTTACGAAGCCTTCTACGAGTGAAGATTTATTTTTTGTGGGTTGTGCGATAACTTTTTCGTTTGGCAAACCGCCCCATACGAAACATTTTTTGCCGCTCTCGAGCGTACCGATAGTTTGTCCGCCGCCGATTATGTGGCTGAGCGTGAGTTCAACAGGAGTGAGATTCTTTTTATTCTTTTTAGACATTGAGTACCAGTATAACACCTTTGCGCTAGAGGTGAAAACTTATGCCGGACACAATGTGGTGTAGTATTACTTGACAAACCGGATATACATCCTTTTGCTAACAATATTATTGACAAAACATAAAACTTGTGGTAATATGTAATCATAAATAAACCTGTTCACAGCATATAATCACAGGAGACATTACAATGAATAAGCAAGAACAAGTAGCATCACCTGAAGCAGTACTAGAGAATGATAACCCTACTTCGTACCGTCTTACAAACGTAGAAACCTTCCATATTAACGCGCCCGATAGCGATGTACACCAGCCAACTAACCTATTGACAGCTCATGAAGATATCTTTAGCCAATTGCGCGACGTAGATGAGCTCGGTGATAAGATTATTGCCGTGGAAGAAGGTACATATGTTCCTGAAGCCCCAGAGCTCTCAGAAGTGACAGCAGAAGAAGCTCCTCGTGTATCTCGTACTAAGCGACTACTTGGTAAACTCGCCACTGGCCTCAGTGGGCTAAAGCGTTCAGTCTCAAATGTAGCAACGTATGCTGGTGCGAAAACTATACTTGCGTACAGTGGTGTTGGGAGTGCAGTGCAAAAAGGTTTCAATATGTATAGCAAGCCGCTCGACAAGATGGAAGCCAACGAAGATGATAGTAAGAGTAAACGTGCCATAAAATTTCTCGGACGTAGCGCATATCGCGTAGCTGTAGCGGGCGGATTTGCAGCAGGTATGCTTCTTACCAAGAATGTTGCTGAAGCAGCAAACATCACTGTGAATGGTCATAATGGTGGCGCAAGTGACGCGTTCAACAATACGATTGCTGGATCAAATATCGGTGCTGGTAAAGAAAACGTACCTGTACGTTGGTCGGCTGAGATGGGTGATCTACCTATCTTCCCGAACGAACAGCTTTCGACATTTGAGTCTACCAATGAAGGTGCGCTGCGAATTGCCGAGGTGGTCGCACAGAATCCTGGAGAAAAAACGTTGCTAAGCTACTCAGAAGGCACTATCGCAACTGCGAAGTTTCTGCAAGATAACCCAGACTTCTTGGCAAATGGTAATAGCGCCGTATTCGTGGGTGGACCATTTATCCCAGGCCAAGAGCTCGGTGAACATCCATTTATGAAACTCATAGCTCCGCTCGTGCCCGAGACCTCGAAGGTACTTGAGTATCAGACCCCAGGCGGTGAAAACGTTCTTCATATCGTGAGGGAAGATGATTTCGTGAAGCTCAAGGACAATCCATTTGGCATGCTTGCAGCGCTAGATCCTAGGGGTCATGCGTACTCACCGGATGACATATCTGGCAACACTCCGCACGTCATGATACACAATGCAGACGGCTCGTCTACGCGAATTATTACTGAGACAAGTACTAAACTAGCTGACGGCTCAAACGCAAAGAGCGGAATTTCTGCTGCGCTTGTTGAGAACAATAACTTGTATGTGTCTCGCAAGGCTGATGACTTCTTCGAAGAACTAGACGGTGATCCACTTTCTGGCAATGTCGATATGCAAAAAGTAGTCTCGACTGGTGCTGTGGCTGCAGAGGAAGCGCTACCTGGTGCTGGTGCTGTCATAAACAACATCGTAAACACCCCAGGTGTAACTGAGGGTCTTCAGCAAGCAGCTGATACATACATGCAAGCGCAAGATACAATGCTGAGTGGCTTCGCCGAGGGCATACAGTCTAATCCTCAGGTTGCACAGGCGGTGGAGAACTTTACTCAACAAGCAGCGCCAATGATTGAGCAAGTTGCCCCTGCTATCCAGGAAGCGGTAAACAACTTTGTGCCACCTGCACAGCAAGGCGCGGTAAATAACTTCCTTGGCCAATTCGGCGTCAAGTAATCCAACAAGATATTTCTAAAAAGTAAATCGCCGCCCCTATGAAAGAGGCGGCGATTTTATTATTTTAAATAAATTCAATGGAAAACGGAGCGACTCTTCATTGCTGAAGAAAACTGGCTGCTTAGGCCAATCTCTCGGTAAACCGAGGTCGCTCCGTGTAGGAGTGTTGCTAGCTACACAGGGTCAGGCTCTGCCACTCGCCGCTCTTGCTGAGCGGGTTGAATGACAGGGAGTTCCACTGTGGTTGCTTCGTGATACGAACTCACACTCGTTGTTTCCAGATCGTGCTCGTGCGTTGTCTTGCGCCATGTCGAGCGTTTGCTGGGTTGCAACAATTCTCGAATAGCGATTAACAGTGACGCGGTGGCGAGCTGCTGCCAAACAGGCAGAAGCAGAAGCCACTTGACGGTTGTATGACCTTCTCGCTTGTGGGCGGCAATCACGTGCTGCATAAACAGCGCGAAGTTACCAAACACTAGCAGTAGCGTTCCGAGATACAGAAGTGGCCATGGAAATAGCCGCTCGATAGCTTCGGAGCGCGTCGAGAAATACACAATCGTCAAAATCCACGACAGAGTACTCAATAGAATGCTCAGCGGTGTCCCCAGAAGGAACAACACATAGACAAACCATCGAATCGGCCCCATTTTCTTCATTGTCCTGAGGGGACTCCGAAGGTACACGAGGCCTGTCTGCAGATACCCCTTAAGCCAGCGCGAGCGCTGAGGCAAGAGGTCACCGACAGAGCGCGTTGCAATTTCGTAGGTCACCGAATCGAGCATCTCGATTTTGTAGCCGTGAAGCGTAAGCGCACCGGCGAGGTCAGCGTCTTCCGTGACGTTCCACGGGTCCCATGCACCGATACCCTCAGCTCCTATAGGAAGTTGTGAGCGATCGAGTGCAATGGCATGGAGCGCATCGACGCGAAAATGGTTGCTCGTTCCACCTAGCGGCGGAACGAGTCCCAGCTGAGCAAGCCCCTTGAGAATCCACTCAAAGTGAATGACATACTCAGTCCAGAGTAGCCGGGAAACCCAACTACTCTGTTCGTTGTCGAAAAACAACCGAGCCTGTAAGCAGCCGACAATCGCATCTGCTGAACCAAATCTTCCAACTGCTTTGAGGAGCTGGTTCGGTTCGGGAATATCTTCCGCATCGTAGATGACGGCATATTTCCCTTGCGTATGCTCGAGCCCTATGTTCAGGGCTTTCTGTTTGCCGCGCGGTTGAACATTGGGGATTTGCAGCAAACTTGCGAACGGTGCATTTCTCCCGAGATCATATGCTTGGAACGCCTCATGCATACCCGGATCAACTGTTTCGTCCTCTACTAGGAGTAGGACTTGCAGTTTATCTTTAGGGTAATTCAATGCATGAAGTCCACTCATGAGCCTGGGAAGTACGGATACCTCCTTGTATAGCGGCACAAAAATGGTGTAGACGGGCAAATCGTGGTCGTACATACTCGGTTGCTCGAACTGGGCAAAGGAGTATTTTGTCGAAGCATACCACAGCACAATCTTGAGGCTGACAAACACAGTGAAGAACAGAATTGTTCCCCAGACTATCAACTGTGCCAAGAGCGGCCACAAAATTCCTGCGACAATCACCCCGAGGAGCAATAAGCCGAAGAAAATTATCTGTCCGCCAGTGACAAGCTTTTGTGAAGTTTGCCTGACTGGCTTTTGGCTGTTCATCGAATCTCCCTTTTGAAGACCTTGTAGGTGGCATTTTCATATGCCAGGGCGTAACCACTGAGTTGCTCCGAACTGTGCAGTTCTTGGAACACCTTGTCAGGGTTATTTCCTTGGCGCATCACGATCCACGTGATCTCATTTGCTGCAGGGTCTTTGAGAGCGGGTTCCCACTTTTTGTAGGTGCCCTCGTAGACATTGTTGGCGAGTGATATCTCGGCATCAAAAAGAATTGTTTCGTTACCAAATGACTCCATGAGTATTTTTCCGCCGTCATAGTTCTGACTGAGGAATTCACTCGTTGGTTTCAAGGGTTCGTCACTTCCCTTCTCAATATACGCCACTGGCTCGCGAACTGTCACTGCATCACTAAGACCACCCATGGCGATCAAAGCCGTTGCGGCGCTTGCTCCGAACAACATAACGGTACTCCAAGCCGGAGACTTGAAAATACTCGCCAGGTAGCCGATAGCAATTGCTGCCGGAATGATCATGAGCAGCCCAAAGCGGACATTGTACAGATCGCCGTTAATCTGCATGACATGAAGCGGTCGCTGTCCCTGCTCGAGAGCAAAGATAAAGAACGGAATCATGACAAGTAGACCAAACACAGGCAGAACATCGAGGTGACGTCGCCAGGCAAGCGCGACGAGTCCGGCAAGAGCCAAGACAATAGTTGCGATTCCTAGGTTGCCCTCGACGGCATACCAGTACGCCTTGATGGCAACGCTGAGGTGACCAAGAGCAGGTTCGTCCTCACCTACCCAGAGGGCGGGTTTGGCGTACTCACCGAATTGAAAATTCAGCGCGTTGCCGAAAATGACTTGATTCCAGATTACCCAGCCGACAGCCGAAACAGCCGCAAGAAAGGTAAATCCCCAGAACGCGCCATCGGCGTATTTACGTCCGCCACGCCGGAGTGCCACAATAGTGACAATAACAGCGAACACGAACGTAAGTACCCATGCTTCGTATCTTGTCAGACACCCGAGTGCCGCAGCCAGTCCGGCTGCAAACAAATGCGGGTAGCTGTTCGTCTGGATCCACTGCTGTGTGTGAAACACGAGTGCAGCGATGGTGGCGAACAGCAGGAGCTCGGTCATGGGTGTGCTTTGCATGTACAAAATGTTTGGGTTGAGCGCAACAATGACAACGGCAATAATAGCCGGTATCTGTTTGTCGCTAAGCCCTAGAACAATTTTGTACATGTAAACACACAGCACGACGTAGCTGATCATACTGATGAGACTGCCGGCAAATCCGTTGAAGTACAGTGGAGTAATCCAGGCGAATGGAAGCATCAGGATGTGCTGAAGTGGAAGCCACACCCCGCCAAACTGAGCAGGAGCATCTTTGGGCTCAGCTGTCAGGACGCGACCAGTGATTTGCAGATGCGAGATCGCATCCTTGTAACTGAGCGTGAGTCCTTTTTGAGCAAAGTAGATGTATGCAATAATCGAAACTACTGCCGTAATGGCAATAGTGAGTCCGATTACCAGTCGTGGGCGCAGTGAATCGGGCTGTGATGCACGTTCAGGCTGCGATGTGTTCGGGGCGAACGTCGTAGACATTACTGTCCTTCCTAGTGATCTGGCGAACTTTCATAAGGCCGGTGAACGAACTCCACATGACGTGGAAATTCGTGCCGGTCTGCTCTCCATGTACTCGTGGATAGTGAGGCATTGATTCTTCGACAATCTTAAAGCCGCATCGCTGCAAACGCATCAAAATCTCTGGAGAGATCGTGGCATGTTCACCGCACAGCTGTGCTTGGATTGCCAAAATTGAACGGCGCGAGAAAAGCTTGAATCCGCAGTCAACATCTTTGGCTTTGTAGCCGAGAATGAAACTGCTGAGCCAATGCCAGGCTCGTCCGATCAAGCGCCTGCGCCAGTTGTCTGCTCGCTCTTCACGGTACCCGATTGCTACATCGGCATGCTGTGAGTTAACGGCAGCCATCAGACGCATGGTGTCCATCGGGTCAAATTGACCATCTCCATCGCAGAATGCAATCCATTTGTGTCCCGTCTCTACTGCCGCATCAAGGCCAGAGCGCAGTGCAGCGCCATAGCCCTTATTGACAATATGCGATACGACAACAAATTCATGCGACTGCCGAAGCTCGTCGATGACGTCATTGGTATGGTCGCTCGATCCGTCATCAACAATGATGATTGATCGCTCGGTGATCTTGCTGACTTCACAGAACTCGTGAATACGATTCACGACTCCTGGGAGATTGTCTGCTTCGTTATACGCCGGGACGAAGAACGCCAGGCTCGGTGAGTTGTTCACTCCTGTCCTCTCTAAATACGTAGAAATTGTACATGACGAACGAGATAGCTGACGTGGGCGGGAGCGCAATGATTAATGCCAACCATTGTGGAAGATTCCAATACATAAGCAGACAAATCATCCCAGCATTAAAGCCAGAACAAATAATGACTACTATATTGAAATCAATCCAGTTCCGAAGAAGCGGATTACCGGTACGATCTGTCCACGTTACTGCCCTACTCGATATAAAATTGAGCTGAGCGGATAAGGTGAAGGCAATCATACCGGCGATGAAGATGTGCATAAACAATTGTAGGATTTGCATCGCGCCCCATTGCGCGAAGAAACACAGAGTTCCGACTAGTACAAAACGCACAATGCGCATCTTGAATGTCACGCACACCTCCAGTGTGAGTTCGGATGTTAAAGGGCCGCAAAAAAAGAGCGCAACACTGTGGCTCTTTTCCTGCCTAATTATATATAACATATTTTATATAAAAAGTAAATAGCTTGTAATCTGTCGAAAAAGTAAATGCCGCCCCTATGCAGGAGACGGCGATTTACTTTCGCTTCTCGAACTGCGGGGCGGCAGCTAGTGCCAGGTGTCACGCGCAAAATCGCGCATTTGATTGAGATGAGCATTTTGCTGAGGCGTCCGGCTTCTTGAGGAGACTGCATCCAGGTGACTAATCACCTGCTTGAAGCCTTTTCCGTCGATACGGTAGCCGATCTCCCAGTTGCGTGAGATCCAGTTCGAGTCTTCTGGAAATATCTTTTGGCTGGCATCTACCAGTCCCAGGAGCGTCCTTCCTGTCTCGTTCTTCGCTTCGAAGATCCTCTTGCTGGTGCCCTTAACTTCCAAGATGGGGATAGGCATGGCCTACTCCTTCCGCGCTGGGTGGTTTATCGACAATCTAGCTTAGCTACTTTAGATCATTTACCGAATAATGTCAATAGTCTGTGTCTGGTATACTAAATACTAATGGTTAAAAAAATCACCACTATAGATCCATGGCTTGAGCCCTATACTGACAAGCTCAAAGCTCGAAACTGGCATGTTATTGAAAACTCCCGGCGCATACTTGGCGGTAAATCTGCAAGTGAATTTGCACTCGGTCATTTGTATTTCGGATTGCATCGCACCGAGACTGGCTGGGTGCTGCGCGAATGGCTGCCAAATGCGACGAAAGTGGTGCTGGTGGGTGATTTTAGCGAATGGCAAGACGACGAGCAATACGAGTTCGTGCGCGACGAGGACAACTGGATACTTGAATTACCTGCTAAGACTCTCAGGCACAGGGACAACTACAAGCTACACGTGTACTGGGATGGCGGCGATGACTATCGCCTGCCTGCATATGTGCGCTATGCGGTGCAGGATCCAGATACAAAGATATTCACCGCACAGGTCTGGGCGCCGAAGCATGAGTTTGCTTGGACCGACCAAGGATTCAGGCCTTCAGTCGACGTGCCACTTATCTACGAAGCTCATGTGGGGATGAGCTCGGAAGATGAGACTGTGGCAAGCTATAATTACTTCACTCGCCACGTGCTAGCTCGCATCAAAAAAGCTGGCTACAACACAGTGCAGCTCATGGCTATAGCAGAACATCCGTACTACGGAAGTTTTGGCTACCATGTGTCAAATTATTTTGCGCCAAGTTCGCGGTTTGGCACACCAGACGATTTTAGGGCACTTATCAATACAGCTCACGGTATGGGGCTGCGCGTTATCATCGATATCGTACACTCACATTCTGTCAAAAACGAAACAGAAGGCCTGAGTCGCCAGGATGGCACATATAACCAGTATTTTCACGAGGGTGAACGCGGGCATCACGTCCAGTGGGACTCTCGTACATTTGATTACGGCAAGCCGGAAGTCGCACATTTCTTGTTAAGTAATTGTCGCTATTGGCTTGATGAGTTTCATGTAGATGGCTATCGGTTTGATGGTGTGACAAGCATGCTGTACCACAGTCATGGACTCGAAAAAGCGTTTACAAGTTACGAAGATTATTTTGGCGGCGATGTAGACCTCGACGCACTCACCTATCTCACGCTGGCAAACGCGGTGGTGCACAGTGCAAAGCCAGAAGCTATCACGATTGCGGAAGATATGAGCGCTATGCCTGGGCTTGCCGCACCAGTAGAAGCCGGTGGCGTTGGGTTTGATTACCGCCTCAGTATGGGCGTGCCAGACATCTGGATTAAGACTCTCAAGCATAAAAAAGATGAAGACTGGGATCTTGCCGAGCTGCTCTATGAGGTGACATCTCGCCGACCAGAGGAGCAAGTGATTAGCTATGCAGAAAGTCATGATCAGGCACTCGTGGGAGATAAGACGTTAATCTTTCGCTTGGCGGACAAAGAAATATATGACCACATGCTTGTCGCTGATGACAATATTGTAATTGATCGAGCAACGAGCTTACATAAAATGATTCGTCTACTCACGGCGACAGCTCATGGCGGGGGCTATCTCAATTTTATGGGAAATGAATTTGGCCATCCGGAATGGATTGACTTCCCTAGGGAGGGAAACGACTGGTCGTATAAATATGCTTGCCGTCAATGGAATCTCGTGGACGACAAGAAGCTCAAATATAGTCAGCTTGGCGCATTTGACAAGGCTATGATTACACAACTACGCGGCATTTCTGGTGATGTCGAATATAGCTACGTGCATCAGGATGATCATGTGCTGTCGTATGCGCGGGGTGACAAGCTCATCGTGTATAACTTCTCGCCAACTGATTCGTATACAGAGTATGCCTTGCCCGTTCCCGCGGTCAAATACCACATCACGCTGTCATCGGATGAGGCTGCGTTTGGTGGTCACGATCGTATTGATACGAGGCTGGAGTATGAAGCAGCTGACGGGTACATAAAGCTCTATCTACCTGCACGCACAGCCTTAGTGCTTACTGCGAAATAATGTTACTATCTGGATGTATGAGGCAAACGTACTGTAAAAATACTACCTTCTCCAGGCGCACTCTCTACACTCAAAGTACCATGATGGGCTTTGATAAGTTTATGTGCTATAGGTAGGCCTAGCCCATAGCCTTCTGTCTGTGAACGTGAGCTGTCTGCGCGATAAAATCGTGAAAATATATGTTGTGCATCCTGCTCCGAAATACCAATCCCAGTATCCGCGACGCTGATTGATACCCCTTGTTTGTCATCGACGGTGGCTGTAAGCGTGATAGTAGAATCTTCAGGGCTGTATTTGACAGCGTTATCTATCAGGATGGTAAGTACCTGAGTTAAAGCTCCTTGGTCGGCGCGTATGGTAATCGAGGGGGTCTGGTCATTAACTGCTATACGCTTGGATGCCGCTTTTGGCGCAACGGCGGCAAGCGCCGTGCCTATCGCGTCCTGCAGCTTGAAATCTATAATCTGAACTTGAGAATCGCGCGAAAGCAATCTAAGCAAGCCGTCAGTGAGTTGTTGCAGGCGGTCGACTTCATCTAGGTTTTCTTGGATTGTTCGTTTGGCATCAGATAGCGTGAGCTTTTTTCGACGAAGTGCTACTTCGTTTGATGTGCGTAGCGCCGTGAGGGGGGTACGGAGCTCGTGGCTTGCATCACTTACGAACTGAGTTTGTGCATCCATAGCCTCTTCAATAGGCTCGAGTGTGCGGCGCGCGAGGTAATAGCTCAAGATCGCCCCACCACATAATACGATGAGATTAATAGTCGTAAGTTTTGCAAAAATATCTTGCTTCCCCTCCTCGATACGCGTTTCTATAAACGATCTAAACCCAGAAGGTGTTTGCATCGGAAAATCAGACGATTGTATATTAAAACGTGGTGGGCGTTGACGTTCGAGCTGACTCACTGACGTGCTGTATAGCACAACACTAAAGCTCAGACTCATGATCATGATGATGCTCAGGTACGTGAGCATCAATCGAGCAGTGTCGGTTCGAAAAAAGCTCCGCAATTGCGCGCGCGTCACGATTTACTCGTTGTCCTTGATGATATAGCCAAATCCACGCATCGTCTCTATGATTGCACGGCCCTCAAAAGGCTTATCGACTTTGTTGCGGATGTAGTTTACAAATACTTCGACATTGTTTGGCAGTATGTCTGCGTCGAAATCCCAAACATGAGTCATAATGTTGCTTTTACTGACGACACGGTTTTTGTTGCGGAGCATGTATTCGAGAATCGAGAATTCTTTGGACGTGAGTGGGATTAGCTTGTCGGCTCGTTTGACTGATCGATTCACTGTATCGAGCTTGAGGTCCTCTACAGTGAGGACTTCCGCAAGCTTCTCGTGCGGACGCCTCAAGATGGCACGTACACGGGCAAGCAATACCTCGAATGAAAATGGTTTAGCCACATAGTCATCCGCACCACTATCAAGTCCTTTGATGATGTCTTCGGTTTGGTCTTTTGCGGTGAGTAATATAATCGGGGTGTGATTTTCGTCGGCGCGCAGTTTGCGACACACCTCGATACCATTGAGCTTTGGCATCATCACATCTAACAAAATTAAGTCATATTCATCCGCCGAAGCAGTATTGTAGCCTGCTTCGCCGTCGTATTCCACATCAACAGCATAACCCTCGTCCATGAGGCCTTCGCGAATTGCGCGGGCAATTCTATGTTCGTCTTCTATCACAAGTATCTTCATAGTACCTATTGTAAGATGTAATGCTTAGTCATTTCTTAAAACTAACCCTATTATAGCAAAACACCCCGACATCGCGGGGTGCTAAGCGTAGTATGTGTTACTTTTTGACTTCTGTCAGTTTTCCGTCACTAAGGCGAAACGTTCGATCTGTTTTGCCGGCTATCTCAAGGTCGTGTGTGACGACAATGATAGTGGTTTTTTCTTGTTTGGCTAGTTTGTGAAGCAGGTCAAACACCATTCTGCCCGTTTGTTCGTCGAGATTGCCTGTAGGTTCGTCAGCTAAGATGACGCTTGGTTGATTTGCTAAAGCTCGTGCAATAGATACACGTTGCTGCTGCCCACCGCTAAGACGCCCGGGTTTGCGTCGCATCTGATCGTCTTCTAGACCGACTTGTCGAAGTAACTCGATAGCTCTAGTTTTGCGTTCTGCATTGCCGCTGCCGGCAAACTCCATCGGCAGCATCACGTTTTCGATAGCTGTGAGATTTGGGATGAGGTTATAGTTTTGGAATACGAAGCCTATTTTGTGACAGCGATAGCGAATGAGGCTATGGTCATTCATTTTGGCGATATCTTCACTATCAACTTTTATACTACCTCCGGATGGCTTATCGAGCGCACCAAGCATGCTGAGAAGTGTACTTTTGCCACTACCGCTCTTACCAATAATCGAGACAAATTCACCACGATCGACAGAAAATTTCATATCACTGACTGCGTGGACTTCCTCTCCTCCGGATTTGAACGTACGTGTGAGGTGATCTACTACTAACATATGAATCCTATTCTGCCCTCATGACTTCCGCCGGGCGTACTTTTGATATAAATATCGAGGCTAGTGCGCTCCCAATGACGGCAATTATAAGCGCTGCGCCGATGCCGTAGAATATAATCTCCCACCCTACATTAGCCTGAATGTTTTCTACGCTTTGTTGCAGTGCTCTGCCCGTACCGCGACCACCACCCATCATACCGCCAGGCCCACCTGGCTGTGTAGTGGAGCTAGAAGTGCTGACAAGAGCACTGGTGATCGGCGCTGCGGCTGCCACACCAACACCGATGCCAATAACGGCGCCGAGCAAGGTAAGCGTGACAGCTTCTACTATAAACTGACCCATGATGACGGCGTTACTGCCCCCGATAGCCTTGATTACTCCAATCTCTCGGCGACGTTCGCGCACAATCATAATCATGGTGAGCAGGATAATTATCGCACCTGCAAATATCGCACCGATTAAACTGTAGAGCGAAATAGTCTGAATATTTTGAAGTGGCTCGACTGCCGAAGCGACTTGACTTTCGGAATCAGTTACATCACCGCTATGTCCTATCGCAGTCTTGGCTGCCGCACTGACGCTGCCAATATTATCTATACTGTCGATATTCAGGGTGATACTGGTAAGCTGATCTGTTTGACCGCTAAGCGTTTGTACTACGCCGAGTGGCATGACAACTTGGTTGTTTGCGAAAGCGGTGCCTGTGTCGTAGATGGCGATCACTTTGACGGTTTCCCCGTACGCAGTAAATGTTGAACCGACGGTCAGTTTATTTTTATCAGCTAGCGCTTTTCCGATAATCGCTACATTTTCGGTAGAGTCACCTGCGAACACCTCTCCGGAGGTGATTTTGACGGACGTACCATCCGAGGCGAGTGATTTTTCGGGGTTGTTTGAGCCGATTAAAGTAACTGGCGGAGTAAATGTGCGAGTGACTTCTCCACTACTGCTCGTGCTCTGTCCGCCACCCATACCGCCAGACGGCATGCTCGGGGGTGCTTGCTGGAACCCAACGCCTGAGCGTGCTGCATTGCGTTGGCCGAGTGAGCCGGCGTCTATCCCGGATTCAAGATCTGTATTGTCTGTAGTGAGTCTGTCGCTAACAGATTGCACAGTGCTTGAGACGTGGTCGATGTCAGCAAGTGTCGTCGCTTGTTTGGAGGTAAGAGGCTCTCCTCCTCCTTCAAATCCGCGTGCACCGGCCGGTGCTACAGTAACCGTGTTGCCTACGGACGACTTAACGGTTTCGATCTTTGAGGTGACTGCTTGCCTAGCTACGAGCATCGAAAGCGCGAGACCGATACTGATACCGAGTATGATCACGATCGACCCGGTTCGTATGATATTGCGAAACGCATTTCGGGCGCCTCGAGAAATCATATTCATTTGTTTCTCCTTGGTTATGTTTTGTTGCCTAGTCAGAAGAATACTTGGCTTATATAAAACCAAACTTAATATATGTATGTTGATGACAGGTTTATGATGCTATATAAATATTCGATAAAAACTCTAACTATTTTTTGCCAAAATATAATAGCGCACCCTGAGGGCGCGCTATTATGTCTGTGGTGAATCTTGTTACTTCTTTTTTTCGAAGTCTACTTCGATACCTTCTGAAGTGTTAAGAATGAGGTTTGCGATGAGCGCAAATACTGCGCCATAGAGCCAGCCTACGAGAAATAGTACGCCAGGGATAACTAGTAGTGCTATCAATACCGCGCCAATGCTTGCGAAGATTTTGCTAAACACGTCGAGCTGATCCTGTTCTACGACAACTGCGAGGCCTCCGAACATTGCGATAAAGCCATAGATCACTCCTAGGATTGCGTGAGCGACACCGACATATTTTGCTACAGATGCAACGCCGAGTCGGCGAATCATGATTTTTTCCATACACTACTTCCTCTCGTTAGTTTTGAGTGTAGCGTATCCTAAAGTAGAATATAAGTCAAACACAAGCGTTGGGAATATTCAGACTTAGTCTTCTGAAGTTGTAGGCGGTGCAATAAGGGCCTGTAGGGTTCGTGTTTTATCTGCGTTCCAGTTTTGTGGCTTTGTGGCTGCGGCGAGTGGCGCTACTGTGTCTTGGCTATAGTCGTGACCGTTGTCACCAGAGATGGTGAGTGAATATATCTGATCGATTGCTACCTGCAGAAACGTGACAACCGGGAACCAGTATAGATGCGACGATACTCCCCTTCCCGGTGCTTCGCGCATCCAATCTGGTTTGGCGTAGAGTAAGCGTGCGTCAAACCAAACGAACGGATCGGTAGCGTATTGGAAATAGACGATTTTGTAGCGTGGGTCTGTATCGTTGAGTACATCTCTTGAGTTTGTTACAAATTTGATCACTTTTGCGTGATGATAGACTGGTTCGACTTGCGGTGTACCTGCATCTCTGTCTCGTGTGATGGTGCGCCATGGTTCGCTGAAGCCGGGGGTGCCGACGAAGAAGCCCGCGTCGAGCCTGTTTTCGAAGTCATTTTCACCAGCGAAATCTGATTGACCTCCGTATGAGCCGAGGCTGAGGCCGTAGGCGATGAGTTTGGGTCTCGTATCTTGTGGCATGGAATGAAGTTTGTCCTCGACAGTGTTAAGGAGTTCTTTTGCCATAGAAGTCGCATCACCTTGGTCGAGCACAAACGCAAACCCGCTAGGGAGATATGAATACTGTGTAGCGACGATAGCGGTGTCGCCATCATGCATGTATTCAAGTGCGGCTACCGTCTCGGCCTCGATCCAGCCGGATCCAGTCGGGGTTGCAACAACTAGCATTTTTCTATCAAATGCACCCGTACGTTCTAGCTCTTTCATGGCGAGCTCAACTTGTGCGTGGCGACCATCGGCATTGTTGAGGCCAGCATATACGCGGACAGGTTCTTTGGCTGGCTTGCCGGTGAACTGTGAAATGGCATTAGCATCAGGTCCACTCGATACGAAGCGCCGTCCCTCTCTGCCCAGTCCTTCCCAGTTTGCAGCTGACCCTGTGCTACCAGAGCGTAGTCTAGAGTTTGGCTGCGGGAACGCAGGGTCAATATAATTGTTGGCAGACTTGTAGCTACTATCTATCGCAACGATTGCCGTGCGCTCGAGCAATCCAGTTATTGTGCCGGCAATGACAAATATGGCAAGTGCGAAGACGGAGATTACGCCCGTATAAGGTGGCAAGAACGTAAGTTTTGCGCCCCAATTAGTTATACGCCTACAGATCCAACCTATGCTTTTTTGGATTACATATAATAGTACAAACACAGCGAGTGCAATCGATACTATGGTAAGTGTGCTGAGGTTGGAGATCGGTGGTTGGTCGAGTAGTGCACGCTGGTCGTTTTGCCAGTAGCGGGCTAATAAGCTACTTGCTGCGATACATACTATACTGACGACGCCCAAGGCAACCCATGCACGATGCTTTGTCGCACTGTTTGGCTCGGCGATGCGATGCCATTTCCGCGCGATATAGCTGGCAAATACACCGATGCTATACCCTATCGCAAAGCCTACTCCTGCTACAACACCCATAAAAAGTGCGGGTCGCGGCATGAGTGAAGGCGTGAGTGCGATAAAATATCCGACCAATCCAAAAGAGATGCCGAGATAATTGAATCTGATGCAGGATAAAGCTTGCTGTATATGTTTTTTGTGCTTTTTGATACAGTTATAATAGCATGAAAGGAGTCGAATGTAGACAGCCTGGCATGCCTCTCGCCAGATTAAACTATTCGATATATGCACCATACTACTCTGCGTAGCCACGCTGGTAACAAAGTCTGTCTTATAATAAATATGAATCTTTGAAATATTTATACCTATTGTTTCGTATAATGAGCATGATGAAAGAAAAAGATTGCATAGCTCAAATACTATCAGGAGACACTGAACAGTATCGAGAACTCGTAGAGCGTTATCAGACAGGTCTTATTATTCACTGCGAGAATATCCTCAAGGACCGGCAAGAAGGCGAAGATGTGGCGCAAGAAGCATTCATTAAAGCGTATAGAAGCTTGCCGGGTTTTGATACTGAGAAAGCTAGCTTTTCTACGTGGTTATATCGTATTGCAACAAACCTCTGCATCGATACACTGCGAAAAAATAAACGAAAAGTACATGTTAAAGATATAGAGTTTCATCTTGAGACGATGCTCCCGAAGCATATCGAACAAGAAGAGATTGAGCATATTCGAAAGTTGGTAGCAGAACTCGACCCCCCCCAAATATGCAGAAATTATCAAAGCTTATTTTTGGGAAGGAAAAAGTTATCAGGAACTTGCCGATACCTACGACACGAGCACTGGAACTATCGGGACATGGATAAGTCGTGCGAAATCACAACTGAGGGAGAAGCTCGCATGAGAGATTTGAACTTCGATGCCCTCCTGCTAGCTGCTAAGCCAGATCGTTATCCACGCGATACTAGATTTACAGATGCAGTCATGCAAAAAGTGAAGCGTTCTGAAATATTATCATCTGCTGTACGTAAAATGGATGTCAATAAAAAGGAGACATTCATTATGAGATTTAAGCATTTACCGAGAATTGCTATCGTAGCAATTGCACTAGGCACACTGGTCATTGCTTCGACAGGTGTATATGCAGCGTATCAATTACTCTGGGCAAAACCTGAAGTGCGCGTCATAGAGTCAAGGACATCCGTAAGTGGACGAGACGAAGTGCTGCTTTCGGCATCTGGGTGTGATACTACAAGCTCTACTCGATACGAGCTCAAGAAGGGTGCAACTATTAAATCAGATCGCATCAGTGCTATTGTGCAAGCACGCTGCGAGTTGCAGGCAATCGAGAGTTGGGCTCAACAATCATATGGAGATCAGACTATGCCTGACCTGGATGGCTTAGAGCCTAGCAGTAAGCCAGTTAGGCAGACGATTGTTGTTACATCTATGGCTACGCATTTGCAAACGAAACAAGGAAACTCATTAACATTTGCTGGTTTAGATAAATATGGCTGGCCTGAAAATACATTGAAAGCTGACAAGAATGTAAAATATATTGTCGATGGTAAAAACTCAACAGCCGATCAGATTAATGAAGGTGATGTCGTTGCCTACGTAGCAACGGGTAATATCACAATGACTCGGAACCAAGATGGAAGCTTTGATACCGACAACAATTCCGATCGGATTCTTGTCGCCGTAATAAAGCTATCTATGCCGTTTGAAGACTACGACCAATTCGCAT
Source organism: Candidatus Saccharimonadota bacterium (assembly GCA_015999875.1). GTDB lineage: Bacteria > Patescibacteriota > Saccharimonadia > Saccharimonadales > Saccharimonadaceae > Mycosynbacter. The sequence continues at coordinate 71,942 of JAECRG010000001.1, forward strand.
GGCAATCGCTATCCGAGCGCGAAACATGCTACGGAAATCCAAATGACGACTGTATCGCGGGCGGAGGGTCAATCGATTTATATATGGGCGGCGGCAATGCTGGAGTTTCAGATGCAACTATCATGAAAGAGATTCAAGGTATTGTTGTTGGGCTGGACGGAAACAAAACCTCAATTCGGTCCTCAAGTGGCACTATATTTACTGTTACAACACCGACTGATGTGATATCGGATTATAATACAAATAAAGCAGAGAGGTATTATAATAATCAGAAAGTTATGATGGGCAGTAGTGTGAGTGTACAGTATGCTGAAGATAAAGACGTGCATGCTACCGAAATATCTGCCGCATATATGAGATTTCAGATAGAGCTTGTGAGTAAGGGTGATCCGGTAAGGGCATACTGATAAAATCAACAACTCAAGCTCTCCGCGAGTCCAAAAAAATAGAATCGATTTTGCGATTCTATTTTGCTTCTGCGGTAGCGCCAATGCAGCACAGCTTTCCTTTTGTGCTGTCGTCTTTCGGGGCTCAGAGAGATGCTGAGTTTTTTAGTTCATCGCGGATCTTCATCAGTATTTTCCCGGTATGATTTTGCCCACTTCCGTCTGTCCCGCTTCATCGAATGTTACAGCTCGAAAGATGGCAAGTGTACCATCGAGCTGATTGAATTCTGCGCAAATACCCTGAATCTCGATATATCCTTTTTTGACATTGACATAACCAAGTTCAATCCCTCGCATTACTTCGCCCGGGTACGATCCTGATAGATTGTAGCGATGGATTGCAACATTTATCTTATCTTGATTCGTGGTAATAGGAAGTGTCTGTATGTCAGTTTCATCGAGAGATAGTGTGCTACTCTTTTGTGTTACTTGCTGATTCTCCTCTTTTAGCTTTACGGCAATATCAATCGGCTGGCTTTGATAGTATGAATATGACACGAAACAATTATCAGTCTTGGCGTTATCGTTACGATGAATTGTCATGCTGACGAGAGGTAGTTCGGTGCGGTCACCTGTATAGTCTTTTGTAACACTCTCTAAAGGATACGCATTCTGTGAGCTTTGCCATCCCTTAATATTAGTACTATCAAAATGAAAGGCTGGTTTGACGGTTGATTTTTGTGCGGTCATTTCCGCATCTTTCTGATGTATAAATAAAAAATAACCGACCCCAGAGACAGCAAGGATGATTAGTATAATAGGTGGAAGTAACTTTAATGACATTATTTGTTTTTGTGAAATATTCAGTAGATACTCTGTAAATTGTATCATGCTTGGAAGTTTCTTTGGTACAGTCTTTCGTCCTTTTGGGCTCGTCAGTATAACCTACAGCTATAGAGACTGTTCAGGCAACGCTAATAATGGAAATATGTAGAACTGCCCCTGAAACTTTCGAAGGTTCGAAGATTGACTAAAGACGAGAGTTGCTAAATTTGGTACTTTAGAACCTTGAGCTCAACAAAGATCAACTAAGGTGGAAATACAAAAAGCCATTCGATTCGATGGCTTCTTGTTCAAATAATGACTCTTGGCTGGGGTGGAGGGATTCGAACCCCCGAATGCCGGAACCAAAATCCGGTGCCTTACCACTTGGCGACACCCCAATGTGTCGGTGCTTGCACTGCTATAGCGGTGGTCAGCGGTACTTATTTTACCATATGCAAGGTGCAGGGTCTAGCGTGTGACTGGCTTATTTAAGCGAGAGGACTTTTTTGTATGTAGAAATGTCTGGAGAGTCGGTAGCTATGTAAACGGCCGTTAGTTGAGAGTTTGAGTCAAATTTTAGTGAAGCACCTGGTTCCGTAACTCCATATTGCGCGCCAAGATTTTTTTGCTCTTTGAATTCAGTTTTGAAAATATGTACTTTATCTGGCAGAGCCTTCACTTCTTTAGTGAGCATCTCATCAAGACGTACACTTGGAGTATGCGCTGAATCATAGAAAAAAAGTACCCTCGTCTGTCCGTCTACGGCACGAAACGACTCTGCGGTGAATTTGGTGTAACTAGCTTTGTTCGTATCGACCTTTGGGGTATTTGTTTTCTCTCCCCTATTTTCGCTATTAGAATCATCATTATTGTCGCTAGTGGCTTGCGTACTGCTTGAGACTGTGGTTTGCGGTTGTTGAGGTGCTACCGGTTCTTCCTGGTCACTCAGGAGTATGGCTGTACTTACTATGAGTACTATACTTGTGGTGACGATGCCTGCCGCTATATAAATTTTCATTCGTAGCTCCTTCCCTTTTTGCGCACTGCATGGCGAGAATAAAGTTTGAGTAGCTCGCTGATAAGTAGTAAGCAGCCAAATGCGAATGCCGATGTAGTCGCTGCGTCGTACACGTCAACTTTAATTAGTCCAAGCCATCCGCCGAGCGGAGTAAAGGTGATGAGCAGCTGTGTGAGTAGTGTGAATCCTATGCCTATGTAGATTAGCGGGCTGAATGTACGGAATCGTACTAGGGTGGACGTATGGTCGCTTCTGGCGCTTAGCGCGCTTACTATCTGCATGGCGACAAACATATAGAACACGATAGTTTGTGCATAGGCCGAACTATAGGATGACTCGAAGTGTATAAATGCTCCTACACTAAGCACCGTCATGCTGGCGGCAAGGATGCACATGCGTACGATAAGGTAACGTGGCAATACAGACGTTCGTGGAGAGACGGGCTTTCGTTTCATAATATTGCGGCTGTGTGGCTCAAGCCCAAGTGGTAGCGCGAGTCCAAAGCTTGTGACAAGATTGATCCATAGGATTTGCGCGGGAAGGAGCGCAGGAGCCATGACGATAACTAGCGAGCCTGCGACAATCGCCATTTCGCCGATATTGACCGTCATGAGGTAAAGAAGCATGCGTCGAATGTTTCCTAATGTAGTACGGCTCCATTTGATAGCTTCCGCGACGGTAGCGAGTCTGTCATCTAGTAGTATGAGGTCACTCGCGTCACGAACGAGTAGTGAACTATGACCGGTGCTGATGCCGACGTGTGCCTGTAACAGTGCTGGTATATCGTCCGCGCTGCTGCCTGTTGCCGCAACCACGCTGTGACGACGAAGCTTGGCGATAAGAATATGCTTTTGATTGTGTGCTGCACGTGCGAATACAGTGCTGTGCATAACCGCGCGACTCACCTCTCCGTCTTGCATGATCGCGAGTTTGCGAGTATCGAATATCTCTTGGCGTGATGATGCGATACCCAGACGGCGACTGAGACTATAGGCTGTCTCGACATGATCTCCCGTGATCATGCGCACCGATACGCCTCCAAGTGCTAGTTTGGCAACGGTTTGTTTGCTGCCTGGAAGAGGTTTGGATTCTAATGCAATAAGTCCCACAAATTTAAGGCTATGTCGTTTCGGCAGTTTTGTGAGTTGGCTAATCGGCTGTCGCAATTCTGTGTATGCTACAGCGAGTACTTGATGTCCCTCGGAAGCTAGCTTGTGTACCGAGTGTGTGGCTTGTTCGCGCTCCGCGTCGCTTAACTCGCTCATGCGTATGATTTTTTCGGGAGCACCTTTGAGCACGAGCTCATACTGTGCACCATTGTGCCAGAGATTGCCGCTAAGGCCTACCGTGCGCTCAAAGCCAAATACTCTTGCCGGGATTTGGAGAATTGAAGAATCTTGAGACTTTTCATAGCGAAGAAGTGACCGGTCTATCTCGTCGCCTTCTTGTGTCTGTGAGATGGCAGCGCGGTGGCAGTATTCTACAAACACACGGTCACTATAGTTGGGATGCCACGACGAGCTAACACCTAGTGACTCACGTGTCAAAACACCTGTTTTATCCGCAAGAATAGTACTGATCATACTGATAAACTCGAGCGCCTGCATGTTTCTCGCAAGCGCTTGATGTTGTGCCATGTTTCTCAAGCCCTGAGTGATTGCAATTGCAACGGCCACCGGCAAGATAACGGGTATTGATGCCGCTGTAATAGCGGTGACATAGCGAAGTGTTTCCTCGAGAGACATGCCTTCTGCTAAGCCTAGAAGTAGGAGCAATATCGCAGCAATCAGTATCAAGATGACAATTGCATGAGTTAAGTTGTTGATTCGTTGCTGTAGGGTGCTGCGCTTGGCGATACGGGAAACTTTTTGTGTGATCTTGCCGTACTCCGTCTTGTTCCCGGTCGCTGTCACAACAAACTGGCCACTGCCTGTAGTGATATATGACCCGCGATACACCATATTTGTACGCTCATATACGGACGATTCACTGTGAACTGGTTTGTTGTGTTTGGCAACGGGATCTGGCTCTCCGCTTAATTGCAATTCGTTGACATGTAGTTGCAACGCATGAATGACTCGGCCGTCCGCAGGGACTCTATCTCCTTGCCGTAGTACCACAACATCACCAGGAACTAGCTCGATAGGATTGATTTTTACTTCTATGCCGTCGCGCCGAACTGTAGCATGGCCTGTAGCTTGATGTTCTAGTTTGCGTAGAGTTCGCTCTTCGGAGACACCTTGGATATAGCGGAGGGCTGCATTTAGCGAGATAATGAGTGCTAATAATATAATCGTTGAGTACTGTGCGCTGACTATACTAAGTGCTAGTGTAGCAAGTAGTACAAGCATCAATACGTCGGCAAAGGGTTCAATGATAATTTGCCACAATGATCTGCGGGTAAGTTTGAGATGGTTCTGTCCGTGTTGAGTTAGTCGCGCCTCAGCGTATATCTGGTGTAGACCCTTCTCGCCTGTTTTAAATTCATCGAAAACTTCATCGATGGTGTGGCTGTGGTAAAGCATTAGCACCATTATACCATCGCGCCAGTGGTATCTATATATTTATAGAGCGTCATGCAAATAAAAAATACGGCGCTGGAGAGTGGTGTAATCTCTCCTGCACCGTAAGCGGCCTGTTTTCAATATACTAACTAATCCGTACAAGCTCCAGACGCCTGGCCTTGATGCCTGCACTCCATTCGACTGTCTCTTGAATCCCTCTCCCGACAAGGCTTTGTCCAAGCGGACTGTTGACCGAAATTCTACCGTCGCTAGGGTTAGCTTCGAGGCTGCTAACTAGAGTGTATCGCACCATGCGACCTTTCGTGTCCATTAGATCAACGACTGAGCCGAGTGCAACGCGTAGTGCATCACGTTTGCGTGGTAATAGCTTCGCGTTATCGAGCTGAATGCGTTTTTCGACTAATTCATTTGTAATCATCTCGATACGACTTTGTGATTCAATTCGTTCAAAACGATCTTCTCGTGAGTCGGTGTGGTCAAGTTCGCGTAAATCTTGCTGTGCGTGGTGGAGTAGTCGCTCTAGGGAAGCAATCTGTTTCTTGAGTTCTTTCATGCCTTTTTTGCTCAAATACACGATTTCGTGTGCTGTGGTCATGCTCGTTCTCCTTTTCGTTGTTTAGGGTAACCATCTATTAGGTTACTGCCCAAAGTATGCCAGAGAAAACTGAGTGTTCGCTGAATTAGTGACGGAACGATGGATATATTACAACGAGCGAGTTTGCGACAGGGGTAGTTTGACGCTAAATGTCGTAAATACTCCAGGCTGACTTGTGGCTGAAAGCTCACCGTGATGAAGTTCTACGATCTTCTTTGCAAGTGGCAAGCCAAGTCCGTAGCTCGCCTCAGCTTCCTTTGTGCGCGAATTATCCGCTCTGTAGAATCTGCTAAAAATGTATGGCAACTGCTCTGGCGAGATGCCTTTGCCGGTGTTTGTGACACTCAACTCTACGGCACGCACGCGACGTTGAAGCTTTATAGTGACTCTACTTTTTGGCGGGCTGTATTTGAGTGCGTTGTCGAGTAGCACGACGACAAGCTCAGTGATACTAGAGGGATTTGCTTCTATATCTGGTAGTTTCTTCATGGCAGCAATATCCACACGCTCTGCCCTATCGCCAAGCGAGCGAATAGCAATATCAATCGTCTCCGTGATATTGAATTTTCTCCATTCAAGCGCGCTGTATTCTAGTTTTGCTAACTTAAGTAACGTCGATGATAGATCGCTTAGGCGATCTACTTCTTCTAAGTTGCTTTCGAGTATCTCTCGATAGTCTTGCTTGGTAGCATTTTTGTCAGAAAGTATAACTTCAAGCTCGGTTTTCATGACAGCAAGTGGTGTTTTTAGTTCATGGCTGGCGTCACTAGTGAACTTTGTTTGGGCTTCGTGTGCGGATTCAATCGGCTTTAGTGCGCGTCTCGCAAGTATGTATGATGCAATACACGCTATCGCCAGCACAGCAAGGTTTGCATACACTAGCATGCCAATGATGTTTTGCTTCGCCTCGGCCAGCTGGCGATCACGCACGCTTTGAAAATCAAATCCACTCTGTTGTTGAGGAGTGGTATCTTGTGCGAGGCGAGTTTCGATTACTTCGAAGCGCGCATAAAGCTCCCCGCTTGCAAAGTTGTACACCAATATGCTGAAGATGATACCAATAATTACGATACCAGCCAGATACCAGCCAGTTAATTTGAGCGTAGCGGATTGAAACATTTTCGAAATGTTTTGCATGATTTACTTGCCCTCGAATTTATACCCAACGCCACGAACAGTCTTGATATACTTCACTCCAAACCGGTCATCGATTTTATTTCGGAGATATTTGATGTAGACCTCGACTGTGTTGGGTAGTATGTCAGCATCAAAATCCCATACATGACTGATGATCTGTTCTTTTGATACCGGCCTACCTTCGGTTCGCATCAAATACTCTAGTAAGGCGAGTTCTTTGACAGTGAGATCAAGCGACTCACCATCGTACGTTGCTTCATGTAGCGTTGTATTGAGCGCCAGTTTACCAGAGCTTAGTATAGTGTCTTGCTGGATTGTCGGTCGTCTTAGGAGTGCTCGTACTCGAGCGAGTAGTTCATCTACAGAAAAAGGCTTGGTCAAATAATCGTCAGCACCGGCATCTAGCCCCTCTGTTTTTTGCTCGGTACTACCAAGCGCGGTAAGTATCAAGGCTGGCGCATCGATGCCTTCTGAGCGTAGCTGCTTTAGAAGGGAGATTCCGTCGTACTCGCCTGGCATAAGGCGGTCGATTATCATCACGTCGTATGGCTCGGTGCTAGCCATTGCATATCCACCATCACTATCATGTTCTACGTCAACCGCATAACCCTGGCCACGAAGTGCCCTTGCGAGCGCATTGGCTATCTTTACTTCATCTTCGATAACCAGGACTCGCATAGTGTTACCGTTTCTTGAGAGTTAGTGTTTTGAGTGATAGGCGTCCGTCATACTGCATTGCTCCGTAGCGGAAGAGACGTACTGCAAGCAAGATGATTATGGTGCCAAGCACGATGAGTGAGCTGATGACGATCGCCGCATCGATGATACTCAGTGAGCCAAATGCGTTCCGTAGCAGTGCTGTAACTGGTGCAGTGTACGGGAAGAACGTGAATACCTGGACAACCATGGCGTTCGGGTCGCTCAAAATCAGCATGATGATGTAGAACGGTACAAACATTAATATGATGGCGATACCAAAGTATTGGCCGGCTTCTTTGGCGGTGGGCATGACTGCACCTATGGCCACTAGTGTGCCTGTGAAGAGCATTAAGCCACCTACCATCAGTAGCGCCCCGATTATTATGGCTGTCGGATCAAATACGAGCTGCGATAGTATGTCTTTGTCCGGTAGATTGATTACATCTGCACCCAGCACGAAGTACGCGATGATTGCCGGGGTTATCATGACAGCCGCCTGCACTAAGCCTGCCAAGAAAGTCGCAAGTAGCTTGCCTACAATCAGCACCGTTGGATTAAGTGTCGTGAGAATCATCTCGGTTACACGATTTTCTTTTTCCTCTACTGTGCTATTGAGCAGGTTGTTGCCTAGCATAGCAATTGTAAAATAGAACAAGACAAGAAATAGTAGTGGAGGCACTGCTGCTAGCCAGCCGGCAGAGACTTCCCCATTTTCTTTGTAAGTAGTTGTCTTGCTTCCTACAGAGCCTTGCGTGACAGCTATGAGCTTCGGATTGGCTATTGTCGCCGAGGCGCTTGTTTTGAGCATCTGCTCGGCAACTGCGGAGTATTTGCCGTTGTTGAATAACCCGCTGTCTTTTCCGTAGACTTCTACTTGAGCCTCATTGAGATTTGCTGGGTAGTAGAAAAATGCGTCAACATTGCCGGATTTTACGTCCTCTATAGCCTGTTGCTTGTCTTGAGTTTTCTTTGCTTCAAGCTTCTCGGCGACGACAGGCAGAACGATGTCCGAGTCATCTTTATATTCGATGCTAAACTTCTCCTGCGCAAGCTTTTCACTGCTGTCACTCGATGTTTTGCTGCTGTAGTAAACGATGCCGATGATGACGGCAAACATGAGTGGAAACGATAGCGTTGCAATCCAAAATGATGGTTTTTTGACAGTTCGCCAAAACTCAAATGATATAACGGTACCCAAATTGTGTCGTGAAGCCATGGTTTATTCCTCTCCCTCTTGCTGCGTAGCTGCATCTTCGCCGTATACGTGCAAAAACACATCATCCATCGTGGTTTTTTTGAATTTTTTTAGTACTTCCGATACCGTACCATATGCTGCCTTGTTGCCATCTTTGAGGAGTATCAAACGATCACATAAGCGCTCTACCTCTGACATATCGTGTGTAATCAGTATGATTGTGGCACCTTTTGCCCGCTGGGCTTCGATGATATCCATGAGGAGGCGTCGGTTGACTGGGTCGAATCCTTTGGTTGGCTCATCAAGTATGAGTACATCCGGGTCGTTCATGATAGTTACACCTAGCTGTACTTTTTGCTGCTGACCGCCAGAGAGCTTGTCTACTTTTGTCTTGGCTTTGTCCTCTAGCTTGACACGTTTAAGATAATTCAGTGACCACTCTTTGGCCTCGTTTTTGCCAAGACCCTTGAGTTGGCCGAAGTATGTCATGACATCTATGACAGATTCTTTTTTGTAGAGGCCACGTTCTTCAGGCAAATAGCCGAGCATTTTGCCATCCTCTGGCTCAAACGCTTTTCCATTTATGGTGAGTGAACCGGCGCTCGGTTGATATATTCCTAGTAACGCTCGCATAGTGGTCGTCTTGCCGCTACCATTGCTCCCTAGAAAACCAAATGTTTCGCCTTTTTTGACCTCAAATGAAAGATCATCGATAACTGTCTTGTCGCCAAATTTCATCGTAAAGTTTTCGATGGATATGACTGAATCTGCGGCTTTTGTCAAACTAACCTCCTTTTCAACTCTTTCTATGATACCGTAGCTGCCCTTGTTTGAGCAACTAGCTTATCAGGACTGTGCTACTATATTACAGATGCAAACAGCACTACGCTTTACTATCCATGACCGTCTCGAAGGCGCACTTGCGCGCACGGGAACACTCGTCACGCCGCATGGCGAAATTCAGACGCCTGCGTTTATTCCAGTTGGCACAAAAGCTACACTCAAAGCTCTGACGCCAGAGCAGCTACTGGCTACCGGTGCCCAGGCTGTATTAGTAAATGCCTACCATCTCTATCTACGTCCAGGCCATGAGCTTATCGACCGTGCGGGCGGCGTTCACGCTTTCATGAACTGGAAAGGCCCGATCTTTAGTGATAGCGGCGGGTTTCAGGTGATGAGTCTCGGAGTAGGTTTTAAGAAAGTTGTTGATATGGAGGGTGAACCTGACCAGCAGTCTACCAAAAAGAAAAAAGACAAATTGGCTTGGATCGATAATGATGGAGTGCGGTTTAAATCGCACCTTGATGGAAGTATGCACCGATTTACCCCAGAGCTATCGATGCAGATTCAGCATGGTATCGGCGCAGATATTACTTTTGCATTCGACGAGCTTACGACACTGTTCCACGATTACGCATACCAAGTTGAGAGTTTGGAGCAGCGAACACATCCATGGGCAGTCCGTAGTCTCACAGAGCACCAGCGCCTCAATGCAGAGCGGTCACATCGCCCTCCGCAAGCACTGTTTGGGGTGGTTCAGGGTGCGGATCATGAAGACCTGCGACGTCAGTGTGCGAAATTTTTGGGCGCGATGGATTTTGACGGCTATGGTCTTGGTGGCGCACTTCGTAAAAGTAATATTGGCAACAACGTGCGATGGATGTGCGAAGAATTGCCAGAAGATAAACCTCGCCATATGCTCGGTATCTCCGAGCCAGACGACATTTTCGATTGTATAGAAAATGGCGCAGACACATTTGATTGCGTCTCCCCTGCCCGCGTAGGTCGAAACGGCGCACTATATACACAGAATGGCCGTGTGAATATAACACGATTGGAGTTTAAGGAGAAGTTTGAACCGTTTGACGCAGCATGTGATTGCTATACGTGTCAGAATTTTACAGCAGCGTATCTGCACCATTTGTTTAAGGCGGACGAATTGTTATCTAACACTTTGGCGACAATTCATAATGAGCGCTTCGTCGTGAAATTGGTAGATGACATACGTGCGAGTATATCTGACGGTACTTTCTATGAATTTAAAACCTCATTTCTGCAATCCTATTACTCCCACTCCAAGATTGAGTAATACGGCCAGTATTTATAGCTAAGCGTGAGCGTTTATAGTATGATATCTGTATGTATGGAATAATTGTTTTTGTTCATGTTGTCGCGATGGTGTCGTCAATGGCGCTTATGAGCGGAGCTGTTGGTCTGGGATTCCTAGGCAAGAAGATTGCACTACGTAGTGCAACTCTAGGGGTGTATGCTACTGTTATCGGAACAATTAGCGGTATTGGATTACTGCTAGATAACCCGCTGTCTCTGCAATGCGTTTTTCTAACGGCGTACGTGGCAGGGGTCTCCGTGCTATATTATTTCGGGTTTGGCTTCGGGGTGATGTCTGACGCTCGCTTGATCCGACAGCGCTTGTAAGCTCCTGTTCAAGCATTACTAAGTGCGCTATACTACGGGTATGAAAGTCCGCATTGATATTGATACAAATACTTTTGTTCGTTTCTGGCTCGTCGTTATAGGCTTTGGCCTAGTAGGGTTTGCAATTTATAGCGCCCGAACAGCACTTGTAATCGTCGGAGTTGCGCTATTTTTGGCATTAGCGTTGAGTAATCCAGTGACAAAACTTGCAAGTTTGATGCCAGGCAAAAGCCGTTTTGGCGGTACTGCGGCAGCATTCACACTGGTCGTGGCCTTCTTGGGGCTATTTATCGGGCTTATTGTGCCACCGGTAATCGAGCAGACGGTGCGTGTTGCTGATAATGTACCTTCTCTGGTAGACTCTGCACAAGACCAGTGGCACCTTGTCGATGACCTTGTCGATCGCTATCACTTGCAGTCTCAAGTAGACAACACTCTCAATTCCGTCAAGGAAAATGCTACCGCATGGGCGGCAAATATTGGACAATCGTTTGTATCGAGTATAGGCTCGTTGTTTAGCGTACTTGCGGCGACCTTCTTGGTTATTGTGCTTGCGTTTTTGATGCTTCTCGAAGGCCCGGGGTGGCTCCGTAAACTGTGGAGTGTATACAGCGACGAAGAGAAAATGAAATACCATCAGCGCCTTGCGGGTCGTATGCATATGGTTGTAACTGGCTACGTGACGGGTCAGCTGGCCGTATCGAGCGTGGGCGCATTGTGCGCAGGATTGGTAGTATTCGCGTTACACTTCTTCTTTCCTGCGATACCTATGAACCTGGCTCTACCGACGGTTGCAATTGCATTTATATTCTCGCTCATACCAATGTTCGGTGCTACGATCGCGGGCATCTTGATCGCAATCCTGCTCGCCTTTAACGATGTTACTGCTGCAGTGGTATTTATTGTGTTCTTTGTCATATACCAGCAAATTGAAAACAACTTTATTTCGCCAACAATTCAGTCCAAGACTGTGGAGCTTTCTGCCCTTGCGGTACTTGTTGCTGTGACTATCGGACTCTACGTGTTTGGGCTGGTGGGTGGTATTATCTCGATTCCAATCGCTGGTTGTATTAAGGTACTTCTCGAAGATCATTTTGAACAAACTAAAAAAGCGCGTACAAAAAGCACTAAGCCGTTACATAAGCTCGTTAAAAAGCTGCAAGAAGAAGCTTAGCTTCTACTTATATTCCCAAAGTGAACCAGTAGCCGTGTCGCGAACAGTAATGCCTTGAGTAGCTAACGTGTCTCGGAGTATGTCTGATTTTGTCCAGTTTTTGTCTTCACGTGCGCGACGACGCTCCAGTATAAGCTGCTTAGCGTTGTCGCCTATATCTGGTGTTGAGGTTATAAGCTCAAACCCGAGTACGTTATCTACGTGCTGCAAGAACTCTGTAAGAGCCCGAGGGTCAATGTAGCTTGCTGTAGAATCTAGTACTTCGCCGAGTACGCGGTCTACATGTGCCAAGCCTTCAGAAGTATTCATATTGTCGTTGAGTACTTCTGTAAGTGCTTGCGATGCAGCGTATGCTGGTACTCGATTATCTCGCTGCTCATCGACGGTTTCGTGAAGCTGATGTCGCAATACGGCTGCACGGCGCCAATTGTGTAGACGATGTGTGGCAGAGGTAAGGTTTTCAAAAGTGAAGTTTCCTTCTGTCTGATAGCCGCTCTGTAGTATAAACATACGAAGGTCTTGTGGTGTATATCCTTTTGCCTCAAGGTCGTCGAGCGTGTAGCCGTTACCTAGGCTTTTGCTGATTTTAGTGCCATCTACTTTGAGATGATTGTTGTGTAGCCAGTAATTACTGAATCGCAGTCCTGTTGCCGCTTCGCTTTGCGCAATTTCGTTTGTATGATGCACGGGTATGTGGTCGATTCCTCCGGTGTGAATATCGAGGGTAGTTCCCAGTAAGTCCATGGCCATGGCGGAGCATTCAAGATGCCATCCCGGGAAACCTTTGCGAGTTGCATCACCCTTTAGTAGATCTACAGGTGTATCCCACTCCATGTCACGCGTCTCGCCAGAGGGGGTGAACTTCCAGAGTGCAAAATCACTTGCATTTCGCTTTGCCTGGTTGAATTCAACACGCGCACCGGCTTTTTGTGCATCGATATCAAGACGAGCAAAGTCGGCATATGTTGGGAATTTGCTCGTATCAAAATATATTCCATCATCTATCTGGTATGTATAGCCCTTTTGTCCTAGTGTTCGGACAAGCTCGAGCTGCTGAGGAATATACTCGGTGGCCTTTGTGATGTACTCGGGTTGCTTCAGATTGAGCCGCTGCATGCCACGCAAGAAGTCGTCTCCGTAGAATTTGGCTACGTCCCATGCGGTCTTGTCTTCGCGACGTGCACCTTTTTCAAGTTTGTCTTCTCCGTCGTCTGCATCGCTAACTAGGTGACCCACATCAGTAATATTCATAACGCGGTGAACTTTGTATTCATTTGCTTCGAGTAGGCGTACTAGAATATCCCAGTAAACATAAGCAGTCCAGTTACCAATCGTAAGATAGTCGTATACGGTAGGGCCACAGGTATAAAGTTTTACTTCTCCCTCATGTTGTGGTATGAATTTTTCTGTCGTACGCGTGCGGGTATTGTAAAACTGTAAACTGCTCATGTACTATATTGTACCAGATGCAATGGCTTTGTCGGTGGCCTCTATGAGCTCTTTGACGACTTGTTCCTCTGACTCGTAGACACGGAAGCCAGCGGCATATTTGTGCCCACCCCCACCAAAGTACCCTGCGACATCAGAGCTGATAGGACTATTGCTGCGCAGCTTACCTGTAAGCTTTCCATCCGGATATGTTTTGATTGCTACAGCAATCTCTACTCCGACAACAAGTCGCATCTCGTCGAGTACTAACACGCTAGGGTTATATGCGTCGCTGTATTGTTGAATCTCATCGAATGGAATGCGGACAAGCGCGAGTTTACCATCGCAGAAATATTCGATCCGCTCGATTAGGCGGCCTTTGTATTCTAAGATGTGCTGAGGCTTTTTCATAAATTCGCGTCGTCTCTCTTCTATTTTCGAGACGCTTGCGCCAAGTGCGGTCAACTCGCCCGCCACATGAAATGACTCAGGAATGACATTTGGTGTTGTGAGACCGAGGGTGTCTGATTGGAGCGCAACCATCATGCTTTCTGCTGCTGTAGCGTTGATGCTCCACCCTGCTTCGATAGCTAAGTGATAGATTACTTGACTGGCGGCGGGTGCTTCTTCGATAAGTAGATCATAGTCAAAGCTAAGATTTGGAGCCGTCTCTGTGTGGTGATCTATTACGAGCACGTTATGCGATTCGAGAAAGTGCCGTACTCCAGGTGTCTCTAATACTTTACTCATCAGTACATCTGCAGTCGTGTCTACGATAATAGCTAAGTCCGCTTTTGCGTCAAACTCTGTTACTACCCGATCCCAGCCATGAATGTAGCGCATGTATTTCGGTATTTCTACAGGGCAATAAAGTACGACCTCTTTGCCGAGATCTCCTAGAATTTCTTCGAGAGCAAGTGAGCTACCCAGACTGTCGCCATCTGGGTTTTCGGCTTGGATTACAATAACTTTTTTAGAATTAGCAATAAGTTCAATAGATTTTTTGTACATTATTACTATTGTAACAGAGGTAAGGGATTTCTTGTATAGCAACCGTGGTTACCGAAGCCTGTTGGGAATGACTTAATACTAACTACTCTATGATTCGGCAAGTCTGAGCATTGAATATTGTGTCTCTGGTGGTGTACTGGCGTTGCAAAGCCAGGGAGGGGTCCCAGTATTCTGTCGCCATACCCCCATTCTCACATGTATAAATAGCTATTTTGTCAGTGACTGGGATGGATGACATTGCAGCAAGCTCACCTTGGCTGAGGGTTGTCTCTGGTGATGTGTCGAATTGAGCAAGTGAAGTAGGATACATGTTGTGTAGGCTATAATAAACCTCGGCTTTTTTTATCACCGACAATGCGACTGAGCTAGAATCATATTTAAGCTGTTGTGTTTCGGTTGTGCGCTGTGTTGCCTCGGCCCTTTCTTGAACACTTTTAAATCCTGCGATCGTGATTGCCGTAAGAATTCCAAGCATAATGATGCCAAGTAGTATGAATACCGAGTTGAGTACGATACCAACCGTGGCTAGGGTTGTTGGGTAACCCGCCTTTCGCGATTTACTCTTTGCTATTAGAGAAAGAATCAGGCCAACTACAGAAAAGAAAAAAGCTAAAACAATGCCGACAATCGCAAGTGTCTTACCGGGGTCATCGCCGGTTGGCTGCTCTGGAGTGGCCGGGCTGGACGGTGAGGCAGACGGGGGTTGATATGCTGGAACCGGCGGTGCTGTTTGTGGCGGCTGACTGTCTTCGTTTGGATACATAAACTCTCCTATAAGTATAAGCTTTGTGCGAGTATACTACAGGGTTCGTCGGCCTTCAAGTGCATGAGAGAGAGTAATTTGATCAGCATACTCTAGATCTACACCTACAGGAAGACCTCGAGCCAAGCGGCTCATTTTAACGGTCAATCCATGGTCTTCAATTTGGCGTTGTAAGAATAGAGCCGTAGACTCTCCTTCTACGCTCGCGTTGGTGGCGATGATGATTTCCTCGACGCTATCATCTCCAATACGCCTGAGTAGCTCAGGGATATGTAGCTGTTCGGGACCGATGCCATCGATAGGACTAATAGCGCCACCGAGTACGTGGTAAGTACCGCGATACTGCCCTGTGCGCTCTAGGGCAATAATATCAAGTGGTTCTTCAACCACGGCTATGAGTGTTTTGTCTCGAGAAGAGTCGCTATATAGAGTAGACACCTCTTCTGAGCTATCGATGAGCGCGAATGTCACGGGGCATGATTTCACTCCAGTGTGAAGTTGCGTGATGGCGCTGGCTAATTTCTCGTTTGAAACTTGATTGGCGCGCAGCAAATGATACGCGTACCTTTCCGCGGTACGCGCACCAACACCTGGCAGCTTGCCGATCTCGTCTATAGTAGTAAGAAGTGCCTGGGGCAGCAACTGCGCCATCCGACTACATGCCTGGCAAGTTCATGCCACCCATGAGGGGCTTCATCTTCTCGGCCGCAACTTCTTGTGCTTTGGCCATGCCATCACGTATAGCAGCTTCAAGCCAGCCTTCGAGCTCTTCGATGTCTTCAAGATCAACGTACTGTGGATTGATTTTGATATTTTCAACTTTGAGCTCGCCGTTGATCGTTACTTCAACTGCCGGGTCATCTGCTTCGTCGTCACCACCTGCAACGGCGATAATTTGCTGTTTTTTGAGCTCTTTTTGTGCCTTGCGTAGGTCGTTGAGCATTTTCATCTGGTCGAATGCCATGAGTATCAATTCCTCCTCTGAATTACTTCTATTATTATATCACGAGAATCTCGGACACCTAGGTAGTTACGAAATATTTCATTAAGAGCACTAAGCAGATCATGATCGTTATTTAGTGGCTTTTTTGTAGATGTAGAGTCGATCGCTTTCCATGTGTAGCTCGCTAGTGGCTATGACTTCTGTGGGTCGCAAGTCAGAGGCGATAATGCTACTGCTGCGAGTAGCAATTACATTTGTGTGGACTCCCCCGTCACGAAGTACATCCTTAGTTTGAGCACTTAGTGGGATATTCGAAAGATTATGCGAGTCGAAATATAATTTGTAAAATGGTAATTCACTAGGTGAAACAAGGACGCTTGGTTTGGGTATCGAATCAACTTTTGAGACAACAAGTTCTATATCGTTCGATGCAGAATTTGCAAGTGGCGCATAATAATGAAATGAGTAGAAATAGCGAACTGCGCCAGAGACAATGATACACGCAAACAAAATAGTGACAGGTATGAGCGCAAATATGCGAGCATACGGGTTGCGCGGGAAAAGCTTGTACCAATAGTTAAGCAAGAAGCCGCTTCCAGACGCTACTAAAAGCGCGACGGGCACTACAAGAAGCGCGAGTGACGTCGGATTCAACGTCACAACTGGTAGCAAAACAAGTAGCCATGTGAAAGTGAGATAACTTAGCGCCGAGTGGCGTCCGCGTAGTAGATGATAAACTCCGAGGCCTGCGAGAGATAGTGTGCTTAAGCCAAACACAGGAGCAAGTAACCCCGTCTGGTTGGTGGTGGTGGACGCGACATCTATGAGCTGCATACCGAGCAGCTTGAGATTCGCGAGGATATCGAGAGAGAAGTGACTCGAATGGTATAGCAGCTGTGTCAAAAACGTGAGATCTCGATATGATGCATATGCTATGAGCGCCAACATTGCGAAAATAACAAAGCCACCAAACATGATCGCTGAACGTGATGCTTTACGAAAGAGATATCGTGTATGTGGATGTAGTAAACTTGCAACTAGGAGCGCAAATAGTATATATGCGCTAAATGGAGTAAGCAGACTCAGCGCGGCTATGACGCTTCCGGCGTAAATTGCAAAAGGTTGAAGCGTGCGATTTTTGACGCCAAAACTCGCCACTAGGAGTAGTGCTACCGGCCAAAAGACTAGCATGATTTCTGGAGTACCAGTGGTTGCGAGAGAGATAAAAAAGGCCGATACGACAATGATGCCACTTGCTAGGATACTAGCAGTTTGAGTAAAGCGCCTTCTTAATACTAAAATTAGGCCGGCAACTATCGCAAAACCAAGCAATAGAGATGGTAGCTTCACGCTAATACTACTAAGTCCAAAGACGGAGATAGAGAGCTTCTGAAGCGCATGATATGGTAGATCAACTATTAGTAGACTTTCTGGGCGCGCAAAACTTAGCGATGCGCTCTGAAGTGCCGATTGCTGTTCGGCGGGTGTGTAGCCACCCGGTACGTACAGCGCTGCAAATACGAGTACACAGATAGTTGCTATGGCAAGAAAGCCATATCCAAGCCAAAAGCGCAGTTTATAGAGAGTATAGTTTTTAATGGTTTGTTTAGCCATGAATAGCTTTATTATACTGTCTATTCGTGTTGTTTGTCGAGGGACATAAAGCGAAGACGCTCTGGGTGGAAGAAAAGTTGCACCTTTCCTACGGGGCCGTTACGGTGTTTGGCGATGATGAGATCGGTGATATTTGCCACTTCTG
Source organism: Candidatus Saccharimonadota bacterium (assembly GCA_015999875.1). Taxonomy (GTDB): domain Bacteria; phylum Patescibacteriota; class Saccharimonadia; order Saccharimonadales; family Saccharimonadaceae; genus Mycosynbacter. The sequence continues at coordinate 89,836 of JAECRG010000001.1, forward strand.
GATTATCTGGCTCGTAATAACCGGGCCGGTAGATAAATGATACGATATCTGCATCCTGCTCGATACTTCCTGATTCACGGAGGTCTGAAAGTTGTGGAATCGGCGGCGTGCGGCTTTCGACGCTACGGCTGAGCTGACTTAGCGCAATAACGGGCACGTTGAGTTCGCGCGCTACAAGCTTGAGTCCACGTGATATCTCACTCACCTCTTGCACGCGGTTGCCGGCGTTGTGCGCGCTTCCTTGCATGAGCTGCAGGTAGTCAACGATGATGAGTCCGAGCTGCTGCTCATGAGCGATACGACGCGCTTTTGTGCGCATTTCGAGTACGCTGAGACCCGGTTTGTCATCTATGTAGATCGGGGCTTCAGCCATCTCGCCCATCGCGTCACTTAGCTTTGAGAAATCGTCGTCACTGAGATTTCCGGTACGAATATTCCATGCGTCAACACCAGATGCGTCGGCAAGCATACGGTCTACAAGTTGTTCTTTGCTCATCTCTAGGCTGAAAAATAAGACGGCTTTTTGTTCAATTGTCGCCACGTTGTACGCGAGGTTTGTCACCAGCGTGGTCTTACCCATCGCAGGTCGCGCGGCGAGGATGATCAAGTCACTTCTTTGCAGGCCAGCAGTCATGTTATCAAGATCACGGTAACCTGTCTTGATGCCGCGTAGGGCACCTTTATTGCGATGCAGCTCTTCCATGCGATCAAAACTATCTGTTAACACACTCTCAATGCTCACGAGATCTTGCTTGAGTGACTGGTCACTTACGCTAAACAGCTCCGCTTCGGCGCGTCCCAATAACTCCTGTGTGTCGTATGACTCATCGTAGCCAAACTCCGTAATCTCGCCACTGGCATGGATTAGGCGTCGGCGTACGGCTTTTTGGGCTACTAGATCGGCATAGGCACTGGCGTGAGCAGCTGTGGGTACGTAGTTTGTAAGCTCCGAAAGGTATGCCGAGCCGCCAGCAATCTCAAGCTCATCTTTTCTTTTGAGTTCATCGGTAAGTGTGAGCATATCTACTGGCTTATGTCGCTCGTAGAGTCGCACCATTGCACCAAAAATCATTTCATGTGGCTTCTCGTAAAAATCCAATGGTTTTACGAGCTCAGTTATGTCGGGTAGCACTTCTTCGTCGATTAATACGGCGCCAAGCAAACTCTTCTCCGCGTCAACATTTTGCGGGGGTATGCGTGCACTTAAACTTTTACTACTCGACATCTACTTCTTCTCCTCCGCCCATCATATCAGCTATTGCTGCTGCTTGACTATCTTTTGGTGGCGCAGAAGTATCGAGTATTTCTATCTCTACACCACTACCAGCTCCCGTGTGCTCCAGGCATTCGTTTATGAGCGGTCGGTATTTTGCGCTATCAAGCTTAGTCTTGTTGAATTTACGACCAGCGTAGAGGATAAGTTTGTCACCATCCTGCGCGGGCGTGCATTTAGATAAAATTGCATAGAGCGCGGTATGGTTTTGTTGGGCGTACGAGAGTACAGCTTGCCAGTCAAATTTACTCATATCGATCGGCTGCTGTGTAGAAGCGGCGGCTATTTCTGGCTTTTTGGTCTCGAGAGTAGGGCTAGCTGTGACAGCTGGTTTCTGTTGTTTGACTGGAGCTACGGTAGGTATTTTTACGGGTTGAGACGGTGTTATGGTAAGTATTGGAGTGGGCGCAGAAGTGCGTTGCGCAACCGTTTTTGGTTTTTCGACAGTTTGCGCAAGTAGTGTGACAAGCAACTTTGTCTCTGGGTATGATGATTTGCCCACCTCCATGAGTCCTTCGAGGAAATGCACTAACGTAGGTGTTGTCGCTAGTTGACGTGAGACGACTTGCACTAGCTGCGAAGCAAGCGTAGGTGCGCTTACACCTCGTCCTGTGACTACCTGCAGTGAAGTGATGATAGTGTCGGGTTGTCTCTGTGTGAGTGCTGAGACGAGCGAACTGAGTTCTTCGCTGGTGGCGAGTCCTAGAGCCACCTCTACATCGCTGCGCTCAATCAAGCCAAACTCGGCTCGAGAGTGCTGGATCTGGTCTAGCAGACTTACGCTATCGCGCAAGCTACCGCCACCACGTTGTGCAAGCAGCTTTAGTGCACTTTCTTCTATCTGAATTTTTTCGCTCTCGGCTATGAGTCGTAGCTGTTGCACCACATCATTCTCGGAGATTGTGTGAAAGTGATATCGCTGTGTGCGGCTGACAATCGTGTCGGGAAGCTTGTCGAAATCTGTAGTAGCTAATATAAATACAATATGCTCAGGCGGTTCTTCTAATATTTTGAGCAGTGCATTAAATGCAGGCTTTGAGAGCATATGTACTTCATCGATAATATATACTTTTTTTGCTGCCCTAGCAGGTGCAATAAGTGCTTTTTCGCGTAACTCGCGCACGTCATCGACACCATTGTTGCTTGCGGCGTCAATTTCGATTATGTCGAGGTGCTCGCTATCATCAGTGTATTCGAAGCCGTTTATTTCATGCGCTAGAATTCGCGCTATTGATGTCTTGCCAACACCTCTCGGACCTGTCAGTAAATAGGCGTGAGTAATCTTGCCGGATGTAAGTGCGCGTTGAAGAACATCAGTTACATGAGACTGACCGACGATTTCGTCGAGCGACTTACTTCTATACTTCCGATACAGTGCGACTGACACGTTCCCCCTTGTGATTACTATTGTAGCGTATCTTTTCTTTGTAGTAGCAGTTGCCACACAAGGATGAATAGGCAACTTCTCCAAACCCATCTATCGCGACTTGGCTCCCATCGAACACGTAGTCACCGTTCATTTGGCGGCAGTTGAATTCTGCTTGCTCACCGCAACGACACATTGTGACGAGCTTGCTAATGTTGTCAGCTAGCTCAAACAATCGCTGACTACCCGGAAACACTTTGCTCTGAAAATCGGTACGTATCCCGTATGCGACAACAGATATGTCGTGCAGCTTTGCTATCTCATAGAGCTGGTCTATCTGATTTGGTTTAAGGAGCTGTGCTTCATCTACGAGTACACAGTGAACTTTTGTACCTTTACTGACGTATGAAGTGGCCAAAAATGACTCGATATTCGCATCTTTGTCTGCCAATAGATCTATCTGCCATTGGCCTCCGGCTCGTGCGACGATCTTGTTTCCACCTTTGGTGTCTACTTTTGGCTTGACGGTAACTACGTTGAGACCTTGTTCTGTGTAGTTATAGGCAGTCTTGATTAGCGTGTCGCTCTTGCCACTATTCATAGCCCCATATACAAAGTTTAGTTTGGCCACCTGACCCTCGCTTTCCCTTACTTAAGTATACAAAAAACTTCCACTGATGCGTGGAAGTTTGTGTTGTGGTTTATGCAGTGAGCTAGAGTGCTGCTTCTACAGCCGCCCAGACAGCATCCGGATTGTCTTCGGGGATGATTATAGTGACTTGGTCGCCAGTCGCAATACGGAAGTAAGTGACGCTTGCAAGCAAGATACGGTACTCTTTGCCGTTCGCTTCTACATAATACGCTCCGTCATGCTGTACGAGTGTACCGATAATCTGTTTGCGTGCTGTCGGACCAATCTGTTTGTAAACAAACCCACCGTCATCGGTGATTGTAAGTTTGAGCATATCGCCCTCTACGAGCTTTGATTTGCTTGCATAATTGGCCGGTACTGGATAGTTTTTGCCGTCTGGTCCGATCATTAATTGGCCATCGAACACTCCTTCAACAACCTTTCCGGTGACATCTTCTTGGCTGTTTCTCGGTGTGACGATAGTATCGTCTTCTCCAAGGATGCTAATCAAAAGTTCCTTAGCGGCAGCTAGGTTAGTCTCGGCATCTTGTATGAGTGATTTCAGTCGCTTTACTTGTTTTTCTGGTAATTCAGACATGTCTCGCAGTTTCCTTGTCTGTTTTTGTAATAGTATTACCTCTATATATATCAACTGTTGTATCTTATGTCAATAATGTCAGTTTGCAACACCTGTCCATGCGCGCCATGGTCCTGTGGCAGAATCACCCTGGCTATAGCCTGATCTTGCGGAATTTGAACCGCTTGGCAATACCGTCTGACATCGTTCAGGGTAGTTTGCGACATTCCATGTGTTTGCACCGGTATATTCTTTGACGCCACCGGATGTATTGCTTACATAGAGCTTCTTGCCGTCCTTCGTCATCGCGAGAAGTGCGTAATCTACCCCAGCCCCTGAGGTACAGTAGAGTAAATTTATTTGAGCAGCACTCCCGCTCATGTAAGCTGATGGAGTTATTTTCATGCCCATGCTCGCAAGTCCATCGGTCGCGGAGTCACTAGTTGTATAGAGGTTATTGGCGCTATCGACCTTCAAAAGCTCAACTTTTTTCGCAAATGACGTAAGGTCTGTGGTGACGGCACTAGAATTGGCTCGTTGTTGAATGCCATTAAATGCGACAATAGTAATTGCAGCGAGAATTCCTATGACAACGATAACAATTAATAATTCAACTATAGTAAACCCACCGCTTCGTTTCATAGTTGTTAGTATAGCATGTGCGTTTTGCCACATACCCAATATTATTTTTGTTTCCACAGCTTATACTGGGGTGATAAGAAAAACGTTGTTAATTTTGTGTTTGCTCAAGATAGTGTGCATATGCTAAGGGTGACAGAATATTCACACTCTGCAGGGTAATTTGTGTATCGTGACGGTCTCGGATGATCGCTTTTCTCCAGTTGTCGTTCTCACCTTGGGGAAACTCAACGACAACTGGCATATCTTTTTTCAGAATCGACCAATCAAAAATGAGGTTTTCTCCCCAGTTCTGAGAGACGTGTGATCCTATGCGATACAAACGATGTAGCTTGCTCACGACTTGCTGAGATAGTCCGTGCGACGCACCTACTTCGCCACTTAGATAGCGCCAACCCAGATCAGGACTACCTTGCTTCTTGTCTGCAAGACTATACACCAACTTAGTGACGACAAGAGACTTCTCATGCTGTAAGGCTAAAACTATGTGGTCATTTAGCTGCAGGTTCTCTTTAATTTGTGACATATGCAGTTCACCCGATTCAGAGAATTGATCAGCAAGAATATTGAGTTCTGTTTGACGCTGGAGCTCAAGCTCGACGAATTGTTTTTCGCGATCAAGGGAGTCTTGCGTGAGTTTTTCTTCTGCTTCTATCCATAGCGATGCACGGGCAGTCTCAACTAATTTTTTGCGCGTCACGGGGTTGATATCTAGAGATGCGCGCACCTGTTCGTTTATTGCGCTCCCTTCCTTGTCGCGTAATTCATTCTTGAGTTGAGTGAGTAGTTCTTGCTCGTATTCTGATGCGTAGTCCGCGGCGAGCGAGTCGTACACCTCGTCATGTCGCCGTCTTCGAACCAGGTCAATAGCACGAAGCGCTATTTCTGAGTTAGTGAATGCGCCTCCTCCTGAAAGGATTTTTACAATCTCAATATTGATAGCTCTTGCATCATCTGCAAACGGCAGCGCTTGCTGAAGTTCTGTATTCTCAGCTTCGAGTTTTTCGATCTTATTTTGCTTTTTACCAAATGCCATGCGATAGACTATATCAATCATCAATCTGTGTGAGCAAGCGTAAGCAAAAACACCGCTCCAAATAAGAGCGGTGTTTTATGTCCTATGCATAATCTGACCGATGGTTTCGAACTATACGAGTTCGACTGTTGCGCCTGCTTCTTCGAGTTGCTTCTTAGCAGCTTCAGCGTCGTCCTTAGAAACTTTCTCTTTGATGGCGCTAGGAGCGTCGTCAACGAGAGCTTTAGCCTCACCAAGACCAAGACCAGTGATCTCTTTAACAGCCTTGATAACAGCAACTTTCTGAGCACCAGCATCAGCAAGCTGTACTGTGAATTCAGATTTTGCATCTTCTTCAACTGCAGGACCTGCAGCTGGGCCTGCTACTGCAACAGCAGCGGCAGCTGGTTCGATTCCGTATTCATCTTTGAGTACGTTTTTGAGGTCGTTAACCTCGAGGACAGTAAGTGCTGTCAGTTCTTTTGCAAGTTTTGCAACATCAGCCATAATTGACTCCTTTATAAACTAAAAATTTAACTAATTGTTTCGATTGCCTATTCCTACTGTAGACAAAGTGTGCGTCCAGGGTTTTGCTAGGTAGCGTACTACGCAGCTTTTGCTTCTACGCCATCGAGTAGCGCATGAAGATTTCCTGAAAGTGCATTGGTGATGTCGTGCACTGGTGAAAGAAGTTGTGCAACAACTTCTGCAACCAATTGTTCGCGGCTTGGAAGTCCAGCAAGAGCTTTGACTTCTTCTACGTTGAGTACGGCACCCTCTGCAGAAAATGCACCAGCGAATTGAAGAGCTGGATGAGTTTTTGCAAAATCATTCAAAACTTGTGCTGGAGCAACTTCATCGCTGTCGCTAGTTGCGTAGAGCAACTGACCGACGAGCGCAGAAGTATCTGCATCTTTGTAGGTATCGTTTTGTGACAATACGACACGAACAAGGCGGTTTTTGATCACGCGGATCACAACACCTTTTTCGCGCGCTGTACGACGCAGCTCTTGGATGTCAGCAACACTGAGATCTTTGTACTGCGCGAACACTGTCATTTTCGATGTAGCGAGTAGTTCGCTGAAATCGGCAACCAAAGCTTGTTTTTTATCGCGTGTAATAGCCATAAAAATCCTTTCTTTGATTGTTTCTAAGTATCGGCCAGATTGTCAAAGGTCGGTAATGTGAAAACTTCGAGAATTAAAATAAGTCTCTGATTCTCGCACTACCAAAGACTTACTAACGAATGATTGTTTATTTCACTCCTCGGTAGCGGATTAAGCGTTGGTTTCCCGCGGCGGCTACTGTCTCTGGTAATGTCTATAGAATAATAGCAAACAAAAGTAAAAATGTCAACGTATCATTACTGCTCTTCAGATATGATAGCGACAAATGGGCTCTATTTTAGAAGAGGTGCGATAGCAAGCTGAATTTCTGCCTGAATATCTTCACGACTTCGCATCTCACCAGTACTTTCATCTACACACTCTATGACTGCATGAGTGTCTGGGTACATGGCAGCGATTTCAGCATAACAAGCTTTGACTTTTTCTAAATATTCGGCATCAGCTTCATGGATGTCTCGCTTGCGAGTAGTATACTCGCGCACAGACTTATCTTTTGCATCGACATTTAGCTGCGCGATTTTAGGAGGAACATTTAATACGATATTTAGATCTGGCACAAGAATACCGAGTACGTTAGTTTCGTATGATGTCAGTTGCTTGTAAAATGCATGACGTACTGCCGTGTTGCCTATCTTTGCTCCTTGGTGAGCTTGATTCGAATCGATATATCTATCTAAAACCGCTATGCCATCTGGATGCTCTTTGAGCCAAGTTTCTATCTCTTGAGTTCCTGCCATGCGATCAACAGCGAAAAGCACACCCGCCACCTCCGGCGGCAGCGCATCGACGCTATCGCCATACTCACCATTAAGGTATTTTTCGACATATATCGCTGATTCTTGGCCGTATCTCGGAAATGATGTTTTGTAGACAGGCCGACCCACGTTTTCAAATGCTGTGCGAGTTAAATTAGCCTGAGTGGCTTTTCCTGATCCATCACCGCCCTCAACTGTAACTAGTAGCCCGCGTTCACTCATTATTTCATCCCTTTCGCTAAACCTTTTATCTCCGGAGCCGTTCTGCGGGTGTCTTTGTACGCCCTTGGCAACATATCTTCTGGCATCCAAGTCCGAATCAGCTCATCCAGATCATTCGTGTGCTGGTACTTCCCGCTCACTCCGCCTCGGCCGTCACTATAATCTCCGTCTACCTCACCCGTTTTGTGGAAGATTAATTGGCCAATACGTTCGCCCACAGGTAGTACGACAGATTCATGCATATTTAGATTGTAAATCTCGAGAGTAATTCGATTGATATATCCTGGGTCAACCCAGCCTGCATCGAAACATACAGCTACACCATTACGGCCCCAGCTAGAGCGACTTTTTACCTCACATGCACCACCGCGTGCACGGATACCGATGAATTCGTGCGTATGCGCCAGAATTCGTTCACCGGGTCGGAGCACAATGATCGGATGATCTTCTGGGATATTTTCAAATAATCTGAGACCATGATTATCGCACCATTGCTTGTGCGGCATTGCTTCGAGCGGGCCTTTGAAGTATCTTGCTACATCTGTCTTATCGAAAGGATTGTATACTCCGCTAGACTCAGGCTGGTACTCTTGTTTATAAAAATTATGGCCCAACGTAAAATCAAGACTGGCTTCACTGACATGCCGCTCGTTGAAAGGTACACATACGATTATGTCATCTGCTATAGCAGCCTTGATTTCTATGTTACTATACACGCTCATCTTGTCTGAGCCTGCGCTTTTTTTAGTGCGAATTTTGCACGTCCTTTTGTGGCTTCAGTAGTGATAGCTAGGCTGTCTAGTTCGTCTTCGTCAAACCATTGGGCTTGCCTGCCGCTACCCGGGCTCACGACATCTGTATCACTGATAAGAATGTACGCAGAGTCTACATGATGGTGGCCATTTGAGCCAACTTTGTGAATATCTACGTCGAATGGCATAGACTGAGTTACACCTTCCTGCTCGTCTCGCTCGATCGTGAGATTTTCCGTGTATACGGGTAGCAGCGTCAAATCGTCTTGCTCAAGGTCTGCGTCGTCTTTGATCTGGCGATACAGCGCGTCGATGGGCGTTTCATTCACACCTGTATGCGTGTTGGGTGCGAGCCATAGACCAAGTGCCTCTGACAGCACTAACAGCACCTTATCTTCATGAATGACCACTCCGCTCACTGTCGGATAATATTCTATATTTTGAGTTTGAGCTTCAGACACTTATACCTCCCCAGGTGCGCACTATGATACCAGTATTTTCTCATACTTAGTATTGCATGTGCAAATAATGATAGCAATGAGTTGGCCCGGTGAGCCTGCGGGAATCCATGATTCACCAGAGCCGACTCACCGGGCTGAACTAGCTACCCCTTTCTTACTTTAGAGAAGTCATCTTCGTCGGGTACAAACTTACGAAGCTGTTTCCAGCCGTGGAAGTTACCGAAAAATGGCCTTGGGCTGATTGCCGTTTTCGCGGACACGTACTCCTGGCCGATGGAATCCATCTGCTTTTCGAAACCAGCTGGAGTTGCCACGTGCTCGAGTGGTGACATATGACCGCCAGTGACCAGCCGCTCGTACAGACCTATGTCTGCACCAAGATCTCGCCTACCATCATGAGTCAGATAACTGACTCGTGCGCTACGGCCAGAAGAAACCTTGCCTGCGTCCTTCGGGTTCTTCCGAGCCCACTCGGCCTCTTCTGGTTGAATGAATGGCAAGTGCCAATCTCCAACTCCTACAAGCTGCGGTGTGGAGGCTTCGTAGAGAACCTTCATCCTCTCAGCTATGGTCCGGATCTCTGGCTGTGCATCCGGATTGGCTCTGAGTGCGAAGAAGTTGCGCCATTCGGTCGCAGTCACGATTACCGTTTGCCACATGAAAGGTTCGAGCAGGCGGTTCGCAAACTGCTTGTGAACATTGAGCAGGTCAACGGTCGCAAGTTGCTCGTCGTCGGCTTTGCCTTCGGTGAGGAGTATAGCCTCATCGAAGCCCGTACCTAGCATCCCGTAGCTTGCGAAACTTTCGTACGGCCTGTAACCAAAAACCTCCCCGCACAGCTTTTCGCCAAGCAGAAGTTCGAATGCAGATGTGGCCGCTCGATCTCTTCCGCGAAGCCAGGTCTCTCGAGCTTCGTCGTGCTGTCGCCCTTCAAGGAACTGAGAAGACTGCATGCCAGACTCATTTCGCCCGAATTTCTCCGGAATGAATGGGTCGTCGAGCAGCTTCCTGATCTGTTTTTTGACCGGAATTGCCCGACTGCTTGCAGAGTTTCTGCTGAACGAGCGGTGGGTATTGAATTCGGGAAGCATGTACCGCGGAAAAGTGATTTCCATGGTTGTTAGTCGGTCTCCAACTTCACTTACCGAATCCAGTATGATCTTGGCACTGTATGCCATGTTTTCTCCTAAGAAAATAGGGTAAACTCTTAATGTTCACCCACCCTGTCGCTAGTATAGCAAAATCCGCACCATAACGATGCGGATTTTGATGATGCAATAACTAGCTAGATCTAGTTGTTTGTCTCTACTTTGATACTAGGGCCTTGTGAAGTAGAGATACTTACGGTCTTTACATATACACTCTTGATGCTTGATGGCTTCTGTGAGGCCAGGCTATCGAAGAAAGCTTTTGCGTTGCCAGTAAGCTTCTCGGCACCAAATGATACCTTGCCGATTGCGAGGTGGACAATTGCTTGCTTGTCGACACGGTACTCTACCTTGCCGGCTTTTGCTTCAGTGACAGCTTTTGCTACGTCAGCTGCAACAGTACCGCTCTTAGGGTTTGGCATGAGACCACGTGGACCGAGCAAACGAGCGTGTTTACCAAGTTTTGGCATGTACTGTGGTGTGGCTACGAGGATATCGAAGTTTAGCTCTTCTTTTTCAAGTTGCTTGAGGAACTCTTCATCACCTACAACATCTGCACCAGCTTTTTTCGCAGCAGCGTGCTCTGATTCTGGAGCAAACACGGCGACACGAACCGTTTTACCGGTACCGTGAGGGAGGCTAACAGTTGCGCGGACATTTTGATCTGCCTGACGTGGATCTACACCAAGGCGTACGTGTACTTCTACGGATGCATCAAACTTAGCAGGATTTGTCTCCGCAGCGAGTGCAAGCGCTTCTGCTAGAGGGTATACTTTGCCATCTTCAATTTTCTTAGCAGCTTCTTGGTATTTTTTGCCACGGCGTTCGATGCGTGGACGAGCTACAGGTACTGGACCTTTCTTTTTGAGCTCTTCAGCCTCAGGGTCAAGTGGCGAAGTGTCGCCTTCTTCTTTGCGAGCTTCTTTTTCTGCTTTTTCTTCAGCTTCTGCAAGTGCTTTGACGCTTCGCTTGCCAGCTTTTGCAGGCGCTGCTTCTTTTGTCTCGTGCTTTTCAGCTCCAGCGATTGCTGCTTCGATTTCAGCGATAGTGTTTTTCTCAGTCACTTCGAGCTTGAGCTCAGCGGCCTTTTCTAATAGTTCGGCTTTTTTTGCCATAATTGTAGGTATAACCCTTTCTGTGGTGTTAGCGGCATATTCTGCCTCCCATCATTGATTTATTGTAGGTGTAATTATAGCAAATATTGCCACAAATATCAAGCAGGGGTGTATGCACTGTATGTAATGTTATTACCTCTGTTTTGACTTCTGTTTTTGTAACCAAATAGTACTATATATTGACATAAGCAACATAGACCGCTACTATGGTAATTGTGTTTTTTAGAATCGTGAGAGACTCTTTAGGGCACACTATCCCAATATTCGTATTTACATCATATCAGGAATATCGGGGGTAATAAAGGAGGAAACAATGCGTTTTAACGTAAAATTTACAGCGCTTGCGCTTGCTGGTGCGATCGCGCTCTTCGGAGGAGCGTCTGCGTCAGCCAAACCAGGTGACACCGTGGTAGTTAGCTCAGGAGATACATTGTCTGCGATAGGCGCCGCCCATGGATCGGACTATGTCCGTATTTTTAATGCCAACCCGCAGATTGCTAATCCAGATGTAATCAATGCTGGAGATCAACTACGCGTCCCTACTGCCGACGAGCAATTACCGGACCGACTAAGTCAGCTGCAAGCCGCGCAAGCAGCATACGTGGCGCCAGCACAATCAGTGGCGACGAATTATGGTGGTTATCAGCAGAGTAACCAGCAACCCGTAGCCGCACCTGTCAATACGGGTGGTAGTAGCTGGGAGCAAATCGCACAGTGTGAATCTGGTGGCAACTGGAGTATAAATACGGGCAATGGCTATAGTGGTGGTCTACAGTTTAGTCCAGGAACATGGTCTGCATATGGCGATGGTTCTGCCTCGGCAGCCCAAGCTAGTAAAGAGGCTCAGATCGCTGCAGCTGAAAAAGTGCTAGCAGCGCAAGGCTGGGGCGCATGGCCTAGTTGTTCAGCAAAAGCCGGTCTCCGCTAGGGATAGATATACTCATAAAAACCACGCCGCACGGCGTGGTTTTTATTTTCGATTTAGTTTATTTGCAATCGCTTCATTAGTTAGCTTCAAGGACTCTTCTCGCGTATCTCCTCCTTTGCCATCCATGATTTCGTGGGAGGTCTTGCTTTGCTCCGTCGAACCGCGCGATTCGATCATTGAGGATTGCCCCCTCTTCATTCGAAAGCTTGTCTAGTAGATCATTTTCGTCGTATTCTCGTAGGCTACATTCACTCATAAGATTGTCACACAAACTCTGTGGACATTGCGATAGGTGTAAGTACTTTTGTAAATAAATACACCCCGAGAGATTCGGGGTGTATTCAATGTGCAAATAGATTTATTCGCTGACTTCGACTCCCATAGAGCGAGCAGTACCGGCGATTGTCTTGATTCGGCCTTCTTCGTCGATTGCGTTGAGCATGTCTTTCTTTGCTTCAGCGATTTCGGCGAGTTGAGCACGAGTGATAGTACCTACTTTTTCAGCGTGTGGTTTACCGCTGCCTTTTTTGATGCCAATCTTTTCACGGATTGCGTCATCGACAGGCTGACCAAGGCTCTTCCAGCTAAAAGTACGGTCTTCGAACACGGTCATGTGTACGATTACGTCTTTACCCATAAGATCTTTGGTTGCGTCGTTAAACGGATTGATGAAATCCATCATGTTAAGACCCCATTGACCGAGTGTTGAACCAACAGGAGGGCCTGCGGTCGCGCGACCAGCTGGGATACGGAGCTTGAGGTTTCCGATGATTTTCTTTGCCATAATTCTTGTATTTCCTTCTTTTTACTCTAGTTATACCAGAGTGCGTAACCATACGATTATAACAAAATATCGAGACTTACGCAAGACGCTGTATACTGTAAGCATGAGCATCATGAAATTGCCCCCTGTCAAGCACGTAATTGCAAATTACTGCGGAGGTTTAGGATATTACGCATTTCACTTCGCATGGATATTACTTGCGTTTACGACGCTTACGCGGATCATGCAGTACGTAATACCCCAAAATCAGCCCGTGTTACAGACACCAGCTCAGACTACCGCCGCTGCGGTAACTACAAGTGGTGGTGATGGTCTGCCTACTGTAGTAGTTATTGCTATCTCTGCATTTCTTCTCGTAGCGACACTTGTGCTTCTGATACTTCTGCCATATTGGATCGGACATCTGTCCCGAGGACTTAGTCGTTGGTTGCTACGCCAGACATCTTGGGGTGTTAGCCTCAGAGGTATTCAAATCACCAAGCAACTCCTGTCATTGCTAGCGTTTGTGGTGTCTGTCATGGTGCTGTTTCAGCCGGCTATGGACACCATTGCCAATCTACCTTTCTTTCTGGTGACTGCAGCGTGTGTCGTTGCTTCGCTAGCTTTTGCATTGCAGCACATACTAGTAACGCTCTGGAATATTCCAGAGCGTCGTGTGTACTAGTAGTCTGTAAAACTAAACTTTTTTAACTTGAAGCGCATCGAGCTCAACAGGTGTATCGCGGCCAAACATGCTAACCATGACTTTGAGCTTGCCTTTTTGGTAATCAATTTCGCTGATAGCGCCATCAAAGCCTTTGAAGGGCCCGTCTGTGATAGAAACAACTTCGCCTTCGTTGAAGTCGATTTGGTGCTTTGGCTCTTCGACACCCATACGCTTTTTGATCTTACGGATCTCTCCATCTGATACTGGTGTGGGATCTGTACCGCTGCCGACAAATCCTGTGACTCCAGGAGTGTTGCGTACGATATACCATGTCTCTTCCGTGAGCTTCATCTCTACTAGTACGTAGCCCTGGAAAATTTTTCGATCGACAACTTTACGTTTGCCATTTTTGATTTCAATTTGCTTTTCTTTTGGCACCATTACATCGAAGATTTTGTCTGCCATGTCGACTGCGTTGATGCGCTGTCGGATGCTTTCCGAAACCTTATCTTCGTATCCACTGTAGGTATGGATCGCATACCACTGTTTGCTTGAATCGTATCGTTTACGTACCATTATTGTTAGCCTTTCACTAGGAGATCAAATAGATATTTAAAAATTGCGTCGAGTACAATAACTAAGACAAAAAAGAATATAGAGTACACGATCACCGCGAAGGTAAGACTCCATGTTGCTTTTCGGTCGGGCCAGCGTACCTGTTTAAGCTCACGCCATGCCCCGACAAAGTAATTATCTCGTGGTTTTTTGACTTTTTGAGTTTTGTTTGCCACTTTTTTGTCAGATGTTTTGACTGGCTTTGCAGTGGTATTCTTTGCTGGTTTTTTTGTGTCTTCGGTAGTAGCCACTACGCGGGTGGTGACTTTTGCCGAAGATGCCTTCTTCTTTTCTGCCAACTCGTTAGACTCCCAATTTAAAAAGTCTGCTTGCTGCAGACTGTCAACTACAAGTATACCGTGGCATATAACAAGTGTCAAGTCGTGCTACAATGTGCTTATGATAGAACTGCTCGTTGCTGGGTGGCTCGGTGCCGTCGCAACTACGGAAGGCCTAACCTTCGTACGACTGCACATGATGCTGCGTCGCTTTCACGCCCGCAAACTGCTCAGTACTCCTTCGATGGTGCGTGATATGCCGAGCGTAAGTGTTTGTATACCTGCTCGCAACGAAAAACATGCAATGACACGGTGTCTTGAATCCGTGCTTTCTAGCACCTACCCGAAGATGGAGGTGCTCGTACTTGATGATGAATCTGTTGATAATACGTCGAGCCTCATCAAATCATTCGCAAAAGATGGAGTACGCTTCATAGAGGGGGGCACCCCACCAGAGGGGTGGGTTGGCAAGAATCATGCGTTGCGAACACTCCTCAAAGAAGCGAGTGGCACGTATGTGCTGTATCTTGATGTAGATACCGTCCTGTCTGTCTACTCGATTAGCCAGCTTGTTTCGTACGCAGAAACAACACGAGCCGACATGATCTCTGTACTACCCCAAAGAAATGATGTGTGGCGCGCAAGTGTGCTGCTGGCACCGCTAAGATATTTTTGGCATGTATTATTCCATCGTGCAGCTCGTCCGGTCGTTGCGAGTAGCGCCTGGATGGTGCGACGAAAAGACCTGTTGCGTGATTTTGAGGATTTCTCGCAGCTTAAAGACGACGTAGAGCCTGAGGTAACGATCGCACGGCAGTATCTTGCTAAAAATAGCTATAAATTTCTCACTAGTCATCAACTTCTTGGAGTGTCGTATGAAAAAAAGATGAGCTCTCAGATAGAAACAACTATTCGACTGCGCTATCCTCAGCTTCATTTTTCTCTGTTTCGTGCGGTCGCAGTGGCCTGCTGTAAGGCAATGATTGCCCTCACTCCGCTCATTGCTTTTATAGATACTGTATATATCGCACCCGCGATACTTGTCTATCTTGGTGGAGCCATCTGTTATCTTAGTTACTTGCTGTTTGTATGGGAGCGTGGCGCACTCATCGGTATGTGGCTTTGGCCTCTTGTGCTACTTGGCGATGCGTGGCTGACGCTTGTGAGCATGATTCGCTACCAGACCGGTACAGTTACTTGGAAAGGCCGTCCGATTATTTCTCGGAGTCGATAGCCCTAAGCGAAATGCTAAATGTTGAGCCGTGGTTAAGGCGGCTCTTTAGCTCTATCTGTGTGTCGAGTTTCCGAGCTAACTTCATCGCGACATAGAGACCAAGCCCGGTGCCGCGTGTTTCGCGAGTACGGTAGTCTTCGCTTCGATAGAATTTACCAAATATTTTCTCCTTGTCGGCTTTGCTGATGCCTATGCCAGTGTCACTCACGGAGAGTACGATACTATCGCGAGATGCCTCTGCGTGTAGTTTGATGCCACCTTCCTTTGTGTACTTAACTGCGTTTGTGAGAAAGTTCTGAAGCAACTCAGTAAGATAGAGCCGGCTTGCGCGCACAGAACCAAGGTTGTGACGTGCGTCTAGGTCGAAGCGTAACCCTGCAGTATGTGCAGCGGGGCTGTGTTCGGTATATAGCGCATTGAGTAGCTCGTTGATGTCTATCACTTCTGTTTCATCTGCGATACCACGTTCAGCACGGGAAAGTGTACTGAGGTCGTTTACCATCTTTGAAAGAAATACCATCTGCTCATGTGCGGCATGTAGCGCTGGTCGTATTCTATCTGGAGATGCGAGGTCTTTTTCGTACATAGCTTCGATATTGCTGAGCGTACCTTCTGCAATAGTAAGTGGTGTACGCAGCTCATGGCTTACAACACTTATAAATTCATCACGCTCTTCATCTAGGTTTTTTTGTTTCGTGATGTCGCGTAGTATAAGTATGAAGCCCTGATCGATATCTAGGCGACTATGGCGCTTACCTACGCGGATCGGCGTGATAGACACTTCCAGGCGAACTACGTCGTCGGCGTACTTGTAGAAAAAGTCGTCGTGAACTTCAGTGAACTTACTTTTTTTCATGATGGAAAAAATATGTACGCGCTTGCCTTTTTCGTCACTAAGTTTAAATACTTCGTCGATATGGTGACCGTTGAGCGATCCATTAGTGTCGAGAATACCCAGCGCCGCGGCATTGTACATGCGTACTATACCGTGACTATCGACACTTAATACTCCCTGTGCAAGGTTATTCATGAGGGTCGATACACGGTAGCGCTCTAGCTCTGCCTGGGCTTTGCTTTTCTCGAGCACTGCCTGGCGGACACTCTGGATGCGTAGAATCGCGCTTACTACGATCGTAATTGCAACGAGCGCGAGTACGACGATTAAAATATCGGCGATGTTTGGCAGTCTAAGCTCGATAGCGCGGTATATGTCAAAGATAATACCCATCGTCAGTATTGTAGTAGTGAGCATGAGACCCCTGAGTCCATAGACTCTGTAACCTTCATAGATTAGGAGCATAAGCGCTAGGCTTAGTAGTGAGCCGAAACCTGTGGATGTAAGTATTAGCCCTATTGCGACGAGCTCCAGGCCAGCCGTGCGTGCCAGTAAAAATCCAGGTGTAGTGTCTTTCGAAAGCACGCTGTAGCTAGCTAGTAGCACCCCGCTTAGTACGAGAACTATAAAGACAGCATCACCCATATAGCGAGTCTGCGGCAATATATCAACCATTACCAAGTAGCCCTGTAGTACAAACAGTGACGCAAACACTACGCACGCTATCCTAAGCCACATGCCAGTACGTAGCGTTCGCTGATTCTGGTACTTCCTCGTCATAATTGCTCTTAGTATACCCTACTAAGCACAAGCGTTTCAAATAGTCGGAGAATATTTCTTGATTGAGCGGCAATGCGATATATATTCGGGGTCTTTCATGGCGACAAGTTCCCAAAACTTTTGACTATGGTTCATCTGTTTCGTGTGGCACAGCTCATGAATAAGTACGTAATCGATTAGTTCAAACGGTAGCTGCATCAGGGCGATATTGAGGCTAATGGTTCCTCTTGTGCTACAGCTCCCCCATCTACTGCTCGCATGTGAAAATCGCACACGCTCATATTGGCAATCGAGTTGTCGAGCTAATATCTCCAGTCGTTTTGGTAAGTAGTGTTTTGCTTCACGGCGCAACGCAGCGCGAATATGCTCGCGGAGTAAATCTTGCACTGCGTTATCGTGTAGCTGCATGGTTGGCGGTAGTGTCACTACTAGTTTGAGCTCTTGGCGCGCAACACCAAGCGTCGCTCCTTCTACTACAAGCAATGAATGACTCTTTCCTATCTGCATGCCGTGTTCGTATCGTACACTGGGCGCTTGTTGCGCTAGCATCTGACGAATCTCATCACGTGAATCAGATAATAGTCGCTTGAGCCCGCGTGTACTTGCAAATGCGGGCATAGATGCCCTCAGACGTCCGTCAGGAGCAACACTTATTTTGACATGGCGGGCACGGTGACTTTTGCGTATGGTAATTTCACCGAATTCTTCATCTGAGAGAGTTGCCAATGTTGCTGCTTTCTACGATATTTTGATCGAATTACCTTTTAGCACCTGGCGCTTAGGAACCTTGAGCGGCTGCACTGCTGGTCGGTTTGGCTCCGCGAGTCGTTTTAATACTGTACGCACTTGAGACGCATAAGTATGTTTACCACTGATAACGACAGGCTGCTCGTCCTGAGAAGCCGGAGGCGTAAATCGCTTGACTAGATA
Organism: Candidatus Saccharimonadota bacterium; assembly: GCA_015999875.1. GTDB lineage: Bacteria > Patescibacteriota > Saccharimonadia > Saccharimonadales > Saccharimonadaceae > Mycosynbacter. Next base: position 107,947 of record JAECRG010000001.1, read on the forward strand.
GTCATAGCGCTCTTCCGGGATGATAAGAGTTTTGTCTTTGTTGCTGCGCGTTGAGCGGGTAGAACGGGTAAAAGCAGTATCGTCATCTGTTTGAACCCACACAAAGATCGATTCGTACCCTTTAGATCTCACGAACTTTGCAAGATTTTGGCGATCTATTCTAGCTTCAGTGCCACCTTCGTAAAGAAACGTTTGCTTCGACTTAAGGAGCTCATTGAGCTGCAGAAGAGTAAGTCGATCTACGACATCTTGTTCGTCATGAGAGTATGTGGGCTCACCCAGCACATCACGAAGCTTGTCAACTTCCAGGAAGGGCGCGCTGAATGTGTCCGAAAATCTGGTAGCGAACTGAGTTTTGCCCACGCCGGGTTTTCCGACGACAAAGATGACATGTGGCGTCGTGAGGCTTAGCGATTTCATATAGTTAAGTATAGCAGATAGTCGCGTGACCTGCGAAATGAGTGCGCTATATAATTTACAATTCCCCACTCGCTTGGTATAGTGGTACGGATGCTATAGGGGTATAGCTCAGTTGGCTAGAGCACAGGTCTCCAAAACCTGGTGTCGCGGGTTCGAGTCCCTCTACCCCTGCCAAGATAAAACGAGTCCACCTGGACTCGTTTTATCTTTGTTGTAAAAGTATATGTTCGTGTTGCCCGGGTGCAATCATTGATCTACACTAGCAAATAATAGTTATGCCAAAAATACCCCGTTTAGTAGAGCGTACTCAGCTATGTGCCATCGATGCATCGTATCATCCCGAGCCTATGTCCAAACCTCACGATACGCGACTTACGGGATACATCAGTCAGGAGCACAAAGCGACAGAGGCTAAGGTTAGTAAATTAATAAAGGGGATTGCATCCACGGCCGTAGGGACCGTACTGTACGGCGCTACGCTACTTGGCGCTGATGTTACTAGTGGCATACGAGAAGGCAAAGAAGCCGTGCAAGACAGTCATGCGGAGATCCATGACATTTACACGGATGCAGCTGAATTCAATCCGCTTTACCAAGGGCATGCAACATTTGTGTTGACCGGGCTTGGTACTAAAGATCCGTCGAAAACAGCCGAAGTGTTGACTATACATCAAGAAATCGGTCGTGTGTTTGGGGTAGAATACAGCAACAAAGACCTCAATACGTTCGATATAGCTAAGCGCATCATCGAGAAAACCAGAGAATATCACATCACCGAGCTTTCGTTTGATGGCTACAGCGCTGGTGGCCCAATCTCAATCGATGTGGCGGCGCACATAGGACGGTTAGCTCCTGAGCTCAAGATCGTCTCTATCACCCTTAATAGTTCTCCTCTGGGCAAAGAGAGTCTCACCGAGAAGAGTCGTGGCGGCGTTGATATTATGGAAGATATAATGAGTATCAATGAAGATCTCGCATACTACAAGCATGGTCATATTGCAGTGGAGGTATTTAATCGAAACGCCGCATACCTCGAGCGTGAGAATGTAGATTCCAGTGCTTCTGCATTACTGGGTATGAATAAATTTTCACACAACGGAGTTGTCTATACAATCGATTACGGTAAGGCGATAGATGAGATGCGTGAAGTCACAGAAAAGCTCGACAATCCCGCAGCCGCAAGTGCTGAGTTAATACGTCAACAGGCACGATATACCGTGCGCTCTGATTACAAGAATAACGTTGAAACATTACCGGATGACGTACTGTATGTATACACTCGTTCTACTGATGCCTCTGCCGACCAAGTTGTCAATGTAGATAACGGTGAGGCGGCATTTATAGAAGTGATGCAAAAGCTCGGTAGAGAATTTGCAGTACAACATTCAGATGTAGGTCACGCCAATCCAGCTGAAGACTTGCAGGCATACGATCAAATGAAGAGGAGGATGCATGTCGATATTACTCGCAAGCTACTCATGCTCTTCATAGAACGTGAAACCGTAAAAATCGAGGCTGTATCCACTACGCTGCAAAACAAAGCGCTACAACCTGCGAACCCCATAGAAGGCACACCGAACTAGATTGTGATGTCTACTAAGCTTTTGATAAAAGGATAGATTGAGTAGCCACGGACGGGCTCTTGCTCGCCGATGAATGTCGTAGGAGTACTGTAGATATTCGCGGCGTATGCCTGTGTATCAGCTTGTTTGATTTTTTCGTCATAGCGTGTCGCATCGAGGCATGACTGAAGCTTGGCTGTATCAATAGGAGCGTCATATGATTTCGTGAGTGTATCTGAAATTGCAGAGGAGGGAAAATCAACAAAGAATGTCGCTGCATTTACTACGAGCGTCTGATTGTTTTTGCGACTCAACGCATCATTAATGAATTCTGACATTTGCCAGTATCGACCCTGTTCATTGCTACACATGAGCAGCTCGGTGAGCGCAGCGGACTGTTCGGTTACGATACTCACCGGCCGTATTTCAAGCTTAATCTTTTTTGTCGTAACATACTCGTCGTAGAGTGGCTTGAGGGTTTCTTCGTGATACTGGGTGCATTTATCGCACACTGGATCTGTGTAGACTACGACAGTGTCTGCGGCCGATGCGTCACCCAGAGTTACACTCAAGGCCGCTTTTTCTGGAAGTGTGTTTGTCTTGGCTATTTCTTGCTGGTACGTACGATACGCAAAGATGCCAATTACGCTTGCGAGTATTAGGACGACGGCTATAAGTATAACTTTTTCTTGACGTAGGACGAGTTTGCGTTGAACTGACATAATTATAAATAAGTATAGCAGCTTATATGAGTGCTTGCGATACGCTTATGATTTTTTTTGCGGGCGTTTACGCGAGGCTACACGTACTGCGCGTCGGAATTTGCGGTCTGCATCTACGTCGGCAAACCTAGCAATGGGCGTATGTACGACAAGTCGGTCTTTTTGATCTTGTATGCCACGGTCAATATCCTCTATCATCTGCACGAAGTGCTTCTCGATGAGCCACTCGCGTCCGGGAAGCGTCTGGCCTATTACGCTTATGCGCCACAATTCGTCGTTCCAACGCTCGGCATAAGTGACCTTAAGAGGACTTGCGAGCATAGTCGTGCCAGTAGGGATAGTATTGATAATTTCATCAATCGCCCGCTCGCCTTTTACCCTATCGCGCACAAACACGTCAACGGCCATAGTGCGCACACCTTTTGGAGACACGTGTACGGCCTGAATCTGCTGATTGTGAACCCAGACAATCTCGCCACTAAGCGTACGGATTTTTGTAGAGCGCAGTGTCATGCGTTCGACAACCCCGCTCACATCTATGAACGGTTCAATCTTAACAAAATCACCTATGTTATACCACTTCTCGGCGATCATCATCATGCCCGTAGTCATGTCACGCATAAGAAGGCCGAGGCTTTGCCCTGCAAATACAATAAATAGTGCGCTGGCACCGATTGCCGCGATACCCCCACCCATAGAGGTATTTGAAGCAGGACTCAACACTCGCCACAGCACATACGCAGTGATGGCAACAATTACTGCCCGCACGGCAGCTATAGTAATGCTCAAGTATGTTTCAACTTCGCGTAAACGCTGGGCTTTGAGTTCATCGGATTCATTGTCGGTACGCACGGCCACTTTCTGGGCAATATGAATGATTAGTTTGGCAATATATCTGCTTAGCCATATTGCGAGCATAATACTGCCAACCAGGATCAGTACGGAGCGAAATGCGTTTGGTGACACAAAAAAATCCCGCACTTCTACAAGTACGGACTGCATCATATTGTCCAACGTATCGCTCTGCATTTCTTTTCTATATTATACCGTGTTTCTGGGCTTTTTACTAGTTTAATCTTGTTATGTTTTTTGCTATCATCGTAACAAGATAGCTAAGTGAAGGGTGGATATGCATACAGTTGTCATAGGGGGCGGATTCGCTGGTATCAAAACGGCACTAGAGCTTAGTCGACAACAATGCGGTCGTGTCACGCTGATCTCAAACAGACCATCTTTTTTTCATCATGGAGCAGTCTCTGCGGCCATCACCGGAGGAGATATTGCTCAAATGGCGATTTCTCTCGATGATATATTTGCAACACACTCTGACGTCAAGGTTGTACACGCCACTCTTACGTCCATAGACCCAGATAGAAAGTTGGCCGTCTGCGGACACGCCTCATACCAGTACGACACGCTTGTGATGGCACTAGGGTCTGAGTCTGACTACTCGGGCATAGCTGGCTCACACGAACATATGTTTGGCGCACGAAACATAGAGCAGGTGCGACGCTTCCATGATCATTTGCATGCAACTCTTGTTGAAGACCACCATGTTGAGCGAAGTTATGTGATCGTCGGTGGAGGTGAAACCGGTGTAGAGCTTGCAGGAGCATTGCGCAGCTACGCCGATGAGCTGGCCAAGGCACACATCACCAGGCGCGCCAAAGTACATATTACACTAGTAGAAGCGCAGTCACGACTTGTACCGCGACACTCGCATCAAGCCAGTTATCATGTGGCTAAACGACTAAAAGCCTTGGGCGTAGATGTACTCTTAAATACCAGGGTTGAACGTGTAGACGATGAATTTGTTACCATAGACAAGCGCAAGCTGCCAACAGAGACAGTATTATGGGCTGCGGGTGTGCGCAACAACCCCTTCTACCTTAAGCATCCTCAGTACTTCGAAGTTTTATCTGACGGCAGAGTGTCTGTGAACCCATACCTTGAGGCGTACAGGGATATATATGTAATTGGTGATAATATTGACGTTAAAGATGCCGGTCGCGCACGAAGTGCTCTCGATATGGCCGTATATATCGCAGACCATCTCGTACGCAACGTTGCGAGCCGGCCTCTGTACCCATACCGACCAAGCGCATCACTCATTTGCATCCCTATCGGTGCACATTGGGCATACGCTGAATGCCTAGGGATCTATGTAACAGGCAAGCTCGGTAGTTACGTTCATCGGCGTGCAGTGAGGCGTAGTTACCTGCAAATCATGCCGCGCGCAATGGCCGATATGGCTGTTGCATCCCAGACAACAAAAACCAGGAATTTATAGGTTGCCTAAACCATAAGCACTGGCTATAATAAGAGACAAATGTGGTAAAAAAGGAGTGGTAGCGGGTAGGGATCGCTGGCGAAACAAATATGAACATACTGATGCTCGGGTGGGAATTGCCACCACACAATAGCGGCGGATTGGGAGTAGCATGCTACCATTTGTCAAAGTCACTTGCCATGCAGGGTGCAGAGATTGACTTTGTCGTACCGTATACTGCAGAGCATCCAGATATCGATTTCATGTCAATTCACGCAGTCAGCTCCCTCTCGCCCCTAGAGCGCAATGAGCTTGGTGTTTACGATAGCAGTCGCACTGTCACAAGTCGTGAACTTCCAGATATACCTGGCGGTTCCAAAAATATACGAGATATCCAGCGTCGGTATGTGTCGTTTGTAGAAAACTTCGTCCAAGACAGCGAGGTTGATGTCATTCATGCACACGACTGGCTCACGATGGAAGCTGGCGTGCGCGCCAAAGAGCTTACCGGCAAGCCACTTATTGTACATGTGCACGCGACCGAGTTTGACCGTTCGGGCGAGCTTAGCGGTAATCCAATTGTGCATGATATCGAGCAGACTGCACTGCTGATGGCCGATCGAATCTTTGCAGTGAGCAAGATCACAAAAAGTATCATCGTACATCGCTATGGTATACCTGCCGATAAGGTCGAGGTGGTATATAACGGCTTTGACCCCGCATCGCTTGATGATGGCTATGATTATGATCAAATCACCTACCGTTATCTTGAATCCCTCAAAGAAGAAGGCTACACCGTAGTCGCAACAGTTACTCGCTTCACTGTGCAAAAAGGCTTAACCCATTTGATGCACGCTGCCGCAAAAGTACTAGAGCAATACGATAAAGTAGTATTTCTTTTTGCCGGTGACGGTGAGCAGCGAAACGAATTGATAGATTTGGCAGCAAGGCTCGGCATAAGTGACAAAGTAATCTTCACAGGATTCGTGCGCGGCAAGAAGTGGCGTGATGCTTACTCTGTTGCTGATGTGTTTGTGATGAGTTCTGTCAGTGAACCGTTTGGCCTCACCGCACTTGAGGCTGCTCACCACGACAATGCATTGATCATCAGCAGGCAGTCAGGTGTGGGCGAAGTATTAAACAGTATTTTCCGATTTGATTTCTGGGATGCAGGCCTACTCGCGGACCAAATCATAGGCCTTGCCACCTCGCCTGCCCTACTAGGTGAAATGAAACGTAATATTCATGACGAGTATGCCAACTTGTCATGGAACGACATTGCATCGGAATGTATTGCACACTACAGCAGCGTCCGAACGGGGGCATTAGTATGAGTAGCAAGACTATAGCATTGTATTTTCAGCTTCATCAGCCATATCGCATCAAGCGCTACACTATTTTCGATGCGGCGCACGATCATATGTATTTCAATGACGAGGGAGATGGCGACACCAACAATCGACTCGTGTTCAAGCGTGTCGCCGAGAAATCATATCGGCCTATGCTTACGCTGCTGGATCGTCTCAGCGAAGAGCATGAGGGGTTCCGCTTCACGCTGAGTATGACCGGGACATTTCTAGAGCAAGCAGAGGCCTGGACGCCAGATGTAGTCGAAACGCTCAAACGCCTCGTCGCTAGAGGCAACGTCGAGCTACTGGCCGAGACATATCATCATAGCCTGTCTTTCTTCTACAGTCGACGAGAATTTGAGACAGAAGTAAATCTTCATCGCGAGAAGATATTCGCGACATTTGGCGTCATTCCTTCTGTGTTTCGCAACACTGAGCTTGCATATAGCGATGAGCTTGCCACATGGATTGCTGGACACGAATACAAAGGTATTCTGGCTGAAGGTTGGGACGGAGCACTTGATTGGCGCAGTCCAAATCACCTCTATAAAGCCTCGGGCACAGATTCACTAGCGCTGCTACTTAAAAACTACAAATTAAGCGATGATCTCGCATTTCGTTTCGGTGATCGTAACTGGTCTGGCTGGCCACTTACTGCCGAGGGCTACGTGGAGAGGATTCACCAGTCTGACCCATCTGGGCAAATTATCAATTTGTTTATGGACTTTGAAACGTTTGGCGAACATCAGTGGGAAGACACGGGTATCTTTGATTTCTTCAATAAGTTTGTAGCAGCGTGGTCGCGTAGTGATAATACTTTTGCGACAACTTCGGATGTGATCTCACAGCATAGCCCCGTAGACACGATTAGTATGCCGGAAGTTATCACCTGGGCGGACAGCGAACGCGATCTGAGCGCATGGAACGGCAATGCGCTACAGCAAGAGGCTCTCAAGCACGCATACGCACTTGAAGCCGAAGTAGTACAGTCTGGTGATAAGGAACTTGTCGCTGATTGGCGAAGGCTCCTTACGTCTGACCATACATACTACATGGCTACAAAGTGGCATGAAGATGGTAATATCCACGCATACTTTAGTCCTTATGATTCTCCATACGATGCCTTCTTGTCGTATATGAACGTTATACGAGATATTCGCTGGCGTGTTATGCAGCACCGAAAGGTCTTGTAGGGCATGACACGACCAATCGTACTTAGCAATGGCGAGCTTCATGTCGGAATAAATAATTTTGGCTTAGTGCACGATTTCTATTATCCATATGTTGGACTGGAAAACCATGCTGCTGGTAAAGATCTACGTCACCATGTGGGTGTCTGGATAGATGGAGAGATTAGCTGGCTCGACGACCACGCATCCGACTGGCAGACGACATTTTCGTATCCGCATCGAGGCTTGGTGGGTCGTGTTGCCGCAGTAAACGAAAGACTTGGGGTGATTCTTGAGTTTGATGATGCAGTAGATGCGACTATGAACGCGTTTTTTCGAAATATTCATGTGGTTAACACTCGTGAGTATGAACGTGAAATACGTTTGTTTACGCATCAAGCATTTGTGATTGGTGATTCGCGTAGCAACACAGATACCGCGCAGTACTTACCTGATAGCGACGCAATTTTGCATTATAGAGGGCGTCGTGTGTTTGTGGTGTCCGGCTCTCACGACGGTAAGCCGTTTGATCAACACACGGTGGGTATTTTTGGTATCGAAGGCAAGGAAGGTACATACCGAGACGCCGAAGACGGAGAGCTAAGTATGAGCAATGTCGAACACGGACGCGTCGACAGTACTTTGCGATTTACTCTTCATATTGCACCCCACGAGTCCGCGCGTGTGCATTACTGGATAGCTGCAGGAACTTCACTGCGTGAAGCTCTACAAATCAATAAACTCATTTGGAAAGATGGAGTGGATCACTATATGCATGGCACGTTGCACTGGTGGCACAAATGGCTCGAACCCACAGAGCAAGTACTTGATCGCATGGACGAGCAATATCGAGATAGTTTCCGCCAAAGTGTCATGATCATCAAGTCACAGATCGACAAACGCGGCGCAGTAATCGCCAGCACAGACTCCGCTATGCTTAATTATTGGCGCGATGCCTATGCATATTGCTGGCCACGAGATGGCGCATACGTACTATGGCCTCTTATCAGGCTTGGCTACACAGAAGAGCCTCAGCGTTTCTTTGAGTTTTGTCGACGCGTCATGCACCCATCGGGCTATTTGATGCATAAATTCCGCGCTGATGGCGCACTCGGTTCAAGCTGGCATCCATATATTCATGATGGCGTAGTAGCTCCACCGATTCAAGAAGACGAAACAGCGCTTGTGGTGTTTGTATTTGCACAGTACTACGGTATGCACAAAAACCCAAAGCTCCTCGATGATTTCTACGAAGAGATGATTAAGCCGATGGCAACTTTTCTGGCAGAATTCGTCGATGACAAGACAGGACTACCCAAGCCAAGCTACGATCTATGGGAAGAGGTGTTCCTTACGACAACATACACTACCGCCACTGTGTATGCAGCACTGCTCGCAGCGGGAGATTTGGCTGAAGCCGCAGGAGATGCTGATAACGCGGTTGCTTGGCGTGCGGCGGCGGATGATATATACGATGCTGCGCATAAGTACCTGTATAACGAAAAGCGACAGTCGTTTTACAAAGGTGTCATCACTAAAGATGGTGAGATGACATACGATGAGCGTATTGATACGTCGAGTGTATTTGGAGCATTTATGTTTGGGCTCTTTCCGATTCGTGAGACAGAGTTGCAAAATTCCCTCCAGAGCTTGCTCAAAGCCTTCCCTACGCACGATGATGCATATGGACTGCCTCGATACGAAAACGATACGTATCTGCGTGTAGACGATGCTACGCCGGGTAACTGGTGGTTCATATCATCACTATGGCTGGCTCAGTACTGTGTCGAAACCGGTGATACTGACATGGCACATACGATTATTCGATGGGTGCAGTCTCATGCTGGCTCAACGGGCGTGTTGTCCGAACAAGTAAATCCGCATACCGGTGAATCATTGTCTGTCGCGCCACTGACTTGGAGTCACGCAGAATATGTCGCCACGCTTCTGGATATAATTACTGAGCCGGAGCATTCATAGTATGCTCGGATCCGTGTTGCTCGCGTACTCACCGAGCGGTCGTGTCACGCAAAGCTTCAAACAGTTTGCGAAAAAAGCGGGTGTAATGTACATGGGTACCGTCAAGCAGCATAGTGTAGAATATCATCTTGTACGTGGTTTTACGGCTTCACACAGCCACAAAGACACAGATCACTGTATCGGCACTTTTTTGCATCATGATTTCATCACCCTTAATCGCGAGACGTCCAGCGGGCGTGTTGTTATTACGGAAGTTGACCTGCATACGTTGCATCCCTTTAGCCACTTCTTCGTAGTGCCAAATACACTGCGGCGCGAGCTGTTTGATTCCATCCTGCAGCTTTATCCGCACCATCGACATGCTCCGTATGCGCCCCTCGACTCTTTTAGTGCCAAATTCAAGGATGAATATTCAATACTATCACTTCCCACCTATTTTACTCGTTCACTACATTTTGCTGGAGACGAAGTAGCAAAGTGTATCAGTGTTCTTCACAGCACGAAGTATGTATTTGAAGTTATTGACAATAGTCTTTTTGTATATAATTTTGCAGCAAACGAGCCAACCGAGAAATCACTTGAATTTCAGGTACGCTTTGCATGCACACTTGCAACGGCGCTCGAAACCCGCAACAAATAAAATAACCTCCGCATTCACGGAGGCTATTTGTATGTTTAGCTTTTACGCTTTTTGACTTCGTTGCGTCCGAGGTTTTTCTTTGTCTCGGTGTAAGTTGCGTGCTTACGTGCAATTGGGTCATACTTCTTTAGTACGAGTTTGTCTGGAGTATTCTGGGTATTTTTGACCGTGTAGTACGTACGGTGACCAGACAAGTCACTCACGAGGCCAATCAGCTTGCGCTTTGTATTCTTCTTTGCCACTTTAACTTCCTTATTAGATTACCCTGCTTGGGTTTTGATAAGACTTTCAAAGTAAGATTATAGCAAAAACACCTCTTATGCGCAAGTACTTCGACCTAGCGGAAGTTTACAAATTGCAGAGGCGCGTCGATATCGAGCTGATTAACTCGGGTCATTACCGATTGCAACTCGTCTTTACTTGCACTCGTAATCCGTAGTTCGTCCCCTTGAATTACCGGCTTGGCCTTTTTGAACTCTTCACGAATTGTCTTTGAAATAAGTTTTGCGTTTTCTTGACTCAATCCTTTCTTAAAAGGAACTTCCTTGGTCGCTTGAAGGTTTGACTCTACGATATCTTTGCTCAGATCAAGCACTTTACTGCTTACTTCTCGACTAGCGAGCTTCTTGCGTATGATATCGAGCACTGCATCAATCTGCCATTCGTTTGCACCGACAATCTTAATTCCCTCTTTGTCCTTGAGCCAGTCAAGCTTGGCAGGAGTACCCTTGAAGTCGTATCTGCTAGCGATTTCTTTTTCCGCCTGCTGATACACATTGTTCATTTCTGCTTTGTCGTAATCCGACACTATGTCTAAACTAAATGTTGCCATGCACCCATTGTAACACCTCTGGAAAATGTATGTCAGTTGTGGTAATCTGGTATAGATTTGCCGCGATAGCTCAGTTGGTAGAGCGCATCCATGGTAAGGATGAGGTCCTGGGTTCAAATCCCAGTCGTGGCTCCAAATGATATGTTTACGTATCCGTAACGGGTACGTTTTTAATTTACCGTGTGAATATATCGTATTATAGATACAAACATGAGCAATTCAACACACACAGAATCTCGCAAAAAAGTATTAATAGTAGGAGCCGGCGTAGCCGGGCTTTCATTGGCGATCTTGCTTGAGAAACAAGCTGTCGCGTTTGATATAGTAGAGCGTTCATCTGAAGCCAAGCCCCAGGGCTATAGCATCACATTACCGAGCGCAGGACTCGACGTGCTTAATCAACTAGGTATATACGAAGATATCCTCGCTGCTGGCAAGCGTGTTCATGGCGTGCACATTGACTCTGACGAGCATATCCCTGGGAGACTAATCAAGCTTGAAAATATAGTAACTGTGCGTCGCAGTGACCTATACCAGTGCCTTCTCGACCAATTACGCTCACCCGTTCATTTCGACACTATGCCCACGAGGTACATCACTCAAGCAGACGGCAAGACACTCGTGACGTGTAGCGATGGCACCAGTCGCTTATATGATTTGGTAGTGGGTGCAGACGGCATGCACTCTCGTGTGCGCAACTATATTTTTCCGGAGGCTCAACCTAAGCCCGTAGGCGTGGCCTACTGGACATTTTTTGCTGAGGCAGCTCGCATACCGACGGGTGCAAACTATATCGCACAGACATGGAAACGGGGTAAATTCGTGGGCATGTTTCCTCTGCCTTCCTCGACAGGTATTGTGCTTAGTGCGTATATCTCACCCGATACGAATTTAGATACAATTGATATTGAGGCGCTGTTTGGTGATACAGAGCACCCTATAGGAAACATTCTACGCACGTTTGATCCGAGCATCGCGTACAAAGGACACCTGAAGGAGGTAAATCTAGAGTCATGGAGCAAGGGTAATTTCGTATTGATTGGTGATGCTGCACATGCAATGACTCCTGCTACGGGCATGGGAGCTACGGCTGGGCTGCTTGATGCAGTAGAGCTTTCACGCGCACTCACTTCCTTTGACGAGTGGAGCAAGGCGCTTAGACTCTATGAGAGGGCCAGGAAATGCTCTGCGCACCGGGCCCAAGTGCGCTCACGACTCATCACGCACGCCATGCTTACGGACGGAATAGCCGGAGGCCTAAGAAAAAAAGCCGTCCGACTATTGCCGGAACGACTCTTCTTGCGCCTTGTGTCCTAGTGACTACTGCTGAAGTGGTATGTTAAATACTGCACCGCCGCCAAGATATTCGGGCATCTTACCGTCCCACTTTTCGATAGCTTGCTTTTGCAAGTATTCCTGAGATAGTGTTTCACTCTGAGCTTTTTGAGCCTCGGCGTCAGTCTTTGCGGCTTCTAGATTAAACTTGGCACGTTCAGCATTTTGCTGTGCAACCTGCTTATCTTCGATGGCCTTGCTGAAATTAGGACTAAATTCGAAGTTCGTGATACTCAATTCATCTACAGTAATACCGTACTTTTTTAAACGTTCGCTGATGATTTTTTGCGTCTCAGCTTTTAGCTCATTTCGCTTAGATATAAGCTCTGAAGCGCTGTATTTTGCGGCCGCAGCTTTGAAAACCTCATTGATCGCAGGTGTGATTACCTTGTCTTCGTAGGTTGCGCCAATTGTTTGATGAAGCTCACTAATGTTGTCGCGGCGGAGATTGTAGTTAAGCACAATCTGACTCGATACATCCTGCAAATCGCTGCTTGCGGCCTTACTATCAACAGTCTGTTTTTGCAACTTGATATCATACATAGTTACTTTGTTTATGCCAAAAGGTAGTACGAGCGACATGCCTTCATTTAGCTCACGACCGGTCACCTTGCCGTACTGTGTTACGACGCCAACTTGGCCTGTGCCGACGACTTTTACGCTAGAAAGCACCGCCAAAACCGCCACGACGGCTGCTACAATTATAATTAGTCTCTTTTTTCTCGTCATACCCTCACCCACTACTACTGCTTGTTTCATATACAAGTCAGTATACTATGAATTACTTCTTGCGAGTAGTAGGTTTCGTGACGGCTTTTTGCTGTTCAGGTATGCGAAGCAGTACAAATGACTGCAAAAGTGCCCACGCAACAGCATTGAAGAGGAAGATTGCTATACATATGAATGCTCCGAGAAGAATTCTCTGGCCTAAATCATAATTGATCAGACCAATGATGCCTGCGCCAAGTACGAGTCCGATAGTCGCAATCAAATATGAATGCTGCAGTTTTTGGCGTGCGTCATAATTCAGATTCCAATTTTGTAAGCTCGTGATCAAAGTGGTGAACATAGTATAGACAACTCCTTATTACTAAAGTTTAACACTTTTATATGATTTAGTCAATATTAAGCATCATTACTCTTGTCAAAAGTGCGTATGTTTTGTAGAATAGTGAATGTTACGCCGATTTAGCTCAGTTGGTTAGAGCAGCTGTTTTGTAAACAGCAGGTCCTGGGTTCGAGTCCCTGAATCGGCTCCACGACAAAATGATGAATAGCTCATCGTTTTGTGTATGGAAATACGACATACGCCGGAATCGTGTAGTGGCAATCACAGGAGACTGTAAATCTCCCGCCTTTCGGCTTCGTAGGTTCGAGTCCTACTTCCGGCACCAAAACAGTATTTTTACGGAAATTGCCGCCCTCTGGGGCGGTTTTTTCTCTGGCGGTGCTGTCGCTTTAGCGACTTTGGCGGTGTCGGCTTGTATCTACGCTATATCTAGCGTCGGTACACTAGATATAGCGTATTCTAGAAATGGGAGACGATTAACACTTTGTCTTAGCGGTCGTTACCACGGTATATGTGCTGACCACTCGCGAGAATCTGCCGTGCTTCGTCGGGCTTTGCGTCGAGCTCGTCTACACTACGGAAACCTAGAGTCATGCTTGTACGAGTTTGTCCTGACGGATTATGCCCAACACCATGGAACAGGATACCGTTAAATAGTAGTACGTCGCCTTCTCTCATTGGCACTGGTACAGCCTGGTTCTCTAATCCGGCGTATTCTTCGTGCTCGGACATCCATGTTCCGCCACCGTTCGCTTGCGGTACACCTACGTATGGCAGGTTGTGCGAACCAGGCACTACTCTTGTCGCACCATTTTCTACTGTAGAATCTTGCAGGTATACCGCAGCAGTCATAAGGCCTCTCGAGGGCTGTAGAATATCACGATGCATCCCTTCGGCCGGCTCGCCTTGGCGATTATTGATTGTGGCATGATTGTGTCTATTTTTAACAAACACCACGTTTGGACCGAGCAATGAGACTAATGCTCCGACGAGCGCCTGGTTGCCGATAACTCTTTTCATGAGTTCGGGGTTGCGATCATAAAGACCATACAACTTCTTGTTTGGGTTTTCGGAGTCAAAGTCTCCGCTTGATTTTTCTGCCTCGTCTTCGATAAACTCCCGTATTTCGGTAGTTTGCTCTGCGTCAAAAACGTTAGACAGCCTGTAGTATCCTTGGTCTCTGTAAAATCTTGCCTGTTCGTGGCTCAATGCTCCGTATTTCATGGAGCATATTATACTACAATTTACCTAAATAATCAAGAGCTAGATAGGCAACCTCAATGTCCGTCATCTGACCACTGCGTAGTTGCTGACGAAATTCATCAAGAGGCATGAGTACTAGCTCGGTCTGCTCAGTGTCGGTATCTTGAGGTTCGCCAACCTTCTTGCAGTTTGTGGCCACAAAACAATGGCGCTCCATAGTTGAATAAGCGTCGTCTAGACACGTACCTATCTCAACAAACTCACCCTCGTAACCAGTTTCTTCGCGAAACTCACGCCCGATTGACTCGAGTGCATTTTCACCCGGATCAAGGTAGCCACCAGGTAGCTCGTTCAAGACTTTGCCTGGTCCTGGGCGAAATTGGCGAGCCAAGATGATCTCATTGTTGTCGGTCAGCGCGACGACCGCAGCTGCCGGTCTAGCGTTGTTGATATAAAAATCAGCTTTGTTGCCACGCGGCATCAAAAAATCCACACGGTCAATATCCCACGCGTATTTTTTGTAAACTTGTTCCCTTTTTAGCACTTTCCAAGGTAGAATCGCCATCATGCCCCCCTATACGTTATGCTTTTTATTATACCGCAGATGGCTCTGTAGTTCCATATCACCATCTGAAGCCATCCATGTGGCAACGGTACCAATATCCCTGAAAAACCGCTGACCATTATTGTATGCATACAACGCGTCGTGTTCCCATGCTCGGTGTAAGCAGTCTCTATACAATGACAAAAGTCCATCGTTGCTGGCCCAGGATTGCCTTCGTAAAAAATCCGGATCAATCACTACTGCGCCCGTGCTGCTAGCACGGTAGTTGCCCTTAACAGGCGCTACATCCTCATCCTTAAACTCGGCGGAATACACTACCTTACCCTGGCTATCGACCGCAAAAGCATCTTCGTTCGGGACACCTCGATTCAGGGTAAGCGCGATTGATGCGACGCCGCCGATTTTTTGTTTGAGTGCAAATTGCCTCGTGAATTCCTGAAGGTCTATATCTAGGATTGTGTCGACATTTTGTACGAGTATCGGCCTAGCCTGATTGGATTTATTTGCATAATCGACGATACTGCCTCCGTGACAAATTTGCCGGTCGCTTCTGGTGACGCTGACATCTTGGTCGTCGCCATACATATCTTGCACATATTCATAGACGGCTGCCTGGTCTTCGGCCGATATGATGATATCTTGTATATTTTGCTGTCGCAAATTCGCTATGTGGTGATCGACGAACTTGACTTTCGGAACTCCGATTTCAAGCAACGCTTTTGCAATACCTATTTCAGGGTCGGACGTAAAAAGCCCATTTAATCGCGTACCTCGACCTCCTGCATTGATGTAGCCGATAGAATTTGAAGTTTCCATAGTATGAATTATGACATCATACGTCATATTTACAATGTATTTGTTATCTGTCGAGTGTGAAGAGCGCGTAGCGCGTCCGCTATGCCGACCAGAGCCGCGACGCCTCTACTGCCCCCCGCAGTAGGCGAACCACCAGCCAACCCCTTTTCAGCTAAAAAAAGAAATTCGGCGGGGGAAATCTCAAAAAAGGCAAAGGGGGCGGCTGGTGGGGCGCGTCCGCCTTTCGGCGGACAGGCGGCGCGGCTCAGATTAGCATTTGGCTGCGAAATGGGTTCGGATTTCGGCGTAAAATCGCACCAAATAAAATTGCGACCTTCTGGTCGCTATTTTATTTGATTTGTTCAAGTCATCTTCTTTTTGTCTAGTGCTCCAGAGAGCCTACATGACCACTTTGCGAGGCTGTTTTACAGTCTTCGTGACGCCTGTAGGCGCTTTTTTCGGTATGAGCAGGGACTTGGCTTCTTCCCTGGCCGCATCAGCCATTTCAAGCTCATCTATGCGCTCGTACGCATCTGCCAAGATACGAAGCGACTGTGGATTTTTACGGTCATCAAACCCTACGGCGAGCTCGAGAGATTCAATCATCTTCTTTTTGTGACCGAGCTTTTCCTGCACTTTGGCATAGGCTATGTGTCGAGATGGAACCGAAGCCTCCATACTGATCGCCTGTTCAAATGCAAGAGCGGCCTTGTCGTATTTCTCCGTCTCGAAATATATCAGACCGACGTTGTGTAAGCTTGAAGCGCTCGGCTCAAGGCTCTGCGCAATTTCGAAACACTCTATAGCATCAGGAAACGCCTGCTGCTTGGCATAGAGTATACCAAGACGGTTATAGGCCGTGGCATTGCGTTCATCGACACGCAAGATAGTCAGCAACGCCTTCTCAGCACGAAGATACTTTTTATCCTGAAGAGACTCTTGAGCAATTTCCCATAGCCTATCGAGCTTATCGGCAAATTTGAGCTTGGTCTCAGAGGCCACTTCGTGAATCGTCTGCCTATGAAATACGACAGCGAGACCGATGACTATAAGTAGTAGTAGTCCGAACATTAGTTACTATTGTACTACGAAGTACGCATCGTGTGAACTTCTCGCTATACGATACTGCGAAGAAGCTGCAGCTTGGTATTACCATTTTTGCGAATCGCTTCATCTATGTCTAGCAGTAGCGCAGCCTCGTCGCGTAGGCGCACAGAGAATCTCGACTGTAGGAGAGTTCGATACATCACCTGGCATACGCCAATAAACTCTAGGGCAGTATCTCGTTTATCACCCACCTGCTTGATAATGACAAGGCGCTCATACGAGGAGCCGCCTACAAAGCGTTTCGCAAGCTCAAATAGCCTGCTCCGCTGTTCAAAATACCGAGAGTCTCGCGCCAGTCGTGACTCTTCGGCCCGAGATCCGCCCGCCATAAAGCGTATACGGGCCTGCGTATCTGCTGGAAGCTCAATATTCGCGGTGCTCTGTATAATGACAGATTGCGAGCGGGAACGAATCGTATCAAGGAGCTGCATTGGTGTATGGGTCTGCAATACGAAATGCAAACCTCTGCGCGGCTCTTCCAGGAGCTTGAGTAGTGCGTTTTGAGATTGCACCGTCATCTTCGCAGCATCTCGCAGCACCACGATAGTACGAGTGTCTTTTTTGGCTGAACGCACGTCGATTTGAAGATTGCGAATATCGTCGATATAGATGCCCCTGCTCGTCTTTGTGGTGTTTGGATGCTCATCAACATAGAGCACCTCATCCTCTGTGGATGTTCGGGCATCCAGGTAGCTATCGAGCTGTTCGCCAGGTTCTCCTGCAACGATTACCGCTTGCGGAAGATACTGCAAGTTCATGCGGTTAAATTACCTCGTGAAAACTTGCTGGTACTGGTGCTTCAAACACCTTGCGAATTCCACCGGGAAGCGTGATCTCTAGCTTGTGCGCGTGAAGATACATGCGGTCCGCAGACTCCTTACCATACACTTTATCACCAAGAATCGGCGTGCCGATATACGCCATATGGACACGAAGCTGATGTGTCCTACCGGTGCGAGGCTTAAGTGTCACTAGGGTGTGCGTATCACCCACTTCCTCAACTTCATAAACCGTCTCTGCTGTCTTGCCACTCGCATCAACACGAAATGTACTTGGGGCTGATGGATTACGGCCGATAGGTAGATCTATCTTGGCTTTTTCTTGCTCAGGTGTACCCGAAACCACTGCCGCATACGTCTTTTTGGTAGTGCGGTTTGTAAACTGCTTGCTGATCATACTCGCTGCTTCATCATTTTTCACCATCAAGAGAACGCCGCTGGTGTCGCGATCGAGACGGTGTATGATTCCTGGTCGATTGGTGTCTGCTTTGTAGCTCGTCTTGTCTTTGACGAAATCTGCCGCAGTGTATTCTTCTGCCAAAGCGCCTTTTGCGTGAGTGAGTAGCCCGACAGGTTTGTTGATCACTACTACATTGTCGTCTTCGTAAATCACTTCTATCTCAGTAGTCTCTATCACCGCCTCGACCGACTGTATTGTAATCACATCTGAATCCTTGACGGCACGCTTGGAAGAAAGTTCAACTTCACCATTAATAAGTACTTCACCTCGGCTAATGCGCTTTTGGTATGTGCTGCGTGATTCACCACCGAAACGCTCCACAAGTGCGAGATCAAGTCTTGCAGATTGAGGCTCATCACGGAGGAGATAGACCTCTTTTGCGCGGTACGGCAGTGCGTAAGTGGTGAGACTAGTATGCTGAGGAAGTGGTAAGAGTACATAGAAGTGTTCTTTGCCAGATTCAAGGGCCATTTCATAGACATAGTCTTCGTCATCTTCGGCAGCACCATCGATGAGTACTGCATAGTTTTTTTTGCCCACAGCAAAGCGAATCAGTACGTTTTTTTCGTGAGGTTTGGATTTACTAATACGCTCAATATGCCGTGGCATTACGTCGTCTTGGACTTCATGAAACATGCGAAGTATAGCGACGAGATCTGATGAATCAAATTTCATATCTTACGCCTTTGGCCTTAGACCGACAGCTTGTTGTGTCCGTAGTAGTGTTGCATTTGCTTGTGTATTCATAGTACGCTCCGATGTTTCTAGTTTAGTAATGAGCGTGGTGCTATCTACTTGCGCAAGTCGAGTCTGGAAATCTTCTAGGAATCGGCTCATTTCTGTTGCTACGATCTTCTTGAAATCTCCATAGCGTTCGAGACCTTCGAACTTAGCCTGAACTTCTCTCAGCGGCTTTGCCTGTAGCAGTGCCAAGATATCGAGTAGATTTGAGATGCCTGGCTGCGCTGCACGATCATACTTGACCAAAGCTTTGTCGTCTGTGGTTGCTGACATGATTTTCTTAGCAGCAGTGGCTGGCTCATCACCGAGAAAGATTACACCTTTACCGGTCTCGTCTGATTTACTCATCTTCTTCGTAGGATTTACGAGATCCATGATGCGAAGCCCCTGGTCTTTGCCGAAGAATTCGTGTTGCCTCTTTACGGATTCCGGTACCGTAAACAACTCGCCGAAGCGATTATTCATTCGCCCTGCGATGTCACGTGCGAACTCAAGGTGTTGTGTTTGGTCGTCGCCGACAGGCACGTACCGAGCATCATAGAGAAGAATATCAGCAGCCATGAGGACTGGATAGTTAAAAAGACCCAGAGACACTCGCGAGCTAGCTTTTGTCGAATCCTCGAGCGCGACAATTGTGGTGACCAGATTACTGTCCCCTGCGCTCATTGACTTTGCGTATGCGTCCTCGCCTAATTTTGCAGACTTGTCCTTGAATTGAGTCATCCGACTCATTTCACCAAATCCGGTAAAACAATCGAGTATCCAGGTCAACTCACTGTGTGCTGGCACATAACTTTGGCGGTACAAATGAATGTTGTTGTTATCAAGCGGCAACCCTGCGGCAGCGTAGAGCTTCGCATTATTCATAATTTGGCCTTGCAGCTGATCGTGGTCGATAGGCGTCGTGAAGCTATGCAGGTCGGGTATGAACATATTAACCTGATAGTCGGCAGAGCGAGTTTTTGCCATATCAATAATCGGCAGCATTGCACCAAAGTAATTGCCGATATGCAAGTCATTGTTTGCACGGAGGCCAGTTAGTATTACAGGCTTAGTCATAGTACTCCTTATTATACCTTAATTTCCTCTGTTTCGCTTGCTTTGAAACCCAGATAGTCTGTTTGTTTTTTGTATGAGTTGTTTCCTGTCATAATCGGCACGAAGCCTAGATCATGTTTTTGGAAGTTGACAAAGCTTTTAGCTCGCTGCTGCGAGACGTCTTGTTTGTATATTTTCCCAAGCATTCTATAAAACTTCTTGTCTGGATGAGACTCTCTGTGTGACACGAAATTCTGTAAATCTTGCGCGATAGCATCAAGCAACATGGGCGTGACAGCGTTGTTTGGCACTTCGTAGCCTATGACATTGTCACCAACTCCCACAATGTCTCCCATGGCCTGCACCTGGAGGACTGTGTCGATATGGGATGCACGCAGAAACTTCTTTTTTATGTCGCCGTCTAAATTATGGACTATTAGACAGTTGGGCTGTACGCAATTAGTTGTGTGCATGTCTAGCACAATGTCGGGACTAGTGATTCGTATGTACTCCTTGATCTCGCGAGCACGAAGCACTTCGTATTCGGTTCCACTTGCCTCGTAGCTTCTATTCAAATCCTTGTCTGTGTACCGCAACTTTTTTGCATACGCCTTCGGATTACCAATAACAAAATCTATCTTCTCAAGCAACGGAGAGCGTTTCTTGAGTAGTCTTTCGTATAGCTTGATACCAAGGAGTTCGTTTCCGTGTGTCGCAGCTATCAATAAAATCTTCATGCTTTTTATTTCCTTACTCTTGCTGTTAGTATAAGCGCATTTCCTGCACTCGCAAGACCAGAAAACTGTTGTTTGAGCGAGACTCCGCCTGATTCGAGTGGATTGTCCGCTGGATCTTCTCCTACAAATAACCCTTCTTCTCCGTATCTATTTACATGGTACAGCGCATCGATATATGTTGCGTCTGACATAGAAGTCGCCATGCCATGCAGCTCCACGTCATCAACAAGCGGGTACACTGCACTCGATTCGTTTTGGATCATTTTTATAATTGCAGGATTCCTCGTGTATGCTGCTAGGTACCCTGGATTACACTCATTCACTAGCGTTCGTAGCATCGCCGTACCGACACCTTGGCGTTGCACCGATGGATGCACGACTCTTCCTGCAAGTTCAAGCGCACGCCCGCCAAAGGCATCCCCGAATCATCGAGAAAGCCATTAGTTCTTCTCTCACATGCGCAAGCTGAACCATATCGGCAGCGTGAATGTGGTTTTCCGTGTCTTCTCGCATTTGAGCACTGTCTCCCTGGCCAAAGCCGATACCCGCAAGATATGCCAACTGGTCAACATCGCCCTTGGTGAATTGTTCTGGTGTTTTTGTAGTAATACGCATCTCTTCTCCTTATGCGTTACGATAATAAATGAGGCCTGACGGCCTCTTTCGTATTTTCAATTTTAGTGTGTTATTTCAAAACACAAAACAAGCCATCAGAGAAGCTGTTGATGTGCCATGTGCTAAACTGATTGGTTTGTTTTATCATAGCCGAATAATACCATGACTATTGCAGCTACGCAAGTAATATATTACCGATGACTTCTGAGTAGGATTTACTTCTGTTTACCTCATGACCGGCGACTATAGGGTGGACTGTACAATTAGGATTATGTTTGGCGATAGATTTATAGTATTTTTTGATCACATAGGGGTCGAGTCTGCCGTACACGAGCGACGTTGGCACATCCGTCTCAATAAGCCATTCAAATGCCGATTGGTTTTCTATAGCCATTTCAATTGAGCGAGCCACCGATCGAATATTCTTGTCATCCACTACAAAATCCGGATCGATAAATTTTACTCGCCGAGCATAGTAGTTCAACTTCTTCGTGAAATCAGGTTTCTCTCGGAGATTTCGCAATACGTTTTTGTAGAATGTTTCCCCGTCAGGCAACTTGAATTTACTAAATATATAGCGTGGCTCCGACTTATAGAGCGGTGTACTGCAGAGTACAAGCGATTTAAGATGCATGGGGTACTTCTTAGCATATTCGATGGCCACGAGCGCACCTAACGAGTGCCCAACCAGAATCACATCACCCGAGACATTGCACCGACGAAGAGTTGCCCGCAGACTAATCGCCTGCTCTTCCGCGTTGTAGCTACGCCAGTCTGGCTTAGGAGACTCCCCAAACCCGAGTAAATCAACTGCAATTACTCTCGACTTAGTAGAAAGCGCATTAAGCGTTGTACTCCATACTTTGTGAGTACGGGCAAGCCCATGTACAAACACTATCGTAGGCAGGCCAGCCTCTTGTGCAGCCTGATCAAACCCAACATGAAGAGTATGGGGTATGCCAAGTACCTTGTGTACGAGTTTGTCGCGCAACATATAATATCCAGTTTGACACCAAAAAACCCTACCGTCAAATCGATAGGGTTTCTGATAGACAAAACGTATTTAACGCTTTGAGAATTGTTCGCGCTTACGTGCAGAACGAAGACCGTACTTCTTGCGCTCTTTTTCGCGTGAATCGCGTTTAAGCATATCTGCTTTTTTGAGTGTAGGACGCAGGTCGCTGAATCCAACGGTGATCGCTTTTGCGATAGCCAGTTTGATTGCGTCTACTTGACCAGCGAAACCGCCACCGCTTACGCGAATAGTGATATCGAAATCTTTCTGTTTACCAACAACTGCGAGTGGATCAGTGATCTCAGCAAGCATTGGTTTGTTGCCAGAAAGGTAGTCTACTGCTGGCTTGTCGTTGATTGTCACAGTACCCTTGCCTTTGTAGAGGCGGGCGCGAGCTGTTGAGCTCTTGCGACGACCAAGTCCGTAGAAGTATGTAGCATCAGCCATATTACTTTACCTCAACTTTCTTAGGTGTTTGTGCAGTATGTGCATGTTCAGCACCTGGGAACACCTTAAGACGATTCATACGATCCGCCTGAAGCTTGTTCTTTGGCAACATACCTTTTACTGAGTGTTCGATGATACGCTCTGGGAATTTCTCACGAACTTCTTCGAGACGAGCATCTTTGATACCACCAGGGAAGCCGGAGTGACGGTAGTAAATCTTCTGTCGCTCTTTGTCACCTGTTACTGGCACATCTTTTGCGTTGATAACTACTACGTAGTCACCTGCGTCCATGTGTGGGGTGTATGTAGGCTTACTCTTGCCAATCAAGAGATTTGCAATGATGGTACTGAGGCGACCAAGTGGCAATTCACTTGCGTCAATCAGATGCCATGAACGAGTAATCTCGCTTGGTTTTTGAGAGTAAGTCTTTGAGTTAACAACCATTACTTAGTCTCCTTTCCAGCAGGCTTGAGCTCATCTACGAAACCGATAGTCGCAAGCTGAGCACCGTCACCAATACGTACACGAGTACGCTCTACACGAACGTGACCACTCGTGCGGCCAGTAAGCTGTGGAGCGATTTCGTCCACAAGCTTGTAGGCAGCAGCCTGAGTAGACAGCTGTGCGATAACCTGGCGTCGGCTATGCAAGTCACCTTTTTTAGCTTTTGTGATGAGCTTTTCAATGTAACGCACCAATTCTTTGGCTTTTGGCAACGTAGTTTCAATCTTGCCGTGTTCGACAAGGCTAGTCGCCAGACCCTTCATGAGTGCGCGGCGTTGGTCGCGCTCACGACCGAACTTACGCCCTTTGTATCCATGTCGGTGCATATTACAGTTCTAACTCCGCTAATTTATCTTTTACTTCATCAAGTGCTTTTGAACCAAAGCCCTTGAGTTCACGAAGGTCCTGCTCAGTCAAAGTCACGAGGTCTTGAACTGTGCGGATTTCGTTGTTGATGAGCGCATTGGCTGTACGAGCAGTCAAGTTGAGCTCTTCAATTGGTGTATTGAGTTCGCTTACGTCATCGGCATCAGTCTGACCAAGGGCAGGTGCCGCTTCGACAGTGGTGCTGCCTGCAAGTGCAGTGTACTGATTGACCAAGATGGCTGCAGCTTCTTCAAACGTCTCACGTGGTGTGAGTGTGCCGTCTGTATCGATAGTTACAGTAAGCTTATCAAGATTTGTCTCTTGACCAACACGAGTGGCGTCAACCTTGTAGCGTACACGAAGTACTGGGCTGAACACTGCATCAAGTGCAATATGATCAGAGTGCAGACGACCGTCGCTCGCTTCGTCAATCGTACGATAGCCGCGGCCAGAATCGACCACAATATCGATAACAACACCGCCCTTTGGATCGTCAACAGTACAGATAATCTGTTCTGGGTTGACAATTTCAACATCGGCAGTTGTCTTGATATCACCAGCAGTAACAACGCCAGCGCCTTTTTTCTCAAGACGTAGCTCTACCGCAGTGTCAGCGTGTACTTTGACGCGAACGTTTTTAAGGTTTAAGCTGATGTCAACGACGTCTTCTTTAATACCTTTTACGGTTGTAAACTCGTGAGTTGCGCCTTCGATCTTGAAAGATACGATTGCACCACCCGCGATGCTCGAAAGCAGTACACGACGTAGGCTGTTGCCTAGGGTATTGCCATAGCCAGCATGTAGTGGCTCGATGACAAATGATGCACTTGTGTTAGAGTGCTCGTCGATGCTTGCGAGTGCAGGGTTGTGAATAACTTTTGTCATAGTTTCTAGGCTCCTTACCCTTATCGTGAGTAGTACTCAACGATGAGCTGTTCGTTAATATCTACTTCTGCTTCTTCGCGCTTTGGATTGCCAGTCACAGTAATAGTCAGTTTCTTTTCGTCAGACTTCATCCAACTGAGTGGACCCTGAGTTGAGTTGCTGAGTACATCGCTAATCTGTGCAAAGTAGCCGCTTTTGCTGCTCTTTGGACGGACTTCGATCACATCACCTTCTTTAAGACGGATTGATGGGATGTCGACACGACGACCGTTAAGCATGAAATGACCATGACCTACCAGCTGACGAGCAGCACGGCGGCTTGATGCGAAGCCGGCACGGTAGACGGCGTTATCGATGCGACGCTCAAGAAGTTGAAGTAGGTTTTCCCCAGCTAGTCCTTCTTTACGTGACGCTTCATTCATAAGGTTTGCGAATTGCTTTTCAAGTAGACCGTAGGTACGGCGAACTTTTTGCTTTTCACGAAGTTGTGTCAAGTACAAGCTTGGCTTGCCTTGGCGACCATGTGCGTGCTGGCCTGGGATACCAGATTTGCGAGCCATGATTTTGTGTGCTTTTGGATGCAGCGCGTAGCCTTCACGACGTGACTGCTTGACAATTGGAGAAGTATCTCGTGCCATCGCTTACGCCCTCCTTGCTTTCTTTGGACGAACGCCACCGTGAGGTACGCCTGTCACATCTTTGATACTTTCGACTGCAATCTCAAGATTGCTCATTGCACGGATAGCTGCGTCACGGCCGAGACCGACGCCTTTTACAAAAACATCAACTGAACCAAGTCCGTGAAGACCCTTTACAGTTTCAGCAGCTTTTTCTGCAGCTACTTGCGCAGCGTATGCAGTACCTTTTTTGCTTCCACGGAAGCCACAAGCGCCAGCAGATGCTGCTGCAAGTACGTTACCTTTTTTGTCAGTAAACGTAACGATTGTGTTATTGAATGTTGCCTGGATGTGCAACTGACCAGCAGGAACTGATCGACGTTGCTTTTTCCGAGCTGTTGTTTTAGCTTCAGCCATGTCTATCTAATTCCTTTCCTTAGGTCTTACTTGCCGATTTAGGTTGAGTGCCACCTACTGATTGTGCGCGTCCCTTACGAGTTCGTGCATTCGTACGAGTTCGTTGTCCGCGTACTGGCAAACCTGCCTTGTGACGCAAACCGCGATACGCGTTGACGTCCTTCAGGCGCTTAATATTATTTGTTACCAAGCGCTGTAGGTCGCCTTCCGTGGTATAGTCACCATCGACTATCTCACGAATGCGTTGTTCTTCAGCCTCGGTGAAATCTTTCACCCGAGTGGTCGGCTCTACGTTGGCCGCCGCAAGGATGTCTCGAGCAAACTTCGGACCGATACCATATATATAGGTAAGAGCGATCTGAGCCTGCTTCTCTGATGGGATTGTTACCCCAGCAATTCGAGCCATGCTTAACCCTGCCTTTGCTTATTCTTAGGTTTTTTCTTGTTGATGACACGTAGGCGGCCTTTACGGCGTACCAATTGGTCATCGGGACTGATTTTTTTCACACTCGCACGAACTTTCATGAGCGTCTACAAAAACTCCCTTTCACGTTAAATTTGACACTTGTAGGCAACCTACGCAGATTGACGCGCAGGTTCATCCCTAAGTCGGAAGCTGATTCGGCCCTGTGTGAGATCATACGGGGTCATCTCTACTTCGACTTTATCGCCTGGCACCAGACGGATATAATGCTTTCGCATCTTTCCACTGATATGGGCGATAATTGTATGGCCATTCTCGAGTTCTACCTTAAATTTAGTACCAGGCAGTGCTTCGACTACCTTTCCTGTCATCTTAATTACTTCCTTTTGACTCGCCATAAATTACAGTAGTTGATTATACACCAAAAGGAATTAAGAGTAAAGGCCTTTTGAGAGCAAATCCGCACAGATTCGTCTGTACGCCTTTCGATATTCCAATTGTACCAAATCACACTCTCAGGTCAAGCATGATTGACTGATGGTAATTATTATGCTATTATATTAGATACTGGCATCACCCGGATGTCGATGAACATTGGAGATAAAGTGGCCATAACGATAACGCAAGAAAATGCTCATGTACAGGCCGCAAAGAGCGCCGCTACAGCTGTTTTTGCATTTATCTGTGCGATGGCAGTATTGTCTGCCGTGACAGTGCAGACTGTCCTCGGTCTTCAGAACCAGAATATGCAGGTGCCCTTATGGTCAACTGCTTCTCTAGTAATAAGCTTCCTAGCACTAGGCTACGCCGCAATCAGCAATGCGAGGTTGACTGTGAGATATAGTCTCATCGCCGTTACAGGCCGGCACTAGTCTCCAACATACCCCGCCCCACCAAGAGTCGAATCGCCCCCCTAGGCCGTTCCTCGGTGGGGCGATTCGATTTAGAGACTTACTCTACAGCAATAGCCCTGATGGTAACGCGTTGATCATAGGTATTTTTTGCAGGCACCCAATTTCCAGTACATGATATCAGATTGAGTCCTTCTGATACATCACTCGCAGACTCAGACATTCTCTTCATCCCACCACTATTAAGGTCGTCGAGGGAAAGCGTTTTGTTTTCGGCAACCTCGTAGGTATACTTTTTGCCATCGCCACGTTCTATCGTAATCTGATCGCCTAGTTTGAGCTCAGGAAGTTTTTCAAACACGCCGCCTTTTGTGGGTCCACCATTATGACCATCGAGTAGCAAAGCACTACTACCTGATCCTGGAGTTGCACTTTTGTCATACCATCCGACATCAAATATATTTTTAGGTGTATCAAGTTCTCCGTTTGATTTCACACCCACCGACATCACACGTGCACTATCCACACCGAGTGCGGGTATCGATATATAGCGTGGGAGGTTCGCAGGCACCTTGTGAGAGTCTTTTTGCTCACTGGTGACAGTAGATTCATCTACTTCAGGGTTAGCCGCTGCAAAGGCTACTGGGATAGGCGGTTGTTCTCCGGTAGTGTAATAGCGATAGCCAAACCAGCCTGCAACAACAAGTAGGACTACTAGCACGATTCCTACTATCCATGGGGTGAATCGAAATCCATTTTGTTGCTCTATTCGTAGACCTGTTGCCACAATACCCTCCCCCTACTTACTTTTATTTACTTATAATCGTCGTATGTGACCATGAGCGCACGGCTGTTGATCTGACGCAAGCTTTCAAGCGCTACAGTAACGATGATCAAGAGCCCCGTACCACCAATAGCCAAGTTCGCGTTTGATATACCCGTGAAATTGTATAGTAGGTATTCTACCGCAAATGGGGTAATAGCAATCAACCCGAGTACCAGTGATCCAAATAACACAAGACGATTTACTACTTTAGTAAGATATTTCTCTGTCTGCTTGCCGGGTCGGACACCTTCGATAAACGCACCTTGTTTCTGTAGGTTTTCTGAAATCTCGTTTGAGTTAAATACAATTCCAGTATAGAAATACGTAAACAAGATAACGAGCAGGAAGTACATTATCGGATATATAAACGCTTCGATACTAGCACCGGTGAACTGACCAGGGTTTGGCGCCTGGAACCATTTGATTAGATTGTCTGCTACCTGCGTATAGGCAGGGTTCCCGGAAGACTTGAGTACTTGTCCTACGAATGCAGGAAGACTCAGAAAGGCTACGGCAAAGATAACAGGGATAACTCCCGCTGCGATCATCTTGATAGGGAGCACACTCTTTATGCCACCATAACTACTATTTCCCTGTACGCGTTTGGCATAATTGATAGTGATGACACGTTGAGCTTCGTTAATCTTAACCAACAAGTACAGCATGAGTGTAGACGCGGAGCCGAGCGCCAAGACAACATAGAATATCGTCGGATTCACTGGTATCCCAAACCAGCCGAATACACTCAATGAGCCCTGAGATGTATCTATGAGCGATGTCCATAGGGTAGACAGTGTTGACGGCATCTGGCTGATAATACCTGCGAAGATGAGCATACTAATACCGTTTCCAATACCCCTTTCGGTAATAAGCTCACCAAGCCACATAAGTAGCATAGAGCCCGCTGTCATAGCAGATACTGCAACTACCCAGTCTGTAATAGATGCCTCACCCAGGCTCGTTGAGTTACCCGCAAGAACCGACTGACGCAAGATGTAGATAAACGCAATAGACTGTACGATCGCAAGAGGCAACGTAAGCATACGCGTCCATTGGTTAATCTTACGACGACCAGATTCACCATCTTTATGGAGCTCTTCTAGCTTAGGGATAGCCTTAGTGAGCAATTGTGTGATGATACTTGCCGTAATGAATGGGCTCAAGCCTACCAGTACGATCGATAGCTGACTCAATGCACCGCCTGAAAGCAAATTTAAGAATCCTCCGAAATCACTTGCAGACAAGAAACTCGTGATTACATCCTTGAGTTTGCTTGGCTCAGCCAGCGGCACTGGTATATGCGCAAGCAATCGATATACTGCGATGAGCGCAAGTACGATCAAGAATCGCTGCTGCATATCCTTATTTTTAACTGATTTAAATATGTTTTTCCAGTTCATGAATATATCTCTACCCTTTATGAATTTTCAGTCTCTCACCGTCACTCTGGACGTAGTTCCCTACCAGTATACAACAAAAAAAGCTCCCTCGCTATGGAACTTGTAGTGTTAATTACGATTACCTTATGTCCGTACAGGTCATGCGCAAGTGTCAAAAACAAACAGCCTCTATTTGAGGCTGTTTGTAGAGAAAAGAAAACCTAACTACTTCTCAGCTTTTTCTGCTTCTTTAGCAGACTGCTTGAGTGGCGTAGCTGTCTTTTCAAACGTACCACCCGCTTTTACGACGGCTTCTTGTACGCTCTTAGATGCAGCTTGCACCTTGAGTGTTACTTTTTCTGTAAGCTCGCCACGTGCAATTACCTTTACAGTGTGGAAAGGCGTTGCAACATAACCCTGCTCAAACAACGTAAAGTTGTCGGCAGTCTTACCCTTGAACGTGTTGAGGTGATCGAGATATACGACTTGTGCAGGAGCTTTAAAGCTTTTAAAACCACGGTTCTTTGGTGCGCGCTGTGCAAGCGGACCAGAACCACCCTGGAACATAGCACGAAGCTTCTTACCAGTACGTGATTTCTGACCTTTTGTACCACGGCCAGCTGTTTTACCGCCACCGGCTGAGATACCACGACCAACACGTTTCTTGTCTTTGTTGGCTGTAATGTTTAGTTCGTTGTACTTAGTCATTATTTAGCCTCCACTTTAGCCGCATCGTCAGCTGCTTTTTTAGCAGTTTTCTTAGGGGCGTTGAGCCACTGGTCGCGCGGAACAAGTGTCTTGAGCGCATCAATAGTAGCATATGCGATATTGACCTTGTTCGTAGAGCCAAGGCTCTTTGAAAGCAAGTTTCGTACACCGGTAACACCAATAACCTGACGAACTACGCCGCCGGCAATAATACCGGTACCTGGAGCTGCTGGCTTGATGAGCACCTGTGCGCCGCTTACTTTGACCTCTGCATCATGCGGAATAGTCTCGTTTGCGATTGGCACAGTGATGAGGTTTTTCTTAGCCACGTCTGTCGCTTTTGCGATAGCAGTCTGGACATCTTGACCTTTGCTCACGCCGACACCAACTTTGTCTTTGCGGTTACCCACTACGACAAGTGCCTTGAAGCGGAAACGACGTCCACCTTTGACTACGCGAGCCACACGGTCGATGTTGATTACTACTTCTTCGAACTCTTTTGGTGCAGCATCAGCTGCGTTTCGTCGGTCATCGCGACGACCGCCACGCTGAGGTCGACCACCGCCTTGGCGGTTGTCGGTACCTGGGCGAGGGGTAGTATTTGCTGGGGCTGGTGCATCAGCCATACTAGAACTCCAATCCTTCTTTACGAGCAGCATCTGCGAGTGCAGCAAGACGTCCAGCGTACTGGCGACCGTTGCGATCGAAGACGACTGCAGTTATTTTAGCTTTTTTTGCCTTCTTGCCAATATCTGTACCGACGCTTGCAGCACGCTCTGTGAGCGTCCCTGTAGCTTTGGCACCGATTGTCGTAGCAGCTGCTACAGTATGACCTTTTGAGTCGTCGATCAGCTGTGCACTCACATGAGTGTTACTGATAGTGACCGTAAGACGCGGGCGCTCAGTAGTACCAGTGACCTTAGCGCGAACGCGACCTTTGCGAAGACTCTTGTTGAGTGCTTTTCTTGCCTGATCAGCCATGGTTACTTACCTGCCTTTCCTGCCTTGCGAAGGACAACTTCGTCAGCATATTTAATACCTTTGCCCTTATACGGCTCAGGTTTTTTCAATGAACGAATTTCTGCAGCAACTTGTCCAACCTGCTGCTTGTCGATGCCAGTCACAGTGATTGCCATCTTCTCGCTCGTGATAGTCACGCCGGCAGGAGCTTTGTACTTAACAGGGTGGCTAAAGCCAAGAGCCATATCAAGTTCGTTGTTGCTGGTAGCGACACGGAAACCAACGCCGTTAACTTCGAGTTTCTTTTCGAAACCTTGGGTTACGCCTACAACTGCGTTGTTGAGCAATGCTCGTTGCAATCCGTGCTGCGCTTTTGCGATGCGCTCATCGTCATTTCGTGTAACTGTCGCTACACCTTCATCTACGGCAACTGTCACGTCGCTCAGATGTGGTACGGTAAGTTCGCCTTTGGCGCCTTTGACCGTGATAACATCTGAATCGACCGTGATTGTCACGCCTGATGGAATCTCAATTGGTAGTTTTCCGATTCGACTCATACTTACCTTTCTTTACAGGCAAGCGAAATGTTTGTTTCTGGGCTAACACATCTCTTAGAAATGTGAGCGCAAAATCTCCCGATTTCACTCGCAAATTATTATCCTGACAATTGTAGCACACTAGTGTTATTTAGTAAACCTACACATAGACCTTCTTTAACCTATCCCGTCAATCTTTAGGCCTTTTTTAGTAATCGTATCTTCAATAACACAAAAAAGGGCAATGAAATCATCCTTCGCTTCATCGTACAGTGATTTTGTGATTACTATCCTTTCTCCCTCTCGCTCTGTTTCGCTTGCTACTATCTTTTTTGAGTTATTAAGGTACCTAGCGTCTACGACTCCGTCAGAATGCACCAAAACATGCCGCTTCATCCAGATAAGAGCTATCCTTTTTAGTAAATCTTCATTATCGCTTGATATGTCTATCCCAAACATTCTTTGAAAAGTTGCTGCGGTAGTCTGTATATTTTGAAAGTTTATTTTTTCATTTGCATTTTTGTTATTAAATATCTGCCTTATGACACTTTCAGCCAGCTGAATAGAGACAAAATCTCCCTGCTCATTTTTCTCAATAATTTTCTTCATCTCATCTAGCGTAAACACTATTCCGCCAATATTGTTCATCTTTATCAAGTTTTCCAATATTAGGTCTTCTAGCACATCTTTCAAAAGCGCTTCAACGCCCCCGGTCATGAGTATGAATGCCTGTGTGTGAAGTGAATCTGATAACTCCTGTTGTTTTGCCTTAGCTGATTTTTTTGTTTTGTCGTACAGAGCCATTTTATCCTGGGAAACATTAGCCGCCACTAACACCCCCCTGTAAACTTCATGGAGCGAGCTATACGATTCAAATATAACCTTTAATGATTCAGTGCGACTATAGAAAGCTTCGACAATTTTCCCCATTAGACCCTCCTTTCTCCCAGTATAACCAAAAAACTCCCCTTGCGAGGAGTTTTTTGAACTAAAGCCTGATTCTAGTAAACCTTGAGAAGTAGTTCACCACCAAGACCCTGCTTGACAGCTTCACGTCCAGTAATAACACCCTGAGATGTTGAAACTAGTACGATACCACGTCCGCTCTTTACCTTAGGAATCTCATCTGCTTTTACGTAGACGCGACGACCTGGCTTAGAAAGACGGGTAATTTCGTTGATAGTGCTGTTTTCACCTGGTTTGTTGATTGTGATTACGATTGTGTCGCGTGGCTTACCAGCTTCACGTTTTACCTCAGCGAGGTAGCCGCTCTTTTTGAGCTGCTTCGCAATCACTTCTTTGATTTTGCTCGCAGGAACGCGAACTTCTGTTTTACCAACCATCTTAGCGTTTCGAATACGGGTTAGAAGGTCGGCTATTGGATCTGTAGTTTGCATAGACATATCTGATTCCTTCCTTCTTACCAGCTACTCTTTACGACACCAGGGATTTCACCCTTGGATGCTTTTTCACGGAAATTAATACGGTTGAGTCCAAAACGGCGCATATATGCGTGTGGACGGCCGTGCAGTACATCTCGGTTCTTCCAGCGAGTTGGGCTAGAGTTGCGTGGCAACTTCTGAAGACCTTCTTGGTCGCCCATCTCTTTGAGTTCTTCGCGCTTGCCTGCGAATTTCTTGATCATCTTCTTGCGTTTTTCATCGCGAGCGATGCTAGATTTCTTAGCCATTAGCGTCGGCCTCCTTCTTTCTCAAACGGCACACCAAACTTCTCAAGTAGTGCACGTGAGTGTGCTTTGTCTTCGTTTGCGATTACAAATGTTACCTGCAAGCCGTGAATCAGCTGTGTCTCTTCGAACGTAAGCTCTGGGAAAATTGACTGATCGTTAATACCGACATTGTAGTTACCACCCTTATCAAAAGCTTTTGCACCGACACCGTGGAAGTCACGGATACGTGGCATAGCTACGTTGACGAAGCGATCGAGAAATTCGTACATGTTAGCGCCGCGAAGCGTTACATTGATACCTACGCGGTTCATACCGGCGCGAATCTTAAAACCTGCGATCGATTTCTTAGCCATACGATCAACTGGTGCCTGACCAGTAATCTTATTGAGCGTATTTTTGACAGCTTCATAGTGACGCTTGTCATCCTTGTTTTTACCAAGTCCTACGCTCACAACGATTTTCTCGAGCTTCGGTACTTGATGTACGTTAGCAAGTCCGAGTTCGGCCTGGAGTTCTTTTTTAATTGTACCTTGGTACAAAGCTTTCAGGCGAGGAGTGTAGGCAGTATCTTTAGTAGCTGTTGCCATTATTTAATCTCCCTGTTCTTTAGTTGACGAGCAACACGGACTGTCTTGCCGTCATCTGTTTTCTTGTAACCAACGCGGCTAGTTGTGCTAGCTTTTTCGTCTACTACAAGCGCTACCTTGTGAAGCGGTGTTGGGACATGGATGTCTTTTACACCACCACGAGGGTTGAGCTGACTTGGCTTCACCTTGCGGCTTGCCACGCCAACACCTTCGATAAGAACAGCGTTTTTCTTCGGTAGGACGGCAACAACTTTGCCAGTCTTTCCTTTGTGCTTGCCACCAAGAAGTTTTACGATATCGTCTTTACGAATACGTGACATGCTAGAGTACCTCCGGAGCTAGGCTGATGATCTTCGAGTAGTTCATGTCACGTAGTTCACGTGGCACAGGACCAAAGATACGAGTAGCCTTCGGGTTCTTGTCGTCACCAATGATGACAGCTGCGTTGTCATCGAAACGAATTGTAGAACCGTCTTTGCGCTTGATTTGATTGCGAGTGCGTACGATGACTGCTTTTTGAACAGTTTTCTTCTTGACGTTACCACCTGGGTTAGCGTCTTTGATCGTCACAACGACAACATCACCAACGTGAGCGAAACGGCGGCGCGTACCACCAAGCACTCGGATGATGAGTGCTTCTTTTGCACCACTGTTGTCAGTGATCTTAATACGTGATTCTTGTTGTAACATTACGCAGCAACCTCCTCAACGTCATCTTTTAGTTCGACGGCACCACGAGATTTCTCTTCGATGATATCAAGCTTGAAAGATTTGGTCTTTGAGATAGGACGAGTCTCCACAATGCGAACTTTGTCGCCGAGCTTTGATTCGTTGTTTTCGTCGTGGGCTGTATATTTACGACTTACAGTATACTGCTTGCCATAAATAGGGTGCGTTTCACGACTAGTTACAGTGACGGTGATTGTCTTGTCGCGAACATCCGATGTCACGATACCGGTCAGTGTCTTGGCCATATTACTTGTCTCCCTTCTCGGCGAGCTCAGCTGCTCGGATAGCAGTGTGCAAGCGCGCGATTTCTTTGCGAGTCGCAGTGATAACGCGTGGGTTTTGTAGTTCACCGGCCGCGAGACCGCGACGTGCTTCTACGATTTCCAGTTGTTTAGCCGAAAGATCCTTACGGAGCTCTTCGATTGTTTTCACTTCAGAAGCGTCTTTAGCTTTTTTCGTAGCTTTTGGTGCTGCAGTTGCCATATTACGCTTCCTCTCGCTTGATGAATTTAGTTTTCACTGGTAGTTTGTGGGCTGCTAGGCGCATTGCTTCGCGTGCCACTTCTTCTTCTACACCCTTCATCTCGAACAGTACGGTGCCCGCCTTGACTTTAGCTGCGAAGAATTCTGGATTACCTTTACCCATACCCATTTTGAGTCCCACGGGTTTGCGAGATATTGGAGTATGAGGGAAGATACGAATCCAGATCTTACCACCACGCTTGATATGACGGGTCATTGCCTGACGAGCTGACTCGATCTGGCGACTTGTGATATCGTTGTTTGCTTGTGATTGTAGGGCATAGTCGCCAAAGGCTATGTAGTTACCGCGAGTCGCGATACCGTCATTTTTACCTTTAAACGCTTTGCGAAATTTGGTTTTCTTTGGGAGTAACATTACGCATCACTCCTTTCGCCTTTGTAGATCCATACCTTCACACCAATGATACCGACACCTGCAGCCATTGCGCGTGCAGAGTGGAAATCAATATCGGCACGAAGTGTGTGGAGTGGCACAGAGCCCTCAATAGTCTTTTCGCGACGAGCCATCTCAGCATTGTTGAGACGCCCCGCTACTTCGATACGAATACCTTTTGCACCAGCATTGATGGTGTTTAGAGCAGCCATCTTAGTTGCGCGGCGGAAGTTGATACGGCGCTCAAGCTGTCGTGCAATATTCTCGGCTACGAGCTTTGCTGACAGTTCTGGTCGCTTCACTTCTTCGATATTGATACGAACCGGTAGGCTCGCGATCTTTTCAAGTTGAGTCTTGAGCTCTTGTACACCCGCACCACCACGACCAATCACAACACCTGCTTTTGCGGTATGGATTGTCACAGTAACTTGGTTTGCAGAACGCTCGATCTCGATACGATCAATGGTCGGACGAGAAGCGAACTTCTTTTCGATCAACTCACGCATCTTGATGTCTTCTGCGAGCCACTTGCTAAAATCACGCTTGTTTGCAAACCAGCGAGAATCCCAGTTCTTGTGAATCTGCAGACGGAAGCTGATTGGATTGACTTTCTGTCCCATCTTACTTCTCCTCTTCTTTCTTAGCTGGCTTTGCTGTAGCTTCGGCCTTCTTAGCGACAGGCGTCTTCTTTGGCTTCTCTACTCCAGAAACTTCTACCAAAATATGAGTAGTCTTCTTCTGGAATGGAAGTGCCATACCACGCATGTGTGGCTTGAAGCGCTTGAGGCGCGGACCTGCCGTCACACTTAGTGTGGAGATTGCGAGTGACTTATTATCAAGTCCGTGGTTGTTTGTTGCGTTTGCAGCCGCCGAAGCGATTGCTTTTCGCATTGGTGTAGCCGCACGACGTGGCGTGTGTTCTAGGATCACAAGCGCGTCTGCCACGGTACGACCACGCACCAAAGCTGCAACTGCGCTGACTTTTCGTGGAGTCAGGTCAACACCTTTGATATACGCACGAACTGTAAGTGTGTCAGCCATTACTTCTTATCCTTTCCACCATGCTTGCGGAATTTACGTGTTGGGCTAAACTCGCCGAGTTTGTGTCCAACCATGTTTTCCGTGACAAGCACAGGTACGTGTACGCGACCGTTGTGAACGGCGATAGTGCGACCAACCATCTCTGGTGTGATAGTACTTGCACGTGCCCACGTTTTGATAACAGTACGATCGTCGGGGCCAAGCGCCGCCACTTTACGAGCGAGCTTGAAGTCGACGAATGGACCTTTTTTAAGTGATCGACTCATATATTACTTCTTCCTTTTCGCGTCATGGCGACTTTTAACGATTAGCTTGCCAGTGTCTTTACGACGACGAGTACGGAAACCGAGTGTAAGCTGACCCCATGGTGTGCGTGGTGGTTTACCACTACCATGGCGACCGCCGTCACCACCACCGTGAGGGTGGTCAGTCGCGTTCATTACGACACCGCGCACGGAAGGACGAATGCCCTTGCGGCGATTGCGACCGGCAGAACCAATCTTGACGTTCTGATGCTGGACGTTTCCGACAACACCGATTGTTGCTTCACACTCTAGGCGGAAGCGACGGACTTCACCAGATGGCAATTTGACCTGAGCGTATTCGCCTTCTTTGGCCATAAGCTGTGCTTTTGTACCAGCTGAGCGTACCATCTGTGAACCCTTACCGTGCTGCATCTCGATCGCGTAGATCTGAGTACCAACAGGGATACGAGACAATGGCATACGGTTTGAAGCTTCGATAGGAGCTTCTGAGCCCGCTTCGATCTTCTTGCCCTTTGTCATCTGAGTGTCGGCAAGTATGTAGTGGTAGAGACCGTGTTGGTCTTTTACACGAGCGATACGCGCTGAACGGTTCGGATCGTATTCTATCTCCTCAACTGTAAGCTGAAGACCATCTGCCAATCGGTGATTGAGCAAACGATAGTGACGCTTCACGCCGCCACCGCGGTGGCGAACTGTGATACGACCAGTATTGTTGCGGCCAGCGTTTTGTTTCTTACTCTTGATTAGGCTCTTGAGTGGCTTCTTAGTAGTGATTTCGCTCAAATCTTGGCTAGTCATACCGCGACGCGCAGGAGTGGTTGGATTGTATTGCTGGATAGCCATTACTTCTTCTCACTTTCTGCTGGTTGGTCAAAAACTTGGATCGAGCTACCTTCGGCGAGCTTTACGTAAGCTTTCTTAGTATCTTTGCGTTTAGTAGTGCCTGGGTAGCGGTTCTTACCTCGAGAGAATCGAACTGCCTTACCTTGCTGTACGAGCGTCTTGATACCAGCAACCTTCACTTCGAATTGCGCTTCGATCGCTTCTGCGATCTGCTGCTTGTTTGCCGTAAGTGGCACATCGAAGAGATAGGTGTTTTTAGCTGTAATTTGTGTATACGCCTTTTCTGTAGGACGTGGGATAACGCTAATGTGTGTCATTATGCTTCTCCTCCTGTCAGCCAAGTCTTGATACCGTCGACAGATTTTGCGCTGATCACAATATGGTCTGCGTTGAGTATGTCAAAGACATTCAAATACATCGGGCTTACAAGCTTGATTTGCTGAACGTTGCTTGTTGCTCGGATAAGCTCTGGTGTCTTTTCGGACACTACGAGCACCTTGCGTTCAAGCTTTTTGTCTATCAAATACTTCGCAATTTCAGCTGTCTTGCCAGTAGTCTTGATGTCATCGATGACGACTTTCTTAGCCTGGTTAGCGAGTGTAAGTGCTTGCTTTACAGCAACACGCTTGCTTGTCTTTGATAGTTTCTTTGTGTAGTTTTCGTTGCCACGTGGGCCGAAAACAATACCACCACCGCGCCAGATAGGGTTACGTGACGAACCAAATCGTGCACGACCAGTACCTTTTTGCTTCCATGGCTTCTTACCACCACCGCGTACTTCACCACGTTGCTTTGTGGTTGCGCTTGCGAGGCGGTTGTTTGCTAGATATGAGTCATATGCTAGCTTCAGTAGATCGTGGCTAGGCACTTCTACTGCAAAAACTTCACTAGGTAGTGATGTCTTCTTTGTTGTCGCAGTCTCAGCCATTATGCCTTACCTCCGATTACTACAAGACCCTTGCGTGGTCCAGGAACAGCACCTTTGAGGCCGATCAAGTTTGTCTCCGCGTCGATGTACGCGACTGCGAGGTTCTTGACGGTCACTTGGTCGTGGCCCATCTGGCCAGCCATGCGCTTACCTTTGAAGACCTTCTGTGGATACATAGATCCGATAGAACCAGGCTTACGGACGTTGCCGTTACCACCGTGGGTGCTCTTGCTTGTATTAAAGTTGTGGCGTTTTACCGTACCGGCAAAACCTTTACCTTTTGATGTACCGGTCGCCTGAACTAACTCACCAAGTTCAAACGTGTTTACATCTACGCGATCTCCTACCTTGAGGCCTTCAGGTAGTTCTTCTACGCGTATTTCCCGAATATGTTTCGGAGTCACTTTGGCGGACTTAACATGTCCAGCCACGGCCTTGCTCAGGTTCTTACCTTCACCATATGCTACCTGAACTGCGTTGTAACCATCGGTTTCGATAGTTTTTACCTGAGTCACAGTCACAGGGCCAGCTTGGATGAGTGTGATTGGAGTCACACGACCATCTTCACCAATGATTTGGGTCATACCAATTTTGGTACCGAGAAGTGCTTTCATTGCCTTCATTCTCCCACTTAAAACCCTTGGTGGCCGACGGTTTCCCTGCCGCTTTCGTTTCCTCCAGCTCCGGGACCTATCGATTCACCAAGGTCGTTAATATTGTCTGTACATAAAAGTAACCTTGCTAGCATAGCATAGATTAGGGGTAGAAGTCAAGAGTTCTAAGATGTTACTACGTGGCCTAATACTACTGATTTCTTAACTTTTCGATTTCATGCGTGAGAGCCGCAATGTTCGCCCATGAGCTTTTATCTGACATGATACTAAGCACATATGTACCATTTGGACTATATACAATAGCCGCGTCATGCAAGAACCCATCGAGGAAGCCTACTTTGTCCGCCACTGTGCCATTTACCCCTGCTGGTATACCCTGCCTATAGACATTGCGCTTGAGTGCATCAACAAACCGTGTTTTACTGTCTACACTCAGCGGTATTTGCCCAGTGGCGAGTGACGCCATGAAGGTGCTCAAATCTCCAGCAGTGGTCTTATAGCTTTCTGCATCCAAAAATGTCGTGCTACCGCTCACAATACCTTGAGCGTCAGTAGTGAGCGGGCGAAAACCGATCTTGGCAACTAACGCCTCTGCGCATGCGTTATCAGACTTCACGATCATATCATCGAAGCATTTCTCAAGATTTCGACCACCAGATATTTGATCCGACCACTTCAACTCGCCAGACTCTATGCGTTTGAGTGCACTATACCCTACATAAAGCTTATACGTACTGGCCGTCGTAAACTTTTGAGTATCGTTAAATGCTGCGCGCCGACGCTTGCCATCGAGCTCTATAAGCGACGCACCGTATGTACCCGGGTGACTTTCGGCGAAATTTTTAATAAGTGCCGATATACCTGTATCAGTGTTACTGTAAGAACGAGTATACTGAACCTCTGGCGGCACGATCGCTTCGCCTACCGCTATAGTGGTTGCTTTAGCAAGCAGGTATGACTTGATATTTTCAAGTGTCTTATCGGTGCTAAGCCTACGGCCGCTCTGCCCATCTTGACGAGATACTTCTACGAAATCATGCGTAGTAACCTTGCTCACACCCGCGGCTCGCTCAAGCGGCTTACTCAGCTTACTTTGCAAATAAGCATCTGCTTTTGTCACGTCAAAGCGCACGTCAAACACATCACCTTCAGTGCTAAATACAAGCCAGCTTCGTACAGTACTCGCTTCGACTAATTCTGATTTTCCGTCGTATTTTAGGGTAATTGGCGTAGCTAATTGTTTGTTGAGCGTTTCAACCACCGGCTGTACGTCTTTTTCGACCAGCTTAGCCGGGATTGGCTCCATATCTACGCGCACAGCAGCAGCTCGTTCAAGCGAAGGAGTGAGCATAGCGAGACTCTTCTGTACGTCTGCTTCTTTGCAAGCTCCTCCATCATCCTGCTTCACGATTTCTATCTTGTCGCCTGCCACTTTCGCCGTAGCGTTGACAGGAGCTACCTGGCAACTACCTCCGAGCTGCTTCTGTAAGTACTCACCTAGCTTTTTACTATCATGCCCATAAACTGGGTCTCCGTCATCTATTGTTGCATGAGACCATAGCAGAGATGTTGGCACGAGGCGAAGATACCATGGATAATTCATCCGTTCTAGGCGAGCTGCATTATCGACAGTGAGCCCAAATTCACCAAATTTGGGGCTATACTGAGGCTTTTTGGCATCTCCAAAATACAGCGCCAGAGTGCGTGCCCTATATAGACTATCTAGTTGCGAACTTGCTTCGTTTTTTGTCTTGAGTCCCACAGCTTGCCCGTCAACCTGCTGCCATGGCACAAGTCTGTCACTAGGGTATAAGAATTGCACCAGTATGATAAACACCAATAGAGCACCGGTCGCGATAAAAAGCAGCTTTTTATGCTGCTGTAGCCATCGATGCACCCTCACCTTGTGTATCGTCATGAATCCCATTATATCAAACTAGCTTAAATGATGATGCCTGCGTCGAGAAAAAAGCCGATAATCGTTACGACTACAAGCACCGCGTAAAGTATCTTGCGATTAAACTGAGCTTTTTCAAGCCATGCGATCAGCACTAATGCGACAATTGAGCCTGCCGGGAATGCACCTATCGGTACTATGCCACCGATAAGTATTGGCTCCACTAGACGTAGCCACATGAGCCCTGCAAGCGTCACCACGATAAGCTTAAACAAATATACACCATCTGGCTCAAACACATTCTCGATACCTTTTCGGCTTACAACCGGGCGATTACGTGCATATGTGCGAACTTTATTTGGTTTTTGTTTTGCCATAAGTACTTTCAATTGTAGCACAGCAGGCAATTTCACTACCCAAGCAAAAGAGACACCCGAGTCTGGGTGTCTCTTTGAGCATGTAGTTGATTACATACGAATTTCTGCATCTACGCCAGCTGGCAAGCTGAGGTTTTGCAGGCTATCAATAGTCTTTGGAGATGCGTTTGTGATGTCGATAAGACGTTTATGTACGCGCATTTCAAATGCTTCACCGCCCTTTTTGTACACGTGTGGGCTTTTGACTACTGTAAATGTACTTCGGCGTGTAGGGAGTGGAATAGGTCCAGCTACATCTGCACCAGTACGAACAGCCGTGTCGATAATTTGCTTTGCTGATTGGTCGATCACTTTGTGATCATACGCCTTGAGGCGAATGCGAATTTTGAGACCTGCGTCTGCCATGATGGCTCCTGTTGTTTACATCCCGTAACCTCTGCTCGAATAGTGTTGCTATGCACTCACCTCTGACCGAGTTATCGGAGAAATTTATATTACCACACAACTTTACCACGATTCGCAGCTTCCGTCTACGGTGTGAAGAATATATTATCCTGTGCGATACACTACTGTTGGCTTTGATATAGTATTTTTTGACACTATTTACAGTTGGACACGTAGTATGGATTAAATGTCTATACTACGTAGCGGCACCTCAACGCCGCCGATGGCAGCTCGCTCGGTTACCGGCATAATTGTATGCGAGACAGTATCTTCGACGGATTCAGCGCCGAGGTTATCAGTGACCTTATAGCCAAATACAAGCGTTGCGCCTGCAATTGTCGCTGGCGCCTCGTACGTCCTCGCTACACCTGAGCCATTGATCACCACAACAGGGCTTCCGCTCACCTGTCGCCACGTTCGAGTTGCAATCGTACCGTCAGTGTCGTTGTCAGTACCCATCAAGGTAATTGTATCCCACGGTTCGATGTTAGGAATATCAAGGCCTGCATCAGCCGAGGGTATAGCATTAACTGGACGCACAGGAAGCAGTAAGGATGTGTTGCCGTCATCAGCCGTAACACCTCGAATATAGTAACCAGAGCCCGTCGTATCCCAAGCCGACGCACCCGGCTTACCAAAATGACAGTTAGCAAGCGCTACGATACCTGCATTGAATGCAGCCGAACTATAGGCAGGGTCCGCTGGAGTCTGAGCATAATCCAGGTAATACGCTGCGCTTACTACGCCAGTGGTGGTTGAAGCACCTGGTTGAACGACAAAACTAATCGTAACCGGAGT
Source organism: Candidatus Saccharimonadota bacterium (assembly GCA_015999875.1). GTDB lineage: Bacteria > Patescibacteriota > Saccharimonadia > Saccharimonadales > Saccharimonadaceae > Mycosynbacter. Next base: position 150,400 of record JAECRG010000001.1, read on the forward strand.
GCCATCCGTCGGAAGAGTTGTCGGAAAAGTATATACCGAAGTACCCGCTGCATTAAACACCTGTAATTTACCAGCAGTATTCAGATAGATACGTGCGGCGGCTGTCGAAGCATTTCGCACCGTCATGAGTTCACTCGTCGCAGAAGGTGGCGTGCTCGGCACTTTAATAGTCATACTTATTGAATATGTAGTGTTCGTAGCAAAGCTACCCCAGACAGCAGCCGCCGTCTGTGAGGCGATGCCATTTACGCGATACCACCCGTTCTCATGAACGAGACTACTTCCAGCACCTACGCTAATCGAGCTAAATGCAGTATTTGTTCCGCCTCCTGAATTTACGCCAGTAACAACTGTGCCGTTAGGTTGTCCAAATGAAGAGTTAGTACGTAAACTCATGTTATGTCGCCCTCCGCACTAGCACTGGCGCACTTGTGTCTTCATACACATTTGCATTTGCACCCGAGGCCGGAATAGTGCAAGTCGGAGTAGGATGAATACGTATTGTTTGAGTTGTATTTGTACCTTGCTGCGCAACATCAAAATATTGATCATGATCAAACTTATTGCGCTGAAAACTTCCGAGCGTTACTGCAGTTGATATCGCCGTTCCATTGACAGCGATCTGGCCACCGTACATCCAGTTATCCTCGCAGACCATACCCGACAGCTCACCCACGTTTCGGTTGAGCTGTATGCACGAATTTGTTTGATGACAAGCTGGAGAAAGTGGCGTTCCAGTGCCATCAACATTAAGCCCGCCAGTATTACCGGTATTTTGATCAATAACACCCTGAAGCAAGTTGCCACGAATGACAATCCCTCCTGTACCACCTTGTAACTGAATGCAGTCATTGTGCGTACCGTCAACATGCGCGCCACCATCTGGGTAAAACTTCGTCATATTTTCAACCCAGCACGAAAGGATAGTGACGTTCACTGGCGTATCGGGCGCAGTAGCGTTAAATACGCCGAACCCATCAGTTGTTCGGCGAGTACGTACCCGCAGCGCAGTATAGTCATGCCCTTGAATAGCATCCCAGCCATACTGTGGTGTCTGGCATTCTATAAGCGTATCTTTGATTGTTGCACGAAGAGTTCCAGCTGAGCTGCAGTGGATCAATCCCTTTGAACCCCCTGGTGGCACAGTCTGACCCACTGGACCGCGAATATGACAATTTTCAACCAATTGGTCGACTCCGCGCATTTCGACGAACCCATTGACGATAGTGTCTACTAACTTCTGACCATTTGTCGTCATAATAACGTTGCCGTCTATTACCGTCATGGGTCGGGCTGGATCATTAAGCAAGCCAGTATTCGTTGCGTTTGGCTTGTAGGTACCTGGTACCAAACTATCCCTACTACCGCCATCTGGGCGCCCTCTTCGCTTCAATGCACCCGTAAGTGGATACCAAGTTTGTGTCATACTGGCGTGACAAGCCTTACGTCAACATTATCTAGCATACCGCCAGTGCCTGACACCACAATAGCAGGCGATGGGTCTACCCCTTTCCATTGAACAGTAATGTCTGCTCGTGCAGTAGGTCGTGCCGGCCACGAGCCAGCTTTTTGCACCGTAATTGTAGAGCCCGCAGGAAGCATTTCTATCGTCAATGCAGCAGCCGTCGGCAGCTGCCCCGAAGGAACTTTACCCGATGAATCAAGCGACGCATAGCCATTCAATTGGCCTTTTTCACTTGTACTTTGTTTCGCATTTAGCGCAGTCTGCGCAGCACTACTCAGAGGTTTGGTCGCGTCACTAGTATTGTCGACGTTCGCCAATGCAACCGCGTTCTTGTCGAGAGTCTGCCATGTCTTATCGCCACGGTAATATTGGCTAGCCGTACCTGCCGATATCGACGGCTCTTTATTTGCAAGTCCGGGAACCGTCGGAGAAGCTGCCGTACCACTCAAGTCACCCGCTAACTGAACAGCACCTTTACTACTAGTGGTTGCATCCGCGACACCGGAAGGGTCTGTCCAGCGAAATCCGCCGCTCTGAGTACTGTCTTTGCTGAGTAACTGACCATTGGTGCCGCCACTGACTGCAAGCTTCCCTATTGTCACCGCTCCATCTGTAATTGTTGTTGCGGTCACTGTCGCAGGCTTGAGTGTTCCATCTGAAGTATGCGCTTGCGCAAGATAATCATTCAGAATACTTCCCCAGCTGCCTGCGTCTGATCCAGGATTGGGTAATCGTGCCATCTATTTCACTCCACTAAAAATAATTATGTTTATGATTATACACAAAAGATTATGCAAAATATAGATTTACATGACGGACATAGTTCCCTTCTAAAGACCAGGGAGTGCTCACCAGCCAATGCATGCTATATAGCACAACAAAGAAATGAACTGATCATGGCAGTACTTGACCCTACATCACATAGATGTTATGATAATATATGTGCCCAAAAATATTGGGTTGAGTTGCTTCGGCAACACTTGACTCAGAGGAAAGTACGATTGAATATCGCAAAACAGATCATCGGCATACCGTTTCTACTCGCGCGCAAGCTTGTGGCGGATCCGATCTACGCACTAGACCAGGTCTTTGGAGCTGGCATGCCCGTTCGTCGCCCAATCAAAGATGAAATCTTCATCGGTGATAATCTGGACAAAACCGACGCCAAGACCCGTGTCGAGCAGGCGATTATCGACCTAGTCACCGACCCCACCGTAGGTAGGCAGGTCAATAAATCCCTGGAGCTTCACGGTCATGTGGAAATTGTGGTAATCCTGGCAGATGCTGATGCTCACCCGAGCTTGGAGCTGAAGATGGACTACCTCCAAAAGCAGATCACGGAACGCTACGAATCCCCTGTCGGTATCCGAGTGGACGTGCTCCGCCAAGGAACAGCATCGTCCGATAAACCAGAGTGTATCGTCATCGCTATCGACAAGACATAGCCCTAGTGCGTAGCGACCCAGTCTGAAATCCTCTGAGTCGCTACGCATTTGTACTCATAACACAAAAACACCTCCGATATTACTCGGAGGTGTTTTATATAATCTAGGATAGATTATTTGTTGATCTTAGTAACAACACCGGCACCAACAGTACGGCCACCTTCGCGAATAGCGAAGTTGAGACCTTGCTCCATCGCGATAGGAGCGAGGAGTTTCACCTTGAAGGTAAGTGTGTCACCAGGCATGACCATTTCTTTGTCAGCTGGAAGTTCAACTTCACCAGTTACGTCAGTAGTACGGAAGTAGAACTGTGGCTTGTAACCCTTTGAGAAAGGAGTATGACGTCCGCCTTCTTCTTTCTTAAGGATGTATACTTCAGCTTCAAACTCTGTGTGTGGAGTAATTGAACCTGGCTTTGCAAGCACTTGACCACGTTCGATTTGATCACGCTCAATACCACGGAGCAATAGACCAGCATTGTCGCCAGCTTGACCTTGGTCGAGGCTCTTCTTGAAAGCTTCGATACCTGTCACAACTGATTTTTGGCTGTCTTTGATACCAACGATTTCAACTTCGTCGTTGAGCTTGATGATACCTTGCTCGATACGACCAGTTGCTACAGTACCACGACCTTTGATCGAAAATACATCTTCGATAGGCATAAGGAATGGCTTATCAAGATCACGTGGTGGTTCTGGAACGTAGTCGTCGAGAGCCTTTACAAGAGCCATAATAGCGTCTTCGTTTTCAGCATCACCTTCGAGGGCTTTAGTAGCTGATCCCTTGATGATTGGTGCGCTGTCGTCGAAACCATTCTTTGCAAGAAGCTCTTGGATGTCCATTTCAACTAGTTCAACTAGTTCAGGATCAGCAAGGTCCATCTTGTTGAGGAAGACAACGATCTTTGGCACACCGACTTGCTTAGCAAGAAGTACGTGCTCACGAGTCTGTGGCAATGGACCATCGTTTGCAGCAACTACAAGGATGGCGCCGTCGATCTGTGCAGCACCAGTGATCATGTTTTTGACATAATCGGCGTGTCCTGGCATGTCAACGTGTGCGTAGTGACGAGCTTCTGACTCGTATTCCTGGTGAGAAGAAGCGATCGTGATACCACGTGCTTTTTCTTCTGGCGCGTTGTCGATCTCATCGTAATTACGTGGCTGGTTAGTAGCACTTGGAAGGCGCTTCGAAAGTACGTGAGTAATCGCAGCGGTTAGAGTTGTTTTACCGTGGTCGACGTGGCCCATTGTACCAACGTTGACGTGAGGCTTGGTTCGATCGAAATCTGCCATTGTAGGTTAATTCTCCTGATTACTTATATTTTCGCGCGGGCAATCTATAACAAAAGACTCCACGGCGTATAGGATAAGTATACAGGTTTTCTCACTTTTCGTAAAGTACATTAGCGACGCTGCGCTAACTATTCGCCCCAGAGGCCGCACCACCTTGAGCATTCATACCCCTTCCACCGCCCATCTGAGGATTAATCTCTATGGATTCGGCCATGGTTTCATCATCAGCATTCGCTCGCACTATTACACGATCACCGCTCTTTATGTCCGCAATTGCCGCTGAATTACCGCTATTTGTAACTTTAGTATTACTCGAAATCTTGTATGTTGTTGTAGTAGTACCAGATGAATTGCCCAACCGACCGTCACGCCCCATCGGTGGCGCCTGAGATTCGACAGTAATGCTTGCCTCAGACACTTGCGTAACAATGCCCATGCCAGCACCCATCATACCCATACCACCCCTTCCGCCTGGATTTTGCTCGTTCATGATTTTACTTACGGAGTCGTCCGACCTACTGCCTACTTGTACACCGGCAAAAAATCCGCTGAGCGTGGCGACAACTACAATTACGACAGCTGCCACATACCAGATAGGTGTACCGGGTCGTAAACTTTGCGTCTTCAGTGGTTCTGCGACCTCTTCCGCCTGCTTCGGTTGTTTCATATCACTCCTTTCGTCATGTTCTATAGATTTCTTATAGCGTACGAAAGGAGTATTAACACAGTCTTAAAATGAGCTATTCTTTACGACGAAGTGCTGCACGTCCGATTTTTACCATGTGCTTTTCTCGATAATTTTCAAAACTTTGCTTGCTGATACCATGTGTTGATATGAATGTATTAAGACGCTCAGAGCCGATGAAATGCGGCAACATGACGTAGGTCGCACCGAGCTGATACAATTCCGCTGCTTCATTGTAGCTATTTGCATAAAGCACAATCACTGCGTCTTTGTTGCGCTTTCGTACGTATTTCACAAGCGAGAGATTGATCGTTTTGTCGCTGATAGTATTTACCACCAGCTTTGCACCATCCATATGAATCTCAGCAAGTAGCTCGGGATCGGTCGCATCGCCATATAGGTAATCGACATTTGCGCGATGCAAATCTTCGATAACTTCAGGATCGTAATCTACTACTACAAATTTCTTTTTCAGTGAACGGAACGTACGAAGATATTGATGCCCCCCGTTTTTATAACCAAATAGTATCAGAGGGTACTCCTTTGCTTCTTGGTGCGCATCTACTGCGCCCCTGCGCTCAAACATGCGCAAACGATGATCTATCTTCTGGTAAATTTGATTATCATATTGCATCAAATACGTCGATACGGTGATAGTAATCAGGGCAACGAGTGTCACGATTGCGCTAAGTTCCATGCTCACCATACCAGTAGATGCCGCGAGCACGATAAGTATGATAGAGAATTCACTAATCTGAGACAGGTTGATACCAGTCTTGAAGCTAGTGCGACGCGTATAGCCAAGTAGTCCGAGCGACGTCATGACCACGAGCGGCTTGAGCACCAACACAAGTGCCGAGATGATAAGAGCCGGTACGACAGCCGCAGATAAGTTGCTGAAGTTGAGGTTTTCACCAAGACTAATGAAGAAGAGTACGACGAAGAAATCTCGGAGTGGCTTAAGTCGTGCACCAATCTGATGGGCGTACGGTAAGTGCGCAAGTGCAACACCTGCGAATAGAGCACCAATTTCGATAGAAAAACCGACATAGTTTACGGCAGTAGCTACGCCAAAGCCCCATGCCAATGCGAATAGAAAGAGCAACTCTTGTGATTTAGCGACCGACTTAACCGCTTTTGGTAGTATTTTAGTAGCAATAAATGCCAACACACCGATAACTACGACCCCTTTAAGGAGAAGTAGTCCTATCTCCACAGGGCCTAGCGCCTCACCCGAACTAGATGCCGCGACAAAGAGCAATGCAAAGGTAGCTATGATGTCGTCTATCAAGATAACACCGATAGCAATTTGGCCATTGAGGCGAGATATCTCCTTTTTGTCGCTCAAGACCTTCGCGATAATGATAGTACTACTAAAGAACATGGCCAAGCCAAGTAATATAGCCTCTTGCGAGGTAAAATTAAATGCGCTCCCGATCAAAAACCCAGTAGTACCAACCGTCGCAAGTATGGCGGCGGCAGTGAGAAACACTGGCTTACCAAGCCGTTTGATTACCGACACACTCAGCTCAAGCCCGATAATAAAGAGCAGGAGCGCAATACCAATTTCACTAAACGTCTCAAATGAATGTTTATCTTCGATAAGATGCAACATACTCGGGCCCACTAGAATACCAGTGAGAATGTGACCGACTATGAGTGGCTGTTTGAGCTTGCGCATAAGTAGCGCCATAAGCGTCGCGACGACAAGCACCACGGACAATTGAGTAAATACATCTCCCATTCGCTAGGCTCCTTTTGTTTGTTTTGAGTGTAGCATTACTACAATTGTAGCATACGATTTAACGTGGTCGTGATGCGCAATGTACTCTAAATACTATCTTGCTACCTTCATTCACGACTCAGATTCGTTTTAACAATCTAGCGCTAGTTACATCATGCGGGCAGATCGATAAGGTAGTGGCTCTTCAGCCAAGCGAGCACCAGCGCACACCTCGATGCTAATCTAAACGCTTAAAATAGCAAACACACCGCTCTTGCGAGTGGTGTGTTTGCTAGTAAATCTAACGAATACTATTTGCTGCTACGCTTTTCGATGATCTCTTGCGCAACGTTTGGCGGCACTTCTTCATACTGCGCGAGCTCCATTGTGCTTGCTGCACGACCCTGGCTCATCGAGCGAATATCGTTTGTATAGCCAAACATACTTGCAAGTGGCACAAATCCACGAATCAGCTTAGCACCACCAGGGATGTCTTCCATTGCGTCGATACGACCACGTCGTGAGTTAAGGTCACCGATCACATCACCCATGAATTCTTCTGGTGTTGAGACCTCTACCTTCATGATCGGCTCAAGAAGGATTGGCTTTGCCTGCTTGATACCTTCACGTGTAGCAATACTACCAGCGAGCTTAAAGGCAAGTTCGCTTGAGTCGACATCATGGTAGCTACCGTCATAGAGAGTCGCTTTGACGTCCACTACTGGATAGCCCGCAATCACACCGCCGTCGAGTGTCTCACGGACACCTTGTTCAACAGGTTTGCGGAATTCTTGTGGAACAACACCACCTTTGATGATATCGAAGAATTCGAAGCCCTTGCCTGGTTCGTTTGGTTCAAACTCAATCCACACATCACCAAACTGACCGCGTCCACCAGACTGCTTGGCGTGCTTACCTTGTACTTTTGAAGTACCTCGAATCGATTCGCGGAACGCTACCTGAGGCTCGCCTACGTTTGCTTCGACGTTGAACTCACGTTTCATACGATCGATCAAAATGTCGAGATGAAGCTCACCCATACCAGACATGATCGTCTGACCCGTCTCGTCATCTGTGTGAATACGGAATGTTGGGTCTTCTTCGGCGAGTCGACTAAGTGCAATACCCATCTTTTCCTGGTCTGCTTTTGTCTTTGGCTCTACGGCGATAGACACAGGTGGCTCAGGGAAATCGATAGATTCAAGAGTGATTGGATGTGCAGGATCAGACAGTGTCGCACCAGTGAAAGTGTCCTTAAGTCCTACGACCGCTGCGATGTCGCCAGCACCGATAGAATCGATCTCTTCTCGCTTGTCAGCATGCATACGGACAATACGTCCCACACGTTCTTTTTTACCTGTAGTGGTGTTGAGGATATGTGATCCAGCTGTCAATACACCGCTATAGACGCGGACGAAGATCAAACGGCCAACAAATGGGTCGGTTGCAATCTTAAAGGCAAGACCACACATAGGATCGTCCGCACTTGGTTTGCGTTCCACTTCTTCACCAGTCTTAGGGTTCTGGCCCCAGATACCATTCACGTCCAATGGAGATGGAAGATAATCAGCGACGAGGTCAAGTACTTTTTCTACAATCACACCTCGGCCGTCACCACCAGTCACGAGGAAGAAGTCACCGGCAAGTACACGAGTACGGAGCGCAGCCTTAAGTTCGTCTATAGAAATAGCTTCTTCACCGCCTTCAAAGAACTTGTTCATCAAAGCGTCATCAGCTTCTACCGCAGCTTCTACGAGTAGTGAGCGAGCATTCTTGGCTTTTTCAAGCATATCTGCAGGAATTTCCCCTACCTTAAGCTCGTGGTCAGCGTAGTCATCGTAGGTGTACGCTTTCATATCGACGAGATCAACTACACCATTGATTTCTTTTTCGAAACCAATAGGAAGATGAATAGGAAGTGCATGCTTGCTAAGACGTGTGTGTATTGTCTCGAGGCTCTTATAGAAGTCACCGCCAGTTTGGTTGATTTTATTAACGAAACAAATACGAGGTACGCCATACTTGTTTGCCTGGCGCCAAACCGTCTCAGTCTGAGCCTCGACACCCATCTTGCCATCAAACACTGTTACTGCACCGTCGAGAACACGAAGTGAACGCTCAACCTCGGCCGTGAAGTCGATGTGTCCCGGAGTGTCGATGATATTGATTTTGTGGCCTTTCCACATAGCTGTCACGGCAGCAGAGGTAATAGTAATACCACGCTCTTTTTCCTGCGCCATCCAGTCAGTCGTCGCACCTGCTGGGTCATCACCCTTAACAACACCGATTTTGTGCGTCAAACCTGTGCGATACAAGATACCTTCTGTAGTTGTGGTCTTACCAGCGTCGATGTGAGCGATAATACCGATATTGCGATATTGATTGAGGGGGACGTTCTTCGTAGCCATGGGGGCGTAATCTTTTCCTTCGTTATTTATTACTTACCTATTTTTTGCCATAAAAAATAGCTCTTACTCTCAATTATAGCAGATTTCCAATATATTTGCCAGTAGTAGCTACCCGAGCAGCCTAGCAAGCTCGTCATCCCAGTCGCCATTGAACTTACCTTCAGACATGTCTCGTCTCAGACCGTTCTCATTAAACATACCGTGTGCACGTAGCGCGGCATATGCCACAACTCCACATCCGACTGCAAAATACCTTTGTGTTGAAAAATCAGCAGCTTCCTCGAAACTAAGTGAATCCAGTTGCTCAATAGCTGGTTCACTCATCACGTCCACACCTTGCATGCCAGTTTTAACGAAAAAAGCGCCCATCGCATGATTTCTTTCCGCTAGATCTTCAATCTCATTAATACTCGCCGGGAATACAGGTACTATCTTACCCAAGTCCACAGAAGTATCATGCGCGCGAGGCACAAATAAACGTCCGAATACAACACCCCTCACGACGGCTTTGGCTATTTTTTGGTGTGAATCCACAAACTCACCTGTTGTTCTATCCTGAGGTTCAATCACCCCGCCTATAGTCAGAGCTGCGTTCATATACTCCGCATACTCCGGATTCTGACCTGCGTAACCCCTAAAGACAGGTAAAACATCTCGTCCACTACGTATATGCTCAGCCTCAATCGTCATCTGTATTGCGCGCATATAGTCATCTGGCTGTGGCGGAGGTATTTCGCCAGGCGTTCGGAGTCTCGTCATAGTACAAAATAGTACTCCTTTTTCCAAAATATTGCCAACTACCAGCTATTCGCCCGCAAGTAGCTTAATGGCAACCACACCCACACCAATGCTCATCTCAAGCAAGCTAATTGTCAATATCTTGAGAAATGAATCATAGATGCGACGACTACCGAGTACAGAAAAAAGAAACATTGAAGCGAGTAGTACGATCATCGACACAAGCAAAGCAGTCGATAAATCCATCGCGCCAGCCTTACTAGCAACAACCAGAAGGACTGGCACCAGCGCTGGCGTAAGTAGTCCAGATGCAGAGAAAAATATCTCTCGGTACTTCTCAAGCGGCATACCTTTTCCGTGTATTGCGCGGTATGACATGCGTGCCGACATGAGCGTCGCAAGCCACAATGCCACAACCGTACCCGCGATAGCCGCCAACGCGCCAAGATGCGAGTGGTGTGCCGAGCTATGCCATAGCGCAGTTGCAACAGCAAGTAGTGTGATTGTTGAGTATATTCGCTCTTTTGTGTTTTCTGCGTAGCGCTCCCGAGCTTCGAGCGGCAGGTCTTCAAAGCGCCTTCTTCGTATTGATTTCATATACCAAGTATAGCAGGCACTACCTTATATGCCGCTTGGTCGGTATACTGGTAACATGCGAACTCATATGCAACGGTTTGACGATACCGTCACACAATCCATTCAGTCCTTGCCACGAAGCTGGCGAGGCTTCTTCAAACAAATGACCCTCATAGGTCAGCCGGTTTTTGCGCTACTTGCAGCCGCTGCCGTATCTTACTACGGTGAGTATACCGGTGAGTGGCGGCTCATCATTGCCGGAATTATTGTTGCCACAGCACTACTTTTTGCAAGTGGACTCAAATACGTACTCCGGCGCAAGCGACCGCTCACCGAGTACGCCGCTGCCATGTTCTTCAAGACATACAGCTTCCCTAGTGGTCATGCGGCGGCGTCTATTTCGTGCTACGGACTTGTTGCGTACCTGTGCCTATCGTCCGGCAATCCTGTAATTATCGCGACAGGTATAGCTCTGGTGCCCTTCATTATCTCTATTGGTATCTCACGTATCTACTTGGGTGCACATTTTCCATCGGATATCATCGGCGGTTGGTTCTTCGGTGGCATAGGTCTTGGGCTAGCAATCTGGATATTACACCTATGAACATCGTACTAGTCTATAATCCTAAGTCTGGTACTGCCCTACCGATTGAAGAGCTGCGGAGCAAATGTAAAGCGCACGATATCACCATAGACCATGCCATTGATATTACTGATGGGTTCCCTGATTCACTCCACCCCCACCTCAGAGCGGACGCACTGATAGCTGCTATTGGTGGCGATGGCACACTAAACTCTGTCGCCCAGGAATTATACGACACGGATGCAGTTTTTATACCCCTCCCTGGCGGCACCTTAAATCACTTTACTAAAGATGCCGGTATCGCACAGACGCTCGACGAGGCACTTGCAGCCTTGGCAACTGCGAGCGCTCGCAAAGTAGACATCGCTCTCGTAAATGACAAGTTATTCCTCAACAACTCTAGTATCGGTATCTATCCCACCTCACTTCGAGTGCGAGAGTCAGTAGAAACTCGTCTCGGCAAATGGCCCTCTGCGGTAGTGGGAGTCATCCAGGCTCTAGTGAAGTTCAAGCTATATACTGTGACTATGGAAGGCGAAACATTTCGCACACCCTTCATATTTATCGGAAACAATGACTACCATCTCGACAACGGCGGCCAAAGAGATTCTCTCACATCTGGTAAACTCTGCGCCTACGCCGTTCGCTCACCGCGCCGCAGCACACTAGCGACACTTCTCCTGTATGCAATCTTCGGAAAGCTTCGCGAAGCAGATGAATTTGTGATACACGACGACACCAAACTGAGCATCGCCACTAAACAATCGCAGGTGAGCGTGTCAGCAGATGGCGAAGTCTTGCTACTCGACGCTCCTTTGCGCTATCGGTGTGTTGCAGGTAGCCTCACAATCCTCGGATAGTATCACTATTCATATGAGTCTGCATAAATAAAATCGCCCATAGTATGGGCGATTTTATTTGAGGCAAATACCGACAGGCTAGCTGCGGGCAAAGTGTGCAAACGCGCGGTTTGCTTCTGCCATCTTGTGTGTGTCTTCTTTTTTCTTGAAGGCAGCACCGGCTTCGTTGTGAGCATCGATAATCTCGAGTGCAAGACGACGAGAGTACGGAATGCCTTTACGAGCACGAGCGCTCTGTACCAACCAGCTAAATGAGTAGTGTAATTGGCGGTGACCAGCTACAGGAAACGGAATCTGGTAGTTTGCACCACCAACACGGCGAGATTTTACCTCGAAGTTTGGTGATACGTTTTTAAGAGCTTTTTCGAATACCGCAAGTGGATCTTCGCTTTTAAGTTCTTTTGCTGCTTGTTCGAGCGCACCATAGACGGCACGTTCTGCAACAAGTTTTTTGCCATCAAGCATAGACTTGTTGATCAATCGTTGTACGAGTACTGACTGGTACTTACGATCTGGCTGGAGCTCACGCTGGAGCTTTTTAGTAACTTTACGAGGCATTACTTTTTATCCTCCTTTTTAGCACCGTATTTAGAACGACCCTGAGCACGCTTAGCGACACCCTGAAGGTCAAGTGCACCACGGACGATATGGTAGCGCACACCCGGAAGATCTGGAACACGACCGCCACGTACGAGCACTACAGCGTGCTCCTGAAGATTGTGACCTTCGCCACCGATATATGCCCATACTTCTTGGTTGTTTGTAAGACGCACACGAGCAACTTTACGAAGTGCTGAGTTTGGCTTCTTTGGTGTCTTAGTTGTGACACGAATACACACACCACGTTTGAGTGGAGCGTTCTGATCGTAGTAACGAACCTTGAGCGCATTATGAATGCGACCAAGAGCTGGAGACTTCGACTTTTTATTGGCAGTTTGGCGAGGTTTTCGCACTAACTGATTGATTGTTGGCATCAAAAATCCCTTCTTAGTATTGTTCGATTGGGTATGTACAGGTCTGATTCAGCATCTCTCGCCTGTGTCTATGCCTTTTCGCCCGCGCATGGTGTGTACACATTCATCTCACCTCACACGTCGAAAAGAGGAAACTCTTGAGCTATTATAGCAAAAAAGTGCCGAGTACACAATACCGCCACATTTCTATGGCGGTATTGTTTGACACTTCTAGCCTACAGACTATAGGTTTGCAATTGAATCGACTTCTTCGAGAATGTCGGCTTCGTTTGCAACCTCAGTCGTACGAGCACCTGTACCTACAGGAATCTTGCGACCGATGATCACATTCTCCTTGAGGCCACCGAGGTAGTCCGCACGTCCGCTTGTCGCAGCGTTGATCAGCACACGAGTCGTGTCCTGGAACGATGCAGCTGAAAGCCAGCTATCAGACCAGATCGAGACCTTGGTGATACCGAGTAGCAACTGCGTATAGCCCACAGGTTCTTTACCTGCTTCGAGTAGGCGCGCATTTTCCTCGACAACAGCTGCCTTAGAGACAATATCGCCAGTGACAAATGTACTTTCGCTTGGCTCTTCGATCTGCACACGCGAGAACATCTGACGTACGATGATCTCGAGGTGCTTGTCTGCCACATCCTGGCCTTGTGCTGCATAGATATTGAGCACTTGGTTAATGATGTAACGCTGTGTCGCTTCTGTACCCTTAAGACGCATGAGGTCTTGAAGGTTCAATGAACCGATAGTGAGACGGTCACCGGCTACAACTGCATCGTTTGCCTTGACGACAAGCTGCGCTGTACCTGGAATTTCATAGCGAGTTGGCGCGCTTGCATTTGCGGCGATGACGATAGTTTGGTCTGTTGCTTCGATTACACCATCGAATGGTGCAACAAGTGGCGCAGCACCCTTGTCGCCAGTCGCAATTACGTCACCAACCTTCACGTTACTACCTTCTTTGACTGCAAGCTTGCGGCCATCGAGTGGAATCTTCTCTACTTTACCAGAGTCCGGTGTAACCTGGACGATGTACTTCTTGCCATCTTCCCAGATGTCTACAAGTCCAGTCACTTCAGTGATGAATGCCTGACCCTTAGGTGAGCGAGCTTCAAACAACTCTTCGACACGAGGGAGACCCTGAGTAATGTCACCACCGGCAACACCAGAGTTGTGGAATGTACGGAGCGTAAGCTGAGTACCAGGCTCACCGACAGATTGTGCGGCGATGACACCGACAGGCTGTGCGTTTGCGATGAGCTTGCCAGTTGCCATGTCGATACCGTAACTCTTACGTGGGATACCGCGAAGGTTCTTAGTAGAGAGCACGCTCTGGATCTTTACATCGGTTACTGCTGGATCGGCTTCGATACCATCAGCAACTTCACGATTGATAAGCTGATCAGCATCGATATGACCTGGAACTGCCTGCGCAGTATAGCGACCAGTCAAACGGTTGCTAAAGTTGATCATCGTGTCATCAGTCTCAGAGCGATAAATTGTATATCCTTCGTCGTCGCCAGCTGCGTCTTCGACCGTGAACACGTCTTGCGATACATCAACAAGACGACGGGTCAAGTAACCTGAGTCAGCTGTCTTGAGTGCGGTATCAATCAGACCCTTACGTGCACCACGGGTAGCCACGAAGGCTTCGAGGCTCGAAAGACCCTTCTTGAAGTTTGAGCGGATAGGAAGCTCAATTTCGCGGTTAGTTGCATCAACCTGGATACCAATCATCGCGCTAGCAAGCTTGACGTTTGAGATATCACCACGAGCACCAGAGTTCACCATCACAGAGATACTTGTATCCATGCTTGCAAGCTGATCACGTAGGAAATCCGTCACCTGATTGTCGACAGTACGCCACGTGCTTACGGTGAGGCTATAGCGCTCATCTTCTGTCAAAAGACCTTCGTCGAATTGATCAGATACAAGGGCTGCTTTTGCGTCACCTTCTGCGACGAATTCGCCAATCTGCTCGAAGTTGACATAGTCATCTTTACCAGTAGATACAGCGGCAACAGTCGCAAATCGGAATGCGAGACCCTTGATACGGTCAGCAGAGTTTGCAGTCTGCTCAGCACCGTATTGTTCAAAGATTTTTGCAAGTACCTTTTTGAGACGCTTCTTAGTCTGTACGCTTTCGTCATACGGGAAATCTGCAGGCAGCACTTCGTTGAAGAATACGCGACCAAGTGTGGTATCGCGAATCTCACCCTTTGCGAACACACGAATCGGTGTCTGGAGCTGGATCTTTTTGCTATCATACGCCATCTCAGCTTCATATACAGAGCTGAAAGCCTTGCGTTCTTTAGTCTGAGCACTTGGTTTTTCGTATGTAAGATAGTAGTTACCGAGTACAACGTCCTGTGCGATAGCTAGTACTGGCGAACCGTCAGCAGGCTTAAGCAAGTTATTTGTTGCGCTCATCAATTCACGAGCTTCACGCTGTGCGTCATCTGACAGAGGCAAGTGAACAGCCATCTGGTCACCGTCGTAGTCGGCGTTGAAACCGTTGGCTACGAGCGGATGAAGCTGGATTGCTTTACCTTCTACAAGTACTGGCATGAATGCCTGGATCGAGAGTCGGTGAAGTGACGGTGCACGGTTAAGTAGCACATACTTTCCTTCAATCACAGCATCGAGTGCGTCCCACACCACTGCATCGCCCGCTTCGATAAGACGAG
Source organism: Candidatus Saccharimonadota bacterium (assembly GCA_015999875.1). Lineage (GTDB taxonomy): Bacteria > Patescibacteriota > Saccharimonadia > Saccharimonadales > Saccharimonadaceae > Mycosynbacter. The sequence goes on from JAECRG010000001.1 coordinate 165,836, forward strand.
TTGCACTACGGATGTTATGAGCGTGCTCGTTGCGAAGCAACCAGCTGATAACAAATGGCTTAAACAGTTCGAGTGCCATTTGCTTTGGAAGACCACACTGGTTGATCTTGAGCTTAGGACCTACTACGATAACCGAACGACCGGAGTAGTCGACACGCTTACCTAGCAAGTTCTGACGGAAACGACCCTGCTTACCCTTGAGCATGTCGCTCAAAGACTTGAGGCGTCGGCGACCACCGGTTGCATTAACTGCGCGGCCACCACGAGCAGCGCTGTTATCTACAAGTGCGTCTACGGCTTCTTGAAGCATGCGCATCTCGTTGCGACGAATTACTTCTGGAGCGTTGAGGTCGAGAAGCTTCTTAAGACGGTTGTTTCGGTTGATGACACGACGATACAGATCGTTGAGGTCACTTGTCGCAAAACGACCACCCGTAAGCTGCACCATCGGACGAAGGTCTGGTGGAATGACAGGCAATACTGTAAGTGTGAGGCTACTTGGTTTGATGCCAGCTGCGAGCATGCTCTCAAGTACCTTAAGGCGCTTGAGCAGCTTCTTTTCGCGCTGACCCTTGGCAGATTCAACTTCTTCAGATAGCTGCTTGATAAGCACAGGCAGTTCGATTTCATCGAGCATTGCCTTAAGTGCAGTACCACCCATACCAACTTCAGCGATCTCCTCGTATTCTTCAGGAAGATTACGGAAATCAGTTTCGTTGATAAGTGCACTCTTGACCAAACTATCAAGCTGACCTTTGCGCACAGTATAGTTTTCGTTGAGCTCTTCAACTTCACGGCTCTGTGCTTCAGCAAGCGCTTTTACATCAGCACCCTCAGCTTCGGCCTCACGCTCATAGCGAATTTTGATTGCTGCACGACCTGCTTCTGTCTCAGCTTCGAGGTCGGCTAGGAATTGATCACGTTTTTCTACATTTACGTTTAGGATAACGTAGTTGGCAAAATATGCGACGCGTTCGATATTACGAACAGTCATACCCAAAAGCAAGCTCATTGCGCTTGGAGTACCGCGCATAAACCAGATGTGTGCCACAGGAGCAGCAAGCTCTATATGACCCATTCGTTCACGACGTACAATTGATTTTGTAACTAATTCACCGTTTTTGTCGATAGCTGCTTCTCGAGAGCGAACTCCTTTGAGCTTGCTATCGTGCGGATTAATGTCCTTGACTGGACCGAAAATTCGCTCACAGAACAAGCCATCACGCTCGGGTTTTTGAGTACGATAATTAATCGTCTCTGGTTTCGTCACTTCACCGTGACTCCACTTGCGAATGTCTTCTGGACTCGCGACTGCGAGGCGCACCGCGTCAAAATCCGCGATGCCTGTGCCAGGAACTACTCGTGACATATTACGCCTCCTCCTTATATTCCGCTTCTGCGGCTTCTTCTATTTCATCTTCACCTTCACTCAGTTCTTCAAGTGAAATTCCGCCATCTTCGAGGTCACCTTCGATATCAAGCTCTACAACTTCTGCCAGAGTGACAGTCTCTGCGACAGGCTCTGATGGCATCGCTGCTGCAATCACATGTTCGGCATCGATTTCGGCACCCTCATCTTCATCAAGTAGGTCAACACGAAGACCAAGACCCTGGAGCTCTTTAACGAGGACGTTGAATGATTCTGGTAGCTTAGGACCGACGATTGCTTCATCTTTGATAATCGACTCATAGGCTTTTGCACGACCATACACATCGTCTGACTTGATTGTCAGCATTTCTTGCAAGGTTGTAGCTGCGCCGTATGCTTCGAGCGCCCATACTTCCATTTCACCAAATCGCTGACCACCGTTTTGCGCTTTACCACCGAGTGGCTGCTGGGTAACCATAGTATATGGACCAGTTGAACGTGCATGGATCTTGTCGCTTACCATGTGATGGAGTTTGATCATATGCATGACACCAACGGTTGTTCGTTCTTCGAACTGTTCACCGGTACGGCCGTCAGCAAGCTGAACTTTACCGTCACGAGCGAATCCTGCTTTTTCAAGCTCATCAGAGATTTTCTCATCGCTGACACCATTAAACGGAGGGGTTGCCACTTTATAGCCAAGTGTATGAGCTGCGAGGCCAAGGTGCGTTTCAAACAGCTGACCGATGTTCATACGGCTTGGTACACCGAGCGGGTTCAAGATCACGTCGACAGGTGTACCGTCTTCCATGAAAGGCATATCCTCGACAGGGAGAATACGTGCGACAACACCCTTGTTACCGTGGCGTCCAGCCAACTTGTCACCTACAGAAATCTTGCGAGTCTGTGCCACAAAGATCTGGATTTGCATCAAGACACCGGCCTTAAGCTCATGACCATCTTCACGTGTGAAGCGTTTGACGCCGACAACTTTACCGCCACCAGCATTGTTCATACGCTGTGAGGTATCACGTACATCTTTGGCTTTTTCACCGAAGATTGCGCGGAGTAGTCGCTCTTCAGAGCTGAGTTCTTGCTCACCCTTAGGAGTAATCTTACCTACTAGCACATCGCCAGCTTTGACTTCAGCGCCGACCTGTACAATACCCTCTTCGTCGAGATGACGGAGAGTGTACTCGGATACATTCGGAATATCGCGAGTAGTTTGCTCGTTACCAAGCTTTGTTTCACGTACTTCTACCATATAGTCTTTGATGTTGATGCTTGTAAGCTCATCATCTTCTACGAGACGATTCGACAAAATGATCGCATCGTCCATGTTATAACCACCCCAAGGCATGAATGCTACACGAAGATCGCGACCAAGTGCAATTTCACCGTCGGCCACAGATGCGCCTTCGATCAAAATATCACCTTCATTAACCTTGTCGCCGCGTACTACGCGAACTTTTTGGTTAATAGAACGATCATCGTTGCTCTTCTGGAAGTGGATTAGCTCGTAGCTTTTTGCACCGTCTTTGTATTTGACAGTCACTACGTCGCCATCAGCACGTGTTACTTCACCTGCGCCTTCGGCTACAACAAGTTGGCTTGAGTTGCGTGCGATAGTTGCTTCAATACCAGTACCCACTGTGGCAGTTTCAGGGGTAATCAGCGGTACTGCCTGGCGTTGCATGTTTGAACCAGTCAAAGAGCGGTCAATACGGTTCTTCTCGATAAACGGCACGAGGCTTGCTGTGCTACCGAGGATCTGCTTGTGCGCGGCGTCCATGTAAGTAACTTCAGTTGCGTCGATCTGACCAGGCTTAAGGTCGATACGAGCAGATACACGCTCGTCGGTAAATTTACCTTTTTCGTCGATCTCTGCACCAGCGTCGGCGATAACTTCGCCGCGTTCGCCAGCTGCATCGAGGTAGACTACTTCATCAGTAACTGTACCGTTTTTTACCTTGAGGTAAGGTGTTTCGATGAACCCGTACTCATTGACACGAGCATAAGCCGCAAGGTTGAGCACCAGTCCGATATTGGCACCTTCTGGTGTTTCCACTGAACAGAGGCGACCATAGTGTGTCGGGTGAGCGTCACGCACATCAAATCCTGCACGTTCACGAGAAAGTCCACCAGGACCCATCGAGCTCAAACGGCGCTTATGGCTTAGTTCTGCAAGTGGGTTTGTCTCATCCATCAACTGGCTGAGCTGTGAGCTTGCGAAGAATTCGCGTACAGCAGCAACAACAGGACGAGCATTAATAAGCTGGCTAGGTGTTACGCTTTCGAGGTCACTCATACTCATACGATCCATCGCGTTACGCTGCATGCGGAGCATACCTACACGGAACTGACGAGCCACGAGCTCACCTACTAGGTTTACACGGCGATTGCTGAGTGCATCGATATCATCTGCAGGTTCCTGTGTATTGTTGAGACGGATAATCTCTTTGATGATAGCGATCAAGTCGCTCATCTGGAACACACGGTTTTCTGTAGTGTTTGGCAAATCAACACCTAGGCGCTGATTGAGCTTGTAGCGTCCGACTCGGCTATAGTCAAAACGTTTGAAATCATAGAACATTCGTTCAATCATGCCACGTGCATTCTCGACAGTAGCAAGATCACCCGGGCGGAGACGACGATACACTTCGATAAGTGCCTCATTGCTGCCACGTGTCGTGTCTTTTTCGAGTGTTGCATCGATGTGCTTCACGTCGCCAGTATCTACATCTGCAAACAAAGCCTTGAGCTCGCTTGACTTGCTGTGGCCCAGTGCGCGTAGCAACGTAGTTACAGGGAGCTTACGACGGCGATCGATCTTTACGTACAATGCACCGTTTGATGCTGTCTCAAATTCAAGCCATGCTCCACGACCTGGAATAAGCTTCGCACCGTAGTTGTTGTGGCCAGCTGCAGCATCTGCAGTAAAGAACACACCCGCAGAACGGATAAGCTGCGAGACAACAACACGCTCTGTGCCATTGATTACAAAAGTGCCGCGCTCAGTCATCCATGGGTAATCACCAAGATAAATCTGCTGCTCTTTAACTTCGCCTGTTACCTTGTTGGTAAGTTCGACATTTGCCTGCAACGGCGCGTCAAAGGTAACATTGTTCTCTTTTGCGTAGCGTTCTGAATTCTTTGGTTCCTGGAACGCGTATTCTTTAAATCGAAGTTCGAGTTTTTGCCCGGTGTAGTCTTCGATTGGATTTAATTCCGCAAAGATCTCACCCAAACCAGTTTCTATAAATTCTTTCCAAGAATTTTTCTGGTGTGCAATGAGATCAGGGATTTCAAGTGCTGTATCGTCAGCGGTGAAAAACACACGCTTACTAGCACTAGGTGACGTTTTAGCCATCTATAGCTCCTCGCAGTTAGTTATGTTAGTGACTCTGAATCTGGCGCCGAAGATTCTCTCTCGCGTTATGACCTAGAACTGCCAACCTCTAGACATACCTAACCCGAGTTACACTGCTTCTTGTTACCCATTATGCACGAGTTTGAGCAATTTTTCAAGAGGCTCGAAGACTATTTTGTCGCCAGTGCTATAATAGGATTACCATGGAATCATCTACACAAAAAGAATCTACAAATGCCCTACTTAACAAACTACGCGCCGCCGTACTCGGCGCCAACGACGGCGTTGTTAGCACATCTGCTGTGGTTATGGGTGTCGCGGGCGCTTCTTCCGACAATCAAGCTATCGCGACAGCAGGTTTTGCCGCACTCGTAGCAGGTGCGCTGTCGATGGCTGTTGGCGAGTACGTATCTGTAAGCAGTCAGAGCGACACAGAGAAGGCATTCATACATAGGGAGAAGAGGCTGCTACGCAAAAACCCCATAGACGAAGAACGCCAACTCGCTAAATACTATGAATCTCAAGGAGTATCCGCGGGCACTGCTAAAAAAGTCGCTGCTGACTTGCATGAATCAAACGCACTTCAGGCACACCTGCGTATGCATTTCGGGATCGACGAAGATGATCTCAATAGCCCCTTGCAGGCTGCTATCGCATCGTTAGTCGCATTCACTGCCGGTGGACTCGTGCCTTTTCTTGCAGTCATCCTCGCGCCAGACCCATACAAGCTCATTGCTACTTTTGTTGCCGTACTCGTAGCGCTCATAGCCACAGGGTACTTCAGTGCAAAAGTTGGCGAGGCACACAAACTCAAGGCTATTGTCCGTATCGTAATAGGCGGTGCGCTCGCCATGCTACTTACCTATGGAATCGGCACCCTGTTCGGCACAGCTATTTAACAAGTATTGCTTTTATTATATATTTATGCTATAATATTAGTATAATGAGCAATATTCGAGAGATACCCACGGCGCTTACAAGAGAACATAATCTCCAGAGCGCATATAACGCAAAGATTGAGGATATATTTTCAACATTCAATGCCCGCTACCCAGACTATCAATCCCAAGCAGAAATCGTACGTGACAATATACTCTTCAACCTTGCTGACTACGTCAATGAATTCTCGGTAGAAGAAATTGAAGAAATCGCGCAGACTGCATTAAACCAAGTGCTCGAAGGTAACCAACCGGAGCACAACGACAGCATTGAATCCTTTGCAAGCGATCACTCCACAGACAAAAGCGTTGAACTTGGAAAAATTGCAGCGTCCGAGTCAACCAAAAATGTCATACCCCTATTTAGATAGCTAGAGCTACGCTGCGGCGATTACTTCGTCGATGATACCGTATTTAGCAGCCTCTTCGGCGCTCATCCAGAAATCACGATCAACATCTTTTTCGATTTTGCTTAGCTTTTGGCCAGTGTTCTTGGCCAGAATCTCATTGAGCATCTTTTTGAGAAAAATGCCTTCGCGCAAAGTAATCTCTTGATCAGTAATTTTTCCCTGCGTGCCACTTGACGGCTGGTGAATCATGATTCGGCTACTTGGAAGTGCAACACGTTTACCTTTTGTGCCACTACTAAGCAGAAAAGCTCCCATACTTGCCTGCAGACCAATACCGATAGTTTGCACATCCGGCTTAATGTACTGAATAGTATCATAGATAGCGAGACCGTCGTATACGCTACCGCCAGGACTATTGATATACAGCTTGATATCTTTGTCCGGGTCGGTGTACGCCAGATGGAGCAGCTGAGCAACGACGAGATTGGCAGTGTGCTCGTTTACATCTTCACCGAGGAAAATTACACGCTCGTTGAGAAGGCGCGAATAAATATCGAAGGCTCGCTCACCGTCTTGGGTTTTTTCTATAACAGTTGGAACTAGGTAGCTTGTTGGCTTATTCATATTACTAGTATATAGAAAAACTAGCACTCGCGTCAATAGAGTGCTAGTTTGATAGGTGCATTGTACTACAACTCTCGGGCTCCTAGAGTGTCATAGTACTTCGGTCAACCGAGGCTGCCACCGCCAGGTAGCTTGTCGGTAAATCTCGAAAAAGACAACACCGACCGGCGACCAGTGGGTGGTTCCTTGCGAAGTAGTTGCGACTTCTCGCTACGCATCACACGATCGCCAAACACTTCATAGGCGAACTGATGCGCCGTCGCCAGCACAAGCTTCAAAGATGTTTTGACGCGATCTAAAGCATTCATCTGCTTCCTCCTGTGCTATCGAAAAGAGCTTGGCCTGATGACCTGCGAGAGTCTTTGCGACTGTGACCCAGATCACATCGACGTAGTAATATATAGGTAATTCCTCCGGCCACAGTAAACCACAATGTAAATCTTCCATACAAATCCAAGGTTCAGCCTCTTTTCGTCTTAGTATCTTCTGTCACGTCCTACACAGCCAAGCGCAGGGCATGGGGTGCAAGAGAATGGTCATACACAAAAAACCGCCAATGGCGATTACGATCTTCCTCACATCTCCTTAATGTACACTCCGAGCCCGAGAGTTGTGTGATTACTATAACAGATTTACAGAGAAATAAAATAGCCCTCAAGCGAGGGTATTTCATAATTTCAGGGATTGTAGCTCTCGGCTCAGTGAGTACAATCCTAACTTCCAAACACAGACCCACACAGGAAATAGTTCGCCGTGTCACCCGTAGAGATAGATCTAGCCAGATCTAACTGATCCCTCTCTTCTTGTAGTTCAAGCACGTATCGTGCCTGAAGTCGCTGGATACCTGAAAATGGGTTTGGCCAGGTTACGGGAGGCAGCCCCGAACCGCGGCTCACGCCACTCAGGGTTGCCGCTCCTGCAGCGATAGCCACACCTGCTGCCGCACTTGCTGCGGCAATATACTTGCGTTGCATGCTCATACCACCTTTCGGTAATTTTTCGGCAAACCCGCTCAATACTGCTGCGCATTCACCCGCACTCGCTAATTCGTCTACGCAAATTGCCACACCACCCTGCATATAGGGTCGCAGGCATGGTGCCATACTTCAGTCCTCTCTCAATCTTGAGCCGAGAGCACGCTATAACTATACAATTATTTACTATTTAATTCAACGAGTTTGTCAATAGTTTTGTCAGTCAGAAGACGATTTGCGATATCACGCTGTGCTTCCGGAGACTTGAGTTGTTTGCGCAAATCATCTGACGGATACTGCTGCCCCAGCAGATTCATGCGCTCAAGCAGCTCTTCTTGTGTCGCTTCCACCTTGAGAACTTTGCTCAGTTCAGCAAGCACGAGACCTGCTCGCACGCGATTATCTGCAGCATCTTTAACTTCGCTCGCAATCCATGCATCTTTGTCTTTGAAGTCTTTTTCTGCGAGGTACATGTCAAGCGTAAGTCCGCGTTGCATGAGATTCTGCACCATATCTTGCTCGATAGAACGCATTTGATCTTGCGCCAAGATTTCCGGCACAGGCACTTCGCTCTTCTCTACAAGCTCTGATACAAGTGCATCTTTAAGCTTGTCATCTGCTTCTTGTTGCTTTTGACGAGTAATCTCTGTTTTGATGTCATCTTCAAGCTCCTTGACTGTCTTGAATGGACCAGCTTTTGCAGCAAGCTCATCGGTCAATTCTGGCTCTACAACCTCTTTGACCTCGTTAAGCTTCACAGAGAAAACAACCTTTGCTCCCTTGAGATCTTCTACATGGTAGTGATCCGGAAATGCAAGATCTAGATCAAACTCATCACCCGCCTTGTGACCAATAATACCGTCTTCAAAGCCTGGGATAAAGCTATCGCTACCAAGTACGATATCATAGCCTTCTGCTGTACCGCCGTCAAACGCAACACCGTCTTTTTTACCGACGAAGTTGATGTTTACCTCATCGCCCTTCTTAGCTTTGCGCTCAGCTGGCTTTTTCTCTGCGTATCCTTTTTTGATACGATCAAGGATTTCATCGACGTCTTTTTTAGTGACGCTCACTTTTTCTGCTTTTGCGCTAAGCTTCTTGTAATCACCGAGGGTGATTTTTGGCAAAATCTCTGCTATAGCGACAAACTCGAGTTCGCTACCAGGCACGAATTTCTTTACGTCAACTTCTGGACGATCAAGTGCCTGTACGCCAGATTCTGTAAATGCGTCAGCGACCGCTTTGCTCAGTGCGTTCTCAAGCGTGTGCTGGGCAAGGTCATTTGGATCAACATGTTTTGCCGCAACGCTCGCAGGCGCCTTACCCTTGCGGAAGCCGGGGACCTTAATATCCTGTGCAACTTTAGCAAGCGCTACTAGCTCGGCGTTTTTGAGCTCTTCGGCACCAACTGTAATTGTAAGTTCAACTTTTGTCTCTGATAAATGTTTCGTGGATTGTTTCATACTGTTACCAGTATATCAGCTTCCACCACCGTGTGAAAACGTAAGTAGTTACCAGAAAAATCTAGCTGACATATCCATAGCCAGATTTTTTGACATTATATGCCCGATGGCTACGCTTCCGCAGGCTTAGTGTGTCCTCTGCGTCAAACTTACGCGTAGCAACCCCTCGTGAACTATCCGTCACGACTTGCGTCATATTAATCTCCACACCCAGCGCTACACACGCGTAGATATCAAGCACTTTGTCGTGCAGCACAGGGTCTTGACTAGCTTCCACGTTCACATATTTCGCTGCAAAACCTGTAATCCGAGAGAACACTTCTGTAATATTCTCATCCGTATCTTTGAGAATTTCTTGCGGATAAGCACCCGGGGGCAAAGCACTGTTTTCTAAATGAGTCAGCATGTTCGCCAGTTTCACTACAGATGCCCTCTTTATCGAGAGGTCTCCATAGCGAGATTGACCCCCTCCATCCTGAGTTAATGCATCGCGCAACTTGCGCGCATTCGCATTATTTGCACCCTCTGAGTCGGCAAGCATTTCCATGGTATTTGCGAATAGTTGCGTCAGACCATCGATCGCCTGTGCACTGTCGCGCTTTCGAGACCCAGGGGCGTCTGCTTCATGCTCACGCACCATTTCGGCATATACACGCAGCCCTCTGTAATAAGACCCTGGAAGATCTGCCGAGGAATTCACAAAATACTTTGCAATATTATCTACAGTCGGCTCAGGAAGTGCAGCCTTGTGGTCATACATATTCATCCTTGACCTAAAATATGCAAAATCATCACATGTTTCACGCGTAAATTCACCGCCGAGCTGATAGATTCCAAAATCACCTAAATTCACCTTGTGGCTTACCCGTGTACCGTACATAATCTTCTTTACTGTCTCAGAGGCGCCAACCTCACCGTTATTTATCCCGACCCACAGTGCGGCTGCTGCATCTATATCTTCAGCGCTGTTATCCGCACATCGTAGCACAGATTCTGCCACTAAGCCTGCTATATAGGCCCTATCTTTCATATCAGATGATTCTGCCAGTCCATACTCGTCCAGTTCGGATAATACCGCGACGCGATGCCAGGCATCCATCTCTTCCTGCGTTCGTGCAGATTTCAGACCCTGTACGAAAAATCTATTTGGAGCAGACTGATCTACAGCTTCTTGTGCAGTGGCAATACGCGCCGTCAACCCCTCGCGCGTCTTTTGGTACTCACTCCAGTAGTCGTTGACGTCTCCGCCAGTTCTCCATAGCGGCTGCTGCGAGTTATCATACCCACTTTTCTTTAGCCATGTGCCATACCCCATACTCTCGAATTCCGATAGATTACTCTGTGCAATATCAAGATCTCGCGGCAACATTCGCATTGCCTCACGCTGAGCCTCACTATCCATATGCTCACCTACCAACGCCCCTAGCACCTGTTCATCGGTCGCATCAACTGATAAATTACAGATACGCGCAAATGCATGCGCAATGGCAGGCTCTATGTCATCCATCTCATTCAAAGATTCTTTGCTTGCCTTGCGATACTGATCACTACTGTGTCTCGGCTCTTGCGTATTTTTCATTTTCATAAGAAATATTATACTATAATAATAACATTAAGTCAATATAGCTGTTCTTTGCTAAAACGCAATTACTCTACAAATAGTGCATCAATTTCATCAAGTATGCCGCGATTACGATAGTCTTTGACGCGTGTCACTATACGCTCAAGACTAAGCTTTTCTTCTGATTCCGAGGCGACATCCTTGAAGGTGTAGAGTTCGTTTTTGAGCTCTTCGTCGCCGACAAACACCATAAATGGCACATGTTTTTTGAGCACGGCTTTGATCTGCTTATCGATCTTGCGACCAGATATGTCTACCTCCACGTTCACACCTTCTTCGCGTAGACGGCGCGCAAACACCAATGCGCCATCGACATTATCATCGCCGGGCACGACCACACAGATATCCGTAGTTGAGACAAGCTCCGGCAAAAGCTTGTGTGATTCGAGAAATAGTAACATAGGAGTGAGGCCAGGTGCCATGCCAACTGTCGGCACAGGCTCTACACCGAACAGGCCTACCAAACCGTCGTAGCGTCCGCCACCAAACATCGAGCGGTTGTTGTCAGGGTGCATATCAAATACCTCAAATACTGTACCTGTGTAGTAGTCAAGCCCCCTCATAAGAGTGATGTCGAACAGAGCGTTATTTACACCTGCTGTCTTGAGCAGAGTAAACAACTCCTGCACTTCCTGTACGGCGTCACTGTCGCGCAGTTCTTCTGGTAGATCGGCCATAGATTTAGCAGTAATCAACTTAGCGATCTTGGCACTACCCTCGCCCGCTCGCTCTTCGCCAAAGATATCTATCACCTGGTCACGAAACGCCTCAGCAGGGATTTTGTTTTTGCGATCGAACAACTTCACCATCAGATGTGATTGCACCGCATCGAGGCCTAAGTATTGACTCATCATATAATTGATAAGTTTGCGGTTGTTGATTCGTATCGCAAACATTTCGTCGCTCGCACCAAACGCGCGTACGATCTCGTAAGCCATAGCAATAATCTCTGCTTCTGCCCGTACGCCGTCTACTCCAAAAATATCGGTATTGAGCTGCCAGAATTCACGCTCACGACCACGTTGTGGACGCTCGTAACGCATAAAGTTAGCAATGCTATAAAGACGCGCTGGATAGCCGAGCTCTTGACGCTGCGCGGCAACCATACGGCTAATACTTGGTGTCATCTCTGGTCGTATAGCCACCACACGGTCGCCTCGATCGGTAAAAGTATATGTCTGCTCGCTTGCAAGCTCTTGACCGCTTTTGGCAGTATAAAGCTCGAGAGGCTCTAAGATAGGCGCAGCATACTCTTCATAACCGTGCTGTCGCGCTACACGGTGCCATGTATCAAATATATAGTTACGTACCCGCATGTCTGCTGGATAGAAATCTCGTGTGCCCTTGTAGGCTTGTGTACTAAGTGAGCTCATTTGCCATAATCCTATCATCTTTATCTGTTATTTGCAAGGTTAAGCGTCGTTTTACTCGACAGCCAAGGTTGTCTGTACAGCATCGCTCTGACCGTGCACATTGGTAAAATTTTCATTCTTTCGACGAGCTGTAACTTGTGCGCCCATGAGGCCATACCTACCTGCGTATATACTTACGCGGCTCGCCCATTCACCCCCTATGCCAAAATCATCAGATAGAACCTCAAATTTCTCCTGAAACATATAGCCGTCCGGTAACCGCAGTGCTCCATTTGGCGTAGTAGCGGCAATCCCTACGCTCCCACTACCTTTGAGCGGCTTGGCGATTATAACTGCATCTTCACGAAGATCGGGCATATCTTCACGCGTATATTCTCGCGGCAAGTATTTCGGAAAGTCTATCTTGTCGCCGCTCACTAACATACCCAGATTGGTTTTGTCAGCCAAACCTACAAGCGACCCCCATAGTGGATTACGCTCTTTGTCCCATCCGTTTTTATTTATCCCTCTTCGTACAGAAGCTACATCATTAAATGCACTGAGCTGCGTTGCATTCTCGTCATATTCAATACCCGCTTCAGCAAGCGAGTCGATCAGAAAGTTTAGTTCTGATTCATATTCAGATTTAACAGATGGGATCGTCAAAGCAATCTTTTTTTCGTCTACAGGCAACGATTGGCGTATTGCATCTAGTACGCCGCCTGGCACTGCATAGCCTTGCTCGCTCCATATCTCGGTCAATGCCACCGTCTCACCCAGCGATATAGCCGTTATAGGATCTATCTCAACGATCCTCGGACCAGCTTCCGTCCTTATTGTGTCTACTCGCATCACGGGGGGCATCGTCAACCCGTCGGGAAACTTTGCAGCAGAGTTTGCAACACTCCGGTTTGAAGCTGGCGAGTCTCTGATCATTTCAACCACACCCCCAAGGGCTCTCCACGCGGCAAGCGCCAATTGATTCAATTCCTTTTCCTCGGATGTCGAGATCATTAAGGGCTTTTCGGGCACAACGCAGGTCTCTCTAGGAGAATTCATCGTCCATATACCTTTGCTTATATAGCGTTCTCTAGCATTCACTACCGTACTCCCTTCAGAAAATTTTCAATCTCGCCTACGGGCATCTCGCCTTGAATCCTGATAAACTCGTAGCCTAACTCACGCGCAAAAAGAAGTTCTTCTGTAAGCGAATCCCCGACGACCAATACTTCACCCGCAACTAGGCCTTCAAAGTCTTGTCGCCTCTTCTTTGCCACCAGCATAAGCTGATCAAATTGCTGCCAGATCTCCGGATAACGAGTTATTTGTTCATACGTCCACTGTTCGTTCATCGTATAAAGTATGCGGCGCGAGGAGCTCCTGGTGGCTGCAAGTGCAGTTTGCGCACCTTTAAGCCATTCTCCCGTCTCATTCAATAATGTGTTTTTCAAATCAAAAATGATTGTGTTCATGTGTACTCCAAAAATAGTAAATATTACAAAATAAATACGCCGAAGCGATGTTCGGCGTATTTATATTTTGGGTAAAAGAGAACTAACCGATTCGCTCCGGCAACAGATGTGAATGATGGTTAGTTTTGTAAATCATTATTTTATTATAGCATAAGCTAATGCATATGCAAACCGCCCCTTGCGGAGCGGTATTGCATATGACCGGTCAGTGTCTCGATCTTCCTAGAATAGGTTTCGGCGACTTGCTGCGTAGTAATATGCGGTAAGTCCCATGGCTGCGAGCCCTACACCCGCACCCAGGATATCTTCAGGGCCGGTTTTTGGAAGCTCTGGTGAAGTGGGAGTTATAGGCTTTTCACACTCTGCGCTTGTTGCTGGCAAGTGTTCTTTGCCTGGAATAGGACATTTCGCTTCGCAATCTTTGAGGTTGGTTGAGTACTTACTTGCATCAAACTGGTCTTTATTGATAGTGATGACCTTCTTGGTTGCGAGCTCGCAGACAACCATTTTTTCTGGTGTTTTACAGTCTTCGAGATTTTTACTGTATTTAGTAGGATTGAACTGGTCTTCGTTGATAGTGACAATCTTTTTAGTTTTGAGGTCACACACTTGAATCAACACCTCTTTACAATCGTCTAGATTCTTACTGTATTGAGTAGGGTTAAATTCGCTTTCCTTTATCGTAACGATCTTTTTGGTAGCAAGTTCACATACCTTTATATACTTTTCTTCACAATCCTTAAGATTCTTTGAGTAGAGTGAAGGATTGAACTGGTCTTCGTTGATAGTGACAATCTTTTTGGTAGCAAGTTCACACACCTTAATAGTTACAGGCTTTGGTGGTTCTGGTGGTTTTGGAGGGTTAACAGGAGTTGCATAGATAGGATTACCACAGGCTTTGATGATCGCATATTTGAAATTACCGGCAGCGTCAAGCACTACAAGCGTAGGTAATGACGCGTTTGGATTTGCGAATGCTTGTCCACCAACATGGGATGTCTGGTAGTATGTCTGGCCATTGATTGAGATTGGCTGACTGTGCATGATAGCCTGGCGACCGATACTCGCAGCATTATTGGCAACTACACGACCGTCAGCTATAACTTCGCCACGATTGTTTGATGTACCGTCAAGCACACGATCACCAGCAACAAGATTTGGCTTGATCCAGTAGTGATTGTAAATTGCTTGTAAATCACCGCAGGTATTTGCATTGTAGCTATTTGTCACATCGCCGTAGCTATGTGTACCGTTTGGCACAATATTATTTTGATTGTTACAAACACTCGCTGCATCGACAGATGTCTGATTGAATTGATACACGCCAACACCTGTTAGCATGACCGCCATGACGAAAAAGCTCGCAACAATTGCCTTGCTTTGTTTCGCATAACGGAATTTGTTTAATAAATTCTGTAGTCCTCGCATGTAAACCTCACTCCACATTAGGTTATATATGTTCATAGTATCACAAAATTAAGCTAATGTCAATACACATAAGCACTTTGCCGTATGATACCCTGTTATTTTTTCAAAAGAATATGTCTTTCAACCCACTTATACATGAGTATACCAGACGCCACTCCTACATTGATAGACCTAGTACTACCAAACTGAGAGATAGCGACATGACGAGACGTCTTGTCGAGTAGCTCCTGTGAAATACCTGGCCCCTCCCCGCCAAAGATTAGCACCGCATTATCTGGCAGCTGTGCTTTATGAAGCGGTGTCGCATTAGCTATATTATCAACGGCCACGAGTACTTTGTCTGCATTACTTGCTATAAATTCATCGACAGATGCGTAATATAGTATATCTAAATATGCGTCCGTCTTCATCGCGCCACGCTTGTTCCATTGCCTCCTACCTATGACATGGAGTCTGCGCACGTTAAAGGCGTTTGCGTTTCGCACAATAGTACCCATATTGAAGTCACGCTCGACGTTTTCGATAGCGATTTCGAGAGATACGCTCGTGAGCTGCATATCTGCGCGTATTGCGTCTACCGTCCAGTAGCGATACTTGTCGTCAACATTACGAAAATCACCTTGGGCGAGAAGCTGGGGATCAAGTCGGTCATCATCTGGCCATGGTTTTTCGAGAGGTGGAGCGCCGTGTTGCATCATAACTCTAGCCTAGCATGGCTGTGGCACAAAACCCACTATGTTGCTATACTACCGTAAGTGACTACGCGAAAAAAACAAACATGGACCGACATTTTAATTGAGTTTCTCAAAGCTCAAGTTGCTGGTAATGTACTATTTCTCGGTACAATGCTTGGTTTTTTCATAGGCGAGAAACTACTCAATGTACCAGAGATTCCATCTCTCATAGGAGCCAGTATCCTTGCTAATATAGCATTCTTTTTTGTGAACCGAGAACTCGTGTTTACAGCGAATGGTAAACGCCGCACATACGGTGAAGTATTCCGCTTTATTGCACTGATGGTATTTAACATGCTCATTTATACCGCCCTTACGAGTGTAATCGCCAACGGTATTGCGCTTACTTTCGAAGAAGGTGCTGCTCACGAACATCGCTTCTACCTTGCTCAGATACTCTCGGCTATGATCTTCAGCGTATGGACATATGTGGGGTTGAAGTTTTGGGTTTTCAAACCCGCCAAACAGCACGCACATGCAAGTCGTCATCACGCACTCACTATCGAAAAGCGACGAGGTAAGCGCGCGTGAACGCGCTGAATCACGCCCTATCTGGCGCGATTATTGCTGTGCTTGTTCCCGCCCCTATGATTCCGCTCGTAGCAGTTGCTACTCATTTTGTACTTGATGCCTTTCCACATGCGAAGACACCTGATAATATACGCGACGCACTTAAGCGTCCTTTTGCGTATACATTCTATAGTGACATCGCGCTCACCTTCGCCGCCACACTACTCGCGTGGTATCTGTTCCCCGACAAACTATGGCTCATACTTCTCGGTGTGTCGTTTGCAATACTTCCTGACTTATTGTGGTTCTTCAACGGCAAAGTAGCTTGGCTCAAGCCATATTTCAAGTTTGCGTTGTGGATACAATGGGCAGAAAAGCCATGGGGCTGGTCGCTAGAGATTCTCTATAGCATGATCTTCGTGGTAGTACTTATTGGTCTGAGCTAGACAAGGATGTCCCTTTTGGACGGGGTGGCACAATAATCCACAGTATAATATAGGGAAGCAACCCCGGTAAGCCACCAGGCAATAGTAGCAGTACTGCCACGACGCGTATGATTACGGGGTCTATACCAAAATATTCTGCAATGCCAGCGCAGATACCTGCAATCTTGCGATCTGTCGTGGAGCGATATAGTCTTTTTGTCATATGTACAGTATACCGCATTAAAACTCTCTGTACGTCCAATGCCAACCCGTGCGTTCTACGGCTTGTGAGATCTATAGTATAAATAAAAACACCGTAGTACGGTGCAATTATAGTGGTACAGATGAGAGGACTTGAACCTCCACGCCCCGAAAGGCACTAGCACCTGAAGCTAGCGCGTCTACCAATTCCGCCACATCTGCTCATACTTACTACTTTACAGCGCAAACGACACTTTTTCAACACTAGCTAGGACTTGAGTATCCGGCAAAATCTATGCCGTCATACCCAGTGCGAAGATGGGCAACAATAGTACGCAACTCGACAGGCTGTTTAACTCCGGCATTGAGTGTACCGTATGGATCAAAGATAGTGCGTAGATCCGTGTAAAGCTTCGCAACCTCATCGCTAGTGCGCTTCTCGATGAATGGTGACTTAATACGACCTTCGGCAGCTTCGCCTACCGTAGAGCCTCCATGCTCATATACGACTTTTACAAATGCATCATAGAACTTAAGAAGTTTCTGTTTGTCGACAGCAGAACGAAGTGAGAATTGCGGCCAAAAACTGTATACACCGTCCGTAGCATAGCCGCTATATGGCAGCTTTATACCGGTAGCTTTTTCCAACACAGCAACAGCATCGCGAAAATCTTCAAACCTTGCATGCGGCAAGTATACACCTCGAAACAGCGAAGGTACGATAGTGGACTTTTCTTCAGAATACACAGCAGCGTAGACAGCGCCACGCAGGGCAGAAATCTCCTGAATCACCTCAGGCTTAAGAGCCTGCTCGGCAACACCGCCGTATTTATCTGACAACTTGAGTGCTTTTTTGAACTTTCTCTTGCGGACACGTTCGCTAAAATCACGGAATGAGCAAAGCACGAGACCAGCGATTACAGCTGGCGTGGCGCTCTCGCCATCAACAAGAGAAAAGATATTGTAGCGCTTGCCATGCGTTCGAGCGAGAGAGATAAGTTCACCGTCAAACACCTCCAGCGCATCAGGCTGCAATGTACGTAGCTCGTCTACTAGATCCACAAAGTTATTTGCATCAGGTACCGCAATGGCAACAAGCGCTTCTTCATTGTTATAAAACTCTGCTTTTAAGATCATCTCCGAAACAATACCCAGAGTACCCTGCGCACCAACAAATAGCGGCGTTAGATCAAAAGTACCGTTTTTGTGCTTTACCTTGCGAAGATTCGCGTAACCAGAATTGTCGATTGTGCCAGTATCGAGCTGACCATCTATGAGTGTCCTGTTATCTTCTATAAGATTGTCTACGCTACGATATATCTCGCCTTCAAGTGTCTGCAGACCCTTCTTTTTACTGAGTTCTTTCTTACTGAGTCGACTCGTTTGGATTACGTCGCCGTTTGCCAATACAACTTCTAATTCAGTAACGCTTTCGTCGATCGCACCGTTTTGGCCAGAAAGACGCCCGCTGGCGTTGTTGGCTACAGCGCCGCCTATCGTACTGTACGCAGATGAATCTGGAAATGAGGGGATATAGCAGCCCTGTAGCTTAAGTGCTGTCTGCAACGAGCCAAAGTTTGTACCAGGTTGAACTCGTACTAATCGCTGCTTGGTGTCGAATTCAAAGATACTGTCCATGTGGGCGGTAGTGCTAACTAGTATACCCTGCGTAATAGCCCCGCCAGTCTGATCTGTACCAGCACCACGTGCCGTGACACTGATAGCATGTCCTTTGTCAGCCAGCTGATGAGTAAAACGAAGCACTTTGCGGATATCGTTAGTACTACGCGGATATACTACAATCTCTGGAGTAAGTGACAACATGCTACCATCTGTAGATAGCTGTTTGCGCACAGCCGCATTTGTAGTCACCTCACCGAGCAAGTGTTCATTTAGGTACTGGGAAATTTTACTCATCTACCGTCCTCTGTTCTAAGCTTTACCTCTATGATAGCATATATGTCCATGGCCGAAGTATATTTTGCATTTAACTAGAGTTATGCTAACATAAATAGGCTACCGGTAATTTGCGCGAGTGGTGGAATTGGTAGACACGCTAGCCTTAGGAGCTAGTGCCTTCGGGCGTGGAGGTTCAAGTCCTCTCTCGCGTACCAAAATAAGGAACATCATGGAAACATGGTGTTTTTTATATTTGCGGAGGATTGAGCCGATAATCCGCTACTTCCTATCGAGACTAGGACTGGCCGCCCTTATCAGAAAACACTTCAAAGTAAACAAGTGGCTCCAACATGTCATTTCTGACACGCTGGAGCCACTCAAAATCATAACAAAAAGGCGCCTAAGCGCCTTCTCGTCGGTAATAGCTGAGATGTGCTTCTCCGTAACTACGATTGTCCACCACAACAATTCCGCTTGGTAGCACGACCTCCTCACACTTACCTGGTTTTGATAATACCATAAGCCCTCCAGGTTTGAGTAGTCCGAAAATTCTCTCAACTGTGGATAAGTGCATATTAAAGTCGTAATATGGGGGGTCTACAAAGATGACATCGAACTCGTCAGCACTTCTCATGCCGAGAAATTGCTGCATACGCCCCCTAAATAGAGTGTATTCGGGATAATTCACATTTAACGTCTGCATATTCTCAGTTATGGCTTTTTGCGCGGCACGGTTTTGCTCGACCGCCACGACTTCTTTTGCTCCACGACTGAGCGCTTCTAGACCTACTACACCAGTACCAGCATAAGCGTCGAGGACTCGGGCACCCGCAAGTTCAGAGATAAGCGAATTAAACATAGCACCTCGTACGCGCTCGCCCATTGGGTGTGTAGTACGGCCGCGTGGCGCGTTTAGCATACGCCCACCGTGATTACCAGCAATTACGCGAACTCTCACTTATGCGCCTCCGAGGCTGCGAGTATGGAGCTGTACCATCCTGCACAGACCGCTTTGATAGTGAGCGGCACGAGCTCGCTCCTCGTCTCACGCGCTAAGTGACGAGTCCATCCCTTTTGCTGAAACTCATCGTACATGCCCATAGCGTGCACATCGTGCAGTATATGGAGAAATACCTCGCGGAAGCCTTGCTCACGCAACTCCTGTACGTCAGCATCGTCAAATCTATGAATACTGTCTAGTTTTGCACCCGAAAGCGTAGTTGCCACGCCCAGCTCAAAGCTAAGGTGTGTTGTCATGACACCTTTTGCACCCCAGAACTCCCAGTTGTTTTTGATGCGCATGCGAGCATTGTCACCAGGCAGTACCAGCTTTTCTTTTGTGCTGTTGCGCGTCTCTATACTCTCACCCCGTAGTTCTTCTAGCTTCTCTTCGAATGGATAGTGATGCGCCGGAGTAAGGCCATCGGTAATTGCATGTGCCATCCAGGCTGCTTCGAACGCAGCACGTTGATAGTTGTCCGCTTTCAGTGCCTCGGTAAGATTGACTATATGATCCTCGATCATAACAAGCAAATCCACATCACTAGGGTCGTTTGGGTTTATATAATGCCATGGTTCATCCTGAGCAGGGCTTTTACGCTTGATACCATCAGGTCCGTTTTTGCCTTCGAAATGTACGATATCCCGATATGTAGGAAAGTTAACCCCTGACGGAATATGTGAAGTAATGTGTCGGCGCGCTACACGGTCGATACGTTGATGCACACCCATGATGCGACCGGATTTGGTACGAAAGGTTGTTCCTGAATACATAAATCTCGCTGCGTTAAATAGGAGAAATCTACGGCGCTCCAGCTCTCGAACTTCTTCGAATTTGCAGTACCCCAGTTTTTCCTATTGCTCCGGACAACGGACTAAATCCGAATGTTCGGGTTTGGCTTTTCCCTTTATTTAATACGTGATTATTTTTGTTAGTTGAGCGTTGTGAGACGCTGGTTTTTCTCCACCCGAGTGGCCAACTGTTTATATTGTAACAAATCATCACCAGAAGAGAGAAATTCCTTTGCTGCCGCCTGTGCCCTAGCAATCAGCTTTGTGTCACCTAGACTTGCTACCTGTAGATTTAATGCGCCGTGCTGCGAGCGGCCATAGATCTCACCAGGCCCTCGCAATTTCAGGTCTACCTCGGCTAAATAAAAACCGTCTTGCGACTTCTCGATTTCACGTAAGCGCGCAGATGGCTTAGAGCTATCGCTCATCACAAGATAGCAATAGCTCTGATGAGTGCTACGCCCAACACGTCCACGTAGCTGATGCAATTGACTTAGTCCGAAGCGATCTGCGTTTTCGATAATCATAACTGTAGAATTCGGCACGTTGACACCCACTTCCACCACAGTGGTGCTGACTAGTATATCGATGTCACCGTCTGCGAATTGCTGCATCACTGCGTCTTTATCTACAGGCGCGAGCTTTCCGTGCAGGAGACCTACTTTCCTGTGATTAAAAACCGTGCTTTTGAGCTTCTTGTATTCAGCTTCTACGCTCTTGACGTCATTTTCAGGATCTTCATCGATCAAACTACAGATAATGTAACACTGTCGGCCTTTTGCAATTTCGTCATCAACAGCTTCGTAGAGTTTTTCGGTGTTAGTGGGTGCCCATAGCTTCGTCGCTATCGGTTTACGGCCGCTTGGTAACTCGTCGAGTACGGATACGTCGAGCTCACCATACACCGTAAGTGCAAGACTGCGCGGAATAGGTGTAGCCGTCATCGCCAGCAAATGTGGCATCCGTATTGATTTATCGAGCAATGCTTGACGCTGGGCGACACCGAAACGATGCTGCTCGTCGATAACCACAAAACCAAGCTTGTGGTATTCGACTTTTTTCTGAATAAGCGCGTGCGTGCCGACAATGATATCGACTGTGCCGTCCGAGATCTGAGAGAGCAATTCTTGACGGGCCTTGCCCTTTACGCTTCCGGTAAGAAGTCCTACCGATACATCAAACGGTGCAAGTAGCGCACTCAGCGTTTCTGCGTGCTGTGAAGCGAGTATCTCTGTCGGGGCCATGATTGCCGACTGATATCCAGCTTGCGCGGCTTGGCGAGCTGCAAAACCCGCTACGGCTGTTTTACCGGAACCCACGTCACCCTGCAGGAGACGGTTCATTGGTATTTCTGATTCAAAGTCTTGAATGATCTGCCAGGCAGCTCGACGCTGTGCGTTCGTGAGGGCAAATGGCAATCCAGCAACAAATTCTTTTGCCGCAGCTACGTCAAACGGCAACTTCCAGCCCTGAAGTCGATTATTTGCCTGCTTATTAAGCTGGCTCGCTAGTAGTAATTCAAATAGTTCTTCAAAACCAACTCTTTCTCGCGCTTGTGCAATCTGCTCCTGTGATTCAGGAAAATGCAACGCGAGATGCGACTGAGCATTACTCATGAGTTTCTGGCTCTCTACGATAGTCAAGGGAAGTGTTTCTCCAAGCATCGTAATGGTTGGCCGTAGACTAGCAACAAGTTTGCGCAGTAGCGGAGGTTTGACGCCGCGAATTGAGCGATAAACCGGCACAATTCGCTCACCTTCTGTCTGCTCGAGCTTCTTTGCTTGCTCAACCCCAGGATTTGTAATCTGATAACGATTGTAGCTAAACTCAAATGTACCAGTAAACATATAGCGCTCACCTGTTTTTAACTGCGTGGCACGATATGGCTGATTAAACCACACCGCCTTGAGCTTACTTGAATCATCGGCGAGCACTGCGGTCGTAATGCGCATGCCTCGACGAACACTACGCGTCTCAACTGATTCTACTTTCGCTACTATCGTGACTTTGCCAGGTTTTAGATCGACAATCCTGCTTTGCTGCGTATAGTCATCGTATGTGCGCGGTAAATAATGCACTAGATCTTTGACGGTGCGCAGCCCCACTCTATGAAAAGATTCGTCGAGCTTATCGCCGACGCCACTAAGCTCACGTAGTGGAAGCGAGAGATTCATTAGCCTTCGAGTACTTGGTTTTTCAGCGCTACGGTAAACTCATCGAGACGTGACTTGAGCTCGTCGTAGGCCTCTAGAGCTTCGTCCACATTGCTCGCAGTTGTCTCTTCATACCATTGTACATAGAGCTTGAGCTTTGGCTCAGTGCCACTTGGCCGAACGGTGACACGCCGCCTCGGATCTCCGAGTTCAAACACAATCACATTACCGCTAATGCAGTCGACTGGAGTTACATCGCCAGTTTCGACATCTCGACGCTCAAGCGTAGTATAATCTTGCACCGCCGACACACGGTAACCCCCGAGAGTACTCGGCGTGCTAGACGTCAGCTGTTTCATAATAGTTTGCATCGTCTCGAAACCATCTGCACCGGGGAATTGCACATCAACAAGAGTCTCCTCGTAGATACCATGCTCTACGAATAGTTCGAGCAAACGAGTGTAGAGAGTTTTGTTTGCAGCTTTTAGCTCGGCCGCAGCTTCAGCCAGTGTCAGCGCACCAGCCGCGCCATCTTTATCTCGCACATAGGTGCCCTTGATCATGCCATAGCTCTCTTCACCGCCAAGCAGAAATATCTCATCAGTTGTTTCTTTATTGCGGATAAGCTCACCTATGTATTTCATACCGACAAGCATGTTTCCATACAGTTTAACTCCATAATAATCTGTAAGCGCCTGCAGCAAATCAGTCGTAACAATCGTTTTGGCAAGGAAGTGCTTCGGCGTGAGCTTGCCGCTCTGACGTAGTCTACCTAACACATAGTCCGCGGCTAGTGCGGCTGACTGATTGCCGTTGAGATAAACTGGCTTACCCTCATGCAGCGCAACTACGCCTATCCGGTCTGCGTCAGGATCGTTTGTGATAGCGATGTCGGCTTTTTCTGCTAGCAGTTTTTCTACTGCCATTTCATTGGCAATAATTTCTTGCGGATTTGGTTTGCCATTGGGAATTGTCGGGAAGTTTCCGTCTGGCGTCATTTGCTCCTCTACGACCCTCACATCTTTGAAGCCAGCCCGTTCAAGCACGGGTAGTACATTTGTCTGACCCGCTCCATGCAGTGGTGAATACACGATTGCAATATCACGGTACTCTCCCACGGCTTCGTTTACAGCCGCGTCCACGTATGCCCTATCTACGTCGTCACCGATAAGTATGATGTCTCCAGCTTGTACCGCTTCGTCAAAATCGACAGAATGAATCTCCTGAATTTCATCAGCTTTTGCAAGGACACCTTTGTCGTGTGGCGCAACGAGCTGCGCGCCATCGCTCCAATATGCCTTGAAGCCATTGTCTGCTGGCGGGTTATGGCTTGCACTCACCACTATGCCCACAGCCGCACCCAAGTGACGGACAGCGAAACTCAACTCCGGCGTAGAACGAAAGCTATCAAAAATATATGTCTTGAACCCATTTGCCGCGCACACTTCTGCAGTAATACGACTTAGTTCCGGGGAGCTGAGTCGCGTATCACACGCAATCACAACACCTTTTTGGCGCGCCTGTTCATCAAATTCGCTTGAGTACAAACAAAGTGCTTGAGTACTCTCGCCAATCGTTACCCTATTAATTCTATTTGAGCCCAGTCCAACCATGCCGCGTCGCCCGGCAGTACCGAATTCAAGTACTTTAAAGAATGAATCTTCAAGCTCCTGCCAATTTTGGTTAGCAACAAGCTGTTCAATTTCGTTCACATACTCAGCATACTTTGGCTCGTTCAGCCATTTGGAAATATTTTCAAATGCAGCTTCCGACACATGCTGCTTCAGTGTTTGAGTATCGATTGTCATACTACCTCCGAGAGTTAGATTAAACTCCTTTTAGTATAGCAATAACCTGCCATGATTTGCCAGTCAGCCGTCTAAAAATAGCGTATAAGATTAAATATAATTTGCTAGTTTACAAGTATAAAGGTATTTTTACCTTTTTTAATCAACGATACCTCTTCTACATTTATATCTTCGGCAATCTTTAGGCCATTGATAGAGATTGCGCCTCCAGAAATCAGCCGCCTTGCCTCACCTTTGCTTTTGACAATCTCCGCAGCTTGCAAGATGTCTGTTACAAATTGATTCAGACCTACTACTGGAATTTCCGTCTTAAGAATACTGACTACGCCTTCGTCGCTAGGATTAAATGCTTCACCGCCAAATAATACACGGGTAGCTTGTTCTGCCGCGCGTGCCCTGTCTTCACCGTGAACAATTTTCGTAATTTCCCATGCTAGGCGCCTTTGAGCACTACGCCGTTCAGGTGCTGCCGCGTGTTCTGAGGCAATAGTCTCAACCTCATTTTTAGAAAGAAGTGTGTAGACTTTCATGTAGTCGATGACACCTTCGTCGTCAACGTTTAGCCAGAATTGATAGAACTTAAAGACACTCGTAAGCTCAGGATCGAGCCAAATAGTGCCACCCTCGGTTTTGCCAAATTTACGGCCCGTAGCCTTATTGATAATAAGTGGCGCACTAAGCACGTGTGCCTCGCCGCCTTCGATACGTCGTATCATATCTACACCTGCAATAGAATTACCCCATTGATCTGCACCACATACTTGCAACGTGACTCCATGCTCACGATACAAATGCAAAAAATCATAGCCTTGAATCAATGAATAGCTAAATTCTGCGTAGCTAATGCCGTTGCCACCTTCACCTAGTCGGGCCTGGATGAATTCTCTCCCGAGCATCATGCTCATCGGTACGTGCTTGCCAACCTCGCGCAAAAACGACAAATAGTTAATGTTTTTGAACCAATCGTAGTTATCTACCACTTCAAACAACTGTCCACTAAATACCTGCCGATATTGACGTTCGATTTCAGCTTTGTTGCCAGCAATCTCCTCGACCGCATTCAAATTACGCTCATCGAGCTTGCCATCTGGGTCACCAATCATACCCGTAGCTCCACCGACCAGCAGATAGGCTTGGTGGCCACGTGCCATCAAATGTCGTAGCATCATAGCGGTAGCTAGATTGCCAATTTGCATACCGTGCCCACTTGGGTCTACACCAAAATAGAACTTGCGGGAATCTCCGTCTAGCGCAGTAATGTCATCGAACGTCGTCTGATTGACAAAGCCTCTCCAGGTTAGTTCTTCGGATAATGTCACGGTTACTCCTTCATTCGTGCTAGCCATTATATATATCAACATCAATTGTAGCAGAAATAAATATTCTACCGCGAGAAATGTTTGCTATAATGGAGTGTAATACTGCTTATGGGAAAGACAGAGTTGTGACCAAGAAATCTTCACCGCGCAAGATGAGTCTTTATGCGAATTTATCGCACAAGCGCAAAACTAAAAAAGATCTAAAAGCACGCAAACGTGCCGAGTATCTCGCTACGCTACCGAAACACCCAGTCAAGCGGTTCTTTGCACGTTTGCATCCGAAACGCGTCGCCGGCTATTGGTTCAGTCGCAAAGGCGGCATGATGGCGCTTAAGGTATTCGGTATACTCGTACTCCTCGGTGTACTTACCGTAGGATCGCTATTCGCTTACTATCGTCGTGACCTAAACTCTATCCGACCAAGCGAACTTGCCAAACGTGTACAGACGACTGTGACAAAATACTATGATCGCAACGGCAAAATACTATGGGAAGACAAAGGTGACGGTGATTACAAGCAAGTTGTAAAAAGCGATCAGATTAATAAGTACATGAAAGATGCGACAGTTGCTATTGAAGATCGTGACTTTTACACCCATCACGGAGTGAGCCCCACAGGTCTCGCACGCGCAGCTTTCAACAACGCAAGTGGCGGCAGCACACAAGGCGGTTCAACACTCACCCAGCAGCTAGTAAAACAGGTGTTCTTCTCTGATGAGTCTCAAGATCGTGGCCTGAGCGGTATACCTCGCAAAATCAAAGAGCTCATACTCTCTATCGAAGTAGAACGGATGTACGACAAAGATCAGATCCTCACTCTCTATCTAAACGAGTCGCCATATGGCGGGCGTCGAAATGGAGTACAAAGCGGAGCCCAGACATACTTCAACAAATCCGCAAAAGACTTGTCACTACCCGAGGCTGCGTTGCTTGCGGCGATTCCAAATCAGCCAGGCTTATACGACCCTTATAATGAAGCCGGCCACGAAGCACTCGTCGCGCGTCAACATAAGGTACTTGAGGCCATGCAAGATACTGGCAAAATTACCCAAAAAGAAGCGGACGAAGCCAAGGCTTTTGACATACTTACAAGCATCAAGCCCCAGGTTGATGACAGTGAAAATATCACTGCCCCACACTTCGTACTCGAAGTGCGACGCCAATTAGAAAAAGAACTCGGCAAAGCGACTGTCGGCAGAGGCGGTCTCACTGTCAAAACCACACTCGACCTTCGTGCACAGCAGGCAGCAGAGCAAGCAGTAGCCACAGGCGCAGCTATGCTACCGCTCTACGGCGCAGACAACATTTCTCTTTCCTCCGTAGACGCAAAGTCAGGCCAAGTGATAGCTATGGTGGGAAGCGTAGACTATCGCAAAGAAGGCTATGGACAGCAAAACAGCGCCACTTCTCCTCTGGAGCCCGGTTCAAGCATCAAGCCGATTGCCGACTATGCGCCCCTGTTTAAGCAGCGAGAAGGCACTAACTATGCGCCAGGTTCGATACTACGTGACGAAAACATCAACTCAATATATTGCGCGGGCTCCGCACCAGGCTGCTCACTCAATAACTACACCCGACGATTCTATGGCAACGTCTCGATTCGCCAGTCGCTTGCCGGCTCGCTCAACATTCCTGCCGTAAAAGCCATGCATATCGCAGGCGTAGAAGATGCTCTCAAGACTACTCGTGATCTGGGTGATATTTCCTACTGTGCCGACAACAACAACGCAGGTCTATCTGCTGCAATCGGAGGTGGTTGTACGGTAAAACAGATAGAGCACACGAATGCATATGCCTCTCTCGCACGCGGTGGTGCCTATAAGCCACTTGCCTATGTGCTCGAGGTGCGTAACGCTTCCAACGAAGTTCTCAAGAAATGGGAAGACCCTAAGCCAAAACAAGTCGTAGACCCTCAGGTGGCATACATGCTTTCAAGCATCCTGAGCGACGCACAGGCCCGAAGTATCACCTTTGGATCACAAGGAAATTCATATGGATTTAATGTACCAAACGTATGGACGGCAGCAAAGACAGGTACAACCGAGAATGGTAACGGCCAAGCGAAAGACTCATGGTTTATGAATTATTCTCCGGTCGTAGCGACAGGAGTATGGGTAGGAAATCACGACGGAAGGCCGATGTCCTCGAGCGACAACTCGGTCGTACGACGCGTATCAAACGACTTTATGTCAGCGGTCCACACGCAGGTATACCAACCAGAAAATAAATGGACACCAAATCAACAAGTAGAACGCCCTGAAGGAATCAAGGAGCTCGCGATTGGTGGTCGCAAGGATGTATACCCATCTTGGTTTGATCAAAAGGCTGGTATAGCAAATGAAAAACTGATCTTTGACAAGGTGTCAAAGAAAAAGGCAACGGATTGTACACCGGAAAATGCACGCATAGAGATTGGCGTGACTAAGACAACCGACCCTATTACCAAACAAGCTGCCTATATCGCTCCGGATGGATATGACGCATCAAAAGATGACGACACCCATAAGTGCGAGGACGTTAAGCCGTCCGTGTCGGTCACTACTAAGAAAGTACCAGCAAATAGCAATACGGTTGAGATAACTGTAAATATAATGCAGGGCACTCACCCTCTCAATTCTCTTAAAGTACAGGTAGGTGCAAATCTCGTAGCGGACGTGGCAGTATCTGGCACGGGCACCTATACAACAACAGTCACACTCACAGCACCCGAAACAGTTACGGCTACAGTAGAAGATAAGGCGCTGTACACTGGAAGCGGCTCTCAGCAATCACCATAGCACTCTAGCAGTAAACAATATAATAGGCCTCATCCCTGAGGCCTATTATATTGACTAAAAAGGCTAGCAGCTTACTGACCTTGAATCAAGTCAATCAGAGAGTCTTCCTGCGTCTTCTTGCCTGACGGTTTGCGACGAGGTTTTGTGGATGATGGCTGCTGCTGACGAGCTTCGGGTGCGACGGAGGTAGGCGCCAATGTAGACGCAGGTGTGGATGTAGTCACCTCTGCCTTACGCCCATTTGCCTTGCGTGCGATCAGTCGCCTAGCAGGCTGTTTATCAGTGCGGGGACCCTGGGCTTGCTTCACGGCTGTCGTCAGACGTGCGAACATCATTTTACCTGCATCTGTTTGGAGTACTCGGATGAACTCGACTTCAACCTTACTACCAACTTGCTTGACAGCGTTCTCCACAACAACCATTGTGCCGTCGTCGAGATAGCCTACGCCCTGATGACTATCTTGACCACGAGTAACAAGCTCTATCTTCGCCCTCTCTCCTGGCATATGTACAGAGCGGATATTTTTGGCTAGCTCATTAATATTCAGTACTGCGACGCCTTCTACTTGTGCAACCTTATTTAAGTTGTAGTCGACCGTGCATACACTGCCCTGGTATTTCTTGGCAAGCTCAATAAGCTGCTCGTCTACGCCACGTGCCGCAACGCCATCTTGCATAATTCGTACAGAAATCTCTTCGATACCCTGCAGCTTACGTACAAGATCAAGACCTTTGCGGGCTTTTGCTCTTTTGTCGCTATCTCCACCGTCTGCGAGTAGCTGTAGCTCACGCAAGACACTTCTGGGGATCACAAGCTCACCTGGAATAAATCCAGCTTCTGCGATAGCGAGGATTCGTCCATCAATAAGCACAGATGTGTCGACGTAAATACTTTGACGTGAAACTCTTTTGTTTCGTGATGCTGTTGCTACGACAATATACGTCGTTTGCGCTAATATTGCTAGCGCGATTATGATAATAATATAATCCATAATTCTCCTATTTGTGCAGATACTCGACCAATGCCGAGCGCATATCTGTCACTGTTTTGATAAATGATAAATTTTTGTGGCCAACTGCAGGTGCTAATGCCTGAGTGAAACCGAGCTTCTTTGCTTCTGCAACTCGTTTGTCAACGGCCTTGACCGAGCGTACCTCGCCCCCAAGTCCAACTTCGCCAAATACGACCGTGCCAGGCGCGAGCTTGTGTCCAGCCGCTGCACTTGCGATAGCCATACAAATAGCCAAATCAGCAGCTGGGTCACTCAGCTTCATACCGCCCACGACATTGATGTAGATATCTTTGTCTGATAATTTCAGTTTAGTACGGCGCTCCAATACCGCGATCAATAGATTAAGACGATTGAGGTCAAACCCCGAAGCTGTACGTTTAGGATACCCGAAATTTGTCGGATTGACAAGTGCCTGAATCTCCACCAGTAGTGGACGATTGCCCTCCAGCGTTGCAAGCACTACCGACCCATCTTCATCTCTTCGCTCTGCAAGTAATGCTGCAGATGGATTCTCGACGACCTTCAAACCTTCTTCGTCCATCTCAAATATTGCTGCTTCGTTTGTGGAGCCATATCGATTTTTTACCGCCCTAACTACCTTGAACCCGCCGTAGCGGTCACCTTCAAACTGCAGCACTACGTCAACCAAATGCTCAAGCACCTTTGGACCTGCTATTGCACCTTCTTTGGTGACATGCCCAACCAAGATAACTGCCGCACCCGTCTCTTTTGCAGCTCGGATAATCACATTACTGCTGTTTGTAATCTGACTCACCGTGCCTGGCGCGGAGCTTATGTCTGCAAGACTCAGTGTCTGGATCGAATCAATTACAATTACTTGATATTTTCCACTTCGAATTGTGGCTGCTATATCGTCAGCGCTTGTTGAAGCAACAAATTCAAGCTGATCTTGCCCATGTGCACCAAGTCGTTCGGCTCGCTGCTTCACCTGATGCGCAGATTCTTCACCACTTGCATAGAGGACAGGATAGCTTGCTGCGACATGCGCGCAAACTTGTAGCAATAACGTGCTTTTTCCCATACCCGGCTGCCCAGCCAGCAACGTAACACCTCCGGGCAAAATACCGCCACCGAGAACTATATCGAGGTCACCAATCCCTGTCGGCATTCTTCCGATTCGCTCTTCTGGGTCTATTGAGCGAAGCGTTTGCGCGACCAAAACACTTCCACTGCCAGCACTTTTATCGACGGCTGATTTACCCATCATCTGAGGAAGTTGCTCGACAAGAGTATTCCACTCGCCACAGTTTTCACACCGTCCCATCCATTTAGTATATTGAGCTCCGCACTGCTGACAGACGTAACTCTGTTTTGATTTAGCCATTACTTACAGTATACCTCAGATGCTCGGCGCAGGCGCCAAACTGCTGTCGAGCGAACGTGAAAGACTATTCGACTCATCAACTGTTTGATTATAGGCCTGACGCTTCACCTCATAATCGGCAACTTTCGTGTCGATAGTACTGCGCGTCTGTGTTAACACCCCCACTCGGCCCTCAAGAGCAGCCCGAGCTGCCTGAAACGTAGACTGATCAGAGAAACCACCATTTTGCGCACGGACGTTAAAGGTCTCTATGTCATCATTGAGCACGGCTATCTCACTATTGTATTGACTAGTCATTGTATTAATCTCACTTGATAGTTGCTCGAGTTGAGATTTGAGAGTTGTAGAACTTCTCTCTAGTTCGTCAAATTTCGAGCTATAAGAATCATGTAGCGCTACGATTGCTTGTCGACCTGTAAAATACTGGGAATAGTACTCCTCGAGTTCATCTCCAATACTACTCACCTCAGTGCCGATAATGGAATGTAGCTCATTATCTCTCTCCCCAGGTTCTGTACGTGCGTAGTACTCCATACGTTCTTTTAGATCATTGTCTTCCGAACGGAGAAGTTTTTGATACTCAACATCGATTAAGCTATTAAGGTGGTTTTTTTCCGACGAAGATAAACGAACATACACCGCATGGAGCATTTCGTGCGCCGCAGTCACCTCCTCTACGCCATTGAGTCGTTTATCCGATATGTTGTATACAAAAATCTTGCCGTTTGTGAAGCATCCGAGTATCGCGCTGTTTTCTTCTTGACGCTTACACACCTCATTGAACTTAGCCGTACCGTCAAGCTGTGGCTCAGATGCATAGAAATAAAAAGTCCCCTTATCATTCATCTGCGCGCGTTCGGCCAGTTGTGCCACTTCTGACGAAGGTTGGTATTGCCACACAACTAGTTGATCGACCACATACTGACGATTGAGCACTACCCAGCCTGCAACCAAAAACAGCAATACTGTCAGTAGCGAGCTGACAATTACGGCTGTCTTGCTATTACCGGGGGACGCTCTCATAGCTACCCACCACAGTGACCTTTCCTTGCTTGATACCGGCCGTCACCACAACACCTTTTTCATACGCGCCGCTAATTACCCCCTCGGCAATTTCATGCTCCAGCTCATCTTCTATCACCCTTCGAAGCGGGCGTGCGCCGTTAAACCTATCGTAACCATGGTCAATAAGCAATCGTTTTGCAGCTGGCTTCACGACAAGTGCCACGCCTTTTTTCACCAATCGTTGCTTGAGTTCATCGATCAGTCGGTCAAAGATTTTTGATACTTCTTTGCGGGTCAGTGCACGGAACGTGATAATTCCATCAAACCTATTAATTAGCTCGGGCCTCATAAAGTTCTCCAGAGCTTCTTTTGCCGAGGCTGCATTGCGTGCATGCACAGCATCAAGCTCTTTCTCATCCTTTTTAGTGTGTACACCAAATCCTAGGTTTGCCTCTTTACGCATCGCCTCGGCGCCGAGATTACTCGTCAAGATAATCACCGTATTCGTAAAGTCCACTGTACGTCCAGATGCATCAGTTAATTTTCCATCCTCGAGTAATTGCAGGAGCATATGGAACACGGTCGGATGTGCTTTTTCTATCTCATCAAAAAGCACCACGCTATAAGGTTGACGACGGATCTTGTCCGTTAGTTGACCGCCGTCTTCATACCCTACGTAGCCTGCTGGCGCGCCAAGTAGCCGAGAGGTGTTATGCTTTTCTGCAAATTCGCTCATATCGATTTTGATTAATGCGTCGTCGCTACCGAATACTTCACGAGCTATCACTCGTGCTAGCTCGGTCTTACCGACACCAGTTGGACCCATAAATACGAAAGAACCAATCGGGCGCTTGCTCGAACCAACACCACTACGACTACGGCGCACGGCACGCGCAACCTTATTCACGGCCTCTTCTTGGCCAATCACGTGTTTCGCGAGATGCTTTTCGAGATGTGACAATATTCGAGCTTCGTTTTTCTGCACTCGAGTCGCCGGGATACCGGTCATAACAGATACCGCGTGCGCGACGTTATCACTCGTCAGCTTAATAGGTGACTTTCTCTCAGCCTCTTCGCTGAGCTCCTTAACCTGGAGCTGGAGCTGACTGATGCGAGTCTTGTAAAGTGCCGCACGCTCATATTCCTCACTCACTACCGCATCTTCCATCTTCTCGTTCAGCTGCTTCAGTTCACGAGTGTAGTCACGAATTTTGCTTGGCTTTTTGCCATGTTTTACTCGCACTAGCGCTGCTGCTTCATCGATCACATCAATAGCCTTATCTGGCATGAAGCGGTTTTTAATATAGCGATCAGCCATATGCACCGCGTCTTCTACTACTTCGTCACTCATACTTACCCCGTGATGCTTTTCGTAGTACGGACGTAAACCTTTAACAATAGCTGTTGTGTCTCGCAAGCTTGGCTCGGGCACATTAATGGATTGAAAGCGACGCTCGAGTGCGCTGTCTTTTTCAATATGCTTGCGATATTCGTCTAATGTAGTTGCACCGATCAGACGCATTTCACCACGAGCTAAGGCGGGCTTGAGCAAGTTAGCCGCGTCAAGTGCACCTTCGGCTGCTCCTGCACCTACAAGCAGATGCAGCTCGTCGATAAACGCGATGGTATTCTGCTGCTCCTTGAGGGTAGCCACGACTTTTTTGAGACGGTCTTCGAACTCACCGCGGTATTTGGTGCCTGCGATCATAGCGGCGAGATCAAGCTGTACGATACGCTTATCGAGCAGATGGTCAGGTACGTCTTCATTTGAAATTCGCTGCGCCAAACCCTCCACGATTGCCGTCTTACCAACGCCAGGCTCACCTATCAGCACAGGGTTGTTTTTGGTACGACGACTCAAAATCGTCACCATACGCTCCACTTGCGCATCACGACCTATCACTGGATCCAGCTCATTTGATCGTGCTTTGGCGGTAAGATCTACACCAAAAGTATCGAGAATGCTTGTTTTACGCTTAGGTTTTTCAGTTTCTATGATAATTTCTTGCGCCTCGAGGTTGTTTTGACGAGCAAAAAACGACTCAAGATCACCACCCACGGCATCGATGTCGACGCCCATATCAGCCAGCAGGACCGTGGCGCGTGCATTTCGCTGATTGAGGATACTGTAGAGAATATGCTCAGTACCAAGAGAATCTTGGTTGTAATCTTGTGCAACTTGCCAGCTCATACGAAGGGTCACTTTGGCAGTTTCGCTGAGGGAGTTCACCCCTATGTGTACAGCTTGCGTGACAGGTTTCAAGCCAAGCGCAACTTCTGCTTTATCAAGCGTAACACCCGCATCGGCAAGCACCTTTGCTCCTACGCTTGAACCTTGAGCAAGGACACCGAGCAACAAATGCTCCGTCCCGATAAACTTACTACCATATCCGCGCGCAATAGAATCCGCATGGTACAAACTTGTCCGCGCGTTATCCGTCAAATGAGCGACAAACTCTGCAAATTCATCAGACATACTATTATTATGTTTCCTCCGTGTCGTAACCGCAAGCCTTTTTAATAGCTTTTATACGATAACTTATATTCAGTATACACGGCTTTTGGCACTCGAGTCAAGTGAGTGCCAACTCTAAATATCTCGGACATGCTCTTCAGGATGTAGCTCCTCGATCAAGAAAGCTCCGTCGGATTGACGGTCAAATTCCACATGGAACTCTTGCTGGAAATAATCACCGTTTTGTACAACACGATACTCTACATATGCATCATTTTCACTCTCGTCTTTTGCGATAGGGCCATTATAGATCTGAACCTCCTGCCCGTGACCAAGTGCTAGCTGATAGCCCATAGAAGAAGTACGACCCATAATACGGAAACTTCGTAACTCGATAGCAAATGGTGCATCGTTCTGAATCCACGCATATGTCTGCATCGTGCTACCGTTTCGTCGTGTCGTGAGTCTAGTCACCTTAATCTCAGGATGAATCTTATGGCCGGTATCATGCCTCGGAGGATCTGTCTGCGGGACAGTCCCGGAGCTCGGAGACCCTGCTGCTCGAGAGGCTATTGGCGACTGCGCATCAAATATCGGCTCGCCTTTTATCATTTTAGTCATAAAGTCGAACAAACCCATGTCTCCAGTATAACAAAACAGCCTGCTTCCACAGGCCGTTTTGTCATGTGATTTCTCTTACCTACGCTTCGTCGGAACCTTCAAGCGCGT
The DNA here is from genome assembly GCA_015999875.1 of Candidatus Saccharimonadota bacterium. Lineage (GTDB taxonomy): Bacteria > Patescibacteriota > Saccharimonadia > Saccharimonadales > Saccharimonadaceae > Mycosynbacter. The sequence continues at coordinate 200,961 of JAECRG010000001.1, forward strand.
CTAGCAAGCTATCTTCGATATTCTTCTTTGGCTTAGCCTCGGCTATCGGCTGTTCCTTGGCTTCGATATCAAGTTCGTAGCCGCTCAGACGACTTGCAAGTCGCACATTTTGCCCACCACGACCGATAGCGATAGACTGCTGATCGTCAGCAACAATCACCTTAACACGCTTGTCAGCTTCATCTATGACTAGATTCAGGACTTCAGCCGGGCTTAATGCATTACGAATATACATATCGATATTTTCGTCGTAAGGCACAATGTCGATCTTCTCTTGATCACCGACTTCGTTCATAACAGCTTGGACGCGGGTACCATGGCCACCGACAAATGTACCGACCGCGTCAACACCTGGAACCGTACTCGCCACGGCAATCTTAGTTCTGCGGCCAGCTTCACGGGCGATGCCTTTAATTTCTACTGCGCCTGTTTCCATTTCTGGAACTTCTTGGCTAAAGAGATACTCGATAAACGCCTCATTGCCACGACTTAGAATAAGTTGTGGACCTCGGTTGTCGCGTTCAATATCTTTGATAAATACCTTAATACGAGCACCTACGCTATAGAATTCACCCTGGATCTGCTCGCTTTGTGGCAAAATACCAGTAGCCTTACCGAGCTCAACTCGCACTACACGAGGCTCGACTCGCTGTACAATACCAGTTACAACAGTACCGATTTTGTCTTCATACTCGGCAAGTACGATCTCACGCTCAGCTTCACGAAGACGCTGCAGCACCACCTGCTTGGCTGTTTGCGCTGCAACTCGTCCAAACTTTGTCACTTCGAAAACTTCTTCAACTTCGTCACCTACGACAGCACCTTTTTTGTACTGCTGCGCTTCTTCTACGCCGACTTCGATAGCGTCATTGATAGGATCTTCGACCACTTCGCGAATCACATAGACGTTTGCTGTCCCGTCATTCGTGTTAAGCTCCGCACGAACGTTCTGTTCACGCTCACCGTTGTCACGGCGCCATGCAGCGGCAATCGATTGCTCGATTACACTCATCACTACATCTTCTGGTAGGTTTTTTTCTTCTGCAATTGTACGTACAGCGAGTGTCAGCTGTTTGAGATTAATATCTTCCATAAAATTCTTTCCTTTCGTTTTACTAAAAAATCCGACCTGCCGGCCGGAATGTACTATCATTAGTATACTCTTTCTGTCTTGCGATTGTCAAATATTTCGCTTCACAATACTGGCTATATATCCCAACGTGGGGGGAAGTATTATAATTACACCCCCTATGCAGACCAAAAGTACCATCAACATATGCTCGCCGCTCAAACCAAGTACCCCCACAACAGCACTCGCCGCTCGATCCGCTGCCCACACAAGTGGCCAGATTAAAAGTGACGTACAAATTGAAATAAGCACTGCAAACGGCTGTTTAAATGGCACGAGCAACAATATACCGGTCAATGCGACACTTCCAGTCGCAATCAGTATCAATGAAAAATTCCGATGCCACGGCTCTGGCGCGTCAGTTACCAGCGCATCGATAACCTGAAACACCGGCAAAAGCACCATACTCAGTACACCGTATGTCCAAAGCAGCCATTTCTCAGGACGTTGAGTCTTCGTGTCTGTCATGTTCCACGAGTATAGCATCTGCGCAACTGCCATGATACTATAACTACAAAAGCATAATCATTTATCAATAGGAGGTGGGACCCCATGCATAAACCGTACATACTGGCGATTGGCGATATTGTCACAGACGCGTTCATCAAACTCAAAGACGATGAGGCAAAAGTAGAGACCGATGAGCAGGGCAACAAGCATCTCGTCTTACCCTTTGGTACAAAACCGCCTTACGACCACGTAGATATAGTACAAGCCGTAGGACCATCACCAAATGCGTCTGTTGCTTTCTCTCGACTTGGCGCTCATTCAGGTCTCATGGCATATATGGGCGACGATATACCCGGTAAAGATATGCTCGCCTATCTTGGCGAACAAAATGTTGATACATCGACCATCTCGGTTGCTGAAGGCATGAAATCTAACTACTGGTACGTACTGCGCTACGGTGCAGAACGAACCATTTTGGTCAAAAACGAACAGTACGACTATAAATGGCAGGAACCAGCCCAAGTACCTGATTGGATTTATCTCAGCGCACTCGATGGTGCTTCATGGGAACTCCACATGGAGCTCCTCGGCTACCTACGCAAGCATCCCGACACGAAGCTAGTGTTTCAGCCCGGGACATTCCACTTCAAGTGGGGTGCCGAAAAACTTGCAGAAATCTACGCACGTTCCTACATGGTCTGTATGAACAAAGAAGAAGCGGCCGACGTAACAGGTCGTGACCTCAGCAATATCGAGGATTTGTTTGATGGCCTACACAACCTTGGATCAGAAGTAGTCGTAATCACCGACGGTCCACAAGGATCATATGCAAGTGATGGTAAAAAGATTATCTCAATCCCAAATTACCCCGACCCTAAGCCACCTACAGACCGCACCGGTGCTGGTGATGCATTCGCCTCCACAATCACAACGGCGCTTGCACTCGGCGAGTCACTCGAGACAGCACTCACTTGGGCGCCTATCAATAGTATGAATGTCTGCCAACACTTAGGCGCGCAGGCTGGGCTACTTGATAAAGAAGCAATTCTCACTCTTCTCGGCAACGCACCGGACGACTACAAGCCAACTGTTATCGCAGGGGCACACGATGCGCCCCTGGAAGATATTGCTCGCTCACTTGTCGAAAATCCCAAAGGCATCTTCGCAGCTGACGAAAGTGGAGGTAGTATCAATAAGCGTTTCATCCAATACGGCATCGAGGATAGCGAAGAAGTCCGTCGACAATATCGCCAACTCTTCTTTACAGCTCCCGAAGTCGAGCATTATTTAAGTGGAGTGATCTTATTTGATGAAACTGCCCGCCAAGCGGCAGATAACAAACAACCGTTTCCGGAGCTACTATCCGAGCGCGGTATCATACCAGGCGTGAAGGTCGACAAAGGCATTGTTGCACTACCAGGCTTCGACGGTGAAGGGGTTACAAGTGGCCTAGATGGCCTACCTGAACGACTCGCCGAATATCACGCCCTGGGTCTTCGTTTTGCCAAGTGGCGTGCCGCGTTTACAGTCACCGATGCACTACCAAGTGACGCGGCGATTGCCGCAAACGTACATGCACTTGCACGCTACGCACTTGACTGCCAAAATGCCGGCATCGTACCTATCGTAGAGCCGGAAATTGTACACGAGGGTGATTTCAGCATTGATCGCGCCCAGGAAGTCACTGCGCGCATCCTTGATGCGCTTTTCGAGGAACTTGCGCTTCTTGGAGTCAATCGAAAAGCAATTATCCTAAAAACGAGCATGGTACTTGCAGGCAGCAAACAAGAACAATCATCCGCCGAGGCAGTCGCCAAGGCTACTGTTTCTACGCTAGTGCACCATGTTCCTCATGATATCGCAGGTATTGTCTTCTTGTCTGGAGGCCAAACACCAGAACAAGCTACTGCGAACTTACAGGCTATTACAAATCTCGGTGAGCAAGCATGGCCGATCACGTTTAGCTTCTCTCGAGCTCTTCAAGAACCAGTGCTAGAAGTATGGGGCGGCCAACCAGAGAATACAGAACATGCTCAAGCTACTTTCACCGGTCTAGCCAAAGCAAACAGTGACGCGACAGTTCAACAAGATACAATCAAAACAATCTTTTAGATCAAGCACGCAACAGTATCATTTAAGCTCTTACCCGGCACAAACACTGTCAACTCATTATGAGAGGAAGTGACTTCAATAAGATTCACTCCTCGCCCAGCAAGTAGCTGTAGTACATATGCACATACGCCCGGTATAGGTAAATGGCCGGGGCGCAGCTTCACTGTTACTCCCACTAGGCCTCGTGACGTGACAGTGCCATGCAGCGAAGCCTCGAGTTCGTCTATCACTTCGCTGCGGCCTATGAGTGCCGTGTGCCAAATTCCTCGGGTATACACCATATATTCGTGCTGTTCGTGAAGTTTTCTTGCTGCCCGAAAAAAAGCATCTGTGTTTATGTCTGCCTGCGGAATAGTGAGGATACCTAGACCTGATTGAACTGATATTTCTCCTAAATACGAAGAAAAGTCGATACCATCACTATTTGTCATCCGACGCGCTTGGCGATTGAGTGCCAGTGTAATCGCCTCCACCGACACACGCTCACCGCTCGCTTCCTCTATCTCGGGCCTAATCTGTCTTGCCAGCGACGAATAGTTAATAATTCCCTGCCTCATGTGCAATGCGTGCGTAGGGTGATGTTCGATCCAGCTGCGTATTCTATCAGATATAGTTATCATACTTGATTAATTCTAATCACTTTATTTAATTATTGATCATTATATTAAATATTTTGCTATACGTCAATCTCGCAAACTATACTGCGAACATGACACGAGAAATCATTACCACCAGACTAGCAACGGTCGACGACATACCTGCAATTCGTTTCATGTATGACGATCTAAAACAATACCAAGATTATCCAGCATTTCGATCCAAATCGTTCCATCGAGCAGTCGGACATATCATCGAAAGCGCAAAAGACTCGGAGCGAATTATCGTTGCTTCCACGACGGACGGACAGCCAGTTGGCATGGCTCATGCTGCACGGCCATTCTCCATACGAGGCAATCAAGCAAACATGGCATACGAACTCCACCATTTGTACGTAGACGAGAGTGCGACCTACACAGCCCCAATCAACCTAGTAGATCACATAGCCCGCGATATACAGCGCACAGCTGGTTCGCGTAAGGCGCTCGAAGGCAGCTCACTATCTATAAGTAACGGCGACACCAATTGCTTTGACACACTTCTTGCACAGTATCGCTACAACGGTGCGATGAGCTCTATTCGCTACAACAGCGACGAGTTACGTGACATGGCTCTACGCTCCATCACTAGACAATACCGGCCAGAAGACGTTATTGAACCGGCATTTGCTGATCCGGACAGCGTAGTAGTACAGTTTCCATCGCTGACTTCTCAGCAGGTGTGACCCATAGCGAGTAGACTTGCTTCACGGCGATCTGCCTCGCCACATACTGGCACCGAAAGGCTTTGTTGGATGGCAGCCATGACGCAGCGTCACTATCACTTTTCTGTTGATTTGCCTTACCGTCGGCAGCAATCAGATTCAAGGGATCGTTTGCAAGCGCATAGCGCCGCTCGACGCTGAGCTGCTGTGCACCAGTCTGCCAGGCGTTACTCAGCGCGACAACATGATCTATCTGTACATCGGCACTCGTACCTGCTCCTCGCGTGAAAGCGACCTCTCTCCCTGTGTATGGGTCGCGTAAAATACCGCTCACCACTTTACACACCTCGTCAACCTGAACAGCATCAAGATCACGACGCAATATAATATTACGCATGTCACATTCGCTCACTTTTGCCCAGCCGTTGCTAAATTGCGTGCGTGCATAGCCCGTTTTGGGAGACTTGCCTTTTACCGGTAAACTCTCGAGCACACTAGTGACAGATGAGCTGTTCTGCTTAGTAGCGATAGGTTGATTTATTACCGGAGGCTTCACTGCATCAAATTCACGCCTCCCCATATCAAACGCAACAGCAGACAGGCTCACGATTGCTATGATCAAAAGCACGACAAGTCGACGGATTTTGTAGTTTGGCTGCATACCTCTTCATTTAACTTTGTTACAATAGATATATGCAAGCATTTTCTCATTTACTCGACTCATTTATACCAGAGCACTACGACTTATCCCTTACACTCGCACGCGAAGCGAGGACATTTCATGGCACAGTAAGCATTAAAGGCTATCAGAAAAGTAGTGTAGACATTCCTTTTCATGCAAAAGACTTAACAATTACAAGTGCTACCGTAGACGGTAAGTCTGTAGAGTACACTCATAGTGAGCACGATGAGCTTCGCCTTGCGCATGCATTGCCTGGAGCACATATCGTTGTACTGCAATTCGAAGGAACTATCACGGATGCGATGCACGGTATGTATCCGTGCTACTTTGAAGTAGACGGCGTCAAAAAAGAACTCCTAGCAACGCAGTTCGAAAGCCATCACGCACGCGAAGTATTCCCCTGTATCGATGAGCCTGCTGCTAAGGCTACTTTTGACCTGACGCTCACTACCGAAGAAAATGTCGAAGTGCTTGGCAACATGCCTGTCGAGTGGCAGCGCGTAGAGCCAGAAGGCTTGGTAACAAAGTTCCAGTCTAGTCCACGAATGAGTAGCTACTTACTTGCATGGGTTGTCGGAGAATTGCAGAAGAAATCTGCCACGACAAAAGATGGAGTAGAAGTAAACATCTGGGCAACGCATGCCCAGCCGGCCGCCGCACTTGAGTTTCCGCTCGACATAGCTGTACGCAGCATAGAATTCTATAACGATTATTTTGGTACCGCTTATCCCCTGCCGAAAGCAGATCATGTCGCACTGCCGGACTTTAGTTCGGGCGCTATGGAGAACTGGGGTCTTATTACGTACCGTGAAATGGCGCTACTCGCCGACCCGACAACAACAAGTATCTCAAGCAAGCAATATATCGCCACCGTGATCGCGCATGAACTCGCGCACCAATGGTTCGGCAATCTCGTCACTATGCAATGGTGGAACGATCTATGGCTTAATGAAAGCTTCGCTACGCTTATGGAATACTTGGCAGTCGACGCCATACACCCGGAATGGAATGCATGGCTAGATTTTGCCTCCAACGAAACAATCGGCGCATTGCGTCGTGATGCGCTCGATGGCGTACAGTCCGTCCAGGTCGAAGTTAATCACCCAGACGAGATCAGTACATTATTTGATCCCGCAATTGTCTACGCAAAAGGCGCACGGCTACTGCGCATGGTACAGCACTTCGTTGGCGACGATACATTCCAACAAGGACTCAAGCACTATTTCACCGAACACGCGTATGGCAATACCGTCGGCGACGACCTCTGGCAGGCACTGTCCGATGCAAGCGGCAAAGATATCGTAGAAATGATGAACACATGGACCTCACAACCCGGTTTCCCGGTAGTGCAGGCATCTCTCAAAGACAACAGGATTACCCTATCGCAGCAGCAGTTCTTCGTTGGTCAGCACGCCACAAGCGATCGCACCTGGCCAGTTCCGCTCAACGCATCTACCGATACCGCACCAATTTTATTCACCGACAAGTCTGTGGAGTTTGAATACAATTCAAAAGCGCCATTTGCGCTCAACGTCGGCGATACTGCGCACTTTATCACGCAATACGACGAAACTCTTTACGCCAGGCTTATCGGCGCAGTAAGAAACGGCTCCCTCGACATGCTCGGCCGCATACAGCTACTAGATGAGGCTACACTTCTTGCGCGTGGCGGCAAACTCTCTTCAGCCCAATTAATTCCGCTACTCGACGCGTATCGAGACGAGACAGCGGAGCCAGTGTGGAATATCATCGCTATTGCTATCAGTGAGCTCAAGAAGTTTGTTCAGGACGATGAAGCGGCCGAAAGAAAACTTCGACAACTTACATATACGATTGCACGCAGCAAGTATCTTGAGTTGGGCTGGAACCAAAAAGAAAACGAAACAGAAGAACAAACCAAATTACGAAGTACCATCATCGGATTAACACTATACGGAGAAGACGAAGAAGCTATCACTAAAGCCAAAGAGCTCTACGAGACGACACCTTTGGAATCGCTTGATGCGGAGCTGCGTCCGCTCATCATTAGCTCTGTTGCCCGCTACGGAGATGGTAGTGTAGTAGACGAGCTTCTCGAGCACTACCGCTCTTCGCAATCCGCAGAACTCAAACAGGATATCTGCATAGGAATTACCAGTACACGAATACCGGCGAAGATAGAGCAGCTTCTCGCAGTCATCAAAAATCCAGATATCATAAAACCCCAGGATGTTGCACGTTGGTTCGTGTACTTGATTCGTGGTCGCGAGTCAAATGACGCATCTTGGCGATGGCTACAAGAAAACTGGGGCTGGATTGAAGATACCTTCGGTGGCGACAAGAGCTATGATGATTATCCACGCTACAGTGCGAGCGGCCTTTCTACACAGCAGCAGCTTGATGAATATATAGAATTCTTCCAACCTCTCGAGAATGTTGTTGCACTTTCGCGTGCTATCAAACTCGGTATAGCAGAAATCGAAGGTAAAGTCGAACTTATCGCGCTAGATAAGACCGCAGTGATAGACGCGCTCAAAAAGCTCTAGCCTTCCTGGTTATTTCATTACTGAACTAACATCTGCGCTAAATGCTTTCGATATATTGCTCTATTGACGGGGAATTGCCTGTCAATGAAATTGCCGACACCACCATAGGCACATCAACTATCTTTTTGTTATGTGCGTAGAGTTTAGCAGCATAGCGCATCTGATTAAGCTTTTTTTGCGTCACAGCAACTAACCCACCGCCCTGATTGGGCTGTCGACGGTATTTTACCTCTGTGAAATATAGTGTCCCTGCTTTGTATGACACAATATCAATTTCACAATACCTCGTCCTCCAGTTACGCTCGGTGATTTCGTGGCCGTGCCGCACGAGATATTTTGCAGCTTCATCCTCTGCGCGGTCACCTACTTTTTTGGTGGTTTCATGCTCTATAATATCTTCTACCTCGCGATGCAGTACTGTCTGATCCGAGGTATTTACATCAAAACTCTTGTACTTTGCGAGTGGCGCAAAACTCAATCTATGGAGTGGAGTCACCCCTAATCTCTCAATAGCCTCTCGGTGCGCCGCGGTGCCATAACCGACATGACCACTAAACTTATAGCCTGGGTATACATCATCTTGCGCCGCCATGTAGTTATCCCTGGCAACCTTCGCAATGACTGATGCCGCAGACACGCTTGGTACAAGTAAATCAGCTTTTTTCATGGTTGTCACATACCTACCCTTTGATGTATCGGCTAGAAAATTTATTGTACCGTCAATAATAATCTCGTGATACGATGCAGCAACTTGCTCAACAGCGCGACGCGTAGCAAGTCTCAAGCCCTCAGAGAGCCCTTTAGAATCTATCTCACTTGCACTTACCCATCCTAGCCCGTATCCAGCCGCTTTTTGTCGTATTTCGACATCTAACGCATCGCGTCGCTTCTTTGTGAGCTTCTTACTGTCAGTTAGACCTTCTATCCTCTCACCACCCAGTACCACTGCGCCAATCACAAGAGGTCCTGCCCATGGACCACGCCCTACTTCGTCTATACCAAGAATCATATATCTATTGTATAGCAAAAACACCGCTCGAGATGATGCGGTGTTTGTTGCGCAAGAAGTTGGGCTGTTATGCTTTCTCTTCTGTAGATTCTGACTTTGGCTCTTCAGCTTTTGGAGCTTCCGGAAGCGTATTGATGCCTTCACGGTCAAATTTGACAGCCTTGAGGCGGGCGCTCTTACCACTACGATCGCGGAGGAAGCTGAGGTAGTTACGGCGCACCTTAGAGCGACGAGTAACTTCTACTTTCTCTACAAGGGGGTTGTGAAGCATAAAGCTCTTCTCAACACCTACGCCGCTCGCAATTTTACGTACAGTGATACGGCTCGTATGTGATTCTTTGTTGTCGGTACGGATAACAACGCCTTCAAAAATCTGAACACGCTCTTTGTTACCTTCTTTGATCTTCTGGTGTACACGTACTGTGTCACCACTGCGAACATCGACAACAGCATGTTTCTTCTGTTCGTCGTTCACCTTCTTGATTAGTGCAAAACTCATATGTCTCTCGCTTTACTGTTTATAACTACAATCAACTACTCACTATAGCATAGTTTAGTGTGTTTTTAAAGGGTAATTTACTATATTGATTTGTTCACTTCATCGAGTGTCGTCTCGCCACGCAGTGCAGCCAGTACACCAGCTTGCAGAAGTGTAATCATGCCATTTTCGCGAGCGACTTTTTCGATAGACTCAGTGTGCACGTCGATCACGTCTCCGCGCAGGAACTTCTGAATCTCTTCGTTGACGACCATCTGCTCCATCACCGGCACACGCCCCTTGAAACCGAACGGCACGTCAGGTGTGCCTACTGGCCTCCATAACTTGAATGTATCGAGATTTGGTACGCTGGGTGTATCTTCAGGAATACCTTCGAGTGTCTTCTTTACCCATCCGCGTGTGGCTTCATCCGGCTCGTACTCTTCTTTTGTTTCGTCCCAAAGCTTACGCACCAAGCGTTGCGCTATCAAGAGCCGAACCGCTGAGCTAAAAATAGGATTCTGTCCGATCATGTCAATCATACGACTAAATGCAGCAGACGTAGAGTTCGCGTGAAATGAACTCAACACCAAGTGCCCAGTAATAGACGCCTGTATAGCCGTCTTAGCCGTCTCCTGGTCGCGAATCTCACCGATCATCACTACGTCCGGATCAAGACGCAAGACTGAGCGTAGCCCGTCTGCAAAGTGATGCCCTGCAGTTGTGTCGATAGGAATCTGGGTGATTCCCGGAATGCTGTTTTCTACAGGATCCTCGAGAGTGATGATTTTACGGTCGTCCGTGTTAAGTGCATTAAGGATGCTGTAGAGTGTTGTGGATTTACCACTACCAGTTGGCCCGACCATGAGCAACATGCCGCGAGGATGGCTGACTATTTCCTTGATCTGCTTCATCTCTTTATCTGCGATGCCCAGGAAATCGAGATTTAGCTGTGCGGTATCAAAATTAAATAAACGCATAACCACATCCTGGCCGTACAAGGTAGGCACCGCTTCAACACGGAGGTTGAGTATGTGTGTGGCGCCTTCGCGATGAACCTCTTTATTCATATGCCCAGATTGGGGTGTCGTAGCCGCAGTAGAGATATTTGCACGAGAGCTTAGCGCAGCCATGAGTACACGGTAGCGATCTTTATCTAGGTTTGCAACTGGGTGCAGCGCACCGTCGATACGCATACGGATACGAATAAAAGACCGCTGATTTTCGATATGAATATCCGAGGCACCAAGCTTATCTGCCTGATCTACCAAATAGTCAAACACTAAGTCAGTCCCCACGGAATTTAATGTCTGAGAGACTGATGCGATTGTCTCGCTATCACCGTCTTTAGCAATCTCGATATCATCATAAATAATCTCTTTTGGTGGATCGTAGCGATCCATCAAAACTTTGTAGGCAGATTGACTAATTAGAAGAAACTGTACACTGCGGCCATCCTGAACGTATTCGGCCTCGATTTTCTGCAGCACCGATTGCGGAGTAAGACTTGTCACACCGAAACGAGTTTGAGTACTATCTCCTCCTTGAATCAATGGCACCATCTTATTGATGTGCATCTCTTTTACGGATAATACGTCTTGCGCAAGTGGCAGGTCATTTTCTATCTCGCGGGTATCTAGATACTGCAAACCCAAAATCGTCGAGCGCTTGGCAGTTGCCTGCTCGTCATGATCACGTCGGGTTTCTTGAATCTTTTTCTCGTCCATTGTGTATCAGTATATCAAAACACAAGCATTTTTAAACTGTTATAATAGTTATACATGAGAAAAATTGTTGTAATAGCCCATAATATTCGTTCCACGCACAATGTTGGAGCATTTTTGCGCACATGTGACGGATTCGGCGTGCAGAAATTCATCTTCAGCGGCTATACGCCATACCCTACCCTCGATGACGACACCAGACTACCGCACTTTGCAGACAAGATTACTCGCCAAATCCACAAAACAGCTCTCGGCGCAGAAACAACCGTACCGATTGAACGATATGAACTACCCCCTATCGAAACGCTGAAGCTTGCCGGCTACACAATTGTAGGCCTCGAGCAAGACGAGCGTTCTGTTATGCTCCCAGACTACAATGCGCCACAAAAAGTTGCACTACTACTTGGCAATGAAATTGACGGAATCTACCCCGAATACCGTGAGCAATGTGATGCGCTAATAGAGATACCGATGCATGGCAGCAAAGAATCATTCAATGTCAGCGTCGCGACTGGTATCGCACTCTACCATCTTTCGCTCTAAAAGTTTTCCACTATATATGGTGGAATCTACTACACACAGACGCTATATATGCATTGCGACGTCACATATAGCACGCTATACTAGCATAAGAGTTTGAGCGACACCTAACATAAGTTCAAGAGTACCCATATTGAGTATTCCTTTTGCCAAGGGTTGTCTTAACTTGACCTTTTGGAATACTCGGCAGACAGGAGCGCGTCATGACCATGACCAACACCATCACCGTCTACACCAAGCCCGCCTGTGTACAGTGTGATGCGACCTACAGGGCACTCGACAAAAACGGCCTTCAGTACGACACGGTAGATATCACCGAAGATGCGAATGCTCGCGACTACGTGATGACAATTCTCGGCTACTTACAGGCACCTGTCGTAGTCGCCGGCGAAGATCACTGGTCTGGGTTTCGACCCGATCGCATCAAAGCACTTGTCGCATAAGCCAACTGACGAGATGCGATACCGCAACTCAACACACTTCCAAAAGGCATGCCCCGATGATTCTAGTAATGAATTATCGGGGCTGCTTTCGTATTACGAGTTCTTGCGAGCTATGCGAGCAAGCGCCTGTCGCGTAGTGTAGCCTGTCATCTTCCGCAAAAACTCCGCCTCATCCATCGCCTTCGAGGCATACGACCCAATGCGGCGACTTACTTGGTCATGATGGTTTGAGATAGACTCATATAAGCTTTTGGCTGCATTAATAGCCCGGCTACTTTGAGTAGCATAACGCGCATCAAGCTCGCCCAGAATACCCGACGCCTTCTCTTGATCTGGTACATGAAATCGTACAGCATCCTCTAGAGTAGAGAGTCTGGCGCCCACATAGGTATACTGATTTTTGAGCATATCTATAAAACGAGATGGATCTTTTTTGAGCTGGTAAAATTGCATACCGCTGAGCTCTAGCGCGAGACGAAACGCGTGATCTATCATAGTCTGCTCACCCCGAATTGTGATTCCGTTCATGTCAGCCAATGTTACCGCCAAGATTGTTGTGTCGGGACCAAATGTTTTGAGATGTTTCTGAATAAGCTTCCCTTGCTCGTCAAACACAACTTCGGTAGCCAACACGCAGTTTGCTGAATGCATCTGACGACCTTCGTCATAGCCTGTGGCACTCATGACGCGCTGCACCTCGATAGCGCTTGCCGTCTCGTTTGCACCCGGACCAAGCAGTTGCTCCCAATCATGATGCGTCACCGCAATGCCACCATCTACAAATTCATCTGAACCAAGCCCGAGTATATCAGCATACATACAGTAATCCTCCCACACGTCACGAGTATGGCGAATACCATGATATTTAAGAGGTACGTCTGATGCTTCTCCATATTTTTCCTGAACCTCCTGCAGGCCAGATGCTATCACAGCAATGTCAATTGGACTTAGTTGCACTAGGCGATGTGGGTACCTAGCCTCCAGATGGAGTGTCACTTCAGCGATATAAGGGTTTTCATGGAGCACATGCTCTTCGTGGTTGTTGTAGTTCATGATAACTAAGTTATCCATACCATATCATGTAAACAAGTTTGCGTCTATTTGAGCACGACCGCATCTTCGCCAAGAGCTTTGACGAGCTTACCCATCAGCGGGCTTGTCTCGTCCACCTTAAACGGCAGGCGGATTGCAGACTTCTTTTCTGTACCGAGCACCAACACCACCTCTGTCACCCCAGGGTGTTCCTTGCAGGCACTTTTGAGACTCAGAAGTGATGCATGGTCATCGGGATTTCTGATGTTGATATAAAGCTTTTTCACCGGCACTGCAGCGATTGGCGCTGGAGCGGGTCGCGGCTTTTCCTCGACAGTCGCCGGCTCTTGCTTCTTAGGAATTGGCACTCCACCGTTTCGATATGTAGCACGTCGCTCTTGTTTTACTTTTGCACTCATTTTAGGGCTATCGAGTTTGCGACCAGTCTTCTGATATTCTTGAATATCTTTGTCGGTTACCACCACCACTTCGTCTGCTATCAGTTTACTCTCTCCACCCAGATTTCCTTCGCGGTCACGAGCTGAGTTTTTACCACCAATACGCACTACCGCATCTTGCACAAGCTTAGCTCCCACCTGCTCGTAAAGGTTGGGAAAGATAATAATCTCCCCTTCACCGAATTTGTCTTCAAGTCCGACAAATGCCATCTTCGTACCACTCTTTGTGACGATGGTACGCACAGTACTCACTATGCCACCGACAGTCATCGTGCGACTATCATACTCTGGCACAAGCTGCGTAAGTGGCTGGGTCTGTTCTTCGAGGTATGCCGCATAGGGGTCAAGCGGATGAGACGATATGTACAATCCAAGCAACTCGCGCTCCCACATTAGGCGCTCTTTTTCGGTATGCTTCGCTGGTGCAGTCTGGAGCGTGACTGTTGGCTGGATTTCATTAGCCGCATCGCCCATCAGGCCAAATAAATCGGTTTGTCCACTTGCTGCTTCTTTTTGAATTTTGCTTGCAAACGCCTGGATTGTCTCCAGATTATAGAGAAGGTCTGATCGATCTCCAAATGCGTCGAATCCACCAGCTTTGATGAGCGATTCCCATGCCTTGCGGTTGAACTTTGACGTACTTACTCTTTTGGCAAAATCTTCAATACTCGCAAACTTGCCACCTTCACGAGCTCGTAGAACCTCTTCAACGGCACCAACACCCACACCCTTTACAGCAGCCATTCCAAAGCGTATCTGCTTCCTATCCGGCACTACCGCGAATTCAACAAATGATTCATTGACATCAGGGTTCTGAACTTCGAGACCCATATGCTTACACTCAGTAATTTCAATTGCGAGTCGCTCTGTATCGTCTTGATCACTTGTCATGAGTGCTGCCATAAATGCATCTGGATAATGCGCCTTGAGATACGCAGTCCAGTATGAGATGAGTCCGTAGCATGCGGCATGAGATTTGTTGAAACAGTAGTTTGCAAACTCTTCTAGCTGATCCCAAAATGTTTCGGCAATAGCCTTAGTCGCACCGCCATGTGTTACCGCACCTTCGACAAACTCAACCTTCACTTTACGCATCAGATCAATTTTCTTTTTACCCACCGCTTTTCGCAAAGTATCGGCCTGCCCTCCAGTGAAGCCGCACCATTCTTTGGAAATCTGCATGAACTGTTCCTGATATACTAGAATTCCGTAAGTATTTTTAAGTGAATTCTCCATGCCACCGTGAAGATATGTAATCTCTTCTTGACCATGCTTTCGCTTAATAAAGCTATCAATAAACTGCATCGGTCCAGGTCGGTATAGCGCCACCATTGCGATAATATCGTCAAACACTGTCGGCTTGAGCTCACGCAAGTAGCGTTTCATACCGGCAGACTCTAACTGGAATACACCCGTCGTATCACCTCGTTGAAACAGCTCATACGTAGCCTTGTCGTCCAACGGTATCTTTGAGAGGTCAATCTCATCCTTGTAAACTTTACGGATAATGCGCAGCGCGTTATTGATAATAGTAAGGTTTGAGAGTCCCAAGAAGTCCATCTTGAGAAGCCCTAATTCTTCTACCGGACCCATTGGGAATTGCGTAGCCACCACGCCCTTCTGTGCCATCTCGAGTGGCACATAGTTCACAACCGCCTCTGGCGCAATGACCACCCCTGCAGCATGCACACCGTGCGAGCGCATAGTCCCTTCCAGGCGGATAGCAAAATCATATACCTGTTTTGCGGTTTGATTCGTCTCATACTCATGCTTCATATCGGCGTCATCCACAATACTTACCGCAAGTGGAATATGTCGACCTTGCGCAGGTGGCGGGATAAGCTTTGCAAGACGGTCGCTTTCTCCGTATGGGACTTGGAGCACGCGTGCCACGTCACGTACCGCCGCGCGGGCCGCCATCGTACCAAATGTGCCAATGTTCGTCACGCGATCGTGGCCATACTTATTAGCACAATACTCGATAACCTCTCCGCGCCTGGTATCCTGAATGTCGATATCGATATCGGGCATTGAGACGCGATCTGGGTTAAGGAAACGCTCAAACAGAAGGTCATACTTAAGGGGATCAAGGTCGGTAATATTAAGTGCGTACGCTATGATTGACCCGGCAGCAGATCCACGACCCGGACCAAAGATAATACCCTGGTCTTTCCCCCAGTTGATAAAGTCCTGGACGATAAGGAAGTATCCGTTATACCCCATCTTGTCGAGTACACCAAACTCCATGTCGAGACGCTCTAACTCAGACTCACTTAGAACAGCCCGAATTTCGTCATTCTTCATATTCTTTGCTTCATCGACTGTCTTTGAGCCATATCGTACTGCCATACCGCGATACACCAATTGATCGAGGTATTCTTTCTCGCTCTCACCGTTCGGTGTAGGGAATTTAGGAATCAAGATTTTACCGAGCTCAATCTCAACATGACACCTGTCGGCAATGCGACGAGTGTTTGCTACGGCCTCAGGATTAGTGGCGCTCCAGCGCGAGATTATCTCTGCGGGATCCGTGACGTGCAGCTCGAAATCCTTGAGGCTCATGCGCTTTTCGTCAGACAAGAACGAACCCGTGCCTACACATAATAAGATCTCGTGCGCCTCCAAGTCACTATGATCGAGATAGTGACCGTCGCTAGTCACTACGCAAGGTATATCAAGCTCCTCGGATAGTTTCTCGAGATGCTTATTTATGCCCACCTGCACATCCCACTTCACAGGGTTGTCGGGATGACCATGGTCTTGTAGTTCGAGATAGTAGCGATCTCCGAAAACGCCTTTATACCAACTAGCGATCTTCTTCGCTTCTTCGTAGTTATCTACGCGCAGCTGCTCACCAAGCTCACCACTAGCGCATGCGCTGAGGATGATGAGACCTTCGTTGTATTGCTCAAGCAGCTCTCGGTCAATACGCGGCTTATAGTACATACCTTCAAGATTTGCTTGCGTCGAAAGCTTCATAAGGTTTTGATACCCCTGATTGTTCATTGCCAAGATAATCAGGTGGTAGCGAGCTTTATCTTTTTGCGGGTCACGATCATGTCGAGAACGTGCCGCCACATATGCTTCCATGCCGAGAATCGGCTTCACGTCGGCTCCTTGCGCGGCCTTGTAAAACTCAATCACACCGCTCATCGTACCGTGATCGGTTATAGCGACAGCTTCCATGCCCAGATCTTTTACTCTGTCCATCAGCAATGGTATCTTAGTGAGCCCGTCGAGTAGACTGTGATGCGTGTGATTATGCAGGTGCACGTAATCAGAAGGTGCTAACGCACCTTTAATAGAGGTTTTTGTGCTCTCTTCTACCGCTCCCATGTGCTTCTATTGTAGCATAGCAAACAGCCCCGAATATCTCGGGACTGTTGTAGTTTATGAAGTATAAATCTAGCGTTTCGTGCTTTTTTTGACTTCCGCTTGAAGCTCGCGAGCTTTCTTCTCAGCTGCGTCACGAATCTCTTTTGCTTTCGCTTCGAGTTCACGTGCTTTTACTTCGGCAGAACTACGTACATCATCCGCCGTACTAAGAGCTTGATCTTTGAGCTCTTCGGCTTTACGCTTGATATCTTCACGCGTTTCTTTACCACTTTTTGGTGCTGTTAGAATTCCGGCCACAATGCCAGATACTGCACCGATTACTGCGCCGATCGCGAGTTTACTTCCTTTTGACATAAAATCTCCTTATTACTTCTTTTTCTTTACAACTTTTCTAAGCATTTTCACTGCAGTCATAGGGGTCGTGAGTCGTGATACGTTAGTTGCCGCATTTTCAACCTGATGCACCGTTCGTTCTGCGCTTTCGGTGATATGTTTAATCTGTTGCGTCACGCGGATCAGTAGAACCATTAGAATCACCGCTAGAATGAGAAATATCGCTAGAACTGCCGCTAGAATAATGACAAGTGCGCCTGCTGCTCCATCCATATCTATCCTTTCCGTGTAGAATTACGTATACATCTATTGTAGCATGGGCTACTTGATACGCTCCTGAAGATAGAGCCTGAGTTCTGGACCGTATTCGTCACTTTCAAGTGCCAAATCAACTACTGCCTTGATGTACTTTAGTTGATTGCCAGTATCATGCCACACCCCGTCGATAATGCGACCGTACACTTCATCTCGCTGTGCGAGTTCGTTTATACTATCCGCAAGAGTAATCTCACCATTTTTGTCGACTTTTTCGTCAGCGATAATTGGCAATATATCCGGCGTAAGCAGATATCCCCCGACAGAGGCAAGATTGCTCGGCGCATTTGCTTCACCTGGCTTCTCGATCAACTGAGTAATCTGATACGCACCACCTGCTGCTTCTTCTTTGATAGCAGCCATGCCATATTTGTCCGCGTCTTTCGTATCGACCTCTATAAGTGATATAACGGACTTGCCTGTCGCCTCATATGCATCAAGTAACTGCTGAGCACGGGGTACTTCGCTACGAAAGAAATCATCAGCAAAGAATACGAAAAAAGGCTCGTCGTCGCCAATTAGATGTTGCGCGTTCAAGACAGGCCGTGCGTTACCCTTTGGTGTGCCCTTCTGGCGAACATACACAAAGTTTGCAAGCTCTGCAACAGCTTTAATCTGATCGGCCTTGTCATGCTTACCTTTTTCGCGCAGTTCCGCTTCGAGCTCATCGCTGCGATCAAAATGATCTTCTATAGCTCGCTTAGTACTGCCCGTTACAATAATAACCTCTGTCACACCCGCAGAAACCGCTTCTTCTACAATAAGTTGAATTACCGGTCGATCAATAATCGGTAGCATTTCTTTTGGCATCGCTTTTGTCTGAGGTAGAAAACGAGTCCCCAGTCCTGCGGCACAGATAATTGCTTTGGTTGGTTTTTTCATATATCCTCCTACTCTACTTTTGTACGATTAATTGCTTCAGCTCTTCGTAGGCATATAGTACGGCAACTGCGTCTGTCATCTGAGCAGTTTGTGCGTTTTTGATAAGTTCGGAAATAGAAATGACACGAACTGTCACATCTTCGCCCTCTTCGAGCATTTGATCAGCGGTTTTTTTACAGTCACGTGCCAAAAAGTACCAGTGCGTATTGTTGGAGTACGCATCGCCGTGGTACGCACCAAGAGCTATAATGTTATCAGTAGAATATCCAGTCTCTTCGAGTAGCTCTCGCTGCGCCGCTTCAACAGGATCTTCGCCCGAATCAATCATACCCCCTGGCAGCTCTTGCATGACCTGCTCTGGGCCAGCACGAAACTGTTCGGCAATTATGACCTTATTATCTGCCGTCAGTGCAATCACGGCCGCGCTATGGTCGCCCACACTACCAATTGTATCAAAATCAATTTCAAAACCACTAGGCTGCGTGAAATGTTTACGCGTAACAGTACGCCAACCCACCTTAGTAGCTATATCTGATTCGCGTCGCTGCCAAGCCTGAGTCATAGCTTCTTCCTAAGTAGCTCCTGTGCCAATGCCGGATTAGCCTGTCCGCGAGACTTTTTCATTACCTGACCCACGAGATAACCTATCGCCTTGTCATTACCTGAGCGAATATCTTCGAGCACCTTAGCAGATGCGGGATCCGCAAGGATCTCGTCTACCACTACAGCAATGGCATCGGTATCGCTATTTTGCAGTAGATTATTTGCCTCGGCAATCGCACGCGGATTATGCTCACCTGCGTAGAGTGCTTTAAAAATATCTTTTGCAGTATTAGATGAAATCTCCGACTTTTCAATCATGCCCGCAAGCTCTATTAACTCGTCAGCCGACACACCCTCATCGATAGCAGAAACTTGTTCGTCCGATGAGTTACTACCAAGTCCACTTGCAAATAAATTTGCAATACGAGTGGCCGCGCCGTCACCTGCGTCGAGTTGAACCTTCCGCACCAACTCGGCATGGCGTCGTGTCCCAAGTAGTGTATTAACTACCGAAGTATCTAAACCGAGTGAGCTCCATGCGTCACGATAGATTTGTGGTAATACTGGCATGTCAGACTGAATCTCGGCAACTTCTTCCGGAGTCAGCACGATCGGAGGTATGTCCGGGTCTGGCATGTAGCGATAATCTTGTGCGTCTTCTTTGCTACGCTGGCTAACCGTAAGCTGCCTATCATCATCCCAGCCACGTGTTTCTTGTACAACTTTTCCACCGCTTTCAAGTATGTCGATTTGACGATTAAATTCATACTCAGCAGCACGTTCTACGCTGCGGAATGAGTTTAAGTTTTTAATTTCTGCACGCGTCCCTAATTCAGTAACGCCTTTTTTTGCAACAGAAATATTTACATCAAAACGCATATTGCCGTGATACAAATCACCATGCGTAACACCAGAGTAAGTCATGAGCCTATGCAATTCGGTAGCGTACGCACGAGCCGCTGCAGCCGAATGTATGTCCGGCTCGGAGACGATCTCAATAAGTGGGGTTCCGGCACGATTGAGGTCTACCAGACTATAGCCATCAAAATGAGTCAACTTACCTGCGTCTTCTTCCATGTGCGCATGGTGAATTCGCACATCGACAGCTGATCCGTCTTCAAGCGGCACTGCGATACTTCCAGGTCCGATAATC
The DNA here is from genome assembly GCA_015999875.1 of Candidatus Saccharimonadota bacterium. Classification (GTDB taxonomy): domain Bacteria; phylum Patescibacteriota; class Saccharimonadia; order Saccharimonadales; family Saccharimonadaceae; genus Mycosynbacter. The sequence continues at coordinate 221,405 of JAECRG010000001.1, forward strand.
GGCTCATACATTTGAGTAGTCTGGTATCCTTTTGGCAAATCTGGGTAAAAATAATGTTTGCGATCAAAGTGGCTACGCAGCGCAATTTCACTATTGAGCGCTTTGCCTGCTCGCACAGATAAGCGCACAGCCTCCCAGTTGAGGACAGGGAGCATGCCTGGCAAGCCATAGTCGACTGGTACGACTTTGCTGTTTGGCTCCGAATCACGCGCATCGTTGTCCGCAGCGCTAAACAGTTTTGTCTTGGTCGCAAGTTGCACATGGCACTCAATACCAATTGTCATTTCATACGTATCTAAAACTTCTTTTTGCGCCATACTATATTGCTCCTACATCTTTGAGTGCTTGTTTGAAACCAGCGAGTGCACGACGCGCAGTATCATATGTAACATGTACGTCTGGTTCGTGAGCGATTTGATTTCGCAGCTTATGTGCTGCCCACGTGCTATTGCGGCTACTGAGTCGAGATGAAGCAGATTTGAGTCGCTCACCCATGGTCGTGCCTTTGTACCCAGATTCTTTGAGAGATTGGTCAAGTAGCTTATCGGCGTTAAGTACCGAAAGATGATAACTCGCGGGCTGATCACGCGCAAGAGAGCGCTCAATAGTGAGCCATTTGGTCCGATATTTATCCTGATTGAGCTGACGACCACCTTTTGTATAGGTAATGATTACCAATACCAAGCCCCCCACAATCAAGATTGCAGCAAAAAATACAAGCAGGCTAAGGTTGCTATCCATGACGCAACTCCTCTAGCTCTCGGGCTATTGCAAGGATGTGCGCATCATCGCGTCGCTTACCGATTATCTGAATACCGATTGGCAGGCCTTCATCATTTGTGTCTATCGGGACGCTTACCGCAGGCAGACCAGCGAGACTCGCAGGTACGGTCATAACGTCTTCAAGATACATCTTAAGAGGGTCATCCGTATTGTTCCCGATCTTAAAGGCAGGACTTGGTGCCACGGGACCAATCAATGCATCGTATCTACTAAGCACATCGTTGAATTCACGAATAAGCAACGTGCGTGCTTTTTGTGCTTTTTGGTAATACGCGTCAAAAAATCCGCTCGAGAGCACATAGCTTCCGATAATAATTCGTCGCTTATTTTCTGGCTCAAAACCTGCCTGGCGGCTCAGCTCATATACATCACGAAGCGTACCCTCATTGCCAACCCTTGAGCCATATCGCACACCGTCGTACCGCGCAAGGTTACTGCTTATCTCAGCCGGCACAACAATATAGTAAATTGCCAACGCATACTTGAGCATCGGGAGACTTACTTCTTCAACCTCATAACCAAGAGATTTATATTGCTCAACTGCAGCCAAAATTCGAGCACGTACAATAGGGTCAATACCCTCCGCCATGAACTCTTTGATAAGACCAAGCTTTTTACCAGTTGGCGTAGATTGTACTGCAAAAAAGTCAGGTAGCGTCGTCATGTCTTTAGTATCTTGACCGGTCATAATATCCATTAGCAAGGCCGTGTCCTCGACATCGTGCGCCAAAACACCAATTGTATCAGTACCACTTGCCATCGCCACTACCCCATAGCGACTTACTGCACCATACGTCGGCTTAATGCCAACAACACCGTTAAAGCTAGCTGGCTGGCGAATAGAGCCGCCGGTATCCGTGCCAAGCGCAAAGGGTACAATACCACGCGCGACTGCTACCGCAGAACCGCCGCTTGAACCACCGGCGACTCGTGTTGGGTCGACAGCATTACGCGTCACGCCGTAGGCTGAATTCTCAGTGCTGCCGCCGTGAGCAAAAGCGTCCAGGTTTACTTTTCCGATACATATCGCACCTTCCGACTCAAGCTTCTCCACTACTGTCGCTTGGAGTGGAGCATCGAAAGATTTAAGTAATTTACTAGCGGCTGTCGTAGGAGCTCCATAGCCGAGAAAGTTATCCTTTGCTACAAATGGCACGCCAGCCAACCGACCTTTAAGCTCTCCCGCGTCTACTTTCGCAGCACGCTCAAGCGCCCGAGACTCGCTCAAGTTAATCACTACATTGTTTTTGTCGGCTTTCGCGCGCTCAAGCGCGGCACGTACTACTGCGACTGCAGAAGTCGCCGCCACTTCATCGATTTGTTTTGCTATCTTCATCTATAACACCTTCGGCACTTTAAATTGCTCCGCGACGACACCACCCTCTGAGAGGCCAGTCAGCGCTTCACGTGCGACTTCTCTTTCGGCGATAACATCACTCCGTGAGACATTTGTCTGATCCATACCATAATATGTTGGCTCTACACCCTCGGTATCGAGCTCGCCAAGTAACTCAAAATAACTCAAAATACGCTCAAGATCTGAGGTTAGTTTAGTAGCTTCATCATCACTAAGGCGCAATGCACTTAGCTGCGCGAGAGCTCGCACGTCATCTGTCGAGATTGTTGTCATACCTCTATTGTATCGTACTCTCACTCGAGATGGAACACATTACGCTATTGAGCAGGCGGGTACTGGGAAGGTGGCTGAGTCTGAGGTTCAGGCTGCTGCGTTGGAGGCTGAGCCATAGGAGTCGGATTCGCATAAGTCGATTGCTGCGATTGCTGCCAGCTAGTAGGCTGCGGTAAGTTCGAAAAGGGCGCAAGGGTTTGCGGCGGCTGCGTCTGTTGGACCGAGGCTTGATGCTGCCACTGAGTGGGGTCAATATACTGGCCCTGTGCGAGTTGCCCGTATTGCGTTTCAGTGCGCGGCTTAACAAACAGCCTAAGTGCAATCTTAGCAATTGCCAGTAGTACAAAAAGTCCTGCGCACACAGCTAATAGCACCTGTAGTAGCGATACAATAGTATTCATGGTAGATGTATCCGTAGCCGTGCTGTACTGTGACTTACTATAGGCGGCAAATTGTGCGGCAAGATAGTTTTGCGGATACAAGCTTGCAGCAGTGTTAAATGATTGCGTTGCTTGGCGGTAATTTCCATTAGCGAGCTCACCAATCGCTTTATTCCAAGTTTTTGTCGAATCACTTGATGATTGAAGGGTAATGTTGCGCTGCTTTACTAGCTCGGAAATCCCTGCCGTGTCGCGGATCACAGTACTAGCAAAACATTTACGGTCAGGACAATTCAGATTATTGTATGTGGCCATTCCAATCACCCTACCTGCATCGTCTATTGCCGGCGCACCTGCAAGGCCTGCGTGCGATGAAGTCGCGATGGAACGCACCTTTTGACCTTTGCTCGAATTAAACGTCTGGGCTACCGTGCCCGAGCGATACAGGGGTGTCTCACGAAACTGAGCAGATGCAAGCGAACCAAATGCATACATCGGCAAGCCAGCCATGCGAACTGTACTCTTGTCTGCTATATTTCCACCGCTAGCTCCAAGCTGCAGAGCAGGATATAATCCACTTTTGCCGACCTTGAGTAGTGCTGCATCAGATCCAACACTCTCACCGGCAAAGATTTGTTGTTGCGTGACATTTGTTGAATAGTCCTTAGCTTCAATAGCAGCCTCGACTACTGTATCTGTATACGCAAACGAGCTTGACCCGTCGCCATTTTCGTTGACGACAATTGGCTTATCTGAAAGCTGTACGGCATATGCATACTTCTCTTTCATAATAGCAATATCCTCAGGCGCAATAAGTGTACTAAGCGCATTCACCTTAGCTATAATGTCTTGATTGCGCTCTTCAACGCCTGCCATCAGCGCATCCGCATCAGTTTGCATAATACTGCGGGATTCTACTAAATAGTCGAGTATTCGCTGTAGCCGATCAACAACTTGAGATGCGTTTGGTGCGTTAGTGATATATGCCGACACTGCCTCTTGCGGCTTCACCTGCACAACACTTCCTTCTGTGGCGACGAGGCCATCTCGCGAGACGAAGAATCCAGTGCCAGCCTTGTCTACACACGCACCTGTTAATGTAGGACCATCACCTCCGTTCGGTAATGTTAGTTTAATATCTGCACAATAAACCGTGCCGATACGCACCACAGAAGGAGCCATCGATGCCATAAGCTTAAAGTCCTGTGTAGAACTAATATAGGAAGGTACACTTGAACCAGCAAGTAGCTTTTGCCCCTGTGGGTCTTTGTTTACTTCCTCAGATTCAGGCTCATTAGCAACCGCTTCTTCGTCACCCTTGTTTTCAAGCATTGCCGCATCTTTAGCAGCGTCTTTTGCATCCATCAGAACTGCTGCATCAAGTCCTTCGTATTTCACATTAGATAAGACGTATTCAAGCTGAGGTACGACTGCAAAATTTGAATCACGTATATTATTGATGCACGCGACATAGGGACGATCACTCTGCACCGTCATATAACAGTCTTCGCGTCTTTCGGTCGTCACGCCATACGTTTCACTTTTGTAAGTAAAAGTGACTTTACGATAATCGATAGAATTAATATTTTTTACTTCTGCGTCCGAAGATTCGACAAGCTTATCTTTTTCATGCGCCGCCACCGTCTCTTTAACCAGCATATCTATTTTCGAAAGATCACTATACTCTTTTTTTGTAGCAAGTGCGTCCCAATAACTTTTTGATAGGCTAGACGTAACACGCAGCTCTGGTGAACTCAGAGTCACTTCATTTCGAGTAGCTTCGCTCGTCTCCACCGGTCTCACGCGCATGATAGTATACGGACGCTCTTCGTTCAGGTCCGTACTCGAAAAAGTCACCTCTTCCGCAAAACCAAAACCTTCAAGTTCGCGCGCATCATACGGAATCTGTATACCTAATGTCGAATGAATAAAACGCGACTGTGGCGCAGCATCCGTTGCAACCAATACGCCAGCTACACCAGCTTGCGTTTTACCCGTATCGGATGTTGTTATACCCATAAAATACATAACCGCCCACGCTATAGCGGCAATCACAGCGATACTCGCGAATGCAATCATACCCCAATTGAGGTATGTACTTAGACCCCTCTTACGCTTAACTGGAGCTGGCTGCATCGGTGACTGTGGCGTTATATATGGCTGTTGTGGTTGCATAATCTATGCACTAGTGTAGCATAAAACGCTAGCGTTTTGCGCGAATCTCGGAGATCACATCACGTAGTTCAGCAGCCTTTTCGAACTCGAGATTGGCGCTTGCGAGATTCATCTGCGCGGTCAGCTCTTTCTCGAGGTTTGCATACTCGTCTTTTGGTATCTTTTTCAAGTCGAGCTTAGGTGCAGTATCTTCTTTTTGAGGAATAATAGCACGAAGGCCTTCATCAATTGCCTTGTCGATACCCTGCGGTGTTATGCCGTGTTCGACATTATATGCCTCTTGTATAGCGCGTCGACGATCTGTCTCATCCATCGCTGCTTGCATAGAACGGGTAATCCTGTCACCGTACATGATCACGCTTCCCTCAACGTGGCGAGCCGCACGTCCGATAGTCTGAATTAACGCGCTTTCGCTACGTAAAAATCCTTCTTTATCAGCATCCATGATCGCGACCAAGCTTACCTCAGGAAGGTCCAAGCCTTCACGAAGAAGGTTTATGCCGACAAGTACATCAAATACGCCCAGGCGTAGATCTTTTAATATATCACCGCGCTCTAGGGTGTCAACTTCACTATGAATGTATGCAGTCTTGATATTTAGCTCGAGCAAATACGCGCTGAGATCCTCGGCCATACGCTTAGTAAGTGTCGTTACAAGAACTCGTTGCTGCTTTGCAATTCGCTCACGAATCTCTGCGATCAAATCATCCACCTGTCCCTTGATAGGCTTGATAGTGATCGGAGGATCAAGCAAGCCTGTCGGGCGAATTACCTGCTGGGCAGGTGGCGGACTATGCGCAAGTTCGTACTCACCAGGTGTTGCGGAGACATATATAGCCTGATTTATATGAGTGTCAAATTCTTCGAAGCGCAGTGGGCGATTATCCATAGCGCTTGGCATGCGAAATCCGTGTTCGACAAGCACTTCCTTGCGTGCGCGATCGCCATTATACATACCACGCACTTGCGGCAATGACTGATGACTCTCGTCGACAAGAAGCAGCCAGTCGTCTGGAAAGTAATCTATCAGAGTAGCAGGCTGTTCACCAGGCTCACGGTTGCTTAGGTATCTACTATAATTCTCAATACCCTTCACAAAACCGGTCTCCTCGAGCATCTCAATGTCGTACTTAGTACGCTGCGAGAGTCGTTGTGCCTCAAGAAATTTATCGTGTGTCTCAAACCACTCGAGGCGCTCAGTAAATTCATGTTTGATACCCTCAATCGCATGTGCCAATCTATCTTTTGGCGTCACATAGTGACTACTCGGAAATATAGTGACACTCGCAGGCTCATCTAAAATCTCACCCGTCAGCGGATCAATGCGAGTAATTCGGTCTACTTCGTCGCCAAAAAATTCCAAACGATAGGCAGTGTCTCCATTGGCCGGAAATACATCTACTACATCACCTTTGACTCGAAACGTACCGCGATGAAAATCTACATCGTTACGCTTGTATTGGATATCTGTCAAAAGACGTACGAATTTGTCTTGTTGTCGACGTTCGCCACGCTTGACCGTAATTGACATTTCTGAATACGCATCTGGCGAGCCAATACCATAGATACAGCTCACGCTCGCTACAATTATCACGTCACGCCGTGTAAGTAGCGCGGATGTGGCCGCATGACGAAGACGATCGATCTCTTCGTTGATAGCCGAATCCTTCTCTATATAAGTATCGCTACTGGCGATGTACGCTTCTGGCTGATAATAGTCAAAGTAGCTTACAAAATAATGTACTTCACTGTCTGGGAAAAATGCCTTGAACTCGCTATATAGTTGTGCTGCCAAAGTCTTATTGTGTGCCAGAACCAAAGTTGGTACCTGCCTATCCTGAATAATATTCGCCATTGTGAACGTCTTGCCACTTCCTGTCACACCGAGCAGTGTCTGCTCACGTTCACCAGCGTTAAGTCCTTCAATCAATTGAGCAATAGCCGTCGGTTGATCGCCAGTCGGCTGATATTTTGTCTCTAAGCGAAATTTTTGGCTCATACACTCAGTATAGCACCGAGTAGTTAGCCTTGTCCTGCACGCTTCTTACTGACATGGCTATCGTCAGCATCGTGCATAAAATCTGCATACTTTGCATCAAGTCGGGCAATCACCTGCTCAACTAGTCTATCAGGGTCAGTGTCATAGATAATGTCTTTTGCACCAGGAGCTTCAATGTTGTCGAGAAGTGTTTTAGTGTAGTCTGCCAATCCACCACTGCCGAGTAGTACGCCACAGACCTTGCGACTTTCGAGAGCTGTCGATAGCTCATGGAGACTACCCATACGCCCACCCACCGTGATGATCGCATCGCTACTTCGCACCAAGTGCACATCACGCCCGACATACTCCATACCCGTGAAATTGATATAATCAAATTCCTTTGTTGGCAATCGGTATGTAGCGACATGCTCCCTAAAAGAGCTCGCTGGAGAGAAGCCTATTGATATGCCACGCTTTCCCTCTACGCTCACTGCACCCATTGCCGCGTAATGAGGCAAGCCTACAGTCGCGCCCGTTGTCAATGTCTTACCTCTTTTTGAAATTGATTTACCAAGTTCGTACGCAAGTTGATGTGATGCTTGAACCGTCTCACCACTTGCTGCACCCGACACACATATCTGATATCTCATATTTTACGCTCCTTGTTTACCTGTATATACTTTGTAATTTTCTGTAATAATTCCGGATGTGCTGCCCAGTCCTTGTAGCGACTTACGATCTGATCAGCAAGTGCAGCCTGGAGATGCTCCAGGCTCCTGTCTTCAAATCTCCGCGACTCTTCGTTATCGGTAACTACGTCGTCATGATGGAATGACACCACCTCCCCACCCACTACAAGTCCTGCGTACCGAGTGGACTCTCCAAGTACATCTTCGTGTACGCGAAGAGCGTGATAGAGTTCTCGGGCAGTTGCATCACCCTCGAGACCCATCTCACGAATAATAGTGTGTGCGATATGCAATATATCTCCGACAAGTTTAGCGTCAATAGCCTGAGTTCCTGTCGCTTTTTCAAGATCATCAAACGCGATCGACAAAAGTTTGTCTGCGGGTCTGCCGAGCAATGTCATGAGCGCTCTTGACATTAGTAAGGCTTCTCCTCCAGCGGCATGTCATGAAGTTCGGTGTTCTTGTGCAATATGCCTTCTTTTGCGCCAAATTTTGTCACTACTGACGTAGAGTTGGCACTAGCAAAAACAATCGCCTCTCGTAGACTCTTGCCTAATATCCATTGGCTCAAGAAGCCACTTGCGAATGCGTCACCAGCGCCTGTACGATCTACTACTGGAACATCTTCATACATGCCTGCGCTCACAATCGTCTTACCATCACTTGCAACAACGCCCCTTGGGCCATCGCTTACTATTGCGACAGGTACATAATGCAACGCATGGCGAACAAGCTCTTCAAGAGTTTCTCCGTCAACGAGCATTTGCATCTCTTCTTTATTCACGCACAACACATCGATACTACTTAAAAGAGCCTTGAGTTTTTGAGGATCAGCAAGCTCGGGGCCAGCGGGGTTTAGCATCACTTTTGCGCCTGCCGACTCCGCCTTATCGACAATCGCACGTAGCAGCTCGATGCCACCTAAAGCAAGTGACGTAGGGTACACCCAATCAACGTCGTTTATCGCATCGAGATTCAGATCTATATTATCTGCGCCAGTTGAGACACCTCGATTATTAAGAATAGTTCGCTCGCCGTCAGTCGCAATCAAGATGTTTGAGTAACCTGCACGATACTTCTCCCGTCGTACTACATGCGAAGTGTCGACACCTTCCGCGTCAAGATCGTGTAGTACTGTTTCCGATGCGGGATCGTGACCTAAAGTCCACATATAACTACTGTGGATTCCTTGACGTGCAAAGGTTACTGCGACATTACTTGCGTTGCCTCCAGTCGCAAATACAATATCCTCTACTTCCATCTTCACTCCAAGGGGCAGGTGGGTGTAGGCGACCTTGCCCTCCATCTGCGGACTAAACTCGTCGCTTTTTAAGAAAACGTCCTGTGTCGCTTTGCCTATTGCTAGTATTCTCGGTGTGCTCATGCTAATTTCCTTTTTATTTTACCGCCCATATCTGACATGTAGTATATCATACCGCTTATGGAGTGTGCATCTGAGCGAAAAAGCCCGACGCTGCGCGACAAATCTACCACTCGAAAATAGAATCGCTAAGCACACTAGCGTCGCTTGGTAAAATAAGTCGAAGCGTCGTATCTAAACGATAGCTTTTCCAGCGCTACCAAACGCCTGAATTTTTTCTTCCACTACTGCCTGCACCGCTCCATACACTTCAGGCATAAGTTTTACTACAGCATACTCATCAGGATGCTCTGCCAGCACTTTTTCAAGTGTCTTTCTAAATACGTAGCGCATATCACTATTGATATTGATCTTACTTACACCAATTTTTGCTGCATCTTCGAAGAAATGAGATGGAGTACCACTACCTCCATGCAAGCTAATACCACAATCGATTGAACCGCGAATCCTCTCAAGCAGCTCGAGATCGAGCTCTTTCGGCACAGGATACTTACCGTGTAGATTGCCGATGGCTGCCGCAAACGTATCAATACCCGTGGCTTCCACGAATGACTTTGCACCCTCTGGCGTACTGAATGTCTTCTTGATTTCATCGTAATCGATATTTTCAGTATGAACATTGCTGCTACCACCAAAATAATGCGGTTCACTTTCGACGAGAGCCCCAGTAAACTTAGCATAGTTTACTACTTCGAGTGTCTTTGAGATGATTTCTTCTTCGGTAGCAGCATGATTTGCCTGCGAGATGTCGATATGAATAAACTCATATCCTGCATCTATCGCACGCTTGCAGTCATCGACAGACGGACTATGATCAAGGTTGAGATATACCTCAACACCATATTCCTTTTTATAGTTATCAACCATATCACGAATGTTTTCAAGACCCATGGCTTTGACCTCGCCATCACTCACTTCGATAAGTACAGGTGACCGCAGCTTCTGAGCTGCGCCCACAATAGCGATGAGGGTCTCTTGGTTATCTATATTAAACGCACCGACGGCAAAGTGCTGCTGCTTAGTACGTTGGTACAAATGTCGAGCTCGTGTAGTATTGTCTCGGATTTCGCTAATTGTCAGTCCCATTATGTTAACCCTCTCTGTGATATTGCGCGGTAGTGTTGATAAATTCTTGAATGACGGGCATCATCTTTTCCCCGGTAAGACCAAAATAATCCAATAGTTCGTTTGGCGCACCAGACTCCCCAAAGCGATCGTACATACCAATGCGCTTTAGGGGTGTTGGCAGTTGCTCGCTCAGCAATTCGGCCACAGCGCTACCAAACCCTGCAGCAACCTGCGCCTCTTCAGCCGTGACTACACGACCCGTCTTTCGTGCACTTTTGAGCAGAGTTGCTTCATCAAGCGGTTTTATAGTTGGCACATGAACTACCTCCGCAGAGATACCATGTTCTTCAAGCAGCTTTGCAGCCTTCAGTAGCTGATAAGACATCGTGCCAGTACCGAAGAGTGAAATATCATGGCCTTCACGCAGTACATACGCCTTGCCAATTTCAAAAGGTGATTCATCGGTACTAAATATTGGGGTCTTTTCTCGCGCAAGACGCAAGTATGTCGGACTACCATTTTCGGCAATAAGCTGTGTAGCTTTTTCTGCCTCCACGGCATCACCAGGTATCACGACCACCATACGGGGCAACACTCGCATCAGTGCGATATCTTCAAGCATCTGATGCGTGGCTCCATCAGGACCAACACTCACCCCTGCGTGAGAGCCTACAATCTTAACAGGCTGCTCATTGAGCGTAGCGGTGGTGCGAATCTGCTCCCAGTTGCGGCCGGGACTAAATGCTGCATAACTCGATGTGAATGGAATTTTGCCTGCTCGAGCAAGGCCGCTTGCAACCGTTACAAGATTTTGCTCGGCTACGCCAATTTCTACAAAACGTTCTGGAAAGGCTTCTTTAAAATGATGCATCTGTGTACTTTCGGTCAAATCAGCACACAGTGCTACGATACTTTCGTTTGCCTCACCTGCTTTTTTCAGACCACGGCCGAAACCAGCTCGTGTAGGCTCTTGGGCTACATCGTCGGAAAATATATCGTCTCTCAGTGGATAATGTGTCATCTTTATTCTCCTGCCTTAATCTTGCCATCAAGCGTGCGTAGTTTCTTGAGTGCATCCTTGGCCTGTTCGTGGTTTGGCGGTGCGCCGTGCCATTTGTAGTCATATTCCATAAAATCAACTCCCTTACCCGGGATAGTGTGCGCAATAATAACACTTGGCTTATTAGTGATAGCGCGCGCCATGCTCGCTGCATCACAGATGCTCTCGATATTGTGACCATCAATCTCTTGGACATGCCAGCCGAAACTTTCCCACTTACCACGTAGGTCTTCGAGTGGCATCACATCTTCCGTACTACCATCGATTTGGATGTTATTGCGGTCTATAAAGCCAATAAGCTGACTTAGCTTATATTTACCGGCAAACATCGCAGCTTCCCAGATATTGCCTTCATTAAGTTCGCCATCGCCCATCACCGTATATACAAATCGATGAGGTTGTTTGTCCATATACTGTAGTGCATATGCAACTCCTGATGCCTGGCTCAAACCACTACCCAAAGGCCCGCTAGTGTTTTCAAGACCTGGTAATTTTGTGCGCTCTGGGTGCCCCTGCAAGCGGCTACCGAGCTTTCGCAGGGTCGTAAGTTCTGGCCTATCAAAAAAACCTGCCTCAGCCATAGCTGCGTATTGAACTGGTACTGTGTGGCCATTGCTAAGGAAGAAGTAGTCACGCGCGTCCCAATCAGGATTTTTTGCATCAAAATTCATAATTTCGAAATACAGCGCAGCGAAAATATCGGCAAGGCCCAGCGGACCAGCACTGTGCCCACTCCCGGCAGCTTCAAGCATTGTGATAATATCTTTACGAATTGTGTTTGCTTTTTCGTCGAGCTGCGTCAACGTATACTGCTGCTTCACTAGAGCACTCCTTGTTTATTGATTTCGTCGACGAGTTGCGTATATGTCACCTCTGCATTTACGGCCTTCTGAATCGCACTACCTACGTTTAGAACACTCACACCGCCTTGTGTGAGTGTATAGGCATTGTCCACGTTTACGCCGCCGTCCCAGCCTATTTCCGCCTCTGGGTTGATTTGCTTAATGAGGCGTACTTTCTCAAGCTGCATCAGGTTCGCCGTACCCCCCTGGTGTCCAAGGTCTCCAGTAAACACCATCACATGATCTGCTTGGCGAATCAGATTAGCGACAGACTCTGGCACAGTAGGACGCAGAAGTGCGATGCCGGATTTGATATTGTACTGCTTCAAGGTAGCCATGACAGATGGCAATTGCTCGGGATCCGCCTCGGCATGAAAAATCACCAGGCTTGGTTTGAGCTGCACAAGTGTTTGCAGGTGCTCAACTGGCCGAGCAACCATTGCATGAATATCTATTTCCCAACCTTCTGGCCACCAAAGTTCATTTTCCGGCACGAGAAATACAGGTGCAAATTCTCCATCACTAAGATCAATATGTACCCTTTGAGCAAAAGGCTGGAGTATATCTACCTGCTGCTTATATTGCTCTGCATTTTCTGCCGTCAAAGTCGGCGCAATTAAACTCATGCTCTAGACCTCATCAATCTGCGCGTTACGTCGCTTATACCTTGGTGCATCTGCAAATGGCGTACTAAGCCATGTGTCGATAATCGCCTTCCATTCAACTTCGTCTTTCTCAAGTATACGAGATGGCAAACATAGCACATTGCTATTATTGTCGTTGCGAGTCATCTTTGCTTCATACTCGTCCCAAATTACGCTCGCTCGTATACCTCGAAATCGGTTTGCCGCCATCGCCATACCCTGGCCGCCGCCACAGAGCAAGATAGCACGCGGATCATCCCTATCATCTTCCCCGAGAACTTTTAATGCAGCAAGCTGCGCGAACTGCGGAAAGTCATCTTCCGGATCGAGCGACCTATCGCCGACATCTTCTACGTCATAATCGCGCTTAGCAAGATATGCAAATACTTGTTCTTTCATGTGAAAGCCATTGTGGTCAGAGCCCAGGAAAATCTTCATGCCTTAAGTATAAGCGTTATCTCTCCTCTAATCAAGCATTGTCGTTGAGCTGTAGACCGCGCATCAGGTATACTGGTATATAATGACAAAACAGCAAAAAATTGGTGTGATTTTGGCGCAGGTAGGTACGCCAGAAGCACCCACGAAACAAGCCCTCAAGCCATACCTCCGAGCATTTCTCTCAGACGAGAGAATTATAGATTCTCCTCGATGGATGTGGCTACCAATACTACATGCCATCGTATTACAGCGGCGACCCGCTAAAATAGCAAAGCATTTCGAAGAAATCTGGACAGATAAAGGTTCACCCCTACTCTCTACATCGCTCGCACAGGTGAACGGCGTACAGAAACGCCTTGGTTCAAAATTTGTCGTCAAACTAGGCTTTGCCTATGCAGAACCCAGCATGAACACTGCGATGCAGGAGTTGCACGAAGCTGGAATCACGCGTGTCATCACTATTCCGATGTTCCCTCAGTATTCTACGACCACCACTGCTTCTGTATACGATGAGATAATGCACCATGCACTCGGTCGACAAAAACGACGCGGCAAGCCTATCAAAAAATACTCACCCGCGCTGCGATTTGTTGAGCCCTTTTACGATGACCCTGCGTACATCGATGTGTTAGCGAACAATATCAAGCAGCAAATCAAGAAGCTAGCTCACGCCCCAGACAAGATACTACTCAGTTACCACGGAATACCAAAAAGTTATGTAGATGAAGGTGACCCTTACCCGGAGCACTGCGAGACGACAACCAAGCTACTTGTCAAAAAGCTTGGTTGGAAAAAAGATCAGTACAAAATGACGTATCAATCTCGCTTTGGGCGCGCAGAGTGGCTCCAGCCATATACTCAGATTGAGCTACCAAATCTTGCAAGCCAGGGTATCAAGCGGCCACTTATCATCGCACCTGGCTTTACGACCGATTGCCTAGAGACAATTCATGAACTGGGCATCGAGGGAGCAGAGCTCTATGCAGAGGGTGGTGGCACAGAGAAGAACCTCATGACACTCAAATGTCTCAACGAAGACCCAAAATTTCTTGATTATCTCGCCAAAAAAGTGAGCGCACATGCAGGCGGCTGGTAAAAAAATACTGTATGGGACGCTCGGCCTTTTTTGTACGGGACTAGGCGTCATCGGTATTTGGGTTCCCGGCCTGCCTACGACAGTATTCATACTTATTGCGCTATGGGCGTTTTCAAATTCTAGCAAAAGACTTCATGCGTGGCTTGTGCGCATGCCACTACTGAAGCATGCAGTCAAGGAAGCGCATCGGTTTCAGCACGAGGGAACCCTACACCCCAAAGTTAAACTGATATCACAAGGAAGCGCCTGGCTGTCATGTATCATCGTCACAGTGATCACTCAAAATGTAGTACTCGCTGTGATACTTGGACTTCTCGCCGCATCCTGTTCGGTCTTTATGCATATCGTACCGAGCACTACACCCGCTACTAGCGATGTGGTAGATTTGGATAAATAGTAATATTGTGATATAAGTAACCTGACCTACAACGAAAGGGCGAGATGAAGATACTCAAGAGGTTCATCAAGCGGCCGAATCCACGTTTTTCGATAAAAGCCTTCAACCCGAGCAACTGCTCAGAAGCATGCAAATACTACAGAGGAGGCCCTCATCAGCACTAGCCATTTGGTCACGAGCTTATACAGCTCACTCCCATTCGCGTCAAACAACATGCGCGGATGGGAATCACCTAGCAAACAAAACATCCGCTATCACTAGCGGATGTTTTTATAAAGTAAAACTGCTACTTTTGAATGCTCTTGGCAATATCAGCAACCAGCTCAACCAAACGGTTCGAGTAACCCCACTCATTGTCATACCATACAGCAATCTTGATGAGGTTACCTGCGACAACCTTCGTAAGTAGTAGGTCGACCGTACCTGAATGACTATTACCGATATAGTCACGCGACACAAGCGGCTCGTCGCTTACTGCAAGAATACCCTGATAATAAGGCTCTTTCGCAGCCTTACGGAACGCATCATTAATTTCCTCGACAGTCACATCTCGACTCAATAATGCGGTAACATCACTAATAGAGACAACTGGTGTCGGAACACGGATCGAAAGTCCGTCAAATTTACCTTCAAGCTGAGGCAGGGTCTTGGTGACAGCGATAGCAGCACCGGTAGTAGTCGGCACAATATTCTCTGCGCCATTACGACCTTCGCGCAGATCCTTTTTTGGTGCATCCTGGATTGCTTGGCTAGCGGTATAGCTATGCACTGTGGTTAGGAGTGATTTCTCTACGCCGAACTCGGCATCAAGTATTGCCATGACAGCCGCCAGGCTGTTAGTTGTACAGCTAGCGTTACTGATGACTTCAGTAGAATGAGGAATTTTATCATCGTTCGCGCCAAGCACAATCGTGTCAACACCCTCGCTTTTCGTTGGTCCGCTAATTACAACTCGCTTTGCGCCAGCTTCTATGTGCTTACTCGCACCTTCTTTGTCTGTGAAGAAGCCTGTTGACTCAATCACTAGCTCAACACCCAGATCTCCCCACGGCAGTGTCACTGGGTCTCGTTCAGCCAAAACCTTAATGTGCTTGCCGTCTACGATAATACCAGTGTCGTCGCTTGATACTTCATGATGATACGTACCATAGTTACTGTCATTTTTCAGCAAATATGCGAGTGTCTTAGTGTCGGTTAAGTCGTTGATAGCCACGATTTCTAAATCACTACGTTCAAATGCAATCTTAAATGCATTGCGACCGATTCGCCCGAATCCATTAATGGCGATTTTTGTTTGACTCATAAGCCTGCGTTGCCCCCTCTTTGTGTAAGCATTAGTACTTTGTCTTTCATTATAGTCACGCGCGGGCCTGTATGCAACAGTATAGTAAGTCAAGAGTGTTATACTGGAACTACTATGAAAAAGCGTGAAGTCCTGGAATTTGCCGAACATTTCTACGACGAAGATCAAGTCCTCGAGCTTGAACACGCAATCGATTATGCCACTAGCTATCATAAAGGCCAAAAACGCAAGAGTGGTGAAGCCTACATCACACACCCGCTTTCTGTTGCGCACAATCTTATCGATTGGGGCATGGACATAGATACCGTACTTGCAGGCGTGCTCCACGATACAGTTGAAGATACCGACGCTACACTCGATGAGATCGAAAACCTATTTGGTCGTGATGTCGCGTTTCTCGTTGATGGCGTAACAAAAGTCTCTCAGGCTCGGGCTGGCATGCGGGACCTCTCTAGCTACCTACCTCAGACAAAAGATAACCTTTCTAAACTACTTATTGCCGTCGGTCAAGATGTGCGAGTCATCATTATTAAGCTTGCAGACCGACTACATAATATGTCGACTCTCCAGCACATGCCACCCGATAAGCAGCAAAAAATCGCACGCGAAACCCTGGAAGTTTTTGCGCCCATGGCAGATCGTCTCGGTATGGGTCGCGTACGCATGCAGATGGAAGAACTTGCGTTTAGCTACCTTGACCCCAAGGAGTTTAAACACCTCCAGGCCGATATGCGCAAACGCCTCGGTCGAAGCACACGTAAACTCGGTATTGTTCGCACCGAAATTGAACACGAGCTCGACAAACACGGATTTGAATTCGAGATAAATGGTCGCGTGAAAAGTATTTATAGTTTATATAAAAAACTTAAAAAAGTTGATGGTAACATCGATGATATTTATGACCTTATGGCGTTACGTATCATTGTTGATAGCAAAGAGGATTGCTATCGAGTACTGGGTATTTTGCATGGTATGTATCAGCCCATGATTGCGCGCATCAAAGATTACATTGCCGTGCCTAAGCCAAACGGCTATCAAAGCCTACATACCACAGTCATCACCCCGACAAAGCAAATTGTTGAATTACAGATACGCACTCACAATATGCATGACTACGCCGAACGCGGACTAGCTGCAAGTTTCCATTATCACGAGCAGAAAACCACCAAGAGCTACACCAAGAGCAAGCGTGGAAATGGTGGTCTGCCGGCAGAGCTCCAGTGGATTAATCAAATGCAGGAAGTCGCCGCGAGGCTGCGAGATGGCGAAGATATCAGCCAAGACCAGCTTGCTATCGACCTTTTTGGAAATCGCATCTTTGTCTACTCGCCAAAAGGTGATATTTATAATTTGCCCGAAGGTGCTTTTCCGCTTGATTTTGCCTATTTAGTGCACAGTGATATCGGTAAGCACACTTACAGCTTTAAGGTAAACGGCAACATACATGCGTTCGATAAGCCGCTTTCAAATGGCGATGTAGTAGAAGTTGTCACTCGCAAACTACCTCAAGCAAAAAAAGCTTGGCTAGAAATGGTTATGACATCTCATGCAAAAAGTAAACTCCGCATGCAACTTAAACAACTTGGGCTCATCGAAGGAATTTCGCATGCGGCGGCGATAATTCGCGACAAAGCGTCACGTCGTGTCGGCACAAATCGCAAGAGCGATCGCTAGAGATAAAAATCAAGCGCGGTACGTACTAGTACTTGAAATGGAGGCTCAAACCCTCGCAGGGTTTCTTTATCCACCCAGTCAAACCCCGCATGTGCAGGGCTCAGGTGTAACAAAGGACGCGAAGTCTCAAGCTTGAGCATGTAGAGGACACGAGTCATCATGCCCTCGCCCGGCTCATACTCGGCATCATAACCAATGTGCACTGCATCTTCGGTGTTGAGTACTAACCCTATTTCTTGGGCCAGCTTTCTGTCCAACGCAGCCAAGTCTCTCTCGCCAGGCTCGGTCATCCCACCAGGTAGATCGAAAGTGCCCGTAAGTTCCGGATACTCACTACTACGCCTGAGCACCAAAAACTCACCTTCGCCGTTACGAATCAATAGTTTGACCGAGCGACGATCTTGCATAGACTAGCGATTATTCCAGCGCTCGATTGCCTCTTTGATAACAGATTTGGCCTCTTCGATATCACCCCACTTTTCAACGACCGTTGTGCCTGGTTTTTTGAGGTCTTTGTAGTGATTGAAGTGGAATTCGATTTGCTTGATCAGCTGCGGAGATAGGTCGGCAAGTGTATTGATCGCGTTACCTGTATTGCGATCATCGGCGGGCACCACAACTATCTTGTCATCTACCTCATTGTCATCAGCAAATTTCATTACACCGATTACGCGTGCTTCAAGAAAGATGCCTGTCGGGAGCGGTTCGCTAGTGATGATCAACGCATCAAGCTCGTCACCGTCTTCATCGAGTGTCTGTGGAATGAAGCCATAGTTGGTAGGTTTAGCAAAAATTGCTGGCTCTACCCGGTCGAGTTGCATCACTGCAAGTTCACGATTCCATTCAATTTTATGGCTGCTGCCCTGAGGAATTTCTATGACGACATTTACAATACCGTCATCAACTGCTCCGGGGGTAAGTACTTGATTAAAATCTGCCATTTGCTGTCTCCTCATTCGTACATTTATCATAAATAGTGCTATCTTTAGTATACTATAAGTATGCTTGTTATCGGACACCGCGGAGCAAAAGGCAACGGCCTCACCAATACGCTTGACGCAATGAAGTACGCCCTTACCCAAGGAGCAGATGGATTAGAGTTTGATATTCGCCTGACAAGTGACGGTGTACCAGTTGTCATACACGACGACACACTTCTGCTTACGCGTGGCATAAACCGCAGTGTCCGTACACTAACCCTTCGCGAGCTCAACGACCTCAGTAGCGATAAGCCAATTCCCACACTCACTCAAGTGCTTGATGAATTCTGGGGTAAAACATATCTCAACATTGAACTCAAGTCTCGTGGTAGCGGTGAAGCGGTTATTGGCCTGCTCGTTTCGCGCTATATCACTCATGAAGATGACTGGCAAAACTGCCTCGTCTCTTCGTTCAAGGTTCGCGAACTTCGTGATGCACGCCAACGGGCGCCCCATGCAAGACTTGCACTGCTCCACAACCGAAACCCGTTTACATTTCTCATGTACCAAAGAAGTCTGAGATTTGCTGGCTTGGGTTTTCATCGCCTCTACGCAAGTCTACTTGCACTTGCAATCGCTAAGCGACTCGGTATCTTTACGTATGCATATACCGTCAATCGCCCAGGTGGTGCACAGCAACTTCGTGAAAAACAACTCGACGCGGTAGTCACTGACTATCCGCGTCGAATTATTGATGCCCTTAAGGCTTAAACTAAGCCCGGTCTAGATCTTCAAGATACTCTCGGATTGATAGTGCAGCCGTTGCACCTTCTCCCACAGCACTTGCTATCTGCATAGTAGCACCACTGCGCACATCACCAGATGCGAATATTCCAGGCACTGTCGTAGCAAGTTTTAAATCAGTCTTTATCAAGCCAACTTTGTCCAGTTCTACTCCGCTACCAGCAAGGAACTGTGTATTCGGCATAAGACCGATAAACACAAATACTCCATCAGTATCATAGCTGACTTCACTACCGTCTTTTGTAGCGGTGACGCGCACAACTTTCTTATCTTCTGTCACTATCTCGCTAGGAGTGACACCATAATGTACAGTAATTTTGCCTTCATCGACAAACTTTTGCAACTCGTGTTGCAGTACTTCACTTGCCTTAAGCGTACTGCGAACCAATAGATCAATATGGGTCGTAAAGCGAGTCAAGAAGATAGCCTCTTGTACTGCAGAGTTACCGCCACCCACGACAACCAATCGCTTTTCGCGATAAAAAGCTCCGTCGCATGTTGCACAATAATGCACGCCTCGGCCATAGAATTCGACTTCACCGGGAATACCTAGCTTCTTGTAGTCACTGCCAGTAGCGATCAATACAGCACGCGCTCGTACAGGTTCGCCATCGACAATAAGCTCTATCTCATCACCGTCTCTTTTGATTCCAGATATATCTCCAAAATCAATATGCGCACCAAAACGCTCTGCTTGCGCCTGAAGCTGACTTGCGAGCTGCATGCCACCTATACCTTCAGCAAACCCAGGATAGTTGTCAACCAGGTCTGTGATTGCGGCCAGTCCACCGATCGTTGCTTTTTCGTAGAGCGTCGTGTCGATATCTTCACGTGTCGTATACACAGCAGCAGCAAGCGCACTTGGACCAGCCCCGACCATTACTACATCTTTAACTTCACTCATATTTCTCCTAGGACTGCGTTTCTGCAGCTGGCGGAAGCGCCATAATTACAAACTTAAGAGGTGCACCTTCTTTGATATCCGCACTTGGCGTAAGGCCTTTGGCAAGGTCACCCGGAATAGTGATTACGCGTGCTCCACCAATCTTCATGCCCTGTACACCCTGTGTCCAGCCTTCGATAAGTCCAGCACCACCTTCAATCGGCGCCTTAAGAGACGCACCCTCTATCGAGCCGTCGAACACCTTACCTTCAGAATTCCAGCCTATATAGTATGCGCGATATGGAGTGTCAGCAGAAATTTCTTTGCCATCACCCTGCTTGAGATCATCTTTCACAAGACTCTTGACCTTACTTGCGTCAAATGCCTCAGGCAGCCCTTCGTATTGCTTGAACTCATCATAATATTGAGCAGAAAGCTTAGTAGCCTCCTCCTTCTGTACTTTTTCTGCCTCGGCCATCTGCTTCTGATAGTCTTCGAGTTGTTTATTGTATTCTTCTTGCTGTTTTTGTTGATCAGCAACTTGGTTGCTGTTTGCCAAAATCATTATAAAGAACGAACCGATAGTACCGACTGCCATTACAACTGCAATCACAATAATACCAATACGCTGCGCTTTCGACGTTGCCATAGTCTCCCTCTCTGAATTGTTTACTGCTACCAGTATAGCACGATGTATTACGCGCCTATATCAAACTCAGCGAGTTTTTCTCGTGCCTTTTCCGTAGTTGCAAGCTGTAGTTCCAGCAGCTGCGCGTAGATACCGTCGGTATTCGCAAGCGTAGCGGGAGCCCCTACTTCATCCACATGACCATGCTTAAGCGTCACAATAGTATCAACATGCGCAATAGTACTTAGTCTATGCGCAATAATAAGTACAGTTCTGTTTTTCATGAGCCGCTCAAGCGCCTCCTGCACCACGGCCTCGCTTCGGCTATCTAGACTACTAGTTGCTTCGTCCAAGATCAAAATCGGTGCGTCTTTCAATAATGCGCGTGCGATTGCAATACGCTGCTTCTGACCGCCACTTAATTTAATGCCACGTTCACCTATTTCCGTGTCTAGCCCGTCTGGCAATTCACGCACAAAATCGAGTGCGTTGGCAGACTTAGCCGCAGCTTTAATTTCTTTGTCAGAAGCGCTTGGCCTGCTGTACGCAATATTTTCGCGAACAGTGCCGCTAAAGAGTGATGCATCCTGGAAGACTGTTGCAATAGCTTCACGTACACTCGCTTGAGTCACATCCTGTATATCGTGCCCATTAATCATCACTGTGCCACGAGTAGGCCGATAGAGCCGCATGAGCAGGTTCGAAATCGTAGTCTTTCCGCCGCCACTTTCACCAACAAGCGCAAGTTTTTGACCAGGCTTGATAACAAACGACACGTCGTTGAGCACCTTTTTCTTTTTGTCGTAGGCAAAACTAACACCAGAAAACTCAATCTTAGCATGCGTTGCATCTAGCGCCTTTTTGCCTTTTTCACTTAACACTTCCGACTTCTCATTCATTGCTTCTGCATAATCACGGCTATTTGCTGCAGCTCGCTGATACGAATCAATGAAGTAACTCATAGACTGCAATGGACCGCTAATTTGCTGCACGAGCGCTATCAATAGTACCATCTCACCGATAGTAAGCATCCCCGAAGCCGTCTGATAAAACAGCGTACCGAATACAAGCGCATATATGATACTTAGCGCTATCCCGCGGATTGCATTCATGCCATGCCAGTAAGTCGACTGCTTCTTAGTAATACCTACCATTTTCGTAAAGCGACGTGAGAATTCCTGCTGTTCACGCTGCTCAGTATTGAAGCTTTTGACTAAACGGACCTGCGACACCACTTCGGCGAAACGACCGCTCGCAATATCATAATGATGATTTTTCTTCTTTTCGTACGCTTGCCATTTGACACTTGTCTTTGCTGTCACGTACAAGAAAATCGGTATCAATAGCAACATAAAGACTGCGATCGGCCAACTATACCACAGCATGATGCCGAGTGAAATTAACACTACAAGCAACATACTCAGCAGATTGTTAGCAAAAAACTGCATGAACTGTGTCACATCAGCAATTGCCCTATTGAGACGATTAATAATCTTACCGGTAATCTCTGAATCAAAGTAGCGTTGTGGCAGCGACAAAAGGTGTTCGTAGTAACGCGCAGAGAGCTGTTTACGCATACGAGCCGCCACCATGTCGCCCATAATTCCACCGATATTATCGACAGCAGTGCCGACAAGAGACACCACTAATAGCAAAATCACAAGCCAAAAAACAATCGTATAATTGACACCGTCACCAGAGCTCAAACCAGCCACGATCGCATCGGTTACTGTTTTGATAACAAATGGCGGTGCAAGGTTGAGCACTGCTGTCACAATCGAGAGTAGTACAATTACAATAAGTGCGCGGCCTAGGCCATGCGTATAGCCAAACAGTCGTACGAGATCACGCATCCTATACTACCTGGGCACCCGTAGCATGAACTACATTTTCGATGATAGTATCAATCACCTGCGAGACTTCAGTAGCATTCAAAGTCTTTTCGTTCGGACTAATCTCAAAACGAAGTGTCACGTTTTTTGTCGCCCCACCGTCCGACTGGTAGATGTCTAGCGGCTTACTTGTGACCCTAATATCGTCTGACACAAACGCTGCCGCTCGATATATATCTTCGTATCGCGTAGCAACATCTACCTGGAAGCAGATGTCTCGCTGTAGGCCTTGATACTTAGAGAGTGGTTTATACATGGTAGTCCTATGCTGCACAAAAGGACTCACAAACAGCTCAAACGCACTCACGCGTTCGGGCAGCTTGAAATTACGCCCAACCTTAGCACGTAGTTCACCTACGACACCTGCCAGCTTGCCGTCTACTTCTACGATTGCAGTCCGGACGGGATCAAACGGCGCAAGCAACTGCTCAAATGGTTTATACGTAGGTACAGTATACTCATCCAGCCGTATATACGACACGGTTGCACCCGGCAGTAATTGCCGTACGAGATAGTCGAGAGTGTGACGAGACTGATAATACGCAGGCCCGGTGCCATTCAGATCAGCACGCGCCGCGTATACACCAGCTACACGTCCGAATTCCTGAGGTAGCCCATCATCGTCTCGCGCATCCACATGATGTGCTTTGCCAATTTCGAACAGCATGAATTCATCGTACCCCGCTTTGTCATTCATATGTACTTTGTCGAGCAAGCTTGGTAGCAAACTCAAGCGATAATATTGCAGATCAGGGCTCAGTGCATTTGAAAGCTGATACGCTTGCGTAGAATCTTGGCCAACTTTTTCAAGTACATTTGCATGCACGAAACTATAGGTCAATACTTCATTTGCCCCTGCGCGCGCGAGTACCGTGCGGATACGCTCCTTCGCAGTGATTGCCCCATCTTGCACAGCGGGCGTTACTCGCCGATATGGTAGCTCGCGCGGCAACTTGTCGAAACCATATAGTCGACCGACCTCTTCTACTACATCCTCAGCCAGTTCTATGTCAGTACGCCAAAAAGGTGCCACATACATAGTTATACTTGAGTCGCCTTCTGCTGGATAAGAGGCGAAATTCACCCTACGCAGCAAGTTTCCCATTTGGTCGGTGCTTAAATCAACGCCCAGGCGATCATTTATGAATGTAGCCGCTACTGCGACTTCACCACTGAGTGTCGTATTATCACGCTCATCGTTCATATCTGATATATCGTGCATCTTGCTTGCTTGCGTTGCGCCGACTATGTTCTCAAGCAAGCTCATAAGCCGCGCCAGCACTCGATCGTTTTGTAGTTTTGACTGGCCTTTATTGAAGCGTGTGAGTGCATCAGTAAATAAACCGTGACGCATACTGGTTTTGCGTACGGTGTACATATCAAACGTAGCAGCCTCAAGCACGATGCTTTTTGTCTCCGCAGATACTTCACTATTTGAGCCACCCATAATTCCACCGATCCCCACGACACCTTCGCTGTCAGCTATCACAATATCGTCTTCGCTCAACTCATACGTTTTACCGTTGAGTAGTGCTGCCCGTTCACCTTGAGTAGCCATACGAGCGATGAGCGTATGCCCTCGCAATTTGTCATAGTCGTACGCATGCGTCGGCTGGCCAGTGATCAACATACTATAATTTGTCAGATCAACCACGTTATTGATAGGCTTCGCGCCCATTGCCATGAGAGCGCACTGTAGCCACAACGGACTCTGTCGAACAGTCACATCGCTCATCGCAACGGCCATAAATCGAGGAACTTTCTCGATCACATTATTTTGAACTTCTAGCTCGAGCGAGCCAGTTCCTTCTGCAAACTCTGGTTGGTTCCAGTACCAGTCCGGATTTTCAAACCTAGTATCAGTCGCGCCTTCTTCTTTGGCGGTGACACCCTGTAGGATCGCAGATATCTCACGCGCGACACCTAATTGCCCGAAGCAATCAGGACGATGTGTAAACATTTTATTTTCGATATCGATGATCGTGTCGTCTAAGCCAAATATCTCGGCAAAACTTGCTCCTGGCTGCAGTATCGCACCTTCAGGCAAATCGGCTTCTGTCACTACGATGATTCCATCATGGTCGTCATTGAGCGCCAATTCATCACCAGCCGCAAGCATGCCGTTACTCATCACTCCGCGAAGTTCGCGTGCACCAAGCGTAAATGGCTCTGCATCACCGTACGTTGCGGGTACGACAGATCCAGGAGGAAGCCACACTGCCCACATATCTGCTTGTACATTTGGTGCGCCGCATACGACTTGTATAAGCTCACCAGTCCCGGCGTCAATCTTACACACATTTAGTCGATCTGCATTTGGATGCTTTTCACATTCGACGACATGCACTATACGTGCATCTTTATACTTATCACCAAGATAGATAACATCTTCGACTCCGCCGAGCTGACCATTAATTCGCTGCACCAGCTCATCGGTTGAAGGCAAATCGAAATCGATAAATTGTTTGATTTGATTTAGGCTAACTTTCATAATAACTAAGCTCCGTAATACACTCTCTGCTCATCGGACTTTTCAGCATTCAACAGACCAATCTTTGCCCTATAATAATTCCATTCAGACGCCTTACGGCCATCTTCATCCCCGAATTTATCAGCATATACTTCACGTGCCGCCAACTCATCGTCACCCGAGAGCAATTCTCCGTGCGTCTGTATGTATACACAACGTCGCTGCGCAAGCTCACTTACGCTTTGACTGGCATCAAAAATCGTCACGAACAGCTTGTCGTTTTTGGAAAGGTTTATGGAATGCGTTGCTTCAGGGCTAGAAAGCCAATACACGTATTCGCTGTCATACGCAAAATGCACAGGAGTGCCCCGTGGCGTGCCATCCACACTTGCAGTTGCAAGTGTCATGTAAGTATTTTCTTTGAGTACTGCTTGTGCGATATCCGTAGGTGCCATGATTTATCTCCTAAAATTGTTTCAAAAAGTCTAGTTTTGCGCTCTCGAAATGTCGTACGTCTTCAATGGCGTATTTCATCATCACAAGCCGGTCGATGCCGCAACCGAATGCAAAGCCAGTGTAAACGCTCGGGTCTATACCGGCCATCTGCAGCACGCGAGGATGAATCATGCCACAGCCCAACAGTTCAATCCAGCCTTCGCCACCACATACTTTGCAGCTCGGGTTCGTACCTTCGCAAAATGGGCAGCTCAATGCGAACTCAAAGCTTGGCTCAGTAAACGGAAAATAAAAGGGGTTCACGCGCACTTCAAGTTTCTTGCCGTAATACTCTTCGAGGAACTTTTGCAGTGTTGCGATCAGCATACCCGCATGCACGTTCTTGGCAACATAGACCCCTTCGATTTGATAAAAAGTATGCTCATGGCGCGCGTCTAGGTCTTCGTTGCGGAACGTACGATCCGGCACGACAGCCGCAATTGGCTCATCTTTGTCTAGGTTTTCTTTGTACTTTTTCAAAATGCGATTTTGCATAGTGCTCGTATGCGCAGGTGCGACGAACGCTTCTTCGTTTGTATCTTTTTGAACAGTCATGAATGTGTCGTATTCATCACGAGCTGGATGACCCGCTGGGAAGTTCAACGATTCAAACATGTGGTATTGATCATCGAGTTCTCGTGACTCTTCTGCGACAAACCCCATCCGCCCGAATATCTCAATAAGTTTCGCAATCTCCTGACGAAGCGGATGCACAGTACCCTGTTCGGCGGACAATAATTTTGGAAGTTTGCTGTTGATATGAAGTGGAGCTGTTACATCGAGTGGCACACTGGCAGATTCTTCAATTTGCGATTCTTTTTCTGCTACTACACGCTCGAGCGCTTGTTTAAGACCGTTGATTTTCTGACCAAAAACACCACGCTGAGCTGGATCGAGCGTTGGTATTTTGGCATATAATTGTTTGATTTCAGGTGCCTTCAATATATCGCGCGGCGTCTCAAGCTCGTCGATGCGCGCGAGCAAAGTTGACTCTAGTTGTGCTATCTCTTCCATCTTGTCTACAGTATACAGGAAAAGCCCCCGTGGAGCACTACGTTGAGCGCACAATAAGGTAGACTACCGCTGCCACTGTCGCGAGACCAAGCACAAGCCATACCGCAAGTAAGGGCGATGAATGATGGGTATCTTCGACGATGCTCGCGTCTTTTTCCCCGTCATATTTAGGCCCTTCTATATCCGTCTTCGAACGCTCCGCTGCTTTTGCACGCAAATCAGCCGCAATTTTTTCTTGTAGTTTTGAACGCTGTTCATCTTGACGTACATATAATCCCATCTTTCAATTTTAGCATGTCAAGCGTTTTGCTCCTACTGTTCAGATGGTGTATACTATAGCCATATTTCACTATAAGGAGGGAAATACATGGCAACTAAAAAAACCGCTTCTGCTAAAAAGTCCTCAACGACTGCAGCGAAGCAAACCAAAACTAAAGTAACGACTGTCAAAGCGGTTGCTGCCGATGCTACACCCAAAGTACCGTCACGCAAGCTCCAGAGCAAAGGATTGCTCCAAGGACGTTCTGTAATTCTAGGCGCATTTATCGCTGAGTTTATCGGTACGTTCATCTTGGCTTCTGTCGCAGTACACAGCCAAGGCCAGCCACTATACGTCGGTTTCGCATTGATCGCTATCGTACTCACAGTAGGTACGCTTTCAGGCTCACACGTAAACCCACTCGTGACTGTAGGTGCATGGGCGACTCGCAAGATCACAGGTCTTCGCGCACTTGGCTATGTTATCTCACAAGTACTCGGTGCATTGCTTGCGTTCGTAGTAGCATCTACCTATGCAAATGCTGCTCCAGAAGTAAGCCAGCAAGCACAGATGCTTGGACAACAGTCAGTGGCATTGTTCTCAGCTAACCCAGTTCCAGACGGAAAAGAATTCTACGTCTTCTTCGCCGAATTACTGGGTGCGACAATCTTCGGACTCGCCGTATCAAGTGCTATCCGCGAACGCCGCAACCGTGCTGCACAAGCATTCACTGTTGGTCTCGGGCTCTTCACGGCGCTTGTGATCTCAGGTGTTGCAGCAAGCTACATTGGTGGCTCATCCGTCCTTAACCCAGCCATTGCATTCACTTTGCAGGCTGTACAGTTCAACTCTAGCGACTGGCTATGGCCAGTGCTAATCTACATTGTTTCACCACTTATCGGTGGTACCATCGGGTTCTTCCTGTATGACGTACTCCGCGGTGAAAGCGACGGCGGCGATGATAAGCTCATCGACGACGTACTGTAAGTTAGACGCTACTTTCGAACTTCAAATACACCCCCAAGGGGGTGTATTTTTGTATGCTAATTCGTGATATTATAGTAGGCTACGCAAGTTTAGAGACGTAGTAATATAGGAGATTCAGCCATGCCATTATCACGACAAGAGATGCTCGGTTCAATGCAAATTATAATCGATATATTTCGTGACTTCCGCCCAGAATTAATGAAATCTTATGGCAATATCACGCACGAATCCAAGAACGACAATTCTCCCGTCACATACCTCGACGTAAAAGTCGAGACGGCCATAAAGCAGCATCTCGCAGAGCTGTATCCCCATATAGGATTTCACGGCGAAGAGACAGAAGACATACCCTCACAATCTGGTGCGCTCTGGATTGTCGACCCTATAGATGGAACTTCTAGTTTTATTCATGGCTTGCCCTATTGCACAAACATGGCGGGTCTTGTTGTAGACGGAGAAACAGTCGCAAGTGTCATATACCAATTCCCGACAGACGAACTTTTTACGGCCATCAAAGGCAAAGGCGCCTACAGAAACGACGAAAAGATATCTATAAAAAACACCGAACTCAACAACTCTATCGTATTTTCAGGATCATATGCATATAAAAATATTTACCATTTACTGGAGCCCCACCATGTAGGCCTCTACGCCCCCCTTGGTGCTTCCGGCTACGAATTTACCAGACTTGCGCAGGGCAACATACAAGGCGTCACGAAGCTTCGCTGCAAATCACAGGTTCATGACGATGTGCCAGGCGTACTACTTGCACGCGAGGCGGGCGCACAGGTCATCTCTTTTGAAGACGGACCCTACAAATATGACACGCTAGAATTCGTCATAGGTTCACCTAATTTTATCGAGCTCATAGAAGAACATACTCCCGAGATCAAATTACTTCTAGAGAAATAAGCTACTCGTCGCGCTGAGGTCGATCCACGAGTAACGGCTCTACGGCCGGTGTAGTATCGGCAATCCTTACTATATCTTTGTCGATCTTTTTGAGCTCTTTGTGTGCATTATTGTAGTGGTTCACCGTAGTACCTAGACTGCCGCCTAGCTTCTGCATCAGCTGCTCATAGACAGATATATGGCGTCCAAGCTGCCCTACGCGCACCTGGATTTCCTTGGCTTGCTGCTCTATCTGTAAGCTGCGCAGGCCTTGCAATACCGTCTGCAAATACGCCATGAAGCTCGTGGGGCTCACGATTATCACTTTCTTATCTCGAAACGCATATTCTACCAAATCACGTGCGCTCGCACCAGTGCCAACATCGCCAATTAGCAGGTCGTAGTATAGCGATTCACTCGGTATAAACATGAATGCAAAGTCCATCGTATTTTCGTCTGGGCGGATATATTTACTTGTTTCGTCGATACGTCCTTTGAGATCACTACGCACACGAGAAAGTAGTGCTTCGCGCTCCGATTTGCTCTTACTAGAAACCATCCGATTGTAGTTTTCGAGACTAAATTTGCTGTCTACTGCAAGTATCATGTTGCCCTCAAGCCGCACTATTGCATCGACGATTTCACCGTCGTTAAATTTATACTGCATTTGGAACTGCTTAGGCGAAAGTACATTTTCAAGAACGCTTTGCAAATAGTATTCACCGAACACGCCACGTTGTTTCGGATTTGACAACACATTTTGTAGCGTCTTTAATTCGTCCGCCACATCCACAACACGACGATTAGTTTCATCTAATTTTGCGAGGCGCGTACTCACGTCACCGATCAGTTTCGCGCTTTCAGATAGTTGTCGCTGCATCGACTGCTGCATACGAAGAGTGCCGTTGTCAAGTTTGTCCCCCATATGCTGTTGCATCGTTGCAAGCGAACGATTGAGTTCTATAATATCTGTTTTAAGCATCGATGTTGTATCGCGCTTCTCGAGCTTATGAATCATTTGCACCAATATATAAATCGTTAACGCAAAACCGGCAGCAATAGCCACCGCAAGCATACCAAAAATAAGCATATCCATGATACTAGTATAACACTAGACAAATATCGGAATGAGACGTGTCGCGACAGCCGCTACAGCAAACACCACAAGTACCACGATCGCATTGCGAATACGTGCGATCCATGCATAGAGGCTATAAAGCAACGCATACAGTAAGACACTCCAGCATAGCTGCTCCAGCATGCTGAGACCAGATAACCAGGCAGCAAGGCCCCATAAGCTTATGGCCGCACCGAGCACAATAAGAAGTGGGCGAAACACACTTAGGCGAACCAATACAACTACACCGATAATCGCCATGATCACAGCAGCAATATTACCGGCGTAAGTAGCAATATCCGTACATGCCGCCGCAGACGGGTCGCCACAGAAAATCGATTTAAGTACAAAACGCTCTAGTAGAATCGCAAGACCCCATACCGCAATTCCGATTACAGCGCCTGTAAGCGCAACTTTAGCACTCAGGCGTACATCCTGATCGATGATTGCTGGTTTTGATTCTGTCACATAGTCAACCATTGTTGTGGCTCTCCGTATTACTCATTACTCGCTAAACTTTTCTATATAATATACTATAGCTTATTTTTTTGCAAGTCTCGTCGAACTGCGGCGCACATCGAAATACCAGGCTGCACCTACAGTCGCCGCAGCAAAACCACCAATCACGTCGAGCGGCGCATGCACGAGCGCAAGCACTCTTCCTACGCCTACAAGTAACGCTATTACAGCAAACACCAACGCGAGCCACTTATTGCGCGTACCGTACCACACCGCAAACACAATCACCCACACAAAAAGTGAGTGGTCCGACGGAAACCCAGGGTTATTGAGGTACGAGGCACCTGGGTCGACTCCCAATAGTTCAAAAGGTCGTTGCTCACTTGGTTGATATGCGAGAGCCATTAGCTTCGCTACGAGATAACTTGTCATTCCCGCAAGAAGCATTCGCGAGTAGACAGAGAACTTATCGTGGTTCGGGACTAGCCAGACGAGTACAACTACCGCGCCCAGTACGAGCGGAAACACCAATCCATCAGCCAGTAATTGTATGAATGAATCCATATATCTCTAGTATACTACTCTTCGCTTCCAGCTCCTGCAAATATGATGCTGTGTTTATCAAATTCTTTCTTCAGGCGGCGGCGAAATTCGCCCGCTACAGCCCATTGCTCGGCTGGCTCTACTCGACCGAGCGATTTAATGCGAATACCACTATCTTCAAACCCATCTACCCGCAGAAACTGAATAGGCTCAAAGATACTACGTGACCATGTATCAGATTTTGCCATCTTCTGCCCAACTTCATTTACCACAGCTTCGACTTCGTCGATATCACTTGTATATGCTATGTCTATGTCTATATTTACATTGGCATACTTATAGCTCAAATTTGTCACGGCTTGCGCAGCACCATTGCCTATCACATGCAAATTACCGTCTAGATCACGCAGTCTCGTGATACGCACTGTCAGATCCTCCACTGTTCCACTAAAGTTGATACCCGCCACCTGCATCTCCACTACGTCACCCACACGGTATTGATTCTCTCCGAGCACAAAAAGACCAGCCACGAAGTCTTTAATTACACTCTGTGCGCCAAACCCTACTACAACACCGATCAAACCAGCGCTAGTGAGAAGTGTGCTCAGCTGGAACCCAAGCTGAGTAAGTATCACAAGTATCGCCAAGACCCAGATGATGACTCCTACGGATGTGCGCAATATACCCCGTAATGTCTGCTCTTGCTTGTGCTCCTCTACCTTATTTGCATAGCGATGGCCACGCACAACCCTGCGCACAAAAAGCCCTACAGTATGTTGCACAATAATCTGTAGTATCAACGTAAAAATGATCGTCAACAATACTTGCACGAACATATTTTTGGTTATGATGTCGTGTATCTCGCCCCAATCAATACTAAGTAATTGTTCCATAGCCCCCTACAAATCAGCTGAATATTCTTCAGCTAGCATACCACAAGCTCTATTGCGCGCGCACTAGTTATTCGCCGATATTTTTCGTATTGAAGTCGACGTATTGCACATACGTTTGCCATGCGGCCACGTCAGTAGCCGGAAGCTTCATCGCTTCATCCACCCATGTCTTGATCAAGCTTTTGCTAAACGACACTACTTGCCCTTCGTTGAGCACAGGCCATCCTGCTTGCTCAGAGGCTTTTGTCTCAATCGCAACTATACGTGCATTACCAATATTTTTGTTGTTCTCTATACCATATGTCTGCACCGCTTTACGCACTAACTGCACATAGGCATCACCCGCGTTGGCCGTATACGAATATGTCGTGCTTTTGTCTGTCTTCTGCTCTGCAGCCTGCACTACACCATGATCTTCACCGTCATGCGCATATGCACCATCCCCGACTCCTATTACTGCACCTATTGCCATAAACACGCCGATTACTACTGCACTGCTGATTTTTTGCACTATCTTCACTATAACTCCTCCTAAACTGTATACGCTTATTATAACCTATACTTGCACATCTTGCATATTGCGCGATCAACTACCCTAGCAGTTTATGTTTTGACCAGGTTTACTTCCGTAGGATGATCGATCACGACACGCCTATAGAGCGCACTCTCTTCATAACCAAGTGCATTTGTACGAATCACTACCACGCGGTTTTCGTGAATTTCTCGCAGTACACACGAATACCATGCATCGTCAGATTTATCGTAGTATTGCCACACCCCTCTTGAATAGCCTAGCCCCTCACAACGAAGCACTTCCTCAGCTTCTTTTTTGGTAGTAACGCGAGATATTTCGTAGCCAAAGATCGTCTGAGCTTCCCAGCTTGCGCCGTCATGCACCACAAAACCCAGCGATTCACCGCTGTCTATGTCGCGCACCCGAGTTTTTCTGGCAGACACCATCTCTATATAGTGTAGCAAAATTACGCGCTATGAGCAGAATCTTACATGAGTAAGGTCATGTACAGCTCCACTACATCCTATTCATATTTCGACACCAGGTCTATACTATGAGTATGAAAGCATCACTCTCCGCCAATGCAAAGCTTCTTTTTGCAATCCTATTAGTAGGTGTCGGCGTAGCACTTACTTACACAGTATTTGAACAGGCCATATCCCTATCACTTGATCTCATATGGAACAATCTACTTCACACAAACACTCATCGCCTCCTAATCTTGCCATTGATCTTTGGCTTTACACTCATTTTCTTTTGGCTACGACATACATTCGATCGTTCGGATAAATCCGAAGGGCTCGGCAGTACTTCCAGACCTACGCTGGCAAACTTCGGAAAGATTCTTCTAGTCGGTTACTTTTCTCTTCTCGCGGGAGCATCTCTTGGTCCCGAAGCTATACTAGTCCCCGCGAGCATGCTTCTCGGAGCATATATAGGCAATTCGCTCTTCGCACGCAAACAAGAAACAAGCTTCTTAGCAGGCATGGGCATCGTAGCATTGTTTACCGCATTTTTTCACTCATACATCATCGGCATATTGGCAATATTCCTGGTCGCCAAACAGGCAAAAAGTAAGCCAACTCTCAGCTTGTTACTTTTTGGTGCAGTTACCGCAGGCGTCACCTATCTCGTGCTTGGTGTCATTGACTCAAAAGAGGCCGTCACTCTGCCATCATATAGCTGGCATATCAATCTCGTAACTATCCTCTACTCAGCACTGCTCATAGCATCCGGTTATCTACTAATACGCCTGCTCGCTGTACTCGATACACTCTTTGGGCGCGTATATATACTCGCTCAAAAAAAGAGCTGGTGGCAACACGCCATAATTGCAGCCATAGGCCTCACCACACTCTACCTCCTGGGTGGCCCACTCGTACAGTTCACTGGTAACCATTCTATAGTGCCGCTCTTTGAACAATCTGCGACACTAGGTATGCTTGGCATCATATGGGTCATCGTCATCAAAGTTGTTGCTATGGCATGGTCCAAAGCCATCGGCTACAGCGGTGGCATGATCTTCCCGACAATCTTCCTCGCAGCAGCACTGGTGGCTCTACTACAGCTGTACGTGCCGAGCTTCAACGCAATCTATGGACTCATCGCAGTACTCATAGGTGC
Organism: Candidatus Saccharimonadota bacterium; assembly: GCA_015999875.1. Lineage (GTDB taxonomy): Bacteria > Patescibacteriota > Saccharimonadia > Saccharimonadales > Saccharimonadaceae > Mycosynbacter. The sequence goes on from JAECRG010000001.1 coordinate 255,338, forward strand.
GTTTATCGCAAACAGCAAGACAGGCGTACTCGCCTAGTTACTCAGTACAGATAGTATATTTCCCGCTGGGTCTTTAAACCAGGCGATGTCCGGACCTTGCGCATTTGCCTTGCCACGGAGTACGCCCTTCTCATCTTGTGGCGCAGGTAAATCTTCGTAGCGCTCAAACACCACGCCGTGCGCACTCAGCTCGTCTATCGCCGTGTCGATATCTTCGACCGGGAAGTTTAGCACCGTATAGGTTGCTGGCTGGTGGTTTTCTTTCTCATAGATAAAAACTGGGTTGCGCCCTGGAAATTTCAGCTGCAGCCCCATCCAATCTTGCGATACCTCGACACCCAGTGTCGATTCATAGAATACCCTTGCGGCCTCGATATCGTTGACTGTATATCCGCTAAACGCTTCGCCACTACCAAACATATTTCCTCCTTCGGTCATATATCTAGTATACGCCTACTGCCACAAGGTGAAAATCACCGAGGCAATCGACATCACTACCAAGAAGTAGCTGCTATTGAGCCATAGAAACTTCCAGCTTTTGAGCGAATAGAGCGTCACGCCCACGGTCGTAGCAGCCGTCAGACCAAACCATAGCACTAGCCCTACGGTCAGACCGTTCACCACACTTGTCACATCAAGCGAATTCAGCACTACGCCAAGCGTAAACGCCTGCACCAAGCCAGAAACTGCGACAAATGCGATTATCTTATTTGCCTTATCTGTCGGAATCTTCAAGATATCGTTACCTGCAAGCTTCGTCCATCTTTTAGCGAATCCCGCTGGCGAATACCAAAAAGCCCCTATAACCAAATATACTAGCCATACTACAGCAACCGCCCAGTAGTTCAAGTTAGCAAGTTCTAGCATTACATGTATCTCCGTTTGAGTTTATAGATGTATCATAGGGCATTTGAAACCAGATAGGAAGAGGCGGCAGCTGCAAGTATACTACGTGGTTTCCAGGTGTGCCATAATAGAAGTCATATTACTGGAGATAAAATGATAGAAGTTGAGCGAAAATACAGAATATCAAACATTCAAGATTATGTGAAAAGCATTGCCAGACTTGACGCGCAAGAACTTGGCACAACAACACAGAAGGATTAAGTATACTTGCCTTCTTCCGTATGGTCTTTCCGTGAGTACACAAAAGGAACTCCTATTATACGTATACGCACCGAGGACAACTCCATTACATTGACACTCAAGGCAGGCGGAGAGGCGCATTTTACTCGCGAAGTTGAAACTATTGTGTCGGATGCCGAGGCTACTAGCCAGATTATTGAAGCTCTTTCGATGCATGAGGTCATGGAGATCGATAAGACACGTACAACGTACCGATGCGAAGGCTTTACTGTCGCCCTGGATCGTGTTGTGCATTTAGGTGATTTCCTAGAAGTTGAACTACTCGTCGAGACCGAATCAGAAGTACCCGACGCCATAAAGTCGATCGATTTATTCGCTAAACAAAAACTAGGTTTGTCGACTGAGTCCATAGAGAATGAACGATACGATACGCTGCTTGAACACACAAAATCATAGAAACTAATAGCTGTTGCTCGCCGTGCCCAGTTCTGCCGTAGATATTTACCAATATACTCCTTAGAATTACGACCCAAACATAGATATCTTGTGGCGTGCTTTTTATAACATCTCGGGTATCTTTTTGCTATACTGTAACCATAAGTACTTAATGAGTGGCGCAAAGGAGCATACGATCGTGGCGAGACTTCCGCAAGCGGGTGGAGATGACGGTAACTGGGGGACAATTCTCAATGACTATCTTTTGCAATCGCATGATGAACAGGGTGCCCTGAAACAAAATACTGTCAGCGCAGGCCAGTTACAGACGAATAGCGTTACAAATGACGCAGTGGCAGATGGCACAATTACCGAATCTCAGCTCGATACAGCGCTGGCAGCAAAAGTAAACGGTAACGTCACACTCACTGGTATCCAGACTATAGCGGGCGTAAAGACCTACTCGAGCTCGCCTATCGTGCCGACCCCAGCAACCAACGCGCAAGTTGCAAATAAACAGTATGTCGACGCATCTATTGTCAGTGCTGGCCATTCCGGCAGAGAACTCGCGTACGCTGATATCAATTCCCAGTATCGAATCGAAGCTGCCGACAATAGCTGGCATAATATTCCAGGACTAACCATTACGACAGCGACAACTGATCGACCAGCATATGTTACGGCGCACCTTGGGATTATCGTGGTCGAAACAACAGAATACTGCAACGTACTCGTTTCCATTCTGAATGAGACAGATACCGTCGACCTCTTCCATCAGGAAATTCAAGTCCTCCCTAGCCCATCTGGATTTGGCGTCGCTTCCGTTCCTCCGATAATCGTCCGAATTCCTGCTGGAACTGCGTCAAAGACATACGATATCCGTGTTCAAAGCTTCGATGGAAAAGCGATCAATGTCGCACCCTCATGGTCTACCAACAAACCATCACTCTTTGCTATTGAGGCATAGCTACTATGCAAACTCACTACATAAAAAACCTTGTTGGAGCGGAAAGTGACAACATTATCGTATATCTTCCGCGCCTCTGGAAATCTAACGGTTCAAGGTCGGCGATTATACTGTGTGGCGGGACAAATGATTCGTGGATGCTAGGTTTTAATGAAAATGCCGTACTCCCTATCGCACGCGCGTTGACAGCTGCAGGCTATGCTGTCGGCTGGTCCGATTTAGGTATAAACCAATACGCCAATCAAAATGCGATGAATCGTATCGATGCACTTCGTACGTATTTGCAATCTCCTTCCATCGGAGCAAGGAGCGACAAGATTGCACTAGCTGGCTTTAGCCTAGGTGGACTAAATGCTTTTGCCTATGCGGGCAATAATCCGACAAAAACCCTTTGCATGACCGGCTGGTGTCCTCTTGTGAATATGCAATTAGCAGTTGATAGTATAGACATCAATCCATATGTAACTGCTTCATACGGAGGTGCTTGGACCGAGACACAGTATGGCGCGACATCAAATCCATTAACGATGGCAATAGCCGGTAAATATACAGGGATTCCTACAGAAATTCATTACTCTAGCAATGATCCTGTTATTCCACAAAGCTCTATTACTCAGTTTATCTCAGCGGTAAATAGCAGCGACACAGTGAGCGTTAACACTGGCGCCTACGGTCACTCCTGGCAGGCTGCAAATAATCAGCAATCGATTGACGCGTTGCTTAATCAATTGCAGCAAGCTTCATCTTAGTGCGATTTGTTATTTTTATGATGCACATCAAGGCATCTTAGACTCCAGCGCAGGGATCTTTTCAGCGTTGTACTATCTAGTATGAACCTCCCAGCTCATACCGAGACAGAGAATCGGCGCTTCGGGCTTCAGGCACGCAATACAAAGAAAAAAGTCCTAGATCAGAAGATCTTGGACTTTTTTCATGGCTGGGGTGGAGGGATTCGAACCCCCGAATGCTGGTACCAGAAACCAGTGCCTTACCACTTGGCGACACCCCAATAGTGACCAAACAGGTATTATTATACAGATTTAGCGATGTTTTTTCAACGGCTTTAGCGGTAGTCCGATCACCCATACGGCCACAAGTGCCAAGAATATGCTCACATGAGCGACGAGCATCGCTATGAACGCTTCACTCCGGCCAAGATTAATCTCCATCCACCACGCAGCTAGTAGCCAGCCTAGTGGCGCCAGGAAGGCAGCTGCGCAGCTGACCAAGCGCATCAGTGGACTCACGTCTATACGCAGCAAATACAGGAGCGAGAACACGCCAGCGCTCACCGTCACGATAGCCGCAAAGAGACCTACGCTACTGCCGCCGATATTCTGCTCAAGTATGTAAGAAGTGATTTCGTCGAATTTATAGAGCACGTAGGTCGTCACAGACACCACGATGAACGCGTAGAAAAGCACTACCAGATAGAGCTTTGGGTGATGCAATTTAGGCGCGGGTGTCACAGTAATTTTCTTCATAGTTTTATTATACGCTACATTCCGTTGTTAAATTAGCTTTTTTGCTTGTGCTTTGCCGTGCAGACCTGTAGAGTAATTCTTAGCGAAAGTTACAAAAACAAACATTTTTCAAAAAACAAACGTAATTGTACCGTTCGCTCTACGATATACCCACCACAACAATTCTCTTCCCCTGCTACTTGGCAGGGGTCTTTGGTTGTTGGGAAACTACTGCCACAGGTGAATTTTTACGAACCACTATGCCATATATACCTACAACTATCAGAAATACACCCAGCCCGTAACTTAGCCACGGTGTTTGCACTATGCCAAGTTCACGCAGCAGCATAAATAACCCCACACCCATGACGCTCAGCCCTACAGACGCGGACGACTGCACGGTAAAAACTCCAGCCAGCACAATGACACATGCGATCCAGAAGTTCGCCGTCACTCCGCTCATACCGATTCCCAAGAACACTACGCCCGCCACTATAAGCGCTGCGCCTACTACTATATGAGCTATCGTGCCTAGCTTCATACCTTTAGCTCCTTAGCGAGCGTACCTTTTCTATGCTCAACATATGTTTCATAAGTCGTCAGTAGCAAAATCATAATAAGTGGGCCATAGATTAGACCTAACAGGCCGAAGTAATACAGACCACAGAAAATCGAAAGTACCATAAGCGCGGTGTTGAGTCGGACACTCTTCGGTATTAGCCTTGGACGCATGACATTATCAATGTTGCAGATTACAAACTGGAAAATCACAAACACCCATAGACCACCCGCTACGTTACCCGTGGCGATCGCGACAATCGATATAATATACACAAGTGGTGCACTGCCAAGAGGAATCATATTAAGTAGCGTCAGTAGCCCCACGAGGAAGAAGAAGTACGGGCCGGCACCCACGATTAATAGCAGTAGTGCAGTCAAAATAGCCAATATAAACGAGATAAGTAGTTGGCTCAACATACTCGCCTTAATCATCGCACCGGTGCGTGAAAAATACAGTGCTGTCATACGTTCGTCAAACGGACTAATACTGCGGAGATCATCAAGTATTTTCGCGCCTCTCGCCAGAAACGCCATGAACGCAAATAAATAAATAGTCGTTACAGTGAATAACGCAGGGATGCTCGACGCAAACCCGATCATGATATCAAGAAGTGTCTTGAGTAGCGTAGGTACAGTATTTGCGAAGAAGTTCTGGATAGATTCGATGCTCATGTGAAGCTGACCTGCGCTAATAGGATCTACTACTGCGTTGACTTGGTCCACTATCGCTTCTATCTCGTCTCTTAGCGACCCGTTGGCACCCGTCTGGAAATAGCTAGCTGTGGAGGTGGCAAACGACACACCCTGTGCAAATGCCACAAGCAGAGTTACCGCAATCGGCAGAACGACTATAATGACCGCGAGCGCAACTGTTACAGCAGCAGCTATCATCGCTGGCAACCTACGCGCTATGCGCACATGTATTGGATAGAAAAGATACGCCGACACCGCCGCAAACGACAAGATTCCCAGATACGGCCACAAAAATGCCACTGCTGCCGCCACCGCTATCACGAGTGTTACTTTCCAGTGCGATTCGATCTTATCTTCACGCTTTTTCGCAGTCACCATATCACATCTCCACGTTTATAATTTCACTATACTCTAATGACGCAAAAAGCACAACATATTTTGCCACCTTAAGCAGAAGTTATTTCTGCATACAGAGCACGATTACGTTGACTTATGTCGAAGATAGGCGAAGAATGATGGTACAAACTAAGTGCGAATAAGGAGGGGTGTATGGTTGAAAGAAAATCCACGGGTTGGGTTGGTTGGATATTCTTTGCGAGTGCGCTAATGATGCTCGCAGGAGGGCTCAATATACTTGCCGGTTTGACCGGTATTTTTAATGGCAATTTCTATGCGAGCACTGGTGGAGAGCTGATAGTGTTTAACTACGCCTCGTGGGGCTGGATTCACCTATTACTTGGTGTCGCGGTACTGGCAGCAGGCACTGCGCTCCTCGCAGGCAAGACGTGGGCTCGTATAGTCGCGGCAGTGCTCGCGGTGATATCGATAGTGGCACACGTTGCCTTTTTACCAGCATACCCATGGTGGTCTGCAATTGCTATAGTCATCGATGCATTGATCCTTTACGCGGTCACGATGCACGGTGACGAAGTTCGTTAATCTAACAAGGAGAATTATATGGCAACAAATAACACTTCAGCATCAGGATGGGTGGGATGGGTGTACTTCGCAGCCTGCCTGTTACTACTTGCAGGTGCGTTTCAGCTTTTTGCTGGCTTCACCGCACTACTCAACGACACATTTTACGCTATCAAAGATACTACGCTAATAGTGTTTGATATCACCACCTGGGGCTGGATTCATCTGGTACTAGGTATCTTTTTGCTATGCACCGGCGTGGCACTGTTCAACGGTAGCAACTGGGCACGTGTTGTCGCAGTGCTGCTCGTATCACTCAATTTCATCGTACAATTTGCGTTCATCGGAGCATACCCAATCTGGTCGGTCATTATCATGATGCTCGATCTCATAGTAATCTATGCATTAACCGTCCACGGCGACGAAGCAAGGAGTTAAATTATGGAAAATGAACTACGTTACATGCAAACACACTGGTGGATACTCACGATTCGCGGCATCCTGGCTATTATGTTTGGTGTTGCCTGCGTATTCTGGCCAGGCATCTCACTCGTTACATTTGTCTACTTGTTTGGCATCTATATATTAGCGGCCGGGCTCGTGGCAGTGTTTCAGGGAGTTGTATCGATCGGGCATCACAAAACCTGGATACTTACGCTACTACTTGGCATATTCGAGATCGGTGTCGGCGTATACCTACTGCGTCATCCCGAAATATCGTTTGCGATTCTCATACTTTTGATCGCATTTAGCTTCATACTATACGGTGTGTTCGAGATTGTCGGCTCACTGTCAGATAGTCGTGCTACTACGGCCAGCAAGACACTTGCGATCATCACCGGAGCGCTTGGTGTACTAGCGGGCATCGTCATGTTCTTCCAGCCAGCTGCCAGTGGTGTTGCATTTGTCTGGATCGTAGGCTTATTCGCTCTCATCAGCGGACCGATCTGGATTGCGATATCACTCGATGTCAAAAACATCGGAGACGGGCCAAAGGGCCCGAAAGCCAAACTCGCGTAACAGCGTCGCATCAAAATACCCCTCGCGTAAGAGGGGTATTTTGATGCCAACATCTTACTCCGCTTTGTATGAATGTTCTATGCGCCATTTGTCGATAGCTGCGTGATGTCCGCTCAGTAGTACATCAGGCACTTTCATGCCTCGAAACTCTTCTGGGCGTGTGTACTGTGGAAACTCGAGCGTCTCTCCGTCACTGAAACTTTCAATCTCAGCACTCGCCTCTCCGCCTAGTACCCCTGGTATAAGCCGTACAATACTGTCAATTATTGTCATGGCTGGCAGCTCGCCACCAGTAAGCACGTAATCACCGACACGAATCTGCTCATCTACGAGCGCCACGATACGCTCATCATAGCCTTCGTAGCGACCACAGATAAAAATATAGCCTTGCTCTCTATCATCAGCGTGCGTCTGAGCAGCCGATTGCACCCACCTATCTCCTCGTGCTGTCATGAGTAGCACTTTGGCATCTGGGTCATTGAGCTTAGCAGCCTCAACCGCCGCAAAGAGAGGCTCCGGCTTCAGCAACATGCCATCACCCCCACCGTACGGTGTATCGTCGACAGTTCGCCGTGGCCCCAGGCCAAATTCACGCAAATCTATCGTACTTAGCTGCACAATCTCGTCTTTTTGCGCCTTCCACATCATAGAGTTTTCAAACACTCCAGTGAACATATCAGGGAAAAGAGTAATAACTTGTAGTTTTCTCATCCGTACCAGTGTACTAGGTATTGACTTTTTTGTAAATACGTGATATATAATAGATACCTATTCGTTTCGAAATTAGGAGTACACCGATGAGCACATATGGACCCGACGCAGGACGCAACATCGTCGTTTATGGCAAGGGAGGAAGTATCGACCTACTGGCAACTGTTCTATCCGTCGGCAATGGAGGCGCGACAATTCGAGAGCTGTCAGTAGACAGCGGCACGTCGGAGATCAGACTGATGCAAGCTGATCGAAAGATCTTTGCGATAAAACTTCGTCAGGCCGAGATCTGCGACAAGCAAAAGTTTGAGTCACTCAAGACACAGATGCTAGCCGACGCGATCAACGAGAAGATCAACCAGATCATCGACTGCACAAGCAAGGGCAACCCTGAGCTCGCTCGCACCCTTTGGGATATGGTCGGCGCAAAATTCGAAGTATCCAGTACAGACTTGTAACAAATTTCAACGGATAGGTGGCGAGTCATTACGACTCGCCTCTTATTCTTTACATATTACAGAAAACCACAAAACCGCCCTAAAAAGGACGGTTTCATAGACATATAAGGCTCTCAACAATATATTGTTGCTCGCATAGAGCGCTTTCTCGCAGTTCAAGTTGTTCTGAACTGTTTATGATTATAGCATGCGATTTGCCTTGAGCACAACAGTTTTCACGCATGAAATCACCGTTGTGGACACACTGTGGACAACTACTTAGATATCTAGGTCGTCGAGCTCTTCTAGCTCACGGCGTGATTTTTTGGCATAATCAGAACTACTATCCTCGACATCATTCGCTTGCGATTCCTCGCCAGTAACTTGATCATCTGAAGATACAGCATAGCCTTCACCGTCGTTGTTGACGATCTTGAGATTATAGCGAGCATCGTTTTTAGTACCAAGTGCACGCAACAGTGTGCGTAGACTTTGTGCCGTAACACCACGCTTGCCGATCACACGGCCTAGGTCGTCTGGATTGACCGTGAGAGTAAGTAGCACGCCCTTTTCATCGATCGTGCGCTCTACTACCACGTCATCTGGATTTCCCACCAGTGATTTTACGATATATTCTACAAATTGCTGGTCTATTGTCGACATATTGCCCTCCACACCTGTTCGGTCTCTACTCACTAATATCGTGTTTTAAGTATAGCATGAGAAGTTTAGTGGATGCTAGCCAAATAAAATTACCCGCCTCGTCACGAGAGCGGGTAATTTGTAGACCGAGAAGGTTTACGCTTCTGCTGGAACTTCTTCTACTGCCTCTTCTTTTGGCTGATTCTTGCGAAGTTTATCAGAGTTCTTGATTGACTTTTGCTTAGATACATCAGATGTCTTCACCCAGTCAGGAAGTTTCACGCCCGCATCCTTGAGCAGTTTCACTACACGGGGTGATGGCTGTGCGCCATTATCAAGGTATTTCTGAGCATCTTCCGTCTGGATAGATGACTGTTTGGTATGTGGGTTATAGCTACCGACATAAGCAACCACGCGACCACTAGATGGATGGCGCTGTGCTTCTTGCACTGCTACACGGTAGACTGGATAGCCTTTACGGCCGATACGTTGCAAACGAATTGCGAGCATGTAATTAAAACTTCCTTATCTCTCTTAGATTTTGTGACTAGTTCTTGAATGAGTATACAGTATATTTGCTAGTACGTCAATCAGTTCTTCTGAGCCTGATACTCTTTCAGTGCCGCACGAGCAGCGACCTGCTGAGCGTTTTGCTTACTTGGGCCTGTACCCTTGCCCATCAGCTTGTCACCTACAAAAACACCGAGTGTAAAAATCTTATCATGGTCTGGACCGACTTCTTCTAAAACTCGATAAACAGGCGTATGTCCGTCTATGCGCTGGCTCACTTCTTGTAAGTGTGATTTAGGATCTCGCCAGCTACCAGATTCGAGAATGGCGTCGATCTTACTGATAATGTACCTCTTGATAAAGGTATCTGCATCTGCATAACCACGCTCTAAATAGATTGCGCCGATTACAGCCTCAAACGCATTTGCCAAAATTTGTTGGCGAGCACGAGTACTTCCCTGCTTTTCGCCACGACTCATGCGTACAAGCGGCTCATAGCCAAGTGCATCACCAGCAGCACCGATGCTCTCTGTGCGCACAAGTGCAGCTCGCCAGCTTGTTAAAATGCCCTCTGGATCAGAATAGTTGTTAAACAAATAGTCTGTCACCGATAGCTCTAGCACTGCATCGCCGAGAAACTCTAGACGCTCATTGTGCTCTGTAACGCTCTTTTTGTGCTCGTTTACATAACTTCGGTGCGTAAGCGCAGTGATAAGCAAGTCGATGTTTTCAAATTCATAGCCGATTTTCTCGACCGCAAAATCTTGGTAAGGTTGTTTTAGCATACCAGTCACTATAGCTTCTCCTGACGAATCTTTTTCATAGCAAGCAACATCAGTTTACCGATGTCTTCATATTCGATCTCTTCAAGCGCATCATGGAATTTAAACCATTTGATGCCGTTCATCCATTCTTCTTTTTGAATCGCGTTAGTGTCCCCTCGTGCTCGCACTAGGTAAATCTGAGTAGTCATAAGTACCAGCTTGTCGATGCGACGGTAGCGAAAATGGATCTTGCCAAGCCAGCCTAGCATGTCGACATTCTGCAGACCCGCTTCTTCTCCGATTTCACGTTTAGCAGTCTGCTGCGCCGTCTCACCTTCTTCGATATGGCCCTTTGGTATAGTCCAGCGGTCTTTGGCATCTTGGATAAGAAGAATCTCTACCCCGCCTTTTTCGTCGCGACGAAAAACAATACCACCAGCTGTTGGCTCTCGGACAATCTCCTGAATAGACGGACGCTTACGATTGAAGTATTTTTTGAACTTATCAAACTTCGGTGGCGTTGCCATTTGTTTGATCCTCCACAAGAGTCCTATACGCCGTACCAAGTACGCCGTTAATAAACTTGCTTGAGTTATCAGAACCAAACGACTTGGCAAGCTCTACAGCTTCGTTGATTGCCACACGCGATGGCACATCTTCTTGCTTGTAAAGCAGCTCGTAGAGACCAATTCGCAAGATATTGCGATCGATACGAGCAACCTGCACTAGCGGCCAGTCGGGCGCAAGTGGCTGCAAAGTTTCGTCGAGCTTCACAAGACTGGCTATGACGCCATCCACCAGCTCACCTACGAACTTAGTATCGCCGATATCGTCTTTGTATCGCTCGAGATTTCGTGCAATCACCTCTTCTACATCGACAGGCGTCTCGTCTGTGTGACGAAACTCATATTCGTAGAGACTTTGAAGAGCCACTATCCTGCCGAGGTGTCGGTTTGAAGCCATGTCGTTAACGTTCTTTCTTCTTTAATATCGTTTGTGTTAATTATAACATTGGCAGCCGGGCAGAAGCAAAGACTTGTTTCATTTCCACGGGTAACCTGATGTATAAATCATACAGTCATATGCTAAAACGAGCGATATACGCTCGTTTTAGACTTATTTTTTGCCTGTTTCGCGCTTTGTCGTCTTGACCTTCACTGGTGAAGTAGCGTTCACGCGGCGTGCAAGTTTGAGCACGAGGTGGCTACGGCGAAGACCTGTTTTGCGAGGGCTACTCTGCTTTTTTGGCTGTCCCATGTCAGAATTCTCCTTATTTTACATTAGAAACTAGCAGTTATTGTACTACAGACGGAGAGATAACTCAAGCATGTATTGACATATCATAGCGTTTATGCTATTATGTATCCATGACACACGATACGGCACCAAAAACAAAAATCGAAAAAAGCCCTAACTATACACTACGACGTGCAATCGCAATTGGATCGGTTGCTGCAGCTGGAGTAATCGGCATGGGCGTATATAACGCATCAGATTCACCACCAAAAACACCCGAGCACTCACGATATACCACTAATGTTGAGACACTAGAGCTAGGGCAGGGCGACGTAGTTATAAATGCCGCGATCAATGGCGCACGCAAAATTAAGCCAGAGCTCACCCTGGAAGACCAACAAAATATTACCGAGCAGGCTCAATCTGAGAACCTGCGCAATAATGTAGTACAGCCCGGTTACGAAGTGACCGTACGCTACGGGGAATACGATGGTAAAGCCGACGCGTCCGGCGAAGTCGGCACCGATTTTGAGGTAGAAGTTACACCAGACGTTATCAAATAACGCTACACTACGATACTGACTAACCGACCAGGGACATAAATTACCTTGGTCGGTTTTTTGTCACCTACAAATTGTTGCACATGCGCATCAGCAAGCGCAGCCTGCTTAATGTCGTCATCCGATGCATCACTTGCAACCTCCAACTTGGCGCGAAGTTTACCATTTACCTGCACGATGATCGTCATCGCGTCGGACGCAATTTTAGCATCATCCCAAGTTGGCCATTCTACAAAATCAAGCTGCGTGTCGTGCCCAAGCTGCTGCCATAGCTCTGCCGCCATATGTGGCGCAAATGGCTGCACCAACTGCACAAGTGCCTCCAGTGGCACTTGCCACTCTGGGGTGAAGCCGTTGGTTTTGAGTTTATAAAGCTCATTCACATGTTCCATAAGCCCGGCAATTGCAGTGTTAAAGCTGAGTCGATTTACATCTCCCGTCACTTTTTTGATCGTCTGGTGCGTGAGGCTTTCAAGTTTCTTCGCATCAATAACGCCGCTTTTATCACTTTCATCGTATTCCTGCACGAGTGTCCATAGACGATTCAAGAAGCGGTACACACCGGCGATACCCTTACTTGACCAGCTTGAGTTTTCGTTGATTGGACCGAGGAACAGCTCAAATGTACGGAGTGCGTCAGCACCATATCCCGCGTCAATCACCTCAAGCGGATCCACGACGTTACCCTTACTCTTACTCATCTTGGTACCGTCTTCAGCCTGAATAAGACCGTGGTACACGAGCTGCTTGACCGGCTCTTTGACCGGTACAAGGCCCAAATCATAAAACACATGATTCCAAAAGCGCACGTACAGCAAATGCGCCACAGCATGGTCGCCACCCACATACATATCTACAGGTGACCAGTAGTCGGCCTTTTTTGGATCCCAAGCTTGTTCGTCGTTGTGCGGATCTGTGTAACGAAGCAAATACCAACTGCTACATGCATAGCCGTCCATGGTGTCTGTTTCGCGCTGCGCCGGCTTACCACACGTAGGACAGGTGGTGTTCACCCAATCTGTTTGTCGAGCAAGTGCAGACTTGCCATCGCCCTTTGGTGCATAGTCTTCGATTTCTGGTAGCACTACCGGTAAATCTTGTGTCGGTACTGGTACTGCACCATGCTCGTCACAGTGAATCACAGGTATAGGCGCACCCCAATAGCGCTGACGGCTGATGAGCCAGTCCCGCATCTTGTACGTCACTTTACTACGACCGACAGCTTGCTGCTCGAGCCAAGCTACTATTTCTTCACGCGCCTCACTACTGCTCATACCATCAAATACACCGGAGTTTATCAATGATCCTTCGCCGCTGTAGATATTGGGCTTATAGGTCTCATTAGCGTCATACGCCTCCGCAGCCTGGCGAGCACGCTGGATTGCTTCTATCCAGTGCGAGATACCGTCTTCGGTAGATGTATTCTTTTCTTTGATGAAGTCCTCTTCGATATCCGCAGAACTTCCCCATACAACTTCATAATTCTCATTTGATTCTTGCTGTTGCTCTCCCTGTAGGTCTTTGTCGAGTATCGCCAGGAAGGTAAAGCTATGTGAACGTCGGTTGCTATTTTTGTTTGAATTATAATAGTATGAATTCGTCGGTTCGCCTAAGCTAATAAGTTTGACTATGTCAGAGAATCCCGCTTCTTCTTTGAGCTCACGACGAGCGGCTTCTTCATATGACTCACCTTCGTTGAGTCCGCCCGCCACCAACCAGCGCCGATCATTGACGTTCTTGTTGCGCAAGCTCATGAATTCTTTGGTGTTTGGATCATATCCGATCACTACAGGACCTGTGACGTTCACAGAGTCTGGCAAAATACTACCAAAATCTTGCACAACGACACGCACAACAGGTAGTTCAAACTTCTGCGCAAATGCGAAGTCGCGTTCGTCATGCGCAGGTACGCCCATTACCGCACCGGTACCGTAACCACCGAGGACATAGTCGGCCACCCAGATAGGCGCTTGCTCACTATTTACAGGATTGATAGCATAGCTACCAGTCCAGACGCCGGTTTTTTCTTTGCCTTCGGATTGGCGTTCGATTTCTGACTTCTTAACTGCCTCATCGATATAGCTATGTACAGATTCGCGCATCTCGTCTGTAGCAAGTTTTCGTGCGAGTGGATGCTCTGGCGCCAATACTAGAAATGATGCACCGAAAAGAGTGTCTGGGCGTGTCGAAAACACAGTAATTGTGTCGTCCGACCCATCAATAGCAAAATCTATCTCAGCGCCTTGCGAACGACCAATCCAGTTGGCTTGAGCTGTTTTAATTTTCTCTGGCCAGTTAAGGTTTGGAATTTCTTCGAGTAGCTCGTCGGCGTATTCGGTAATCTTAAAGAACCACTGTTTCATAGACTTTTTCTCTACTTCAGTGCCACAACGCCAGCATCTACCAGCTTCTACCTGTTCGTTTGCTAGGACGGTCTTGTCTACGGGACACCACCACTGCAGCGATTCCTTCTGATATGCGAGTCCGCGCTCAAACATCTGGGTAAAAACCCATTGTGTCCATTTGTAATACTCAGGGTCGGTAGTGTTGATTTCGCGAGACCAGTCGATACTTGCGCCGACACGCGTAAGCTGGTTTTTGAAGTTTGCAATGTTTTGCTTGGTCACCACAGCAGGTGCGGTGCCGGTTTTTATAGCATAATTCTCTGCCGGCAGACCAAAGCTATCCCACCCCATAGGGTAGACAACATTATGACCAAGTGCACGACGAAAGCGTGCCACCGCATCGACGATAGAGTGTTCGAAGAAATGGCCAATGTGCATGCCTGCACCAGACGGATACGGGAACATACCTGTTACATAGTACTTAGGTCTAGCGTCAAAATCTTTAGACTGGTATCGTGTGTCGTCAGCCCAGATTTGCTGCCATTTTGGTTCTATCTCTGTCGGATTGTAGCGTCTCATATCCTACCCATTATACAACAAACCCCTCTCTCACTCGAGAAGGGTTTGTAGTAATGAGCTGACTACTGTCCTATCGGCATAAGCACAGGCATTACTGCCTTGAAATCAGTGGTCTCCGTAGGTGTAGCAACATCTACATTGACATCGTAACTAAGATTCAAATCAACTGCAGTAGTGTTGCCATTTTCTGCTTTGTCGTATTTTATACGTGTAATTGAGTGAGTGAAGCGATCCACCCAGATATCAACGCTTTGATCATTCATAGAGTCGGAAGCCCCAAGTGTCAAGATATCTTGACCGCAGGTACCGAGCTGCTTGACGGCTTCGTTACTTGCGACACTGTCTTTGAACTCCTTGAGCTTAGCTTGGTCGATAGATACTCGATATCCTTGCGCCGAGCCTTCGGCTTCAAGCTTTTTTTCAATCTTGATAAACTGGTACTTCAGATAACTTGCAGATAAGCTATTGCGCGCACCACTATCGCTTTCAAGTTTACGGGCAAATGCCGCATAGCAGTCCGTCCCTGATTCGGTACCACTCGCAAGAGAGCGGAGTTCAGACTGTGTCACCTTTAGCCATTTACCCTCCATCTTCTTGCCGGCATCACCTAGTGCGCTTCGTATTGGGCTCAAAGCCAGCTTCTGCTGCTCTATCGCAGCCGCATCGCTAGGCTCCGGGAGTATAGACCCGATAAATGAGCTTGCAAATGATTCCATGAACTTTTCAGCTTCATTGACCTTTATGTACAGCGAACCATCTTCAGCTATAACAGTCTGAAATGCGCCATTTAGCTTGCTATCCCTTAAGCCGGCGTATTCAAACTTGATATCAGCACCCGTGATCTTTTTGTTGGTTTTTGCTTCTATAGTGGTTTTGTATGTGCCGTTTTTTGTTATAGCGCTAATAGTACCATCAACACCGACTGACTTTGCGTTCACTAGGTTCGCAAACCCTGAAGCTAGCTGGCGCTCTGGACTCTGGAAGAACAGTACAATACCTACGACAATAATCACGACTAAAGCGACCGCTACTCCGAGTGCAACGAAAATTCCCTTATTAGATGTGCGTTTTTTCTTGGTAGTCTGTTTATCCATTTCTCACCCTTTTTATTGTAACTATGCCTACATTTATACCATACCGCCTATGCTTATACCAGGCTATCGAATTATTTTCGAATTCGCGGCACTTTGTTGTTGCTGCTGAAATATTCGACCTAGCGAGCTTAACTCTGTCTGCAAAGATGCATACTCTACGATATCTTGAGTAGGAGGCACAAGTTTATCTCCGGCTTTATACCCAAGCGATACTCGCGTCGTATTAACCTGATTTTGAATCGACGAAACACTCACAAAGTTTGTAATCCTGTTATCGCTATCTACAGTTATTTTTGTTGTCGATGTAGACTCATCTTTAGTCTGTTGTGATTGTGGCGTGCTTTGGGCAGCCGCAGCATCGGTACCGAGCGGGTCGTAGGTAGAATCACATTCTTTAGTAGATTTGAAAAGATCCTTGGTTTTAAGTGATTTGATAAAATCTTGCATAGCACTATTGTCATACTTAACTGTGTATTCTCTCATTCCTCCGTCTTTTTGCTCAACACCCTCCACATCGAGGAATCGGTTACCAGAGTATACCGAAGCAAGCTCTACAGCTGTAGCGGGGTTGTTTGCAATCTTGTCGAACAACACCACAGTACAAGTGTTCGCCTTGTTGTCTGACGGTTTCATTCGCAGCCACTTGTCATTGATCTTCGTTGCGATTGAATCTAGATCTCCTTTGATTGTCGGAGCACTTCCGCCGAGTGTATCTGCGACTTTCTGTGCATTTGAAACACGAATATATGTCGTGTTTTTTTCTAGATCACCATGTACCTGAATAGGAACATTGAGCGTTTCTCCCTGGAAACTACCGTTAATTTCGCCATTGAGTGAAGCCTGCTTGAGATTATCTACACTAAATGTGCCCTTTGCGTCAAAGGTGTTTGTCTGTGCTTGCTGAGCAAGAGAGAATTCACCATTGATACGTGGCTGCTTAAGCGTAGTGGTAATTGCTTCTACTAATCGCTTCTCGTCCCCACCTAGACCACGGGCTACAAGATTAAATACAAATATAGCGGCGATAAACGCAATGATGACACCACCTAGAATTAGAACTCTCTGGTACGGGCTCTCGAACTTACCAGCTTGTTTTTTTGCACGCGATTCAGACATGATTCCCCTCTCTTCTCACAAATCAACTTTCATTATAGCATCGATCCTAAAAGCGTGAGAAGAATTGAGACTTAGCTTCGAGCCACTCTGGTGTTTGGCGCACTAAATGTTCATTGTCATCGATACTATGCAAAATTATTTTTACGGCCTCCTCTACGAAAATACCGCCTTCCGAGCCCTTTGCCAGTATAATCGCACCTGGCTCAATAAACTGATGAATATATGAACCTGCGCTAATCGCGTCCGGAAAACTCTTAACCGGGCAGCCGTTTGCCTGTGCTGCAGGCGCCAAGTATTGCGCAGCCTCTTCACCTACTGTCACTACCCAGTCGATTTGATCAGGGTAGCACATGCGCCCAATACGCTCGTGCTCAGCCGCAGAGCTTGCGCCAAGTTCATTCATACTACCAAGAATTGCGATATGTTGCGGAGCTGGCAAATTGATAAGGGTTTGCAATGCCATCTGGGCTGCTGCTGGACTGGAGTTGTAGGTATCATCGATGATAAGTGAGCTGTTTGCCCCCTTGATCGTATTCATTCTACCGGGCACTGGGCGAATCATCTCCACTCCACGCACAATTGCTTCCGGAGCCATGCCGAAGCGAATTGCAACTGCGACCGCACCTACTACTGGTCGAACGTTGTGTTCGCCCAGCACATGAAGAGTTGCGTGTATATTATCTTGAAATTCAGGGTTTGTGAAATATCCCTTGTGTCCTTCCTCTATGCTAAAATCTTCATCGACAAACGAATACTCCGCCATGCCACTTGTGCCGTATGTATCGATGTTTGGATTTGTCAGTAGCTGCGCAAATCTACCCTCGATATCATCTCGGTTGATAATAACCACTTTACTAAAATTTCCGAGACTTAACTCTTCAGCGGCAACCGCATCAATTGTACCGAAATTCTGCATATGTTCCGGGGTAATAGCGGTTATCACGCCCACGTCGGGCTGCAGATACCTGCCAAAAGACGGGATGTCTCCTGGCCGATCTGTGCCAATTTCTTGAATAATTACGTCCACATCACTAGGACTTTTGATTTTTTGCTTTGCAGCGCGAAACACGGACCACCACGCAAATGGGCTGCGGATTTGCCCCGGGTAGTCTATGCCGAGTATTGCGAGCGGAGCTGTAAGCTCAGTGTTATGGTTACCCTCGTGCATATGCACACGGTACTGCTGCGAGAGGACGGTAGCGATAGCAGTCTTTGTACTTGTTTTGCCAACACTGCCAGCAACGCATATCAGTTTGATATCAGGATGAGCTTGAAGGTATTTGACGGTATATTTCTCAAGCTTTTTTTGGATATAGTTCTTAAACATAATACCTACAGCATAACCGATATGATGGATAATTTCTATGGTGGAGCATGGCGGGCTCGAACCGCCGACCTCTTGCATGCCATGCAAGCACTCTAGCCAACTGAGCTAATGCCCCATGAAGATTTAGTATACAGAATTATTTCGTTTTGCGAAGCTTGCCGACTCTTGGGGCAATCATAAACAACAGTATGATTGCAAGTATGACAGCAAAACCACACATCACACTCGGAATTGCAGAGAGTGTTTCCGGCGCAATAAGATTTGCGGCTATTGTAGGGAATATAAACGATGCATAACCCACCCCAAGCCAACGAAGAGCCTGTCTTCGCTTCTTATCCTTGATATCTTTTGCATACAAGAATGCAGCCGTCATGCCAGCTGCGAGCCAAACATAGTAGTAGCCCATATAGACAGTCAACGCAGGCTTATAGACTTCAAATATTACATAATTCCCCATGCACTCACTACTCTGTATGCCATGCCCTACAGTAAGGAAATAGACCGAAAAGACTACCGCAACAGCGTAGCCACCCCATGTGATAAATGGCAGCTTTTTGCCAGCGATAGCCAGTCCAAGGTGCGTGCCAATTGGCGGGAGAAAAGATATCGCAACCCATCCGACACGCGACCAGTCGAGACTAGACAGCCCGAGAGCTACCTCGCATACCATATACTCGGCAAATTGAAATATTGCCAGGCACAGTAGCATAGCAATGATCAGTTTTATTTCTAATGTGCGACGGTATCGGAGCAGTAATATAAGTGCAGCTACGGTTTCAAATATAAAAGTAGCAATCATGACAGCAGGTGAGAAACAGTAAAATGATAGACTTCGTCGCATAGATAATATCCTAAGTTGAGCTGCTACGCGCCCACCCGGGGCACTTTTTTTGTTTGACGTATAATGTTTGTTTTGTCTGGCAAAAGGATACCCCTTTTGCGTACCAGCTCAGCGCTAGTATGACAAACTATCGCCCAAAGCACAAGTAGTTTAACTATTTGCCAGGGATAGGCAGTGGGGAATCGAGCCAGTCCCAGCCCAACCCCAAGATCGCGTTAATAAAGCCATATCCGTTGAGAAGCCAGATCGTAGCTACCACCACGATGGCCGTAAGGCACCAAAATGTGACTTTTATCCATGGCTTTTGACGCGCAAGCCACGCCTGCCACGCGTCGTATTTTCCACGGGCAAAATGGAGGATGCGCTGCGCCCACTCAAACTCCGTAGATAGGATCGCAAGCCCAGCAAATACAATCAGCCAGCCCGGTCCGGGGTATGGTATCGCCACAATGCCAACAAGGACCACTAACCCACCGACTATTGCGACAAGAGCTTTTTTTGTTTGCCGTTTCACGTTGTTCATCTACATCTAGTGTAGCAGACCACGGAATTAAGCCTACTCTCATCTTACCTTAGTATGCTATGGTTTTAATAGTAGATCACGGAAGGATACGTATGCAAGACAATAAAGCAAAACTCATAGGGCTTGTAGTCATCGCGCTACTGGCAGTCGCCGGCACGGGTGCCGTCGTTATGCTCAATAATCGTGAACCAACTAACCAGACTTCCGAGGCGCAAGACAGCACCACCACGACCGAGCATGCAAACGCCAAAAGCACCGAAAACACTGGTAACTCCTACAAAGATGGCACCTACGATGCCGACGGCAGCTACCGCACTCCAGGCGGCGCAGAGAGAGTGTCGGTCAAAGTAACACTCATAGACAGCACTATTACAGCAGTAGAAGTAACCGGTAGCGGAAGCGGAGAGTCTGCACAATACCAGGAATTGTTCAAAGACGGCATATCGGATGTGGTAGTGGGTAAAAATATTAATGAAATTCAAGTTTCTCGCGTGTCCGGCTCATCACTCACCTCAACAGGTTTCAATAATGCAATCGAAACTATCAAACAAGAAGCTACCACTTCCGCATAGTTTGAAGTTCGAAGCGATCGGGACTCGCTGGCGAATCGAAACCGCACAGGAAGTAGGTGCTGAGTCAGCTACGCAAGTTTTTGAGACTATTCGCACATTCGATATGAAATGGTCTCGCTTTCGTACAAATTCACTTGTTACTATGCGCAGTAAGGTAGCCGGCTCTATTTCACTTGACGCAGACGAAGAAGCTATGCTCCTGCTATATAGGCGGCTCTACAATATATCGAATGGCGCCATGACGCCTTTGATTGGCCGAACGCTTGCTGATCTAGGCTATGATGCGAGCTACAGCTTGCAACCACAAAAATCAGTACACAACGCGGTCGCTTGGGATACGACACTTGAGCTACGACTTTCGTCACTAGAGTTCATACAACCTGCATTGCTCGATATTGGAGCAGCAGGCAAAGGCCTATTGGTCGATAGAATATCGACTATTCTTAAGCGACAGTTAGAGTCTTTCACAGTAGATGCCGGAGGTGACATATACGTGTATGGTCATGTAGAAAAAATTGGCCTTGAACACCCTGACGATATCTCCAAGATAATTGGAACTGTATCTACACACAATCAAGCCCTGTGCGGATCCGCCAGCAATCGTCGCACATGGCGAGGGTATCATCATATTATTGACGCGCGCGATGCCTCTTTGGTTGATTCCATAGTCGCAACATGGGCACTGTCTGACACAGCCATGCATGCGGACATGGCTGCCACAGCACTATTTTTTATCGAGGCTCAAACACTGCAGTCAGTTTTAGATACCATATATGTCGTTATGTACCCGGGTGGCGCAGTGCGGTATGCTAAAAATAAGGAGATCGAAATATATGGATAAATTCACTCGTCCAGTCGAAGTACTGAGTGATTCGATCACAATGTACGTTGCTACGGTGTGTGCGCTCAGCATGATTACCCTCACAGCCCTAGTACTTAGCGCAACAGGTCAGCTAGGTTTCGACATTGCAGACCTCGCCAGTACACTGGCGGTGTTGTTACTTGTATCATACTCAGCAAGTCGATTATTTGCCTGGACCTTCTCGACTCAGCACAATCGAGAGTCATGGCTTATCACAGCGCTTATTTTGTTTCTTACACTAGCCCCTGGAGACAGCACGCTTGAATACGTCAAACTTGCACTAGTTGCCAGCATCGCTGTAGCGTCTAAATATCTAATCGCATGGCGAACTCGCCACATCTTCAACCCTGCTGCGATTGCCCTGGCAATAGGAAGTCTTTCTGGTCTCACTTCGGCTTTTTGGTGGGTTGGGACACCTCTATTGCTGCCGGTCGTCGTCGTCGCAGGGGTACTGATTGTTTCAAAAACACGGCGCTATTTACTCGCAAGTACTTTTACTGCCACCGCGCTTATCACCTCAGCCATCGTGGCGCTTATCAGCGATTACCCGCTAGTCGATGCAATTCGACTCGATCTCTTGTCTGGTCCGTTGGTGTTTTTTGCGGCCATCATGCTCACTGAGCCTTTCACTGCACCAGCCACGCGCGGACGTCAGCTTATATATGCTACTTTCGTTGGTATACTCTACAGCTCACAATTGCCATTGGTTTCTATGCCCAGTATTGCATTACTGATTGGAAACCTCTTAACATTTTATTTTGTAGTACGCACAGGAGATCTCCGCTTTAAAGTCACGGGCGTAAAAAAAATCGCACCACGCACATACGAGCTCCAGGCTACACCCTACTCACGACTCAATTACCTTGCAGGCCAATACACAGAGTTGTCGATACCTCACCCCAAGCAAGATAGTCGAGGATCGCGACGAATCTTTTCATTTGCGTCCAGTCCAGATGAAGCTACTATCCGACTTACGACAAGAGTACCTACTGGTAAATCAAGTAGTTTCAAACAGGTATTCACAAGGATACCAGTGGGGGCGACTCTTCGCGGCAGCTATATAGGTGGCGACTTCACCCTCCCAAAAGATGCATCAGCTCCACTTGTATTTATTGCAAGCGGCATCGGCATCACGCCATTCCGCTCCATGCTTGCACATATGCTCGCTACAAAAGACACACGACAAATAACGCTGTTCTACTTCGTGCGCGCAACCGATGACATACTATACGCTAAATTACTCGCACAGGCTGAGCGCGAGCTTTCTGTTACTGTCGTCTTTGTCGTAGCGCAGCCATCCAAGACATGGCAAGGCGAGCATGGATTGCCAACGAAAGAGCTGTTTGAAAGATATGTCACGGATATTAGCCAGCATACGGTCTATATCTCTGGATCCCCTACACTAGTCGACTCAGCTAGAGCACAACTTACAGGTAATTACACGCCTCAGCGAGTCGTGACTGATTATTTTACCGGTTACTAAACCAATCGCCGAATTGTGCCCAGTGCTGCAAGTCTTCACCCGCTGAAGCGATTTCACCGTCTCCTAGCTGCTCAGCCATAGTCTTGTCTCCATACAATATGACCAACTTCTCGAACGACTCTTCGCCGTGATCACGACCTCGGGGAGTATCGATAAAATGACCTTCGTAATCAGACTGAAAATGTTGCAGGGTAACTCCATCGTAGTATGCAACATGTTCATGGCAAAATATGCGCGCATCGTCGTGTCGAGACATCAAAGCAACCCAATCTTCAGGCTTTAGCCATGCAGCAATATCTTTCATGTACGCGCCGGGAAAGCCACCAAGCGCCGGTATAGACCAGCTAGTATCCGACACCACTACTGGCCGCAGTAGTGTCTCATATGCTGCGATGGCTTTTGCTTTCGTTACCTCAATTGAATCCCTGTGTTGAATCTCGTCTATTTCAACCTTTTTGGCGATGACTTCAATGTTATATGCAGCCAAAGAACCGTTTGCTTCGGATATTTTTCTAGGGTTGCCTGTCGCAAAAACTACTTGTTTCATTGCACTAGTATATCAAACAGTTAGCTGTGTTCGGGACGCAAGCAAGTCATAACATAATTTCACATTTGCAGCCTGTGAGCGACGAACATCCGTAAGCTGACCATCACTTGTACCGAGTACCTCCAGCCAATAGCCGAGCGTTGATACAATCGCATGTTCATCAAATAGATCAGGATACATGCCATACACGTCGAAACCCGACCGCGTCGCACCCACACATAATGACGCTACATCAAGAGCGTCGTCACCCACGCAAAGCCATGTCCAGTCGACAAGCTTACCCGTCTTTGTATGTAGATCATATGCAAAATTATCTGCTCGTAGATCGTCGTGCACTAACGTATCTTGATGGACATACCAGGCCTGCATCAATCCACCACAGCGCTCCACAACCTCGGAACTTACTCCTATACCATGACATGCTTGCAAAATATCATTTGCACGAGCAAGCACCGCTTCGTTTCTGAGCATAGGCCACCTATTCTGCACACCTACTACTTTGCGCATGGAGAAATCTGGATCACTTTCAAAGAGGTATCGTAATGCCTTCAAATCTTTTCTCGCACGCATAATAGCATGTAATTTATCAGTGTCCCAATTCGGAGAGAAATCGTAGCCTATGAGCGCCTGAGTTGCAAACGACGTACCTTCTGCATTTACAGCAAGCAATCTTGGTATGTAATCATAGCCAGCCTCTTGGAGTAGCTTATACGCTTTTACTTCCTTTCGGGCCCAATGTGCCGAATTGTCATCCATCGCACATTTCACAAACACTTGAGTGCCGTCCACCAACGTCACGAGACCCGTATACGCGGCAGTAAACCCCTGCTCAGAAGTTTGTATGTTTGGTACACGAGGCCATATATCTCGCTGCCAATCGTAGTAGTAGACAAACTTATCCATTGCCGTGTATGTATAGCATTAGCGTCATTGCCCCTATTGTAGCAAGATAGCTGCTTGATGACTACTAGTGCAACTGACTTTCGAACATACGATAGTACGCACCTTTTCTAGACACCAGCTCCTCATGTGCACCACGTTCCACAATTTTACCTTGCTCAAACATATAAATTACATCGGCTTTTTCGACCGTACTCAAGCGGTGACTAATGGTAATAATCGTTTTGTTTTTGTCTGCAAATAAACGTTTGAAAATACGTGACTCAGCGAGTGCGTCGATTGCACTTGTCGGTTCGTCAAGTATCACCACCGGACTATCTCTATAGAAATTACGAGCAAGCGCAAGTCGCTGATACTGACCCCCACTAAGCTCGGTAGCAGATGCTTCATCATTATCCTTAGCCATCCATCGTTCTATATATGTGGCACCGCCATGCTCAAGCTTACCTGCAATATCACTAAACTCAGCCTGTTTCATCGCCGCAGAGACCCGTGCTTGATCCGGCCCACGACTCACGTCGCCGAGAGTAATATTTTCGTCTATTGTGGCAAAATAGTAGCTGATGAACTCTTGCCCTAGCATGGCAATATACTTATGCCACGATTCAACGCTCACATCTTTGAGTGAGCGGCCATCAACAATCACTCTCCCGCGCGTAGGTGTATAAAGGCCCATAATAAGTTTGATTAGCGTGCTTTTGCCCGCTCCATTTTCGCCTACTATCGCGATATGCTGACCTGCATCAATAGCGAGCGATACGTCATCGAGTACTGTGATATTTGTCTTTGGATACTGAAACGACACATGATCTATTTCAATACGTTGTGGTGCATGATGAATCTTCTCTGGCTTCAGCTCTTCGACTGCGATATCCATAAATCGCTGATAATCTACGAGGTTTGCGAGATCCTCGTCTGCTTGACCAAGCTGCCTAGCCAAGCTACTCGCTTGACCCATAGCCCGGCTCACCATCTGCTGCACGAAGAGAAATTGACCGACAGGCTGTGAGCGATCGATGATTTGTAGCACGATCCACAGCAACGCCCCAAGTTCTACGAGTGCCTCACCAATATCTGCGACTGCCTGCTTCCAGATAGTTTTGAGCTCAAAATCAAGACGTTCTTTTTCATCTTGGTCGCGTAATTTCGCATAGGTTTTCATTAGATGCTTAAATACACCATATATTCTTAGCTCGGCCATGTTACGAGATTCACTAAGCATCCACCCCATGTTACCCTTGCGCCTACGATTGGTGATATTGCCCTCCCAGTGGCGTGCTTGCTGTCTAGCGAGTTGAAGCTGCAGTACAATCCCGGGTATGATTGCAACCGTGACTGCAAGCGCAAGCCATGCATTTACAAACACTAACGCCACGAGTGACCCAACAGCCCCCACGACACTCACTATCATCGTGCCAATAGTATTGAATACATTGCTAAAGACATAGCTAAATCTTCGTGCCTTTTCCTGAAGGTCTATCACCTCTTTGTCGTCATACATTTCAAATGGTAGCGACCCAAAGTGTATTCTCATCTTGTCCTCTATTGCTGCATCTATGACATAGCGTGTCTTCTGCGAGACATAGCGACTTACGCTACCCCACAGCAACATCACTACACTAATACCAGAAGTGATCACTACATACATGAAAACATGTCGAGCAGCATCAGCATTACCTGCATATGCACCTGCTAGAGCCGTCGTAGTGAGCGCGGCAAAGTATGTCGTTGCAATAGGCAACAATGCCTGCACGATACTATCTATAAGCTGTATAACACCTGCGCTAGGCGACAAACGAAAAGATGTCGCGCCAACACGAGCGATCGACACGAAATATTGTTTCATCGTTAACTTCTGCTTTTTTACCATTCGAATACAGTATACTCTCTTTGCGTGAACCCTTCACTCTCGAGGTTTTGAATGGATACTACGATAGGTCCGCCTTGTGCATCCTTATAGTAATTCAAGTAACGTTTTTTCATCTATAACTTTCGTGCCGTAGCTTTCTGCCTTCTTTAATTTACTCGCGCCAACTTTGCCACCCGCCACCAGGTAAGTCGTGTCTTTTGCTACCGATGTCTGGAAGATGCCGCCTTGTGCACGAATCTTGTCCGCTGCTTCGTCTCGAGACATACTTTCAAGTGACCCCGTCACCACAAAACTGATGCCTGTCAGTTTACCGGATTTTTTCTCAAAATGTGGCCGTACGCCGACCCGCTCAAATTTATCCAGTAGAGCAACATTATCTTCGTCGGAAAACCACGCTACGAGGCTTTCTGCGACTACCTTACCGATACCATCAACTTGCTCAAGCTGCTCTATAGTAGCTTTTTTCAGTGCGGCTACAGAGTGGAACTTATTTGCTAGGTCTATTGCAGTCTGTGCACCGACATGACGGATACCGAGACCGAGTATGAACTTCTCGAGCGACGGTGTCTTCTTGGCCTGAATCGCAAGCACCAGTTTGCGAGCCGATATATCAGCAAAACGATCTAGTTTAATAAGATCTTCGTAGGTGAGCGTGTAGATATCCGCCACATCTTTGACCAACCCTGCATCCACCAGCGCAACAACATTTTTCTCACCAAGTGTGTCTATATCAAGTGCACCTTTGCTAGCATAGTATTCGACAGAACGCTTCAGTATCAGATCTCCGGAGCTGCCTTTGACACGATACACAACGTCTGTGCCAGTACGCTCAAATTCAAGCTCAGGATACTGGGCTGCAAGTGCCTGCTTATAATCGAATACCTCGGCATCTTCGGGGCGCAGTTCTTTCACCACGCTCTCCACTTGTGGAATAATGTCGCCTGCTTTGAATATCACCACCGTATCGCCTATTCGCACGTCTTTTCGTGCTATTTCGTCAGCATTATGCAAGCTCGCATGCTGAACCGTCGTACCAGCCACTACGACTGGATCAAATACCGCCACAGGAGTAGCCGCGCCAGTGCGTCCGATACTGATCACGATATCTTTGACGATAGTCGTAGCTTGCTCTGCTGCATATTTATACGCAACCGCTGCACGCGGCTGTTTACCCACCACACCAAGCTTGCTAAACTGAGCCCGGTCATTTACCTTGATCACCAAACCATCTGTATTAAACGCGAGCTTGTCACGAACTTCGCCGATATGCTCGACGAAACGCATCACATCATCAATTGTCGTAAAAACACTAGCCTCCTGATTGCGCGTAATACCGAGTGCAGAAAGTGCCTCGTAGGCAAACATATTTGTCGGCACGTCGCCCGCGTTATCGCGCAACAAGTCATATCCACGAAAATGCAGTGGTCGTGCAGCAACAAGTTTCGGGTCAAGTTGACGAATTGTACCCGCAGCCAGGTTGCGTGGATTGGCGAATTCTGGGTCACCGTTTTTGCGACGCTTTGCATTGAGTGCAGCAAAGTCATGCTTGAGCATGACAATCTCGCCACGAATTTCAGTTCTCCCTGCCAAAAATTGTGTGAATCCGTCTTCACTCCTTAGTCGAAGTGGCACATTCTTGATTGTACGCACATTGTTTGTCACGTCCTCGCCAATATAGCTATCACCGCGCGTCACTGCCTGCACAAGCACGCCGTCTTGATACACCAATGCGCACGCAAGACCATCCATTTTCACATCTGCGAAGAACTCGTGTTTGTGACCCGGTAAAAGCTTATCTATCCTTACCACCCATGCTCGCACGTCTTCTACGTCAAACACATCATTGAGGCTTAGCATACGAGTACTATGAGCTATTTTTTGGAATCCATCCTTGAGCTCGTTGCCGACACGCTGAGTAATGCTGTCTTGCGTGATTAGCTCTGGGTGTTTTGCCTCAAGCTGCTTAAGCTCATTAAATAATCCGTCATACACTGCATCGCTCACGCTCGACGCATCGTTAACGTGATACTCGTAATTATACGTGTTGAGTAGTTCTCGCAGCTCGACAACTCGCTTCTTAGGCGGGACTTGCATCGTCGTCTACAACCTTTCGATATAAAAGATAGATGTACGCAGCTGTCCAAACAATAGTAAACGTCGACATGACAAGCATAAAGAATGGTACTACCGGGACCCACTCGATCTGATCAAATTTTGATTTCAATAAGCCATCAAGCAATATCACCGGAATCATTATCACGACCCACCATGAAATAACAGTAATAAACAGCCATATCAATCTATATAGCAACCTTAATCTTCGACCCACCACAAGGTCACCAGCAATTGCGAATGCACGAAACGGATACATACCCGGCAAGGTTACGACTACAAGTGCAAAGAAAGTACTAACAACCCAGTACAGTGACGCCACAACGATGAGCGTCAGCCCTAGACCCGCAGCCATCGACGCAACACCTTCTTGGATAAATCCGCTTCCCCATGCAGCCGTAGCCACGATAACGGCTATTGCGGCCGGAACTAGCTGTATCAAAAGCACCACAAAGAGTAAAAATGTCGAGAGGATTGGTGCACCGGCGCTATATAGCCCATCACGGAGCTTCACCTTCTTGCCCGCCAACATATTGCGGAGCAGCCATACTACAGTTAGCCAGGTATAGAGACTAAAAAGTACTGCGATTATCCTCTGAGTATCGCTCAGCTCAGTACCAATGCCTGTTGTCGTGATAGTAAGTAGTAGTATTCCGGCTTTTTCAAATTCACCCGTGATACTACTAAACAAACCCTCTGGCTCTGAATCTTGTAAAAGCTGACCGAACTGTTTATACGTATCTTGCGATCCAAGTAGTCCAAACGCAATAGTGAGTGTCAAAAAGATAATTCCAAGCCATAGAAATGTCCATTTATGCTGCCATAGCGTACGGCTCACTTCAAGAGTAAATGCAAAATAGCCGGGTATTTTAAGCGAGCGGGCATAATCTCGACGCCTAGTCAGCTGAAAACTACGATGTGGCCGACGTAACATAAAACTTGCTCGACGCGTACGCATCGGTTGCGAGCGCTCTACGAACCAATTCTTTATATCTCGAAGTACATTACGAGTCGTAAGCTTTGGCTCTGACTTGGATTTTGTCTTCTTTTTTGACGTATCACTGACTTGTTTTCGGGATTTGGATTGTTTTTTATTTGACATAACGATCTTTTCTAAAATTTAGCAGCATTATCACGAAGACGCGCGATACGATCATCCAGTGGAGGATGTGAGCTAAAGATTTTGTTGAAGAAACCTGACTTGAGAGGATTGTTGAAAAACAGATGCGCCGTAGCCGTACTTTGTTTTTGCATGGGTCGTCCATACTCTTTGAGTTTTTCAAGTGCACTTGCGAGACCTTCCGAGTCACGTGTCGTCATAGCACCTGTAGCATCAGCCAAATATTCTCGTTGGCGGCTCACAGCCATCTGCACAATCGCCGCCATGATAGGAGCCAACACTACGATCACTACGCCGACAACTATCACTATCGGGTTTACATTACGATTATCACTATCGCTGAAGAAAAACATACGAAGTACGATATCTGATAGTATGCCTATTGCGCTCACTAAACCAAAAGCAATCATGGATACACGAATATCGTAATTCTTCACGTGTCCAAGCTCATGAGCCATCACACCCTGAAGTTCACGATCATCCATAATCTCAAGTATGCCGGTGGTTGCCGCCACGATAGCATGCTTAGGATCACGACCTGTAGCAAATGCGTTTGGCGCTGGATCATTAATCAGATACACTTTTGGCATCGGCATACCTTCAGTGATTGATAGATTTTCTACAATACGATAAAGACGCGGATTGTCTTTCTTCTCAATCTCCTGGGCGCCAGTCATAGCGACAGCCAGTTTACTAGCTGCAAAGTACTGAATCAATGTGTATACCGCCGCCCCGCCAACGACCCAATATGCTATCGATGTGTTACCAAAATATAAACTGACAAACCAACCGATGGCACCGATCAGACCAACAAACACCGCCATAATTAAGACGGTATTTCGCTTGTTGGCCGCAATAGAACTATACATATAGCTTTTAGATATTCCTCTATTTGTACTTAGCGATTAAAACTTAACTTCGACTGGGTTTTCGACACTTGCCATGTCTTCAACTTCGAAGAACTCACGTTCTTTGAATCCGAGCGTACCTGCAAACACGTTGTTTGGGAAAACCTGGATCTTTGTATTGAGATCACGCACGCCACCGTTGTAGAAGCGGCGAGATGCCTGAATCTTGTCTTCCGTATCAACAAGTTCGTTCTGAAGCTGCAGGAAGTTTTCGTTGGCTTTGAGGTCTGGGTAGGCTTCCGCTACTGCAAAGAGACTCTTGAGCGCGCCTTCAAGCATATTCTCTGCGTCCGCTGTCTCTTTGACACCCTTAGCGCCCATCACTGCTGAACGAGCTTCAGTAACTCGCTCAAATACACCACTTTCGTGAGCCGCATAACCCTTGACACTGTTGACGAGATTTGGAATCAAGTCAGCACGACGCTTAAGTTGCACGGTGATATCGCTCCATGCTTCATCGACACGGATTTTGAGTGTAACAAGTGAGTTATAGGTAGACCACAAGAAAATTCCGAGAACTACGAGCAACCCTACGACGATCAGTAAAATAATAAGACCAGTTGACATGAAATTAAATTCCCCTTCTGTACAATTTGTATGTACTATTAGTATACCTTGTTTTGAGGTGGTTAGCTAGTGGTAGCCAGCTATTTCTGTAGGATTCTACCGACTGTTTCTGTCAAATCTGCAGGCAAGACAAACAGCGTCTTCTGACTTGGCTCAGTACTAATCTTTTCGAGCGTCTGCAAGGTACGAATACTGATACCACCCGGAACCTTTGCGAGCATATGTGCAGCCTCAGCTACGGCAGTCGCAGCAGCCTTCTCGCCTTCGGCAGTAATGATTACCGCGCGACGCTCACGCTCCGCTTCGGCCTGTTTCGCCATCGCACGCTTCATATCTGTAGGTAGTTCGATATTTTGCACCTTTACAGCCTCTACATCGATACCCCATTGGTCCGTCTGTCGGTCGACGATTTCTTTGATTTGCTGACTGATTTCTTCACGCTTACCGAGTAGATCGTCCATATCTACGTTACCCGTCACATCGCGGAGAGCAGCCTGGGCAAACTGGCTTGTTGCATAGATATAGTTTGTCGTCTCGAGCACCGCCTTTGGTGCGTCGATTACTCGAAAATACACCACTGCGTCCACGCCCACGGTCACATTGTCTTTTGTGATAACTTCTTGTTTAGGCACATCAATAGGTGTACTGCGAATATCTACACGCAACATACGCTGGAATATAGGTATGACAATCCGAAGGCCTGGGCTACGTATACCGGAGAATTTACCGAGTGTAAGTATGACACCGCGTTCATATTGGTTGATCACCTTGAGTCCGCTCAAGATAAAAAGAACTGCCGCTATAACAATCATCCACACTATAATATCCATCTCATATCCTCCTACCTACTAATAATTTCTGGTGCGCAGAGCGGGAATCGAACCCGCACGCCTTTTACGGCAAGAGATTTTAAGTCTCTCGTGTCTACCAATTCCACCATCCGCGCTTGTTCTCCAGTATACTAGAAAATATGAAACAAGTCTTGATAATTCATGGTGGTTCAAGCTTCAACTCGTATGAGTCTTATTTTCGAGATCTTCAGGAAAGTACAGTTAAGTACGAAAGGTTGCTTCCTCAGCAAAAATGGAAACCCTGGGTTGCAGAGCAAATATCCGACACCGATGTACTATTGCCAACTTTTCCAAATGGCTCAAATGCAGTCTATGAAGAGTGGAAAATATACTTTGAGAAAATACTTCCGCATCTGGATCTTGAACATACTCAACTTGTAGGCCATAGCCTCGGGGCGATGTTCCTAGCGATTTACCTCAACGACAACCCTCTCGCCAAAAAAGTGAGACGGCTCGTACTTATATCCCCTGCTTACGACGACGAAAGCGCCGAAGAGCTCGGTAGCTTCAAAGTTACATCTGCAACAAATGTTGTCGACAGTACTGAAAGTGTACATCTATTTCACAGCCAAGATGACCCGGTAGTGCCGTACTCTGAACTTGCTAAATTTGAGCATGACTTACCGAGCGCTACAGTTCACAAATTTAGCAAACGCGGCCATTTCCTCGACGCCACTTTCCCCGAACTTCTAGAATTGCTCAAACAAAAATAGCCTCTGGAAACCAAAGACCATTTTGTGGAGGCACGTGCGGGAGTCGAACCCGCCTACAAGGTTTTGCAGACCTCTGCGTAACCGCTCCGCCAACGCGCCATCTTGGATTATTATAGCAGATACTTCTATTTGCTACTGCGCCAATCTATGTATTTATCACCTGGGTACTTATGAGTAGCATCGTGATCACAAATCCAGCCGCTAGATTTAGCCATATAAAACGTCGCCACGGCTTGTTTGCAGTGCCCGAGCTGGCGTCTGTCACGCTATGAAGTGGCAATATATTTACTACGTATGCGATACACACCAGCCCGAGTACGCTATATGGAACAGGCTGCATCAATAATACAGCTGCAGCCAATAGATACAAGGTACCCGCGAAATACACTGTCTTGCGTGCACCCAAACACGTCGCGATAGAAGCCAGCTTGCCTTGGCGATCTGGTATGATATCTTGCACCGCGCCAAACGCATGACTTGCCATACCCCATAGCAAAAACGCGATAATATATGGTAGCGCTGCTTCAGAAAAAGTCGTGAGTGAAAGTGCATAAATTGCCGGACCCACGAAGTGTAAACTGCTCGTAAGTGAGTCTAGAAAAGGCCTCTCTTTGAATCGGAGCCCGGCGATAGAATACGCCACCACAAAAAACAGCACCGCCATCAATACTATGTTTGAGGTAAGTGTACCCGCGCATAGCATATATACTACAAAAGGAATCGTCGTGAGTACGACTGCCCTGGCAATGACGGGATGCAGCTCTTTTTGCTCACGCATGCCTTCTATACCGCCTTTGCGAGGATTCCGTATATCCGACTCATAATCGAAAATATCATTTACTCCATACATCAGTAAGTTGTAAGGAATCAAAAAAAATATCGTGCCCACCACTAGCAGCGTTATATCCTGCCCGCCCGCAAGCCAGTACGCTACCGCAAAAGGATAGGCTGTGTTAACCCAAGAAATAGGGCGAGACACCATGATAAGTTTTTTAAGCGTCGCGAACATTATCGCCTCCAAAATTATTCCATGCCCATGGCACTACGATTGCCGCAAATATCGCATAGAAGAAATCTTCTACAGGCGCATACCCGATATATACTCCGAGTATCTTATCCAGGTCATAGCCTACTACCTGGAAATACACCAATACCGAATCAAATACAGCCGTGAGCAGCAGCAGCACACCGAGCAACGCCCACCACTTCTTCGATGGCGTATGTATGCCGATTCGCACAAACGCGAGAATCAGCAACATAAATATGATGTTAACTAAGAGATATGTCGCCATCGCCCTAATCCTCTATATAGCAGCAGCGTGACATACGTTAGCAAAAATAGGAAAAATAATTCTTCGATAGGAAATTCTGGCGCGATTCGATACGGCAATGTATAGGGACTATTGCCATGGAAAAATATGCCAAACCATATGCCCGCAAAATCCCACAATACGAATAGCATGATCGCGAAGCTGAGAGTCACTGCGGTTCGGCGCGCGTCGTGCCAAAACGCCAACTTATAGCGCCAGTCTAGAGTTATCAGTCCTATGATACTAAATAAGAGCGATCCAAGATAAAGCCACTGCATCAGAGAGCCTCCCCTGGCACAATACGTGCAATCCTACCACCACGCGTTTCGCCGATTATACGCTTGTATACGAGCTCTGCACCGATCAAACACATCGGTAGGCCGATACCGGGCGTCGTAGAGCCACCCACGTAGTAGAGATTGCTCAGCTTCTTGCTTTTGTTTGGCGTGCGGAAGAAAGCGCTCTGCTTGAGCAAATGTGACTGCCCTAGCATGGACGATTGCCACGAATAGTACTGCGTCAGAAAATCATTTGGCCCAAATAGTTCTTTTACGAGCAGCCTATCTCGCAAGCTAGCACCTGTCATTTCTTCTATCTGCTGCAAATAGCCGTCTGCAAGTGTATCGAGCTCATCTGCATCCACTTCCACCCCCGCAGGTAGCGGCACAAGTACAAATACATTTTCTTTGCCTGCGGGCGCGACGGATGGATCGCTATGGCTTGTTTTGGCAACATAGATAGATGCTGGTCTCGGCATTTGCTTGTCCCGGTATATCGCTTCGAAGTTTTCTTTCCAGGCTTCTACAAAGAGTAAGTTATGATGCTCGAGCTCTGGCACTTTTCCATCGATACCGAGATACAGTAGCAACGCCGACGGACCAGGTTCTTTGCCTTGCCAATACTTTTCGTCGTACGTACGGTCTGCGCCGTCGAGCAGCTGCGTCTCGGTATGGTGAAGGTCAGAATTAGACACGACGACATCTGCATCGACCTGCGTACCGTCTGCGAGTGTGATGCCAGCTGCCTTTCCATTATGCGTCCGTATCTTGTCTACTTCTCCCTCGTAGTGAAATACCACGCCGTGATTGCGGGCAATTGTTTCAATACTCTCGATGATCGTATACATACCACCCATCGGATAATACACACCCTCATCGAAATCTAGCGCGCTCATAAGGCTGTACATGGCGGGCGCAGAAAACGGCGAGGTACCCAGAAACACCATCGGGTACTCGAGTATTTGCTTGAGTCGCATATCTCGTACGTAGGAGCTTACGTACTGGTGAATCGGTTTCAGCAGTAGCGATGGCAGCATAGTACTTTTGCGCAGCACTGCCGTATTTGCCAGGTCGCGCACATCTTCGAAGTTGGTGTAGAGAAAATGTTTGAGTGACAATTCATAAATCTCTTTGCTGCGCGCCACATAGCGCTCAAGTGCATCACCGCCACCCTGCTCCACAGCCTCAAACGTTTGCTTGTCGCGCTCAAGCTGGCCAGTCACCACTATCGCATCTTGGCTTTCATAAAACACTTTGTAGGCTGGCGTGAGTTTGTGTAGATCAAGCCATTTTTCGATAGGCTCATCCATAAGTTCATAAAAATGCTCAAACACATCTGGCATCAGGTACCACGATGGACCGGTGTCGAAAGTAAACCCATCTTTTGCTAGTTTGCCGGCTCGGCCACCCGCTGTGACTGCTTTCTCATACACATGCACTTCGTGCCCAGCTTTTGCGAGTAAGCTTGCCGTGGCTAGCCCGCCGATGCCTGCACCTATGACAATATATCGATTTGTCACTTTACCACTCCTAGCGTCACTTTTGTGAGTAGCCAGAGTTTTCGCGCCCCGCCGATACGCACCCGCTCTTGCTTGAGTGTTTCAGCCGAAGTTGCTTTGATCTTCTGCAGCAGCTCACCGTAGTACAGCATGCTGAGCGACACCGCTCGGCGGCTATTGCTAGGTAGCTTGCTCACATAGCTCCGTGCCTGCGCAAAATCTTGCCCTATATCTTCTACTATGCGCGCTTTTTGCGCTTCATCAAAATGACCATATGTAACGCCCGGAAAATACAGCCGTCCAAGCTCATCGTGATCTGCCGCCACATCACGCAAGAAGTTTACTTTTTGATATGCCGACCCCAGTGCTCGAGCGCCTGGTACAAGCGATCGATACTGCGCCTCATCGCCACCGCAAAAAACCCGTAGACACATCAGCCCCACCACTTCAGCTGAACCATAGATATATGTCTCGTAGCGCTCCACCGTATAGCTATCCACGGTCTCGAGGTCCATCGCCATGCTTTCAAAAAAAGGTCGTATCAATACTTCGTCTATACCATAGCGCTTGGCTGTGAGTGCAAACGAATGAACAATTGGATTTGTGTCATACCCCCGCGCGATTGCTGCATACGTATCAACTTCTAGGCGCGTCAGCAGCTCCTTTGCATCGTCATTGCGATATGTGTCCACTATTTCATCAGCAATTCTTACCAGTCCATACACCGCATAGATATCCGCACGGATAGAATCATCAAACAGACGTGAACTCATACTAAACGACGTAGAGTATTGCTCGGTCACAAGTTCACTCACCTGATATGATACTTTTTCGTAGAGCTCCATCACTTGTCTCGTTTCGTCACGATAGTGATTAGCTCGCGCAGCTCAGACATATCGCCAGTATCGATTTGCGACAACACATCATCGGCCTTTTGCGCATATTGCGTAATCGCAGTTTCCGTACGCGCAAGCGCACCACTTTCGATGAGCAGCTGCTTGATATCTTCCGCTTCGTCATGCGTTACATCTTTGCTGCCAAAATACTGCTCGAAGCGCTGCTTCTGCACATTGCTTGCTTGCTCATAAAACTCTTCGACCATAAAAGTATGCTTCCCTTCACGGATGTCGCTGATGGTCGGCTTGCCTATCGTGCTTTCGTCTCCAAATATACCGATCACGTCGTCTCGTAGCTGATATGCAATACCAAGATCTTGAGCAAATTGCTTCAAGCGCTCTATAGACTGGCTCGATGCACCCGCGAGCGTAGCACCAATCGTGAGCGGGCCTACAAACGTATAGCTTGCTGTCTTGTAGAGTGCAACGGTATGCGCGTCTACGTCACCCATCTCGCGAAATGCCGCCTCCGTGTCGATCAGCTCGCCGCCAGCCACATCAAATATACTCTTGCTATGGATCGCTTGCACGGCGCTGAGCGCCTTTGTGTCAGCACCACTTTCTGCCATCATCCTATAGCTACCCGATATCAGCAGGTCGCCAGCAAGTAAGGCTGCGCTCTGGGCATAGTGCAGTCTGTCTACCTCATCTGCTACTGCGCGGTAGTTTGTTTTGAAATAATTGCCCGCGATATTGTCCACCCCGTAGCGCACATAATCTCGGTCGATCACATCGTCATGTACGAGCAAACTCATATGAAGAAGCTCTTGAGACGTGGCGATCAGTACCACCTGCTGACTCTCCATTCCCCCGAAAGCCTTGTGTGCACGCAGTACCATGCGCGGGCGTAGCCGCTTACCACCGGACTTGATTAGTCGGTGCATATCTTGCCATAACTGCTCATAGTAGCGACTAATATGTGCCGCTTCTTGTATATTCTCAGCGAAATAAGCATCGATCGTTTCGTTTATGCGCTGTATCGCAGCTTTTTCGTGAGTAGATAAATCCGACATTAGTTACTTCATTATATCTTATGAAAGCCTTTCATCAAACGAGCTCATGTGCACATTTACACAGTGTACACATACTCGTATACACAATATAGAGCGAGGCATAGTTCACGCTAAGCCTTCTTTTAGCGTGCCATCTTGGCAAACGAGGTTAAATTTAGTAGAATATACAGAGTTCAACTGATGTGGCTCTTTAGCTCAGTTGGTAGAGCAACGGATTGAAGCTCCGTGTGTCCCCAGTTCAAGTCTGGGAGGAGCCACCAAGAAAATACCCTCATCGTAAAGATGGGGGTATTTTCTTGGTTAAAGCTCCTGTAAAATGCGAGCTATCTTTTTACCTTGTCGTGGCGTAATCTCATGCGGGCCTAGCATCGTCTTGGCACGTGCATAGCGTTTATTCCGCTTGGCTATCTCTTGGTTGTTGCGACGAATAATAAAAAGATCAAATATACCGTTTACATACAACGTCGGCACGGATAGCTCCAACGCATCACGATATGTCTGAAACTGCATGATAGTATTCTCGAGGCTCTTGCGATACGCAGGCCATATCTTCTCGGTGATCTCAACACCTTTTACAAGCGGCACCAGCTCATCAGCGATTTTACCACCCACTTGCACAGCCTCGGGGTTTTTCTTTACTACAGAGAAGATTCGGAAATACAACCCACCAGAGCGCATAAGCCGTGACCATGTGTCACTTCGCGGCAACGCCTTATATATAGGTGCACCCAGCAACACAAGTTTACTCACCAGATCTGGCCGCCGCTTAGCCACTTCGATCGCCACCAAACACCCCATGGAGTGCCCAGTCAGCTCGGCATGTTCAATCCCAAGCTTATCAAGTGTCGCTATCACCGCCTCCGCATGATCACCTGACGTATACTCGACATCTGGCTTGGGCGCATCACCAAAACCCAGCAAGTCGAGAGCTATCACGCGATTCTGTGAATAGTCCATATGTTCGGTCACAAACGACCAGCTTTTATGGTTATTCCCTAGCCCGTGCAATAGCACGATTGCGTTGCCGGAGCCTTCGTTAAATTTGACCGGTAGATGATACTGTGTCATATTACTCCCAATTGTACTATGAACCCCTTGAAAAATCTTGCCGACTTACATATAATTGTCTGAGTAACTATGCGGGTATAGCTCAGTTGTTAGAGCGCATCCTTGCCAAGGATGAGGCCAGGAGTTAGAGTCTCCTTACCCGCACCATAATAGAATTTGAAGACCTGAGAAGGTCTTTTTTCTTGTCCCGACCCCTGAAAATTGGACTAATTTGATTGGTGTAAACTTTTCCGTCCTTGTCGATATAAATTTTGTCTGGAAACACCAAAAGTTTACACCTTTGCATATCATCCTCTGTTAATTCGAAGAATTTCGAGCCTTTGCTTTTCAGGAAGCCGAAGGCGAAATCTAGGAACTCACCAAGGTCGTTATCGTGCTGGTGGCGAAGGCTCTCTATCTTCGTTTCATTCTTTGAGATGTCATCTTTGATGCGTTGAATAGACTGAAGAATTTCTTGCTTAATGACGGCATTGTCTGGGTCGGTCGCCGCATCAACCTTACTAATAACACCCTCTTGCAGTTTTGTGTTTGCCGTCTCAAGCCGTCGAATGTCGTTTTGGGCATTTTGGTGCTTGGCGTTAAAGGCTTTAACGAGCTTTTGCCTTAGCTCGGCAAGACCTTCCTTTTCAAGTACCGTGTTATCAAGTAACACACTGAACTGTTCGTGCACATCATCCTTTTTCATATAGCGATAGCATCCACGACAGCGATATTTTTCATAATACTTAGTGACGCTTCTCTTCTTGCCGTTATTGAGAGGACAGCTCGTTATGCGAGGATGTTGCTTGTTTGCCCTCTCGCAATCATCACAAGTAATCTTATTCGATAGCGGATAAACTTGGTTCTTGTTTTTATGATGCCCAGTTTGGTTTTTGGGGTTGCGGTCGAATACTCGCAGTATTGCCTCGTGGTCTTCACGGCTAATAAGCGGTTCGTGTAAGCCGTTCTCGTTACGGACATTGAACTTGCCACCAAGGTCGATGATACCCGCATAATATGGGTCACACGCCATACGCCGAAAGCTATCCATCTTGAGTTTGGAGTAATACTTGCCGAAGTCTGTCTCGTTGAGGTCTTTTAGGGCTTGTGTGGGCGTTGTAATGCGGTGTGCGAGACTTACGAGCGTTAAACGAAGTGGATTTGCTAGCAACGGGTTTATATTGTGTACGCCCGAACGGGTACTCTTTTGGTAGCCTGGCTTTGGGCGAGACGGCAAGCGTCCTTCTTGGATTGCTTTAATGCCTCCAGAAATGGATTTATTAATACGCTCTTCATTACTTCCCTCGGCTGAAAAGTATTTCGAGAATTTAAGAAGTTTCGCCCCGAGGTCTTGCTTATTTAGCTCGGGATTAGAAGCGTACCAAACGGTAACGCCACTTTGTCGGAAAAGCACCTCGAAATATGAAGCTTCGTCAATTGAACGCATAAACCTGTCGGGTTCATCAACAATAAGGAATTTTACTTGCCCTCGCTTTTTCTTGGCATAGGCAAGCATTTCTTTAATGTCTTTACGGTTAATGTTATTGCCCCGCTTGCTCGAAACACTTCCAGACCACCAGCCATCTTCGGGGATAGTAACGCCCAATTCTTGAGCTGCTTTTAATACGGCATCTCGCTGTCTGTTTAAGCTATTGTTTTCAAGTTGTTCTGTCGATGATACTCGACAGCTAGCGATTGCGAGTGCGTTCATTTGACTACCTCGATATTAGAAGTTGACATCTCTCGGACAAGCTTGCGGAAAGCCAAAGAGATGCCAGCTACTAGCATCGAGAATATAGTATTAAGTCGTTTCTCCATTTTCCGCAGTTTGTCCTTTTTCTGGTTCTATTTTATCACTGCCTTTTTCTTTGGAGTGAAGATAGGCGTCGTAAAGAAAACTAGCTAGTTCGTCGAGAAGTTCGCTTTTTGCTACTTTCGGGGTATAAGGTTTTGGACTAGTTTTCTTTGACGCCACACCCTAACAATAGAGATTGGCGATAATCCTGTCGTAAATCTTGCGTAGTTTATTTTCTTTTTCCAGCTTTTACCAGAGAGTAATGGATGTCTCGACATTTATCCAAATATTCTTTGATTTCTTCTTCACGGACATTAAAATGCCTTGCTCGTTCGTAACGAATAACCGTATGGGCAACAAGTAGCGTGTCGTTTCTTCCTGTATCAAAAATAGCGTTTCGCAGCTTAATAGGCATCTTGATATTATTCACCAGAACGCCAGCTCGTGCGGGTTTATGTACGGTCACTCGTTTTTCCCAACCCTTGTGTTGAAAAAGCTTCGTAAAGTAGATGTCTGCATTGCTTTCGAGTTGAAATGTTTGAATGGTGAAGCCGTTTAATTTTAGGTGACGCTTATAGTGGTCGTAGTCGAGCCAGCATACCGTATCTTCGGGGCGACGCTGGCGAGGAATGATACCGTAGCTACTCTCGGGGTCAAAGCCTTCGGGAAATTCTTCCTTGAGCTGCTTGAGTATCTTCTTTGGTAAACGAGGGTCATTATCCATCTGAAATTATTATATAATAATTTCAGATGAGCAAAGAAAAACACTACGATATCGAGAAGTCATTTAGCGACACTATTAAAAACTCCGAATTACTCGACGCATCTTTTGAGATCACTGAGGTTGGTTTGGATCGCTTTCTTGAAGAGGGTATTGTGAGGGAGCTTCCAGTCGTTAAGACTATATATGCTCTAATGCAAAGCGGTATCGCCATACACGATCGTTTATTTATTAAAAAACTTATTTCATTTTTAATACGTATTGACGAAGTCAGCCCAGAAAAGCGTAAAAAAATGATTGCATTGGTAGATAATTCAAAGAAATATCGAATAAAAGTGGGCGAGAAACTATTGTATATTCTCGATAGGTGTAATGATTACGAAGTAGCCGAATTAGTAGGTGAACTCTTCAAGGCTTACTTGACTTCGAATATTACGTACGACCAATATATCCTGGCTTCTGAGGCTGTATCCAATATGCCTGTAGCTACTATCAAGGGTTTTATTATCGGTTATGATACTGAGAAAGGCTGGAGATCCATAGAAGATGTGTCGGGCTATATTCATAGTGGCCTATACGATATAAATTACGAGGAGCCAAATGTTGTTATTAGAGAGAACGATGATTATAAGGCACTCCGGGAAGGCTCAGCTAATCAGTATGTTGCTGACGTACAAGACGGTGGAATGTGGGCTACGCCAAGTGAATTGGGTGGTGTGATCTGGTCTGCACTAGGCGGACTTTATCGTGAAGAATAAAGGTGTCCTTGATGATATAATTAGGTTGTCTAGTTTATTTTAATACGCAATATCATCACTCGGCTTCTGCCGCAATGATTTTTAGCTTTAGAAAGGGGCATCGCCCGAAACAGTAAGCTAAAACCTTATTGCGGAAAAAATAGGCTAGACACCGTTGGCGGTGTCCCTTTTTATTTAGGCACTCTACGGTAGTAATTAACCAATAAGGAGTGTCTCGAAATGAAAGACCGTAAAACGTACAAGATATTAACCGCTTGCAGCTTCATCCTTCCGATTAACCGTTGGTACTTAGGAAATGCAAAGGGCTGGCTACTCCGAAGCATCAGTGCTAACTATTTCTTCTTTGGGTGGATTGGCGACCTACTTTATATGGATAAGACTTTTGATGAAGCGATGGCAAAACGTGGCTTCACGAACACCAATATTCGTAACGAACAAGGGCGATAATCCCAACAATTGTCTGCCAACAAAATGACCCCTGTTAGCGGGGTCTTATTGTTGGGCTAAATCCAGACAAAAGGTTTTTACCTATCCACGATTATTTAGGTAGGTAGTGCGTTTACGGATTTTTCTAAATTAACGCCTTTGATAGGTAGGGGGGCTACTCTGTGCCTCGATAATATGTCATTAGATCTTCAAGATCGGAACGAGATTTTGCGTATGCGAATTGCTCTGAGTGTTGGGCACGCACTAGATTATATTCATCAACTTCCGCATCGCCCACTGCCTTTCTTTTAAATTTCTTGCCGACAGTAGGGTCTGTGAGCTCAATCAGAACGTCAGGGGTTAATGCTAGAAACTGTGGTCTTTGCATAATGTGATTATTGAACATATCATCACTTGTTAATTCGATTACCGGCGTATCGGACGTAATAAACTGCTTCGAGCCTTTCGCTATGTAGAACCTCCAATTCTTACCCTTGAACCAAAGCATATACTCCTCGGTCTTCTGGATTGTATTTAGGTGATGCTGATTGCCAAATTCTAGCTTATAATCACCATCTAGGTACATATTTCGCATCTTATCTATTCTCTCCGTTGAAGCTTCGACACCCTTCTCATCAAAAGCTTGTTTGATATCATCTATGAAGTGCGGTTCAGCGGCTACGGTCTGCCCGAACCATTTCATAGCCTTTTCCATCATTCCGTTCACACTACTTCTCATTTGTGGACTTCTGACCCACAGGCAAGCGAAAAACCAGGCAAGTTGATCAAGCTGTCTCGGATTTATTTGCTTGTAGTTTAAAATATCATCGATTATGCCATCAATGCCACTAGCAAAGTAGTCCTCGATTTCTTTAAAATAGGCTTCAAACTCCTGACTAATGTCATCAGCGACACCCGTTTCTTCGGCATAGTAAAAATCTTGCCAGCAGACACTCGTGTATGAGCGAGATTTCATCATCCTCCCTTGAGGTAAATCTAAAACCTGGATCATATTCTTGTCGTCAGAAAACCGCTTAAAGTAGAAACTTGGTGCGAAGTGCTGTCGTTTGGTTATTTGCTTACTCAATGTTATGACCTCGTTATAAATTCTCAAGCTTGACGCACAAAGCTCACGGCAACTTGCAGCTGTTGTTCTAAGTCTTTTAGGAGAGCATTTCGTACCTCTGGAATGAGTGAAACGAGTGAGCAAACAAGGGCGTTCCTCTCCTGTGATGAGGTGGCTTGAGGTAGGGCGTCCTTAATCTTTATCAGGTCTGTATGTTTACCATTCTTTCCCAGAATGCTTTTCGCTAACGCCCTGTAGTAAGCGGGTTTGTTATGATCAAAGGCGATTGTTCGAGCAAAATCAATAAATACACTGTCTAGACAGCCCTGTTCTAGCAGCCACTCGCAGACTAAAAAGTTTTGATAATCGTAGACTGAACTACCCGAAGCCAAGTAACTAGTTAGTCTATCGAAGAAAGTATCAGCATTAGTGACTTTCCCTAAATAACCCAGAATGAACGACGTTTCTTCTGGGTGATTATCTAAATTGTCTAAGCAGAAGTATGCAGCAAAGTCGTCACCTGCTGCACTTAATCTGTTCAAGAGGTAGTGGAATAGAGATTTGTCGAACGCATTGTCACTACCCTTAAGATAATACTCTGTAAATTCGTGTTTAATATGGGACAGTTGAATTGAGTTAGGTATTCCAGTATTGACAGCTATTCGTGCTGCATACGGATCATCGCCGATGATAATATCGTCTAATTCATCCACGAGGCGATCTTGCAAAGCGGCAATAACCGCCGCTTGTCCTTCGATTTCCCTAATGGCATCTACGGTTTTTAGGATTTTAGATTTTGAAGACTGAAGATTTAAGCCACGCTTACGTAAGATACTCGACAGCGTCATTAGTGCGAGCTTTGCTTCATTACTTGACTTGCAGAAAATCCTAATATCATCAACATAGCGTGTCATTTTGTACCCGCTATCTCGCATCTCAATATCCACTTGGCTTAGGTATAATTTCGCTAGCATATGCGAAGCACTCACGCCCTGGGGAATACCCTTGCTCTCAATTTGACCCCAAGATTTTAACGCTTTACGCAGTTGATCTGTGATCGGCTTCGCAACACCAATTCTGCCTAGATCGAGGAATAGTGTTTTGATATCGAGATTTTCATAGCAACCTGTAATGTCGGTCATCACTACGAAGCCGTACCCATCCGCAATAGTGTCGATACTATTGATACCCCATCTTTTCCAGCAACTGTATGACTGCCTGAACCAGTAATCCTGGTCGTCGTCACTATACAGCTCGTAGCCAAAGTCAACTACCCCTTGGGTAGACTGTATTTCACTGCGTATTTCAGGAAGTGCTTCCTCGATAAGTATATTGTATGCGAGCTGGTCTTCTAAGGTGATTATCGAGCCTGGTCGAACCGCACCTTTCCCCTTTGGTACTTCTGCGATTGAGCTAGGCGAGAACCTATAGCTTCCGTCTGCGATCTCTTTGCGAATTCTTTCGGTAGTTGCTTCCGCATCATTGTTTAATAGGGTCAACTCAAAGGGGAACCTAACAAAGTTCATTTTATTTACATCCGACCTAACTATGCGTAAAGGTCTGAGTGCATTACCTGTATCCGTATCCATATTAGATACTATTATAGCCTGGCGGTACACCCTGTGACTATACCGATGTTGAATGTAAGTCTACGGCAGTACATAACTACTCTTATATTGGTGATACTGCACGGCCAAAATATCCTTCCACCTATCTATTTCCGACCTCAGTAAATCGAACCATTCGTCATCTTCAGGGTGTAAAAA
Organism: Candidatus Saccharimonadota bacterium; assembly: GCA_015999875.1. Taxonomy (GTDB): domain Bacteria; phylum Patescibacteriota; class Saccharimonadia; order Saccharimonadales; family Saccharimonadaceae; genus Mycosynbacter. The sequence goes on from JAECRG010000001.1 coordinate 300,246, forward strand.
GTTTTGAGCGTCCTGCACCAAATTTGAGTTTTTGACCCGTCAGGGTCTTTTTCTTTTTGTTTAAGTACTTTATCAAAGGGGTAATTGACGGTATACGACAGCTTTTTATCGTTCAATTGCAGGTTAGAAACCATGAAACCAATGAGTTTTGAGCGTTGATGCTCGTCGGCAAGTTCAAACAGTTCTTTTGCCCGACCCAACAGATCAAGAAGGTATGACGCCGTTACTAAAAAGTCCTTGTTGCCCTTAGTTAGAACATTAAGCCTATCGTCCAGCTCCTCCTGGCGCCCTGTAAGCTTCTTGACTATACGCTCGTGCTGTTCTGGTGTTATCTTTTCATCAACAAGCTTTTCGAACCAATTCTCAAGCTTCACGGTAATCTCGTCATACTCTTTCCGTATTGAATTAATAGATTGCACATGGAACATTTGCTGGTCATCATGATTTCTCTTCAGTTCATTAAGAACTTTTTCTACAAGATTTTTAGGAACAGTCATCCGATGGAATAGCTCACCGATTGAGCCAAGCACTAGAGACTCAGCTGTATTCGGGTTGTCGCATAGCGGGTTGGCGCACTTTAGATAGACCCAGCGCTTTGATTTAAACGAGCTTATCGTGCGTCCACAGCGACCGCATCTTACTATATCGTTAAAGTTGAAATCTAAGCTATTCCACTTAGTGCTTGTGACGCCCCTAGTTTCTTTAACTCGCTGACAGCGATTATATAGTGCACGGTCAATAAGCGCTGGATAATTATGTTTATACTCCACGCCATCATGCTCCATGATTCCGTAATAGAATTTATTCTGTAACATTTTCTCAACGGTTGCCTTGGTAAGCTTTGCCTTGCCTGTTTTTCTACTTACATACCCAGCTTTTGTGATTTCTTTTGCAATCACTGCGTACGGCATACCTTGTGCTCGAAGTTCAAAAACCTTAACGACATAGTGAGCGCGTTCTTCATCAACTATAACACCCTTGAGAGGCCGAGAGAGCGCCTCTGTGGGCATAACGATGTTTCTATAGCCGATTGGTGCTTGGTGCGTCCAGACACCCTCCGAGCGAAGCTGGTCAAAACGACGTTTTACATTGTCTCTTATCGAGCTTGAATAATAGGCAGCTAATGAGATACCAATATCCAATCTAAACCTATCGGCGGCTGGTGAGTTTTTATTTATATATAAATTGTCACTAGGAAAGTGCATCTCTAGCTTGCCACTTTCGTACAGGCGTGTCAGGGTTGCCTTTTCAGTCGATGACGAGTCTCTGCTGAAGCGGTCAATTTTATCAAACACAACAATACTAGGTTCGGTGGCGTTTTCTAGCGGTGTAATGACAAGCTCATTGAAAGTCTTACGGTTCTGCTTAAATGCTGTTTCATCGAACTCGATATACTTGAAGTCAATATCTTGTTTCCAGTTATTCTTGGCCGCATATTCATATAGTCGTTTCTGCTGAGCAGGAAGTGCTTTGCGTTGTTCTACATCGGATACGCGTGCTACTAGTAGGGTGGTTGGTTTATTTAGGGTTTTCATAATTATTATCCTTTACAAATCTATTATAGTATTTTATAGCCTATTTTTCACCTCTGTTATCTAAATCAATCTGAACAAGAATATCGAGTAATCCTGCCAGGTGCTTTAGACTTAAGAGCTGAATCTTACTTACGGAGTTGGCCATGTTGAAGTTCCGTATTTTTTCGCTAAGATAGCTGAAAGAGTGCCTTTGGTATCTTTACTATTTAGTCTTTTAGGTTCGTATTGTTTACTGGTTGTATATGAAGCGGGTCGATACTTCACTTTTACTTTTGATACACTCCTCCTGCGAGGTAAGTCTTTGCAAACTTTCTGATGCTCATACAGCTGCCTAGCGCAAAGCTTCATGTTGTACGTATTTGAACTGCCAAGCTTCCGGTGTCGCTTGATAAAACCTTTTTCTTCGAGCGACTTCAGACGTTTCTGGATGGTCGAGTAACCCTTAGATGGATACCTCGCTAGAGTTACGATAGAGGGATAAACTTTTCCGTCGTGCTCAAACCAGAATGTTAGTAGCTGTAAAAGAGTTGTTAACTCCCCGTCTTTTAATCCCAGATGACCCTGACAGGAGAGGAGTAGGTTTGGTACTTGTGTAAAACCGTACTGCTCAATTTCGGGTGACCATTTTCCTGAAAAGCCATATTTATTACTTTCGGTTTTCATTACATCTTCTCCGTGACTGCACATCCCTAGCGAGAAGCAACTATTTGCTAGTGATGTGCGTTATCGTGCTTCCTGTCTTTACTATAAATTGACGCACGACATACGGGAGATGACAAAAAAAGGAACAAATTTGTCCCTTGATTTAGTTCTTAAAACGAGTGATGATTTTCTTAATTTTATCTTTTGTTGCGAGAGGGTCATTTTTGTATGCTTCGGGCATATATTTCTTCGAGATTTCTGCGATACTCAGCCCCTTTTGTCGGTCTGTGTATATACGATTTTTAAGTGTATCTCGTGAAGGTGCTAGTCGATTGACCTGGTTAAGAAAAGGCTTCAAGGCTTTCCATGCTGCAACGTAATCTTCTTGCTTGAGACCTCTTTCCATTTTTATAACAAGGTCGTCATGTTCAATATCTTCAACATAAATCAAAGGGTCACGCTCGATATCCGTATACACGGGCTTTTCTCCCAGTGCAATATAAGCAGCTACATAGTCAAACCAACCAATTGGCAAGTTCTCCTCCTCGATAATTTCCGCTACTTCCTTAGCAATTTTTTCAAAACAAGCATGATATTCATCGCTATCTTCAGTTCTATTTTGACCGATAACTTGTTGAATGAGCCACTCATTAACAGCTCCTGGTGTTTGCTGGTACTCGTTAAAATCATAAAAATCAGTGACACCTAAGCTCTCTCGTGCGTCATGTATTAGCATCTGAAAAGTAGCATCATTGAGAATGTGCTTTTCGTCAAAGCGTAAGTTTTTTGGCGATTATTCGTTTGGAGATAGAAATGAATTCGGCGATTTAATAGCGAAACCTGCTTTTCAAGCGGCATACCGTTAAGCATGTCAGGTGTAAGTTTATCTTTTCGCTTAATACTCATTCTATATCCAGTATAGACGGTTGCATATTTTTTAGTTTCAAAAATTACAATTATCTCTGATGTCGCACTGTTATTGAAAGAAATCGGATATACTAGTTCCAAGCACATTCGTGCCTAAGCCTAGAGCCGCTCTCACGAGAAGGTATGGCTGTTAAATCTATCAGGAAGTAAAAGCTCGTCGTCAGAGCACTATTTCCTGATAGTCATGCCCGAAAGGGTGTGGGTGGCCTCAAAACCACCACTGGCGGCGAGCTTTTTAGTTTGCGCCAAAAACTATATTAAATGTAAGGGTCTACAGGAGGATTCTTCATGAACGGAAACAACAATAAAAAACCATGGTATAAACGCTTTTGGGTTTGGGTACTTATCATTATTGTAATTGGTGGCATTGGTAGTGCGGCGGGTGGAAATAAGGGCGATACACCAACAAGCACCACGAACGGAACTACAGTATCAGAGACTAAGACACCAGAAGATAAGACGGAATTTGCCGTGGGTGAAACTGCGAGCTTTGACGACAAGTCTATTACGATTACCGACGTACAACGTAACTACGACACAGGTAACCAATTCGCTCAGCCTGAATCAGGTAAGGAGTTTGTGCTCGTTACTGTTGAAATGGCTAATAATAGCAAGAACTCAATGGACTACAATACCTTTGAGTTTAAGTTACAGGACTCAAACGGTGTTCAGCTGAATGAATCGTTTACCGCTTTGTCAGAAGGTAAGCTCAATAGCGGCTCACTGGCTCCTAGTGGTAAAGTAACGGGCAAGCTAGCCTATGAAGTGCCTAAAGATGATGCAGGGCTTAAGTTGCTCTATCAGAGCTTTAGCTTCTTTAGTAACAAGGCTGTTACATTTAGTCTTTAATGAACTAACTCCCAACTCTATAGAACCCCTTAAATGAGAGGGGTTCTATTTACGCCTGAGAGACTGTTCAATTGCTTGAATTTGCTTCTGAGCCAATTTGTCTCGATGTTTTTTAGTGTCAGTCTCGATTTTCTGGTCAAGAATGAGCTCGATTGAAAGCTTTAGCGCAGGAAAAATTGCCAAGCACTCCTCTTCTGATAAGTTGTGTACTCCATCGCTGAGAATTGAGTAGATTTTCTTCATACCAACAAGTTGCGATGGAAGATGCTGGCTCAGCGTCATTACCTTCTCATCCATTCTCGACTTCAAGAAATCGGCATCACTTATCTCTAACCCCTTCTTCGCTGATTGGTAAGTCTCATCAATAAGTTTCTCAAAAATCCTCCTGAGGTATACGAATGAACCAGCACCAACCCCATGTGCTGCAAGACCTATTGCTTTCTTGAACTCTTGCATGTCGGCTCTGTCCATCTGTTTTGCATACTTCTTGCCAATTTCACCGAATGAAAGGTCGGCTAGAGACGGCCATTGTCCGACTTTCCATAATACATCATCGTTTGAAGCAATGAAGAAATAGAGAATATCATCCGGCTTTCTGACACAGGTAAGTTTCACTTTGCAAAAGCCATCAAACCCTAAGCTATAATGAGTATCTACACTCCAAGATTTAATCTCATATGTTGTGTCTATATGGTTTTTTGCAGAATATGCATCCACTCTACCGCTGAAGTATTCTCCGACCGTATCGTCGTCACCCCGCCAGTCAAGGTTGTTAAGTGAAATTACATCGTATAGCGGCGTATCAAACAGTATAGTATGCAAAGATACAGGGCTATTCTCTTGATTCTCTGATTCAGATTCCGTATTAGGCATAAGATTATTATCCCACATCTTATCCTAAGAAGTGTAAATACATCAAGACTAATCGGCTTGCTAAATTTACAAGTTCAATTTCTCTATAGTAAAAGATATATTGAAATGGACTCAATGCAGATTTATATAGCTACGATATGATACCGACGTATAATTTCTATGTTACGCCATTATTTCAATCTGTGGTACAACCGTATATAATATAAGTATGAGGGTAATGAGCCAAACTACTGACGACAAAACGGTTGCAGACTTTTTCGCTGGTATCGGGCTAGTTACTAAAGGCTTGAATCTTGCTGGATGGGAGACGGTATATGCTCTTGACTACGACAAATCAAAACAGAGTCAATACGAGGATAATTTTGGCAAAGGACACTATCAACTGAAAGACGTTACTGAAGAAAAAGGCTCTAATGTGCCGAACGTAAAACTTGCACATGCTTCTTTCCCATGCACTGACCTGTCCCTCGCAGGGGCTAGAAAAGGCATCAATCAAGGAGAATCAAAAGCCTTTTGGGAGTTTGCTCGAATACTGAAAGAAATGAAACAAGCGTATGGCGAGGCGAATCCCAATTTCGTTCTGCTTGAGAATGTTGAAGGCTTACTGACTTCTAATAATGGTCTAGACTTGCGAGCATTACTTGAAGAGTTAAATGGATTAGGCTATAGAGTCGATTTATTAAGAGTGAATGCAAATCACTTTGTCCCTCAAAGTCGAGTGCGAATATTCATTATAGGCGTACATGAGTCGTTAGTTGAAGTATGTGATGATCGTAATCTTATCCAGCTTCACAAAATGAGAAGTACGAATGCTCGTCCAAAGAAAATTCAGGAATACATCTCAAAACATTCGGACATCAACTGGTATTTTCACGATTTGCCGAACCTACCTACGAGCACCATTAGATTGCAAGATATTATCGACTTGAATGAAGAATGGTGGCCGGAAGAGCGAACTGAATATCTCTATAATCAACTCCATGCTCGTCAGCGTAGCCTGCTTGATGACCAAGTTAAATCACAAAATTACAAATACTACGCTGGGTTTAGGCGTATGCGAGTCCGTGATGACAAACGACAATCCACTGTTGAACTGCGTAATGACGACATTGCTGGCTGTTTAAGAACTCCTAAAGGTGGAAGCGCAAGACAGATTGTCGTGCGAGCGGGCAAGGGTCGCTTAGACGCAAGGCTATTCAATGGTAGAGAGGCGGCACGACTTATGGGTGCTGATGATTTTGTCATTGACTCTTCGCTCTCGCTCAATAAGGCTTTGTTTGGCTTTGGGGACGCTGTCTGCGTGCCCGTGCTAGGCTGGCTGGGTGAACATTACTTCAACACACTAGCAGAACAGCCCGAAGCGGTTATTGAAACAGTTGAAACTTCCGGTAGGCTAGCCCTGAACGAGCTTGCCGCCTGAAGTCCTAAAGACTGCAATACCGTTAGTCTTAACAAAACCGAAAGCAATGCTCTTCCTGTAGCGCTGTTTACGATTGGGGCCTTCGTAATTAGCGATTAAGCCGGGAGCCCAAGATTCAAAGATTGGCTTTAATACACCACCTTCTACGAGTCTTACCTCAATATTCTTATAATCTCGACTATAAGTAATGAATACGTGGTTTACGACCATATCATCTTTGAGTTTTGTCTTGCCGCCGTTTAAGTGATATTGGTATTCAAAGCTACCTTTTTCGACAGCCGACTTTACTTCAAAATGGTTCAAGTCAGAGCCATAACCTTCTTTTCCTAGGTCGCCAGTAAGGATTGAAGCGAATACCTCCCAGTTGACCGGGGCGATACTGCCAGCAGTACTAAAGCCGTGCCCGCTTAAGAGTTTCTGATGTTCGGCGTTATAGACATATTTGCTATAGAAGTCGTAAGCCTCTTCAATATTCAAGTCATCAATGATTTTTTGTAATTTATCCGTAATAGAAGCAGCCATAGCCCTATTATGGCTTTATCTCTTCTGTTTGCCAAGACTTAAGAGCTACTGTTCTTGGACTGGAATACCAGCACCTACTGCCTTGAGGTAGTTTACGAAGTCCGCTGACTTGACAGCTCTATCCACTGTAACGCCAGGATTATCAGTCAAGAATGTAGCCAGATGCCGCTGAAGCTCTGCTGCCAGTTCAGGTAGAAGTGCTTGTAAATCGGGTGCAGATGTAAATAGCTCGCTTAATTGGGTTGGGTGGTGGACTATGTCACCAGTAAGTCTAACTCCTACGATCATTGACAAATGGAATCTCATATTGACCATAAAGCTCTTTTCGACGTCAAGTGTCTTGATGTGTTGATCAACCCCTCTTTGCAATCTAGCCACCCATAAGTAGGCTTCCATTGGTATGATACTAGAGAAGATACGCTTGTAGTCATCGTCCTTCCTGACTAATGTTGATGGGCGAGCACGAGCTTGGTCTGGCTCACTAAATCCAATCGCTAGGATAGACTGGGCCAAGTATGCAACGGAATATATCTCGTCGGCGGGCTTATTGAGATTTTTGTAGAAGTTGTTTCGCCTTTCATAGAAAGCGTCATTACTTAAGAAGTATTGCTCAATGTCACGCTGCATTTCATCAGCAGCTCTAATGGCTGTCGGCGGTAGATTTGTTTGACTGTTGGTAGCGACAATCACGGAATTTCTTATGTCCTCGTCTTGGGTCACAATTACCTTGATTAACACTAGCCTGTCGTCAGTAGTGCCAGCAGGAGCACTCGCAAAGTGGTCATGTATAGAAAAGGAAGTTTGAAGACCATTAACAATCTGAGGGTCTTTAATGACAAATTTTCCGGCTGTAATCGTGACTTCGTTCGCTAGGATAGTGATTCCATTGTTTAGCCACCAAAAGTCAGGAGAATCCGGGTTTGACGTTGAAGATAATGTGTCACGGATGGCTTTATTAACTAGAGTATTGCCAGCGAAATCACGCACGTTTGACTCAAAGACATATTTCTTGATTTTACCGTTATCATCTGATATGAATGATGCATATTCATGTATAGGAACTAGACCGGCGTAGCTATTCTGGCCGCTTTTTGACATCTGGGTAGAGAATGACAGTTCAAGGGTAGTAGTTGGTTCTCTTCTCGCCGACATCAAAAGCTCTCTTGCTCCCTGGAAAACAACCTCTGCTTCACTCTCCGCTCCGACCACGTCACTCACCAATGATTTAATTGTAGGTACTCGATTGAGGACTCGGGTATCAATGTTTGCTGTCGAAGCCTTGGTTGAGTAAATGAGATGAATCGTAATCTTTGGAAATTTACGACTCGTTTGCTTCAGCAAATCTCTAAATATTTCGACTCTCTGTATCAGTTCTGGCGCATATATAGTAGGTTCGAGCGGTTCGCTAAGGTTCAATACGACAGGTAGGCTAACCGTCCACTTATCAAATGCCGTTTCAGTAAAACTACTAGTTCGCTTGCCTTGCAGGATATATAAATCCAGTGAGTAGCGTGAGGGTAATCTGCTCTTCTCGAAGTCCTCATCAACGAGGATTTCGTCAGCAAATGTATAAAAGCCATCAATACCTCCATCACCTGAGCCGTCTGTAAGACCTGCTGTTAGTTCATCGATTGATAAATCGTAGTCCTTTAGCACCTGTTCTGTAGCAAAAAGGTCAAAAACTTGCGCATCGTTTAGCCCTGAAGGTGCGGTGACTTTAATTTCATCTAATACTCCATCTAGTAAGACTGGGTCATTGTTGGGCATTTTATCGCTCTCCTATCTCCTTTAATCATACAAAATTTATATCCTCATGCCTATAGATGGCGAGACTTAGACGTTTCAAGTGAGTAAATTATTGGATAAGTTGGATTTCCAATTCAGTAGCTACGCCATACCTTACATTAATCGATAAGAAGAGGTTGTTGGTAGTTACTGCTATTCTTCCATAAACTTCTTATACTCATCAGCGAGCATATAAGATTTGGTATCTCGAACTCTATCTACAAATAAAAGTCCGTTAAGATGGTCGGTTTCGTGCTGTGCGACATGTGCTACGAATCCTTCAAGAATTTCGTCATGCTCTTTTGCAATCTCGTCAAGCCATTGCAATCGAATGCTTTTGAATCGAGGTACTTTAGCATAAAGGGTATTGTCGCTTTCACCTGAGCTTATGCAGCCTTCCCACACTTCTTCCGCATCGCCAAAGGTCTCTGTAACAACGGGATTTATTAGTACAGTATTGAAAGGTTCAAGATTAGGTCGGGTCGGTGTTGGTTTGATACCTACAACACTTAAGGCAATCCTTGCGCCAACTTGCGGAGCTGCTATGCCTACGCCGTACTTCTTTTCACGAAGCGTGTAGTACATATTTGCTATAAGGGTTTGGATTTCATCAGATAGTATTTCTTCTGCATTGATTCTGCGCATTTCTTCACGAAGAATAGGGTTTCCAAATCGTGTAGCATTTAGTAATTCCGGCATAGCCTTAGTATAACAAACATTAAATGCGCAAATGGAAGTACATGTCAGACGTAGTCTTTCATTAGACTATTGAGTTTTATAGTATCAATCCTACCTGTATCTAAAGTTAGAAATAGGTCTAAATACCAGCGAGCACCGACTTCTGGGGGGTGGAGTGTGGGTATAACTCTAACAACTAGCCCAGGTTGTCGTGTATTCGGTATCCGTAATAACTAAGGTTTCCAGTAACTTCATTTAACGGTGCTGGAAAATTCGTCGGAGAAAAAGATTCCCTTTCTGTCTCAGATGCAGCATCCACTTCGAGAACTCGGAGTGCACTATTTGAAAATTCGTCGTACTTCAAAGAAAAAGGAATTGAATCTTGAAGGTACGTGAATTCGAATCGAGTTTTTTCAATGCGCTGTACTGAGTTTTCGAGCAACTCTTTGTATGTATCTTCACTAATCTTTTCTTTAACAGACGTTCGGGTACCGTTCACAGTTATTTTTTTAATCAATAGTATTTGAATACTCTTATCAACATATTGTTTGTAAGCGAGTTTCTCTTCGCTATTTTCGTCTACCGTGAGCCAGTCGGTAATGAGCAGAAAAGAGGTTGCGTTGTAGTCTTTGAGTAGCGACTCGTCAAGGGTATTTAGGGTAAATTTCCTAGCGTTATCATCAAGAATCTCTTTCTTTTCTGGTGAAGATGTAGGTATCTCTGACATAACCTCAATATAACATATAATAGGTATATGCTATCCCATCAACCCAAAGATTACCTATGCCCATTCTGCGATTGGCTGTCTGGCAATGAGACCGAATACAAGCAAAATAGCGACATTGTTTTTCAGAATGATAAAGTCACCGCCTTTATTTCACCAAAGTGGTGGGTTAATAATCCAGGGCATGTCATTGTTATTCCCAATCATCATATAGAGAATCTCTATAGCATTACAGATAAAGAGCTATCTGAAGTTTACAGGACCGTAAAGCAAGTTGCTGTTGCGATACGAAATTCATACGAGAACTGCACAGGGACTTCAACAAGGCAGCATAATGAGCCGTCAGGCAATCAAGATGTATGGCATTTTCATACCCATGTTTTTCCAAGATATGAAAACGACAAACTTTACCAGAATCACGAAGAGAAGAGATTTGTAGAACCCAGCGAGCGAAAAGTGTATGCAGACATATTAAGAGCTTATTTCAAAAAAGAATTTAGAGAGGGTGTTTAGGCGAATTGCTTATTAATGTCTCGAAGCTTTAAGTTATCAATTCTGCTCATATCCAGAGTTAGAAATAGGTCTAAAAGCCAGCGAGCGCCGACTTCTGGGGGTGGATTGTGGGAATATTTCTAACTATTTATCAAAAACCCGAATACTTGGCCATTTTTCTTTCCAGGCTTTCTTTTCAATGCGACCATGAAAGACACCGATAAGTTCTGATGTCTGAAATCGAGGAATCGGTCGTGCAATTAATCCAAATAAATCATCAGTACCATGACAAAAAAGGTATTCCAGTTTGCCGCTGGTAAGCCTTACACCTACGCATGTTGCCGTTTCAACCCAATTACTAATACCCTCAGCCGTTGATTTATATGGCTCAAAGCCGTTCACGTAGTGCATTCTTGCTTGATTTCGCACTTCCCACTCAGCAAAGGGATAATTAGTCTTCATGTACTCATCGTACTGCCAGTCTGTTTCAGGCTTAGTATCCTGATCGTTAAAATACACAAGGTCGACATCGCGAGTCGGAGTTGAGTCTTTATTTGAGATACTGTTCCATATTTTATTCCTCAAGAACCCCGCCCCAATCCACCAATCGTTTAATTCAAACGACTCGGCTGCTCGAAGCGTATCCATCATCCATATGTCGGATTCAATAATTTCTGTAATGTCTGCTTCTTTCGTAATCTTCATTACTTCCATTATCCCCTATTTGTATCCAATACCAAGTCCTGACTTAAATCAAAATTGTCAGTCAAACGCCTGAGTTTATATGTATCAATCTTTTCTAGTTCCAAAGTTTGAAATAGGTCTAAATACCAGCGAGGCGACGTCGCTATTTCGCGGAAGCCTTATCCATCGGCAACACCTGCTTGCCAAGTGCAATAAATAAGAACACTATAGCGATAGATAGGATAATATGCCCCAACCCAGCGATACCATTGATCATCGGCAGACTCGGCTCACCAGCAACATCACGCAGTCCAATCACTAGCATCATTGCAACAGTAAGGAGTAGTCCGGCATTATAATGCCAGAAAAATAGATTGAACCATTTCGTCTTTGATAACGTAAATAACCTCTCAAGCACCAGTACGATTAGCATAACAAGCATGCCCAGCGCGAATAGATGCGTATGCATGACTACCAGTTGAGTCGAGCCAGTAAAATCGTTCAACTTAGTATAGTCTCTATAAAATAATCCTGCTGCGAGGCCCAGTATCCCGTAGGCCAGAGCCGCATAGTATAGTTTCTTCATTGTTTTTTCCTGCTTATGGTTATAGATTTATCATATCATGTATGTATGTATAACAAATTATATTTATTATACACATGCTAAGGAGTATAATTAACTTATGAAGCAACTTCCAAAAAATCATATCGAGCTCGCTGGACAGGTAACCATAGGGCCCCGCGGCCAAGTTGTTATACCCTCGGAGGTTCGCCATAAACTAAACCTAAAGCCAGGAGATCATATGCTAGCGCTGTATATTGCAGATAGCGAATCGGTAGCATTTGTGCATAGGTCAAAGCTACAAGACCTAATCAACCAGAGCAGTGGAGAACTGACGCACACGCTAAGCGAGAAAATCAAACCCTCCGGCAAAAACACCTAGACCCTTGTGTGTCGCCATGAACACGGGGATCATAAAAGTAGCTTTATACTCAACATGTCTGCTTCTTTTTACGACGCTCGCTTCTAGGCTACTTTCCTATACTCCCTTACTGCAAAAAAGTAAGCGAGTACAGCAAGAGCAGCACACCACCCCAATGCCGCCCACAGCTCATTTCCGACAGGAGCCGAGTTGAGGAGTGAACGTATTGCGTCAACGATAGCAGTCACGGGTTGATTCTCTGCAAATACTCTCACGGGTGTTGGCATAGAATCTGTCGGAACAAACGCCGAGCTAATAAACGGCAGAAATATAAGAGGATACGCAAATGCACTCGCGCCATCTATTGTCTTTGCTTTTAGACCAGGTATGACCGCAAGCCACGAGAGAGCTGCTGTAAACAGAAAGAGTATCCCTGCCACAGCGAGCCACTCGTATATATTTGCGCTAGAGCGAAATCCCATAAGTAACGCCACGGCTATAATCACCACTATCGATATAGCGTTGGATACAATTGATGTCAACACGTGCCCCCAAAGTACAGCCGAGCGGCTAATCGGCATCGTACTAAAGCGAGCGATTATGCCTTTTTGCATATCAGTAAATATACGAAAAGCCGTATATGAAGTGCCTGATGCTATGGCGATGAGAAGGATACCAGGCAACAGATAGTTAACGTAGCTATCAGACCCTGTCTGAATCGCCCCACCCAGCACGTAGACAAACAAAAGCATCATCGCAATCGGTGTAATAGCTACTGTAATAATCGTATCCGGACTGCGAAGAATATGCTTCATTGTCCGTCCAAGTAAAATCGAAGTGTCTCGTAGTACTTTCATTGCCCTATCTCCTTTTTACCCGTTATTGCGAGGAATATTTCTTCGAGTGTTGGCTGTTTTTCAATGTATTCTTTTTTGGCGGGCGGAATAAGTTTCTTCAACTCATCAAGTGTCCCACGGGCAATAATCTTACCCTCGTGAAGAATAGCAATTTTGCCTGCAAGCTGCTCTGCCTCATCGAGATACTGTGTCGTCAGAAGAATGGTCGTACCGCCCATTGCGAGCTCCCTCACCACCCTCCAGACTTCAATGCGAGCCTCTGGATCAAGTCCGGTCGTAGGCTCATCCAAAAAGATCACAGACGGAGCGCCAATAAGACTCATTGCGATATCGAGTCTTCGCGTCATGCCACCGGAATAAGTCGCAGCTCGTCGATTGCCAGCTTCAGTGAGACCAAATTGCTTCAATAAATTGTCAGCTGTTTCTGCAGGGTTTGATACGCCCCTTAATTTTGCAATCAGCATCAAGTTTTCTTTGCCCGTGAGTATCTCATCAACGGCAGCGAATTGACCAGTCAAGCTAATATGTTTGCGTACTTCCTGGGGATGAATAGCTATGTCAAAACCGCCAATAGTCACTTCCCCGCTGTCAGATTTCAAAAGTGTCGACAAGATACGTATTGCTGTTGTTTTACCGGCGCCGTTTGAACCAAGCAGGGCAAATATTTCACCTGGCTGTATCTCGAAATCAATTCCTCTTAGAACCTTATTATTTTTATAAGATTTCTGAAGATTCTTTACTCGGACAATAGCACCCGTCATCTTATTTGTCTTCTTTTGTCTTGTTTACAAAACCTTTGTTTAACTTTTCACGCTGCTGATCTTTGTAAGAACTTTCGCCGCGAACAAGATCATCTGCAAAAGCCGCTACATCCGGCCCTGTGATATCAACTATGCTTTTGTGATCCGCTGCAGCTTCTTCCAGTAAGTCTACAAGCGCCACGAGTGGATCGATTGTGAGTATTCCAGATGTATTCCACAGATAGTGCTTAATCTGCTTGTAGGCATCTTTGTACTCAGCCGGCAGTGCTTTGGCACGTTTTTCTGTTTCTCGGTATTTCTTTTTTTCACTTAGGTCACCTACGATAGTGTCGATAATCTTATTCATTTACTTGCTCCTTAGCTCATTAATCTTTGATGATACAAAATCCCATTTTTGCCAAAATATTCCAAGCTCCTGCATACCTGCTGCGGTCAAACTATAGAATTTGCGCGGAGGACCCACCTCTGATGGCTTCTTTTCAATACTAACTAATTCGTTTTTTTCGAGTCGCACCAGTATCGTGTACACCGTGCCTTCGGCAATGTCAGTAAAGCCCTGTTTATGTAGCTGCTGGGTAATCTCATATCCATAGGTTGCTTCACGGCTGATGATTTCAAGCACACAACCTTCAAGCACACCCTTCAGCATTTCTGTTATATTATCCAACCAATCTTCCTTTACTACTTAGTATTACTTATTACTACTACATAGTAGCACTTAGTAGTACAACGTAGCAAGTCTTTTGCAATCGATAAGCGACACAATCGCAGCCCAGAGATACAGACGCCCTATAGGGTGCAGCCTCAAGTCATTATGATAAATCCGACAATTCTACATAACCAAACTAGTCAGATTGCGTAGCATTATCGCCTGTCCAAAAGTGGCAACATCCTCCAGCACCTTACATTTCTTTTTTGATACGGTGCACTTTATACTAGTGTCATGTTACATCTCGCACCCCACCCCGACCTAAAAACAATACAAGAATATGTATATGAACTTAAAAAAGAACGTGGATTCCTCAATAACTCCCTACAACAAGAATGTCTGTTGCTCGGCGAGGAAGTTGGCGAATTATTTAAAGCCGTGCGAAAACAGCAGGATATGAAATTGGACACTAAATCTACGGTCGGAAGTGTGGACGAAGAACTTGCAGATATACTTATTTATCTTTGCTCAATTGCCAACCATCTAGAGATAGACCTCGAGCAAGCCTTACGCAGCAAAGAAGAAGCCAACAAACAGCGCACATGGACAGTAGGTTCGCAGCCGACCTCGTAATCACTACAAGTTAGGAGTCTAGTGAAAAGAATTCGAGTACTTAGATAGTAGGATCTTGCTATATCCGTTCAAGTACATGAAATGGATCTAGATAGCTCGCGTCAGTAAGGCCGTTTTCTTTGTGAGAAGATTTATAGCGCACTCCTTACTTGTTTGCATTAAACTCTACCGTCCATTCAATACCATACCTATCTCTAAACATACCGAAATATGTACCCCAAGGGCTAGTATTCATAGGCATTTCGATAGCGCCTCCTACGGTAAGACCCGTAAATATACCGTCAGCCTCTACACGACTTTCAGCCTGGACAGATATCTTAGACCTGTTTTCGTTTTCGTTTACCGGACCTAGCACTCCGGGGACATCATTCGCAATCAAGATATTATTGCCTATAGGCAGGGTTATCCGCATGATCTTATTTACGTCTTCCTCAGACACAGGGAATTCAGAACTATCTAAATCTCCAAAACGAACAATAGTCTCAAACTCTCCGCCAAACACTGATTTATAAAAATTAAAAGCCTCTTCGGCATTTCCGTTGAAGTTGATATATGGATTAATCGCTGTCATGAAATTATGCTCCTTAGGGATACTACGTTTCACTTCTATTTTAGCAAACCCATACCTACAAAAGCTTAAGTTAATGTGTTACGCTTTTGAGTAAAAAATCAAATCTATTTATATGTCGCGCCGCTTGCTATATTGAACATAGAGATGAAACCTATTAAACCCACTATTCCCCCGTCGCTCTCGATACTCGACAATGCTTCGCTCTTGCTTAGCAACGAGGATTCCATAACTAGAGTGCAAATCAACAGCGAGGTACTCTCCAGCGACGATCTTGATGGCAAAAGTATCACGGAATCCGTCATCAAATCCACCGACCTATCTGGAGTTGATGTATCGAGATTTGATATTAGTGATTGCGTACTAAAAGACTGTTCATTTACAGTCACAAGACTCCCTGAGTCATCATGGCACAGGGTCTCAATAGACGGAGGTCGTTGCAGTGGACTACAACTCAACAACAGCACGTTGAAAAATGTTATTTTTACCAATTCGAAGTTAGAGTTTGTAAATTTCCGATTTTCTAAGATTGAAAAAGTTGCCTTTGAAAATTGTGCGCTTGATGATGTTGATTTCCTCGAGGCTCAGCTAAAAGATGTCAGGTTTTCAAACTGCACAATCAATAATATTACTTTCGCTCAAGCAAGGATGAAAAATGTGGATCTCTCCGAGTCTACCGTCGAAGGAATCAAAGGAGTCAATAGCCTAAAAGGAGCGACCATCAGCCACGAGCAACTTATTCAGCTTTCTCCATATTTTGCTACTGAAGCAGGCATAAGAGTTAAATAGCTCACTTATAAATATTTTATATTATTTTACAATTCAATACATATTTATTGTATCTCAATAAATATCCTGCTACTATAATACGATATCACTTAAATAGGTAGTGTCATGAAACGAACTTCAACTATTTTTCTCAGAACAGCAATTGTATTTATGGGGTTGGGCGTATTGGCACTTTGCACATTGTTACTGCCCGTACTATGGGGTGATGTCGCGGCTAATTTTCCTGAGTACTCTTATGCCGCGTACGCAGTGTTTAGTGCGATGTTCGTAGCTGCAGCGCCGTTTTTCGTAGGCCTCTATAGCGCGTGGAGACTACTTGCCCTCATCGACAAAGGTATGCCTTTTACTAAGGAGTCAGCAAAAACTGTAAAAACCATCATGTATGCCGCAGCATCGATTAGCGTAATCTATATCGTAAGCATGCCCTTCTTCTATATCTGGGGGGACACCAGGGACGCACCAGGACTAATCGTGATAGGACTCGTACTTGTAGGTGCGCCCATGGTCATAGCCGTCTTCGCCTCTCTACTACATCGCCTTATCAGCGAAGCTAGCGACCTAAAGTCAGAAAACGAACTGACGGTATAGTATGGCGATCGTAATTAATATCGATGTGATGCTAGCTAAGCGCAAGATGAGTGTAACTGAGCTAGCCGACAAAGTAGGTATCACCATGGCAAATATCTCCATTTTGAAAAACGGCAAAGCAAAGGCTATTCGCGTGTCCACCCTTAACTCAATATGCGCAGCTCTAGATTGCCAGCCCGGTGATGTGCTCGAGTACACAAAAGACTAAGTAGCGCGCAGCAAAACCCCCGCACAAGCCTCTCGCTAGCTAATCTATCAAGATATTTTTGCTAACCATATGAAAGAGTTGTCGCACCAGCGAGTCTTTTTGGTATACTTCGTATATGAAGCAAAATAAAAAGTTCTTGATAGGTTACAAATTATTCTTCAGCTTGCTTGGTTTTGGCGCGATCATCACAGAGATCGCAACTACAGTAGAGCGCGGCAACTTTAGCCCGACCAACTTTTTTAGTTATTTTACAATCGAAACCAATATACTCGTAACCCTCACCTTGCTACTTAGCGCCATTGCCATCGCTGCAGGCAAAAATAGTAAACTCGACACCCTTCGAAGCGCAGTTACTGTCTATATACTCATAGTCGGCATTGGTTTTTCGGTGTTACTGGCTGGTATTGAGGGTATCGTATTAACCGCGGTGCCGTGGGACAACACTGTACTTCATTACATACTACCTATTGCCGTGCTAGTTGATTTCTTGATTGATCGGCCAAAACGCAAACTGTCGTTCAAAAAAAGTCTTGTATGGCTCCTCTTTCCGGTTACCTACTTGATATACAGCCTGTTGCGTGGAGGCTTAATTGGCTGGTATCCATATCCTTTTCTCAACCCAGATATCGAAGGCTATGGAGCAGTGGCCATTACGGTGGCAGGTCTGCTTGCGTTGTCTCTAGTGTTGATATGGATCGTCACCAGATTAACAGTCTCCGGCGGAAAAAAGTCATAATTTTGTTATCATAAAGTAATGAATATTCTTTTTGTATGCCAGGCGAACGTTGGTCGAAGCCAAGCTGCGATGGAGCTGTACCGCCAGCAAGGTGGCGAAGCAGACTCTGCAGGTACCAAAGTAGACGCGCCTGGCACAACACTTGCCGAGCGATCCGGAGCTATAAATATCCTGGGAATCATGAAAGAAGACTACGGGATCGATATGATTCATAATGTTCGCACACAGATTTCTCAAGGTAATGCGAAAGATTACGACAAGATTATCGTCATGGCCGAGCGTGAGACCGTACCTCAATGGCTTTTCGACGATGCGCGTGCGGAGTTCTGGGATGTTGATGACCCGAAAGGCAAAGATGTTGCCACCACTAGACGAGTCGTACAAGAAGTTCAGCAAAAAGTCGCTTCACTGTTCTAGCTATGCGCAGACTCACACTAGACTGATATACTATAACTATGCCCAATACCCTATTCGATAAAATTATGCGCGGTGAGATCGAGAGTCGCATCGTCTGGGAAGATAAAAAACACATCGCTTTTCTCACACCTTTTCCAAAAACAAACCTAAGTACTATGTATTTACACTTAAAAGATTATGAAAAACGATAAATTCAGTCATGCACGTGGTGGATGGTCACGAGTTCTTGATGTATCTTGCGAAGGATGCGGGGTTCGTCTGTGCTACTACCAGAAAGACGGACCCGGTCCACTCAAGCGAATGTATGTCGATAGAATGATTAACCTTACGCCACGAGACGATCAACTCATATGCTCGGAATGTAAAAGAATACTTGGCATCCAAATTACCTACAAAAAAGAGAATCGGCCCGCATATAGATTATTTCAAGATTCAATCAAAAAGAAGATCACATCCCAGTCAATCATCAGACAAAATCAATCATTAAGATGAAGACACGTGGCTATTTCCAAATCAAAAAAATCTCAAGTACTAAAACTTACCGAAACCGGCAGGTAGTTTTCGACGCACTATACTTTGCCAGCAAATAAACCAGAGACATTATCTAGCTGCGTGCTTGAAATATTTAACATAGGTGCGATGATCACCCTGCTATAGTAAGTGTATGCAAGGTAAGATAGTTATCATTACAGGCGCGAGCGACGGTATCGGTAAGGCTGCTGCGCGAGAGCTAAAATCGCAGGGCGCAGAAGTGGTGATTATAGGTCGCTCTCCAGAAAAAACCATAGCCCTAGCGCAAGAGCTGGACGCGATGTATTACATTGCAGACTTCTCAGATCTAAACAAAGTAAGGGAGCTGGCAGAAAAGCTACTTGCCACGTATCCCCGTATCGACGTGCTCGCAAATAACGCTGGCGGAATCTTTGGCAAGCGAGAGCTAACTACTGATGGCTTCGAAAAAACCATGCAAGTGAATCATCTGTCACACTTCTTACTTACCAGCCTACTACTAAACACCCTCATAGCCAGCAAGGCGACTATCATCAATACATCAAGCATTGCGAACGGGCTATTCGCGAAACTCGACATACACGACATCAATATGGAGAGAAGATATTCATCAAACATGGCTTACGGCAACGCAAAGCTTGAAAATATTTTGTTTACAAAAGAACTACAGAGAAGATATGGGGCACAAGGCATTTCGGTAGCTGCATTTCATCCCGGAAACGTAGCGACAAGTTTTGCGAGCGACTCAAACAGCATTTTACGATTTATGTACCAAACTCCTCTCAAGCGCATGATCGGCCTCACAAGCCCTGAGGTTGGCGCTGAGACATTGGTATGGTTGGCCAGCACAACGCCGAACATAGACTGGCAGCCAGGACAGTATTATTACAAGAAAAAGATCGAAAAGACGAACGCAATGGCTGATGATGAGAATGTAGCCAAATCACTATGGCGACAGAGCGAGGCAATGACAAAATCATAAGCGCAATAACCAAAAAGATGATATCAAGTAAAGATGGAATATAAAAATGAGATTAACCCAGCTCCTGGTGCAAAATTGGATATTGAAAAGCTCAACATCTAACGATATTGAGCATCAACAGAAAATATAACTATGCTTATTTTTTTAGCTTAGCTTTTAGCTTCTTCTTGAGCATACGCTTTCGCGCTGCGCCGTGCCAGTTCTTGTGTTTTGCCATCGTACTAGTGTACCACAAAGTGTCCGTAAGAGCATTGCATTTTACACAAAATGTAAGATAGCTACTTTATGGTTACGGTGTGCGATTCTGCTTCGACTACATCACATAGTTGCCCTATACTGGTACTAGTGAACACCAAACTTAGACGCAAGATACTGCAAATAACTAAAAAATCTATACGTGACAAGCGCATCATAACAGCATCATTGCTATGCTTACTTTGTGTCAGTGCGATAGGATATGCTATATACATGGACAATAAACGTCTCAGCGTAGACCCTACTAGTTACACGTCACTGCTTCAGCTGATTGCTCGAGCGGAGAGCAACGACAACTATAACGCATATTTCGGCAGCCCAAACAACTCTACGATTAAGTTTACCGAGATGACGATTAGTGACGTACTCGCATGGCAAGCGGACTTCGTCCAACAAGGTAACGCAAGTAGCGCCGTGGGTAGATATCAGATCATAGACACTACACTTTCGGAACTAGTACAACAATTAGGTATTGATACAAAGCACAAATTTGATCAAGACATGCAAGATCGACTTGCAATTGCGTTACTAGAGAGACGGGGTGCAGAAGAGTATATCAACAAAGAACTTAAACGTGAGGAATTTGCTACAAACCTCGCCATGGAGTGGGCAGCACTGCCAAAGGTTACGGGCGCAAACCCTACCGCGAGCTACTATGACGGAGATGGTCTCAATCAAGCCCGCGTTGGGATACCTGACATACTGCGCGCAATAGACCCTATCCGCGCAAAATAAACTACGCGCTCAGCCTAGAACTCTGATGTTTGCTATGATAAGTACATGCAAGAATACATCGAGGTTCAAGGAGCACGCGAAAACAATTTAAAAAATGTCAGCGTAAGAATTCCAAAACGTCAGATTACAATTTTTACAGGAGTGTCAGGCTCCGGTAAATCTTCGATCGTTTTCGATACTGTCGCCGCCGAAGCGCAGCGACTTCTTAACGAAACCTTCACCGCATTTGTAAGAAACTTCCTGCCAAAAGTATCTCAGCCAGACGCCGACGCCATCCGCAATCTCAATATGGCTGTAATCGTTGACCAAAAACGTCTTGGTGGCGGCTCAAGCTCGACTGTCGGTACCGCGACAGACATCGCACCAATTTTGCGAACATTATTTGCAAAGGGCGGACAACCCAACCTCGGCCATGGCTATATGTTTAGCTTCAATAACCGCGAAGGCATGTGTCCTACCTGTGATGGGCTAGGCCAAATTATCACACTTAATCTCGACAAAGCACTCGACTTCTCAAAATCTCTTAACGAAGGTGCTGTACTTCTTCCGGATGGAAAAGTGAATAGCTGGGGCTGGAAAGTTATCACAAAATCCGGACTATTCGACAACGATAAGAAAATAGCAGATTACTCCGAAGCAGAAATGCACGATCTACTCCATGGCGAACCACTCAAAGTCGATGTCGGTGGCGGACTTAATATCAAGTTTGTTGGTCTAGTAGACGAATTCAGTCGTAAATATATCAAGCGGGACCTCAAGACTCTTTCTGAACGTACTCAGAAAACAATCTTACCTTACATCACCGAAGGTAATTGTGAGTCGTGTCATGGCTCGCGCCTCAGTCAGCGAGCACTTGCCAGCAAAATTCACGGCCACAATATTGCAAAGTTTTCCGAAATGCAGATCGACGAGCTGCTCACGGCAATCAACGAAATCCAAGAACCTTCTCTCAAACCAGTAATAGATGCGCTCAAGGAGCGGCTAACACACCTCATAGACATCGGCCTTGACTACTTAAGCCTAGATCGCGTAACAGACACGCTATCTGGCGGTGAGTCGCAACGCGTCAAGCTCGTAAAATACCTTAACGGCACACTAAATGACGTCATGTATATATTTGACGAGCCGAGCGTAGGACTACACCCGCGCGACGTACATCGACTCAACGACCTACTCAAACAACTCCGCGACAACGGAAATACCGTGATCGTCGTCGAGCATGATCCAGATGTAATCAGAGTAGCGGATTACATTATCGACGTTGGTCCATACGCCGGCTCAAACGGTGGCATGATCGTGTTCGAAGGCTCATATCAAGACCTACTAAAAGCCAACACGCTAACCGGGGAATATCTAAGCCAAAAACTTACGATCAAATCTGAACCGCGAAAAGCAAAAGGTGTCATACCAATCAAACATGCCGTCGTCAACAACTTGCAAGATGTAAGTGTCGATATTCAATCGGGTATTTTAAATGTAGTTACCGGAGTAGCTGGCTCCGGTAAAAGCTCATTGATTAATCAGACGTTTGTAGATGAGCATCCAGACGCAATCGTAATTGACCAGTCAGCGGTGGGCGTAAACAGCCGCTCCAACCCAGCGACATACACAGGCATCATGGATGTGGTACGCAAAGAGTTTGCCAGAGCAAACAGCGTCGATGCGTCTTTATTTAGCTTCAATTCAAAAGGTGGCTGCGAAAATTGCCAGGGCACCGGCTATGTCACTACAGATCTGGCGTTTCTAGACGAACAAAAGCAGGTCTGTGAAATATGCGAAGGTAAGCGTTTTAAAGAAGAAGTCTTGCAGTATACTTTACACGATAGAAGCATCACGGACGTCTTAGCTATGACAATTGCCGAAGCATTGGAATTCTTTGAAAATAAAGACATTAGTAAAAAACTCCAAGCAATGAACGATGTTGGGCTGAGCTACCTGTCCCTCGGCCAACCACTCAGTACCCTCAGCGGCGGTGAGTGTCAGCGCATAAAACTAGCCGGGGAACTGCATAAAAAAGGTAGTATCTACGTAATGGACGAGCCGACTACCGGTTTACACACTTCCGATATTCAGCATCTCCTTACTATCATCAATCGACTCGTCGATAGCGGTAATACAGTCGTGGTGATCGAGCATAACGTCGATGTAATACGTCAAGCAGACTGGATCATCGATATGGGACCCGAAGGTGGCAAGCGCGGCGGTCGCGTATTATTCGAGGGCGTACCCGCAGATTTGAAGAGTGCAAAAGAGTCACTAACCGCACAGTACATTTAACCATGGCTACATTGTTTGAAATTCCGATAATGACCTGCAAAGATGCGGCCACTTGGGAAACATGGGTTAGCCAGAACTACACCGATCAAAAAGGCGTATGGTTAAAAGTCGCTAAAAAGAATTCGGGTTTTGAATCCGTAAGCGTCCTAGAGGCTCTAGATGTATGCCTTTGCTATGGATGGATTGATGGACAGCGCCGCGCATACGATAGCGAGTATTACCTACAAAAGTACACGCCGCGCCGCAAAAAGAGCCTGTGGTCTCAAGTAAACATCGGTAAGATAAAGAGGCTCACCGATGCTGGACGCATGAAAAAGCCTGGCATCGCAGCTGTCGAGGAAGCCAAGGCTGATGGACGCTGGGCGATGGCCTACGCATCGCAGCGAGAAGCAACCGAGCCCGAAGATCTACTGCTGGCCCTCGAAGCAAGCACAAAAGCCAATGATTTCTATGCCACACTCACTCGTGCAGAAAAATACTCTGTCTTATGGAAATTAATGACCGCAAAAACGCCCCAGACACGAGCCACTCGATTACAAAAGATGATCGAGTGGCTCGAACGCGAACAAGTGATACAATAGAGCCAACCATGCCGCAAGTCACCTCCAAAAACCTACGCATACGATTCTTCGACTACAATTCGCCGGACCTAGATAAGTTCGGTATTGTGCTTGCGCTCACGTTCGCGTTGCTTGTTATACTCCTACTTGTTGACTTGAGTGTTGATGCGATCGACCCCAGACTCTCATCCGTGGGTGTCGCTGTAGCCACTGCATCTGTACTCGCGTATTCTCTACGCGCATCCGGGGTAAGTCGACGTTACAGTGTCTTTATTGGTCTATTGCTGCTTATCGGTCTCGGTGCAACTATTTTCACAGCCCTAATAAACATACTAGTGCCCCAAGTATCTGATCATATCCATCCCCAAAACCTTCAGCCGCTGTGGGTCATTGTGGCGGCTGTCACACCTGTCGCAACCATATACCGTTTTCTTCAACACACGCAGGTCACGACCCGTACGCTAGCGGCTGCTATCTCCGCCTACTTACAAATCGCAATCGCGTTCACATTTACATTCCTACTCATAGACGATTATACCGGAGGGAGTTTCTTCGCTCAAACACAACCCTCTACCGACTATATGTACTTCAGTATTGTCACGATTTCCACCGTAGGCTACGGAGATCTTACGGCAGCGCACAGTGTTGGGCATGCATTTTCTGCGCTCGAAGCATTAATCGGACAAATTTACCTAGTCATCATCGTAGCCATGCTGGTAAGTATTTATACGACAACAAGAAAACCAATCGCAACCCACGCTAAAACGCCAAAAAGCTAAAGCAACAAGATAACCACGCCTGCGAAGCATATAGTCGCAGCAAGAAGTTTACGAACCACACCGTGTCGCTCTGCAGATATGAACAGCAGCGCTAGCAATGTTGTCACGATAATACCCGTCTGGCGTAGTGGGGATATAATGGCAAGCGAACCTTCTTTGTAGGCATACAGCATCGTCAAACTACCTATCGCATAAAACCCTGCGAGAATGAGCAACTTCAAGAGCAACGCTCGATCACGAAGGACAGCAGGAACCGCAACAATTGTCTTTGGTCGCACCAGAAACACTACTATCACTGGCAGCAAGAAGCTCACTGCCGCCCATGAAAGCGTATCTGTATGTCTACCCACGTATGCCCATGCAGTGATCGCTACACCAAAAAGCATTCCCGTAGCCATACCATATAGTACGCCTTGCTCTTTTAAAAATTGAGCTGGGCGCTTAACAAGCACTAACACTCCTCCGAATATCAGTATCGACCCTGCAATTTGCCACCATGTCAGGTGCTCGCGAAAAAATAGTATACCAAACAACATCATCCAAATAGCATGGGTCGCAAAATAAACCGAGAACGTCGAAGCCTCAACTTTCTGTAGAGTTTTCGCATACACGATATGGCCGAGGCCATACGCAACAGTCGAGATTAACACAAACACCCATACATCCATAATATTTGGCAAATTAAATCCAGCGATCAATGCAACAATCATCAGCAGGACACCTACCAACGCTTGAAATACCGCAGCATACGCATACGGATTGAGCTTGTTACCGTGCAAAAGAATGCGCTGGAGTATGATAGAAACTGACAGGCCAAATACACTAATCGCAGTGAGGATTTGCCAGCTCATAGCGACCGCTATACCGCCGACCATCCGCCATCAGATGGAAGAATAGCGCCGTTGATGTTGACGCTATCGTCGCTCAGCAAAAATGTAATCGATGCCGCCAGTACGTCTGCCGTAGTAGGGGCCGGCATGACAGCTGATGCCACGCCAAAGCGATCGAGAAATAGCGGTGAGTCGAATTTAGCTTCAATGTTTGTCGCTACACCGCCTGGTGCGACGGCATTCACGCGTATGCCGGTACCCGTGTAGGCAAAAGCGGAGCTTTTAGTTAGACCTATCACTGCATGTTTAGATGCAGTGTACGCAGCGCCCGCAGCCGAACCGCGCAGACCAGCTTCTGACGTAATGTTAACGATTGATCCCGATTGCTGTGAAAGCATCTTCGGCACGACTGCTCGCATAAGCTTCATGGTGCCCACGACATTAACATTCATGACACGACTCCAAACTTCGTCGCTCACCTCATGGACCGGCGTCATATTGTCCATAATACCGGCGATATTTGCAAGTGCATCAACTTTCTCGCCAGCTGTTTGGATGATTTGAGCGACATTTTCATCACTTGCTATATCCCCCGCCACAACTTCGATATTCAGCTCAGGCAGAGATGATTTAAACTCTTCTAAGCGCTCAAGAGAAATGTCGACAGCAATCACTCGACCACCCTCGCGTGCGATTCGTGATGCAGTTGCACGGCCGATACCCGAACCCGCACCCGTAACAATAACTGTTTTACCCGAAAAACGATCTTCGGTAATCTTCTCAACCCACTCTGCAGCTTCTGCGACAGGTCGTGCTACTTCAACACTGCCCTTCGCCCCCACATCATCAAGATGCTCTCCGTCTCGTACGCTCGACGCCGCTGGATCTAGAGAAGCACCCCCGGAAGAGGCCGGTCTGTCCGAATTTGCTTTTTGCACCATGTCAGCAATCATATCATCAGTCATCTTGCCACCACTCATGCCAGCTACACGTTTAAGCGGCCAACCCTTGACTGGCGTAAGTACCTTTTCGTTCTGGCCCGCTTCCGCCAACATATCACGAAAAATCTGCCCACCCACAGGATGGTCAAGCCATTCACGAATTGTCGAATCAGCACTCAAGGGTGCTTGAGTATCTGTGTCTTGTGGCTCGTTTGATGTTTGCGATTCGTCTCGATGGAAAAAGCCCATTGTTAAGCTCCTTTTTGTGTTGCTTGTTTATGCTTTTAGTATACACCTTACATATGCTTGAATATAGTGGCGCGGTATTGAAATGTCTCTTCAGGATCGAGCAGTCATGATCAGCTCTGTAAGTAGCCTCTTATAAGACAATCCAGATTCAGTCCAGAGCCTTGGATACATACTGCTATCTGTAAAGCCAGGTAGTGTATTGATTTCATTAAAATACACGGCGCCTTCAGGTGTGAAGAAAAAGTCGACGCGAGATAAACCCGTACAGCCAAACTCACCGTAAAGTAGCGCTGCTTGGCGTCTAACCTCGGATGAGGTGAGCTCCTCAAGTATCGCAGGTATTTCTATCCGCGACGTGCTAGCTACGTCATATTTATCTTCATAGCTGTAAAAATCCGCCCCTGGCACTACTTCGCCCACCTGACTTACGCGGTGCATTGGCGGATTACCGAGCACCGCGACTTCAAGTTCACGCACGTCGAGCGATTTTTCAATCAATACAGTCGTATCTACAGCAAGCGCAGATTCTAGTGCATGGGTGAATTCCTCAAAATTATGCACTTTGTTTGCGCCAACCGAGCTACCTGCGCGAGATGGTTTTACGAACATCGTATCACCAAGTTTCTGGCACAGCATCTCGTAGTCGGGCATATTTTCTCCTTGGCGATAGATCTCATACGGGACCACTGGCACACCGACCTCCGCGGCAATACGCTTAGCAGTGACTTTGTCCATTCCGAGCGCGCTGGATGTCATGTCGCACCCCACGAGAGAAATATGTAACAACTGAGCTAGGGCTTGCACGCTACCGTCTTCACCATTCTTGCCATGTAGGACAGGGAATAGCACATCCGGCCGAAGCTCGCGATCGCCAATCTTTAACTTGCTTTCTCCCAACACGGGGAATACTCCCTGAAGTTTTGTTGGATTCTCATAGTCATCAAATTTTTCACACATAACCCAGCGGCCTTGCCGATCAATATAAAGCAGACTAGTATCAAACTTCTCTCCATCAATCGCTTCGTATATATTTTTTGCCGACAGTATAGACACGTCATGCTCGGTCGATTCTCCGCCAAATATCAGCACTACATTGAGTTTCGTCATAATATCTACACTACGCTGTTTCACGAAAATACTCCACAATCTTTTTCATGCCTATTTCAATGGCAGTATACTCTCGTCCAAAACAGAGCCGTAGGTACCCGGCTCCCGCCGCTCCAAAAGCGCTGCCGGGCACAACGACAACCCCTCGCTTTAGTAGGTCGTCTGCCACTTTTTTGTCCGATCTTCCATGCAAATTAACAAAAAAGAAATATCCCGCAGAAGGCAGCTGGTATGATATCACGCTACTCAGCGTTCCTAAGTACCCTGACATCATTTTTCGTTTATGTCGCAACACAGCAAGATTGGTTTTAACTATTTCATGCTGCTTCTCAAGTGCCGCAACACCGGCATATTGCGATACTACAGATGTACAGTTGACTAACGTGTCGTGCACTTTTAGCAACGCATCGACCCGGCTACTGTCGGCTTGGATATATCCCACGCGCCAGCCTGTCATATTAAAGTCTTTTGAAAAACTCGTCACGCGAAGTATGTCTTTTTTATATTGCCGCGACTCAGCAAGAGAATAGTACTTCGTATCATATAGCATGTGTCGATAGACCTCATCTACTATGACAAGAGCACCCGCCTTCTGCGCTATTTCAGCAATCGCCTCAAGTGTCTGCCTACTGTAACACGTCCCTGTTGGATTATTTGGGTTACTCAACAGTACCGCAGCAGTGCTCTCGTCTGTCAACGACTCAAGTTGCCCCAAGTCTATATCCCACTCGCTTGACGGCACACAGGCAAGCTCAGATACAACACCCCCCGAAAGTGACACCGCGTTAAAATACGCGCTATACGTCGGAGTTGGGATTATAACCTTTTTACGTAAATTTGTGACAGCAAAGTGCAACGCAACATTAATTGCTTCGATTGCTCCACTCGTAACAATTGTTTCATCTTCTGTATATGTCATACCTTCATTTGCCGTAGCTTGTGCTATTGTACTGCGAAGTAACACTATGCCTTGCGGATCTGAATATTGATCAACATTCTCTTGTCGCATTGCCGCCACTACACTATCATGAATGCACTTGTCCGCACCGCCTGCTGGGATACCCTGCCCAAGCGATATAATACTTGGGTCTTTTCTTGCTATACGCTCCATGTGTTTTATCATATCTATTTGCATGCTATAAGTATGATCTTATCCAGAGATAGTGACAAATAATCAACATTTATCGATACACTACCATCTGTTACTATAGATAGAGGTATAAGAATTATAATTTTATTGGAATTTATGCAACAGATACTCCAATCTATACTGCTCGAACTTAACTGCAGCTCAAAAGAGATCAAACTATACACCGCATGCTTTGAGCTTGGGTCATCGAATATTACCACCCTTGCAAAAAAAGCAAAACTTCAGCGCTCAACTACCTATCTTATAGCGCAGCAACTTGTCGACAAACGATTACTATACTCAAACGGACAAACCTACAACACGAGGTACCTTGCCGCCCCACCCGATGCACTCGCTCGCTTGCTTGAAAGCAGGAAACGAGCCGTCGGCAAGGCTATACTAAAATTACAAGATCATACCGACAAACTCCTACTCGCATATGGATCATCCGATGTACTACCGCGTGTCACTGCCCTTCAAGGCAGATCAGGTCTGGTTACGGCACTCGAGAAAATACTCTCGGCGCGCACAGAGATTCTACTCTGGACAAATCAGCGTTCAGAACGTAGCATATTCAAACAAATCGATCATGACTATTTTGTACAAAGTCGTATCGAAAGACAGCTACCGATCCGCGTGTTAAGCGTCGATAATCCAGAAGGCCTACTGTTACTCGAGTCAGACGCTAACTCGTACCGTAAGTCGCGGATGCTCCCCCTGGAGACACAATTTTCCGCAGAGACATATATTTTTGATAATACCGTAATCACAATAGATTTTACCGCAGAAGTTATTGTCATCATCATCGAAAATCCGTCGGTATATCACACTCATCAAGCAATCTTCGAAACAACCTGGAAATCATTAGATAAATAATCAGTTATACTAGTACCATGGAGCGTGTACCACTGGCGGAGCGAATGCGACCGCAAACATTAGACGAAGTCATAGGACAACCACATCTACTTGGTGCCGGCGAGATACTCCGGCGTATCGTTAAGAACAAAGAGCCTGTGAGTCTGATTTTATGGGGACCACCCGGGAGCGGAAAGACAACACTTGCGCGCATCATCGCACGAGAAGTCGAAGCAGAGTTCATTGAACTCTCGGCTGTGACAAGTGGCAAGAAAGATGTCGAAAAAGTTGTGGAACACGCCAAACAAAACTGGAACTTGCAGCTTCGTACCATCCTCTTCGTAGATGAAATCCATCGATTCAACAAAGCGCAGCAAGACGCATTTTTGCCGCATGTCGAATCCGGCTTGATTACCTTGATTGGCGCAACTACGGAAAACCCTAGTTTCGAAGTTATCACGCCACTACTGAGTCGTACTCGCGTACTTGTGCTTGAGCCGCTCGGCAAAGAAGATGTCGTAATGATACTACATCACGCACTCAAAGCTGAAAAAAAGACCAAGCTAGTAACCCCTGCAGCAATAGACTATTTAGCTGAGCTATCTGGTGGTGACGCGAGAGTTGCTCTCGGAAACCTCGAGGTAGCGCTGGGATTTGGCGAGAAAAAAGTTACGCCAGATATTGTAAAGGCGGCTGCGCAGAAGCGAATTCCAGGCTACGACAAAAAGGGTGAAATGCATTATAACGTCATATCAGCATTCATCAAAAGCATGCGCGGTAGCGACGTCGAGGCAACCCTCTACTATCTTTCCCGCATGATCGATGCAGGTGAAGACGCCAAGTTCATCGCTCGACGCATGGTAATATTTGCAAGCGAAGATATCGGGCTCGCAGGCAACGGCGCGCTAGGGCTTGCGCTAAGTGCGTTTCAGGCAGTAGAACGTGTCGGCATGCCAGAGAGTAACTATATTCTCTACCATGTCGCCACTGCACTCGCACGAAGTAATAAATCACGCGAAACTACCGAACTAATGCAACGCGCGAAAGATCTATCTAAACGCTACCCTGATTCACCCGTACCCCTACATCTGCGAAATGCTCCAACGAAACTCATGAAAGATCTTGGCTACACAAAAGGCTACGAATGGAAAGCTGACTTCAAACACAAAAAAGGATTTTTGCCAGACGACGTCGCAAAAGATACTACTTAGATTTTCTTAATTACAATCGCTTCATCCGAATCAAGGGTCACACCCGCGCGCAGATCAACGCGACGATTCGCCTGTTCCACATTCGCACTCGACAAAATAACTCCGCCTATGACGAAATGGCTGTCTAGCACTTTCACGCTTGCCTGCTTATTTCGAGTAAAGTTCACGAGCACTACCAGTTTATCTCCGGTTTCATCATCTTCTCGCCCATAGGCTAACACCTGGTCGCTATCGGTACGCAGGGGCACGTACCCGCCAGTCATAGCAGCTGGCAACTCATGACAGAGTCGAATTGCGGCCTTGTATAAGCTTAACGAAGACTTCTCGTGTTGCTTTTGACGCATAACAGATTTATATGCATCGGCCGAATTTGTCGGTAGCCACAAATCACCCGGATCCGCTCGCGAGAAACCTACATTTGGCTGTGTCTCATCCCAAGGCATAGGCGTACGCTCTGGATCACGAAGCCCATTTGGATCTTGCAGACGCCATGGTGGCACATCAGCGTCATCAAGCCCAAGCTCTTCTCCGTTGTAGATAAATCTCATACCCGGCAGGAAAAGATTCAGCACTGCAGCCACACGCGCTCCATTATCACCCAAACGAGCGACCAATCGTGATTTGTCATGATTACCATTGACCTGATTGGCAACTGCATCGCGTAGCAATCGTTCGTAATAGTAATCCATCTGGATTTTACGACTGTTAGCGTCCCATGAAGCTAGTAATCCACCGAAATTAAAGGTACTAGCCACCTCCGGAGCAATTGCATCAATATCACGCAGGTCAGATTCGCCCATGTAGGCTTCGAGAATCATTCGTAAGTCTCGCTCCTCGTAAGCCTCATCCTTAAGCACCTGGCACATCTCCCACACGTATTCGTGCAGAGTCTGAGGATAATTGCAGCTCTGGTGTTTAAGTAGCTGGTCATAGGGATTCTCATACCATGCTTCGTTGTACGCCGTGTTGACTTCTTCGTCAAGCAACTCCATATTTTTGCCTATATGATTGACCGCATCGACACGAAATCCGTCGACACCACGATCAAGCCAAAAACGCATCGCATCTTTCATTGCTTCGCGCACATACGGGTTGCTCCAATTGAGGTCAGGCTGTTCGACAGCAAAACTATGCATATAGAATTCTTCGCGCACATCATCCCATTTCCATGCAGATATAGGAGGCGTCCACTCATCGTCACGCAACCAACTCATCTCACCATGCTCACGTGCCTTACGGTGAGGTATCGAGAATACACTCGCCCAGTTGTTCGGTGGATGATTGTTTCCGTACTCATCTTTGTGACCAGGATGCCAAATATACCAGTCGTCGTAGCCATCTTCACGTCTGCGTGACTTTTCGAACCATTCATGTTTGTCGGATGAATGATTTGGTATAAAGTCGACCATCAAACGGATGTGTCGCTCATGAGCAGACTTTACCAGAGAGTCAAAATCTTCGAGCGTGCCGAGTGCAGGATGCACATTGCGAAAATCAGAAATATCATATCCACCATCTACCATTGGAGATGGGTAAAATGGCGAAAGCCAAATTGCATTTGCACCCAATGACTCGATATACGGCAGCCGTTCCTCGATTCCTTTTATACTCCCGTGGCCAAGCTGCGGATCACGTGCCGAGTCTTCAGAAAATGTCCATGGATAAATCTGGTAGACAACAGCATTTTTCCATGTTGAATTACTGCGAGCTGCATGCATACTCATCGTCATTTTAGGTCCTCATCTTTTAGTGCTGCGTACACGCCGTTTGTCCAGCCAAAACCGTCTTGCAGCGGATACTCACCTCCGCCACCTTCACGCGTCTTGTTTACAACATCATATTTTTCTATCATTTTGTGTTTTGTTGAAAAAACCATTTCGGTAGAGCGTAGCCATCGCCGTTTAATCTCTTCTGCCAGATGATGATAGCCATATTCACGCAAGCCTTGTATCGCCACCCATTGCAACGGTGCCCAGCCATTTGGATAATCCCATTGTTGACCGTTGTCAGTAAGTGTAGTCACCAGCCCACCGTCCATCAAGAATTCCTTTTCAAGGCGCTCGGCTACCGCTTTCGCCTGTTGGCTCGTAGCAAGCTTGGCGTAGAGCGGAAACACTCCAGCCAATGTAATGCGACCTGTAGACTTACCTTCACGAAAGTCATAGTCACAGAAAAACTGCTCTTTTTCATCCCAGCAATATTTCAAAAGTGTCTGCGCACGTTTCTCCGCAAACGCCTGGAACTTACGCTTCAAAAGAGGCTGGCGTAGCAGTTGATACGTCTCGGCAATCGTCATTTCGAGTTGGTATAGTAGACAGTTCAAATCAACAGGAACAATGTCTGTCGTGTGAATAGACTCTATATCCTTGCTGTTGCGAAACCAGCGAGAACTGAAGTCCCAGCCACTTTCAGCACCTGCGCGAAGATCGAGGAATAACTTGTCCTTATTGGCACTCTCTGAGCGCTCAGCTGTCTCTAAATCCTCACGCAACGACTCTGGGCGGGGAGTTGCCTTGTCATCGTAGTAGCGATTCAGTATCACACCGTTTGGCATCTGTACTACACGAGCATAGGCGCGGTGGTCAACATGTTCATTTACCGAGCGTCGACCCTTCATCCAAAAACGATACTCGGCAAGTAGTGCGGGTAAAAATTCAAGATATGTGCGAGTTTTTCCACGGTGCTTGCTAAGCAACTTAACCATTTGTGCAAAAAACGGTGGCTGTGAGCGACTCAGAAAGTACGTACGATTTGCAGTAGGTATAAATCCAAATTTGCGTATCATGTACTGATAATTCTTCATCATACCGTGGATTGTCTCCCACTTTTTGTCAGCAGCAAGGCCGAGCATGATGAAATAGCTATCCCAATAAAACTGCTCGCTAAACCGACCGCCTGGCACTACGTACTCGTGTGGCAAGGCAATCAATGACCCCCGATCAACACGATTACGACGCTCAAGATCACCCCATAGGCCTCGCACATGCTCACGTGGTGCTACATTAGGTGAAAATATATATTCGGGCTGGCGCTCTGGCATAAACTCATAAAAATGCCGACTCACGAAATCACGTAAATCAAAGTTAGGATCTTTTTGCGCAAGCTTGTATTCTTTGATAATTTGCCGGGCGCGCTTGCGGGGTATCAAGTCGACAAACGTCTTGCCGTCTTCGTAAACCTGCTTGGCCTGCACTTCGCGGAAAAACTCCCCTAAAGCTTCGTCTGGACTTTTTGAGGGGACAAGCAACTGCCCTGTCGTTTTGACCAGGGCAGTCTTGAGCTTGTGCGGGACAGATTTGGCAGGCATATAGCTGTATTATACCTCTTATGCCTATCACACTCAATCTCTAATGTGCATGATCATGGCGATCGTTACTGTGCGGCTCGTCCTTATTGTCATGGTGCGTCTCGCCTGATGTGTCGAGGTACTGCTCATTTGCACCATGGTCATGTCCACCAATATATTCGTGAGCAAGGGTAGTTGTCAGTCCTACAAAGATCACGCCCACGAGCAATACTACAGCTTGCAAATTTGCCGCGCGTCGCTTAGGCTCAGCATGGATTGCCGGTATGATATCGCTAGCGGCAATATAGATGAAGAAACCAGCTGTAATCGCAAGTAGTAGCGGCTCAGATATCGGCAACTGCCCTCCAAGTCCGTATACCATGACCGCCGCAAAGACTGTTGCAAGCGCGCTCATGAAATTCACCAACAGCACTTTGCGACGACGCATACCTTTTGAAAGCAAAAGTCCAAAATCACCTATTTCCTGAGGAATCTCGTGAGCTGCAATCGCAATCGTAGTAACGATTCCCGTAGCAGGACTCACCAGGAAAGACGCGCCTATAGCCAAACCATCGATAAAGTTATGTAGCGTATCTCCTATCACAATCAGCGATGAATTGCGTCGTTGTGCGGGATTTGAGTGGTCATGTTCATGGTGGTGATGAAACCACGAAAGCGTTCTTTCGAGCAGGAAAAACACCAAGAATGACACTAGTACAGCAAGCGATATCAGATGTGCATCATTTCCCTCTATCGCCTCTGGCAGTAGATCGATAAATGCCGCTGCAAGCAACGCACCGGCAGCAAACGGCACTGCGATACGCTGCAACTTTTGAGTGCCCCATTTACCATAGAGTAAATAGACACCCCCAACAAGAGATATTACACTGCCGAACAATGCTGCAGCTATCAATAGAAACCAATCATTCATAGTATTTAAGTGTAGCGCGTCTATCTAAATATGCAAATATGTCGCAAATACTACTTTTCTGCATCAAGATTCATGTCGTCATAGATGTCATAGGTGCGATCTACCGTCCATTTGTAAATTTGTCGCTCTGTCAAATGCAGACTTCCATAAAACGTTTTTGGATCAATAAACGCAACCTCATGCGCGTCCGCACCGACGCCATACACAGGCACTCCACTATCAAACCGTAACGAATATACCACCCACATATAATACGCATGCAACGACTCAAGATATCGAGAATCGACACCTTCAATCGTAGCCTCGAAAGGACTGTCGATACATGCCTCTTCGTAGATCTCTCGAGTCAATGCCCCTAGAGGCGTTTCGCCGTGATCCATTCCGCCACCTACAAGATTCCATATTTCAGGATTCTCACGCGCCACTAGCACCTCTCCTCGCTCGTTACGTATAATCGCTTTTATAGATACACGATAGTACGTATTTGGATACTTACTTTTACCTGTTTTCATACACCATCTTTCTCAAAAAGAGACTCCTCGCTCTTTTTGAGCGAGGAGTGGCATGTCTATACTTTATATTATAGCAAGTATATTACTATCTTGCAATCTACTTCTTAGCACGCTTGCGCTGGTTTGGATCAAGATGTCGCTTACGGAGACGTAGTGACTTAGGGGTCACTTCGAGCAATTCATCGTCTTCGATGAAGTCGATACTCTGCTCTAGGCTAAGATCAGTAAAAGGCGTCAACTGAATTGTACCGTCACTTGACGACGTACGCATGTTGGTAAGTTGCTTACCACGACACACATTCACATCGAGGTCACCCTGACGATTATATACACCAACGATCATACCCTGATACACAGTTGTGCCCGGGCCAACATAGAGTTCACCACGCGCACTTGCCAGGTCAAGCGCGTAGGCTGTAGTTGAACCAGCCTCAGTAGCAACAAGCGCACCACTACGAGTCTGTTGCAAGCGTGGACCCACGGGCTGATACCCATGAGGAAGACTGTTGATAATAACCGTGCCCTTTGTCGCTGTAAGTAAAATATTTCGCAGGCCGATCATCGCACGTGTTGGCAATATATAAGTAGTACGAGTCGTACCGCTACTTGTCTGTTCTTGCTTCGCGAGCGCAGCGCGACGCGTACCAAGCTCCTGGCTCACAGCGCCGAGGAATTCTGGCGCCACTTCGATCAAAAGCTCTTCGACAGGCTCCATAGTCTCACCATCCTGCTCAATCGTCACAACCTGTGGACGACCGACCTCAAACTCAAAGCCTTCACGGCGAAGTGTTTCGATAAGCACGGAAAGATGGAGCTCACCACGACCAGAAACCGTGAAGCCGATACCATCGTCTTCGACACGTAACGATACATTTGTCTCGAGCTCTTTGTTCAAGCGATCACCAATCTGGCGTGATGTATTAAACTCAGCTTCCTTGCCTTTGAGTGGGCTCGTGTTTGGGCCTAGGTACATACTCAAAGTCGGAGCCTCTACGTCAATCACAGGAAGCGCTTCCGGCTGCTCTTTGTCGGCGATAGTGTCACCAATATGCGCATCAGCTATACCGGTGAGCGCGATAATATCGCCAGCACCCGCTTGGTCAATTTCTTCTCGGAGCAAACCGCGGTAGCCAAAAATCTTGTCGACACGACCAGCAATTTGTACATCGCCGCGCTTGAGCAGCAAGATAGGTAGGCCTTTTTTAACACTACCACGGGTGACGCGTCCAATTGCGTACTTACCGAGAAATGAGTCGTATTGCAAACTAGTAACAAGAAGTTGGAAGGGTCCAGTTCCGTCGACCGCAGGCGCAGGAATATCGTTAACGATTGCGTCAAAGATAGGGGAAAGGTCGGCATGTTCAGATGGATTATCCGGCATTTCTTTCCACGCCTTGCCTTCGCGACCAATTGCATAATACACAGGGTAATGTAGCTGATCGTCACTCACGGCTAGCTCTAGAAATAGATCGGAGATCTCGTCAATCACTTCATCGATTCGACGTGATGGCTTGTCGATTTTATTGATCACAACAACAGGCTTAAGGCCAAGCTCAAGAGCCTTGGAGAGTACGAACTTTGTCTGTGGCATAGGACCTTCCTGGGCATCTACAATCAGCAGTACGCCGTCGGCCATATTCAAAGTACGCTCCACCTCGCCAGAGAAGTCTGCGTGTCCCGGTGTATCGATGATATTGATCTTGTAGTCATCGTGGTAGATCGAAGTCTGTTTGGCAGTGATGGTGATGCCGCGTTCGTGCTCTTGGTCACCGCTATCCATAATAAGATCTTGGCTCATTTCCGCTTGGTTATCACGGAATGTTTTTGACTGCTTGAGCAGGCCATCAACCATTGTCGTCTTACCGTGGTCGACGTGAGCTATAATCGCAATATTGCGAATGTGTTGTGCGTCTTTCATGAAATAATGCCCCGTGTTTATGACAGAGGCTACCTTTGTTGTTTATTTTAACAGATTAAAGCAGCTTGCGCAATTGACGAGCCATTTATAGCGATAAATTACATCTCCACACTTATTAATAGACACCCGAATCTTCGTCGAGAGTATAGCGCTACTCGATATATCGCACCCTGCTCCGGCTTGAAGACACCCTACTATAAATTCAGCTAGACGCGCCATAGTGTTTACGTTTATAATATACACACGTACACGTCTACTTGGCGATATTATGGGAAGGTAAACAACAAACATGAAACACACGCGAACAATATACGTTGCTCTTATGGGCATCATCTCTACACTACTTTGTATTTGCGTGCAAAGCACGACATACGCACTTGTACAAGGGGAGCTTCACACCACAGCGCAAATACAAGAGTATAGCGGTACCATATCTACAGGCCTACACGAATCTGTTCCTGTATTCGCACCGATGCAGGATTCCAATGGAAATTTACGCACTATCGCAATTGAACGGCCCGCGGATCAAGATGAGGCATACCTTCTTACCATCTCACCTAAAGGTGAATTAATCAAAAAAACTCATTTACCAAGCACGCCCGTCATGTACACCGTGACGATCGATCAAGAAGACAACATATATGTTGTCCTTGAGGGCGAAAACAACACCGCTCATTTGTATCGCTACGATGTCAATCACAACCAAACGCTAGACATACCCGGGGATGGTTATATTTCTGTCGCCGTTGACACAACCGGTACTATTTATGCGAGTGCTGTCATAAATAATGGTGAATTTGTCATTAAAACATTCAATCGGCAAGGAGCCCTCACCCACACATCCTCGCCACTACAAGAGAATGGACAACCACTTGCCGCAATTTCTCTGGCAGCTGATCGCCACGACAAACTATATGCTGCCTTGGCCTCCGAGGGAGACCTGGCCATACTTGCTGAAATCAATAACAACGGAAGTATCTTGCGGAAACTCGACGACAACAAGCCCTTTCATCTAGGGTATGGCATATCTACAGACAGGGACGACAATCTCTACGCCGCATCCCTACAGCAAAATGGCCCAGACGAATGTATGGGTTACGACACGTCGATTCGTAAATACAATAGCGCCGGACAATATGTCGGCAACCTGGACACATCCCCTGCAAACTCCGGCGGTTTTGTATGCTCCCTCTACGGTGTGGGCTCAACCCCCTCGGCGATGAATGTCAGCGTAGGCGCAAGCGGTGACATCTTTCTTGCATCTATCGAAACCGACACGTCCAATAATACAGCGCATAAATCTCGTATTGTAAAATACAGCTACCCAAAGACCATGGCAACCTTCAAACAAAATAGCCACACCACAAAAACCAGACTTAATACTAGCAATAGTGCCCAGATCACAGCAGCAAGCACCAGCACACCATCAGAGATAGGCGCTCCGGCAGACTCGACACGCGAGTACCCACTCGGGCTCGTGAGGTTTGTCGCCAAAACAGACAGCACGGCACCTGTCGATATAACCTTACTATTCGAAACAGCTCTTACGCCTGGCGACGTATCAGCTCGTAAATACAACAGTATAACCAAACAATACAGCGACGTACCAGAAGCCATCATCACACAGGCCCAGCTTGACGGTAAACCAGCACTTCAAGTTAGCTACCAGGTGGCCGATGGTGGCGCGCTCGATGAAGACGGCGTAGTAAATGGAGAAATCATTGATCCTATCGGCCTCGCAGTCAACACGTCAAACCAAGCAGCTCCCGTACTCCTCGCGCCTAACACAGGATATGAATACATCTCGCGCAACCCAACTGTCGCAATAGCTATAACCAGCAGCATACTTGTGTCCGTTGCGCTACTCATCACTAGCTACAAGCGAACGCGTAGAGCATAGCCATACTAGACTAGGCCCCGCCTTTCTTAGTGTTGCCCTCCACTAAACGCAGTAACATTAAGCACATACTCCCTGCCCACCACTCACTGCGCCACTCACCCTTTATGAAATCCTTCCACCATAGAAAATACCAGTCATATGACTGGTATTTTCTATGGTGGGCGCTGAGGGGCTCGAACCCCCGACCCCTTCGGTGTAAACGAAGTGCTCTAGCCAACTGAGCTAAGCGCCCATAACGATGCTATTATAGCCTACCTAATAAAACTACGCAACCCCTTGTTCCCTCCGTCGTCACCTTGTTGATTATCACGCTAGTGAATAGGCACACGGAAATTAAAGTAGCCACAAAGCGTTTATGGTATAATTACTTGAAAGACTACTTTGGTAGCAAAAGAAACACGGAGAGGTGAAGTGAAAATAAAAAATATATCGTATACCTTAATAGCATTCATTATGGCAACAGCCTTAAATCTGGCGGTATTTAACCCGGCTATAGCAGCAACAGACGGCGGCTTAAGCAGTAGTGGCAAATTACAGGTTTACAACACTAGCATCCGAGATGGCCTCGATGACTATGTTA
Organism: Candidatus Saccharimonadota bacterium; assembly: GCA_015999875.1. Classification (GTDB taxonomy): domain Bacteria; phylum Patescibacteriota; class Saccharimonadia; order Saccharimonadales; family Saccharimonadaceae; genus Mycosynbacter. The sequence goes on from JAECRG010000001.1 coordinate 340,053, forward strand.
CGCTCTACGGGCCCACTGTTACTGCAGACGGCTACGCATATTCATATGGAGCAAAACAAGACAATAGTCTTAACATTCTTAAATTTAGCCCTGATAAAAAACTCGTTAAAGAGTTCCAATTGCAAGATGGATACAGCCTTAGCCTGCCGACTATAGCAGTCGATCGACATGGCAATACATATTATGCGGTAGAAAAAGAGCTTGCAAATAATGATCGTGCCTCTGCTATTCTTAAATATAACTCCAACGATCAGTTCGTCACAGTACTAGATAACTTCAATACTATCGGCGAACAGACTATACGAGGAGCATATGCTGTTGCTATTGATAGTCATGACAACCTATATGTCACCGCAGGAGCAAGCGGGGGTGATTCAAATATCGTATTATTGAAGCTAGACTCAGCAGGCAATTTGCTTAATAAAGTTGATTTCCTACAAGGAGCGGAGGCACACGGATACACTCAACCCCTCGTCGTCGCCCTTAACAACAAAGACCAAGTCTACGTTGCAGCCATGCAGCCAGCGGGCAACGAGACCGTAAAGATATTTCGCGTAGATGATTCTGGCAACATCATCACCACTGTTGGAGGTGATGATCCTATAAAGCTAGGTTATGGCATGAATATTGATAGCAATAATAATTTGTATTTTATAAGTATTGATACAACAGGCAACACGCCTCCGATTCCCGGTTGCCCGATGCCCTATGAAGTCCGTAAGTACGATAGTAGCGGTACATTCATTGGCGCTATCGACACTTCGCCTGAAGCCTCCGAAGGTCCCGTATGTACGCTTTATGGAGGCGGCGCGTCTCCTGCATTCTCCACTGCACCAGGAGTTGGTACAGATGGAGATATCTACATAGGTACCGGTAATTATACAGATGGGTCGCTAGGCAATGCGCGTATCGCAGTATATTCTATGGCAAAGAATATCGCCACCTTCCCACCCACTGGCACTCAATCAAATACACAAGTAAGGCTTTCCCTACCCGAAGGTGCAGATCTTCAATATGCAGAAGTAAAATCGCAAAGCGAACTGACTACGCCAACACATGTAGGTTTTAGTTATCCGCTAGGCCTAGTGAGTTTCAAGGTAAAAGTAAAAAACACTGACCCCTTGAGTACTGAACTATTATTTGTGACTGACCTAAAACCAAACGAAGTCACCTCGATGAAATATATCAATGGCACATACTCACCAATCGCTAACGCGACAATCGAACAGTCAACGCTAGAAGGCAAACCCGCACTTAAACTTACCTACCAGCTAAGTGACGGCGGTGCACTTGATGAGGACGGCATAGTCAACGGGGAGATAGTAGACCCTGTCGGACTAGCAGTAAAAACTACCGAGACAAACGTACTCGCTCCTAACACCGGCTCCAAGAGAGTTGATAACGGACTACCCCTATTTGGCATAATCGCAACGGTATTGCTAGCTGGCGTAGCGTTAATTAAAAAGCATAAAACGTCAATAAAATAACTCTATCGATAATAAATAAAGACCCTTGTACTCAAGGGTCTTTATTAATATTCTAAATGGTGCGGTGAAGAGGACTTGAACCTCCACGAGCGCAATGCTCACTAGCCCCTCAAGCTAGCGCGTCTACCAATTCCGCCACCACCGCAAAGTGGATTTTGACAGTTTTATGTCGTATCAGGACATGCATATAGCTTTGCGTGTCGCGCACTCATGTGGAGTACAGTCATAGCCATAGCGTGCGTACATGGCGTCAGACGCTATCATGTAACTCAGATGATTATACAGATTCTATGGTGTTTTGTAAACAGGACCCTGACTAGTTGTCCAGTAGCGCACATCATTAAAGCGATCGTTTGCAGTAACAAAGCTCGAACCTTCGTCGTATGCAGTAGAGCCATTAGTATGCACATAGGTTAGTTGTGACTGGTACAGTCCAATTGCAGGCACGTCTTTGAGCCATTGCCGTACGAACGTTTGGTATTTTGCATCTCGCAGGTCATCTTCAAGCCTAAGACGTGCACTCGAGAGCGCATCGTCGCTCAGCCCATTACGATAGTTGGCAAAGTTCAATCCCCTCTCAACAGCCTGAGACGAGTGCCAGAACGCAAACACATCCGGATCGGCACCGAGATACAGTTCATGTACCAACACATCGAAATCACGTGGCTGCAAAACACTGCTAGCAATGTTTTGCGCAGGGTCGTTAGTGTCTACAATACGAATCTCTACCTTAGCGCCCAGCTCGCGCCACTGCTTAGATAGATTTGCCACTACGCTTTCATAGTCCGCGTCTTTGATAGCAACTACGCGAAGTACAAGTGGGGTACCGTCTTTTTCGCGTATACCTTTTGCATTCTTCTTCCACCCAGCATCATCGAGCATTGAAGCAGCTTTGGTCTTATCATAGCCTGGCTTTTTAATATCACCGAGATCTGTCTGTGAATTCAATATAGGAGTGTCTAATACTGGCATCTTGACAGGTAACGTTGCCACTGCCTGTGACACATCAGTACCCACCTGAAGTGCCTGGCGGACCTTGGTGTCACTGAGTGCAGAGAGCGACTTAGTGTTAAAAATAGCATAGACACCAGCGTGTGTTGGTGTAAGCTTCGAGTTATATTCAGCCTCACTCTCAAATTGACGATATGAGCTAAGCGAAAGGCCACTTACTGCGTTTACTGCATGGCTACGAATTGCTCGCGTCAGCTCGTCACTTGACGCATAGGTGTGAAGCTGGAAGCGTTCAATCTTTGGAGCACCTCCATAATAATCCTTATTTTGATTCATGTGCACGACAGTGTGTGCATCACGGCCTTTTATGTCTTGCCTTAAACGGAAACTAAACGGCCCAGACCCGACAGGCTGAGAGCTAAAAGAGCCGTCACGCAGGCTGCTTGGCTCTACCTTTTCAAGCAAATGCTTCGGTAACACTGCAAACGTTAGCACATTCGGAAACGGTGCGTAAGTAGAGGGCAGCACAAACTCAACCGTCCGAGCGTCAATCTTCTTTATATCAATATTCTGCCAGCTTGCACTACCTGAAATACCAGCTGCAGGATTTTTCAGAAGGCCTACGGTAAACACCACGTCATCTGCGGTTACGCGCTGCTTGTCGTGCCATAATGCCACTGGGCGAAGCTCCACTCTATAACGCTTTCCATTGTCCAGAACGGAGATGTTCTGTGCCAAATCACCTTTCAGATTGCCTGTTTTGTCATAGGCAAATAGGCTTGAAAACATTAGTCGAGCAGCTGCTTGCTCACCCGGGCTTGATGCATATAGAGGATTGAGTGTGCCTATATCACCTTTTACACCTTCAGCGTATGTGCCCCCCTCCGCACCGGTGTATACCATGTATGATGACTGATATAGGAAAAATTGAACTGTCGCAATAGCAATTAGCGCGCCCATACCCAGCATCCAAAGTGCGATGTTTCGACGAACTTCACGTGCATTATGTATACGCTTCACCAAAAAACGATGGGCATGCTTCAGTGAGACCGTCTCCGCTCGCTTGGCTTTTTCAGAGAACCTACCCGGCTTTACGCTGAGGCGTTGAAACCGGTTCCATTTTTTTTCTGAATCAGCCACAGAAGGTTACGCCCCGAACGATGGCAAAAGCAACGATGCAAGGATAGAGAGCACAAACAACACCGACATGATAATAGTAAACTCAAACAGATTCTTGTCGATACCGCGTCGCGAAGTGAAAAGTTCGCCAGAACTACCAAAACCTGCACCAAGCGATGCACCACGTTGCTGCAACAAAATTGCCGCAGTCATAAGGACTCCTGACCCGACCGTCACTATCTGCAAAAAAACATCCATTACTACACTTCCTCTTTCTTCTTGATTGTCCGTAGTTCTACGGCGCTACTTACTATATAGTTTATCAGACTTAGTAGCATTCCGGCAAAAATTGAGTTCAAGAAAGTCATGTGTAATCCCGGTGTTACCTGCAGAGCCAGCCACACCATCAAACCGTTGACAACGATAATAAATAAGCCGAGCGATAACAATATCGCAGGCAAAGACAAGATAATGACTACAGGCCGAACAATAGTATTAAGAAGAGAGAAGACTAACCCTGCGAGCAAAAATATCGCTATGCTTTCATCGGCTTGATGATCCGTTATGCCAGTACCAAGTAGGCGGACGGCTACCCAAAGACCGAATGAATTAAGGAGCCACCGTATGACAAATATCGCGAACTGACGTCTCATTATCTTTAGAGTATATCACAAATCAGTTGGCAGTTTTTGGCTGAGATTGCGATGGCCTTTTGCGGTGATCAAGATATCATCTTCGATACGCACGCCGATACCCTCTTCGGGAATATAAATACCCGGCTCTACAGTAAGTACCATGTTTGGTTCGAAATATTTTGGTCGGCCGAGCGAGTCATGCACATCAATTCCGAGGCCATGACTAATCGCATGGGGGAAATACTGCCTATAGCGCTCGTCACCTAGTGAGCTTAAAAGACCCACCTCAATCAATGCCTGTTTCATACGCGCATCTACTTTATCGCCATATTCAGCAACAGAGAGATCGGGTGCCAGCATAGCGACGATGTCTAAATGCGCCGCCTGGACAGCCGCATGGACTTCTCGCTGTCGTTTTGTAGGTTCATAGTAGGAATACGTACGAGTGATGTCGGCCGCATAATGCTCTACTTGCGCACCAACGTCGAGAAGTACTAACGTTCGTTTTTTGAGCGGCGCATTGTTTTCAATATAATGTAGCGTGCAGGCATTGCTGCCCCCGGCCACAATAGGATCATAGGCATGCCCTCTTCCGCCAGTCTCTCGAAATGCCTTGTTGAGCTCTGCTTCGATTTCATATTCATATTTATATGCCTGGAATGATGCGCGAATACTCAACAGCGCTTTGGAAGTAATTGCTATAGCCGACTCAATTGCCTTAATCTCAACGGGCTGTTTGACAGATCGTAGGTTCGCAAGCTTTGGTCGCAGATCCTGTACACCAACAAAAATACGAGCTAGTTTTTCATGCATCTCTCGCTGAGCAGGATTTAAAATAAAGTCGAAATCCTCGGCACGCTCGGGCTGACCAATGAAATATGCGAGACGATGCTGACGTGCGGTTTGTAGCAGTAATTCATCTGCCTTTGATCGGGTAATTATTTCGTCGATACCGCTAATAGCTGTAGCTTCGTCTATGCTTAAACTACCGTCGAAAAGTGCATGTACAGGGTCTACGTCTGGAGTGACAAGCCAGCTTTTACCTCGTGCACCGTCCATAATGAGCCACCAGCCAGGTCGCTCTATACCCGTCAGATACCAAAAATTTCCTTCTTGCTCGAATCTAGAGGCTGCATCGTTACTTGACTGCATTGCACTATAGGCCGATGCGACCAGTACTCCACCTTCGAGTATCTCCATGGTTTTGTCGCGGTTTTCAGCAAAGAATTCAGCATTCATCAGTCGTTTCATACTACTAGCCTATCACAAATACTTTTTGATACTGGCAGCTTTTTGCGTACCGATCACTCTTGCGATATCTGCCTCCCCTACCAGTTTAAGTCCTCTCACGCTACCAAATGTCTTGATAAGTTTTTTACGTGTCGCAGGACCGATGCCCGGGATGTCTTCGAGCGTACTCTCAGTTTGTTTTTGACGTTTGAGCACCGTATGGTAACTCACGGCAAAACGATGCGACTCGTCACGGATGCGCTGAAACAACTTGACGACATCAGTATGAGGATACACTTGTGTACCAGCACGAAGATTACGTGAATGTGACGAGGCATTACGCTGGCCAGGGTGCAAATTCACGATATAAAATTCGCCACTTCGCTCAACATAAATACCTTCTTGCGGTGATGAGATGAGGGATTGCAAGTAGCTAGTGGCAATATTCGATTTCTCTCTATGCACTATCACTTCTTCTTCTCGCTTTGCGATACTTATGACCGGGCAAGTTACTCCACGCTCACCCAGTGCGCGAATCGCCGACTCAAGCTGCCCTTTGCCACCATCAACCAATACTAAGTTCGGTACACCCCAGCTTTGAATATTTTTTGGGCTAAATCGGCGAAGTAGCGTTTCGTACATATTGTAGTAATCATCGTTTTGCTGAAGCTTTGTCTTAAACTTACGATATTCAGCACGATTACTTACACCATTCGTAAATACAACCATACTCGCCACAACGTTTGTACCCCCCATATGGCTAATGTCATATCCTTCAATTCTTGCAGGCAGCACGGGCAACCCAAACAGCAAACGAATATCTCCAAGTGCTTTATCTTTGCTTATGTCGAGAAATTCTCGATCACCAAACATGACACGACGCTGGAGCTCACGCATGTGCCCAAGTTTATTACGAAGCACTGCGGCTCTCTCAAACTCATGAAGCCCTGCCGCGGTCTTCATTTCTTGTTCTATCTCATTTGCGAGTAGTTTACGATTGCCCTTTATGTAGCTGATCAACTTACGAAGATTTGCCTTATATGCTTCGCTACCTTCATCTCGTTTTGGACTCAAACCTAAGTCTTCGTCGAGTCGAGACTGGCCAGGTTTTGGCTCACGGATGTAATATGGAAATACTTTACGTAAATATCGTAAAGCTTTCTTGAGTGCATAGCTGTTATAGAAAGGGCCATAGTACTCAGCGCTGTCGTCGGCAGGGTTACGCGTAAATGACACGGTTGGCCACTCACTTCTGAGATCGACACGCACAAACATCTGCGACTTATCGTCACGGAGTAAAATATTGTACCGTGGCATATACCGCTTAACCATCTCACTTTCAAGAAACAACGCGTCGATTTCACTTTCCGTCTCCACCCAGTCAGTGTCAAATATCTCCGCAACAAGCGCCTGCGTCTTGATGTCTTTGTCTCGTGGATCTTGAAAATACTGCCGCACTCGGTTACGCAGCACCGCCGCTTTGCCAACATAAATAATCTCTCCGGTCGTATCTTTATGAAAATACACACCCGGGTTTCGAGGCAATGTCTTTAGCTTTTCTTCTAGTTTCGCGTTCACTACTCCTAGTATACCGTACTACTGTTTGCCGTTGATATCGTGCCCGCCAAATTTGTTTCTTTGCGCAGCCAACAGTTTTGTCGCGAAGTTCACTTCACCCTCCTGTGATGCCAAGCGCACATCAAATGATGCCTGAATTGCCGGTAGTGGAATACCGAGCTCGTTTGCAGTTTCGAGAGTCCAGCGTGCCTCTCCAGATTCCGCCACCACACCATCGATGCCTTCAAGCTCTGGCGATTCACTGAGTGCTTCAGCGCTCAGCTCGTTTAGCCATGAAGTGACCACACTACTGTGCTGCCAGACTTCACCGGCGCGAGCAAGGTCAATGTCGCGAATCGGCCCCTCTCTCAGCATACGATAGCCCTCTGCGAGACTCTGCATCATACCGTATTCGATTGCGTTATGCACCATCTTCACATAGTGACCAGCGCCGCTAGGGCCAAAGTGACTATGAGCACCGCTTGGAGCAGCCAAAGTATCAAGTAGTGGAGATACGTATTCATAGATTGAACGGTTACCACCGACCATCATACAGAAGCCACGCTTCATACCATGCACACCGCCGCTTGTGCCGATATCGAGCAAATTGCAACCTTTTGCGCTCACACGCTCGCTTCGTGCGCTATCACCACGATAATCACTGTTGCCTCCGTCAATAATATTGCTACCTTCAGGAGCAAGTGCGGTCCACTCGTCAATCGCAGTATCAATCACACTTGCTGGTATCATAATCCATACCAAGATTGGTTCACCCGCAAATGCTGCAACTGCCTCTTCTTTGGTGTATGCAGCAATTGCACCTTTCGCTACCATCTCATCTATTGGTTCAGGGCTACGATTGTGTGCTACGACCTCGTGTCCGCCTTCAAGTAGCTTTTCAGCAATTTGTCCGCCCATGCGCCCAAGTCCATCAATAATAATCTTCATAGTAAAATCCCCCTTGTGTTTGTTAGGTGTCAGTCAGCAAAATCACTGAAAAGCGTAACTTTTGGTACGGTTTTCAGCGCCTGTGCAGGCTGATCGTATATATCGATTTCTTCATGCAACAGCTGACTCAGCGTAAGATGCTTATCGTCGCCGTGCGCGTACGCCACAGCTTCATCAAGTTGCGCAATAGCCTTTGGCGTCATAGTGACTCGGGCAAAATCTTCACCCTCAAACTGCGCAGCATTCTCATCACTTGATGCGGCAATCGTACGGGGCTTAATACCCGCCGTGTGTCCGTCAGCACCAATACCGAATAGTCCAATTTTGTAGTCGTATGTTGCAAATAATTGAGATAGTTTATTGGCGAAGTCTTGAGCCGTAGTCTCGATGTCTTCACCTCGCAATACTCGGTAAGCATTGATTGTTGCAAGATTAAAACCAAGCTGCTCAAGCTGCATCCAATTCTCATCTGGGTGGTTTGGTCGGCCATAGCGCTCATCCGTAAGCGTAATGCATAATTTTGATGTATCAACGTCTTCGAGTTCAGCCAGTACTTTGGTGGCGACCTTCATCGCTGAGCCGCCAGGCACCAACCACAACACAGCCTTATCCGCATGTAAATTGGCAATAAGAGTAGAAGTCAAGTATTCGACAATTTTCTGATCATCTTGTTCAGTCACTAACTTCATAGATATCCTGGCACTAGTATACAAGGTTGCTATGCACCATGCAAACAACTAGTTTTTGATTTCAACACCAGACATAATCACGTCACCTGTTATATACAGTACCGGAGCGTTTTTGCCACCTTCACGTTCTGACTTATCTTCTACGCCACCGAGAATTGCAGACGTTTGGTTGCGCACAGTAATTTCCCTAGGCACAACCAACTCAATTCCGCCACAAAGTGCAAACACCTCTACTGTCGCCTCTTTCTTGATAGTTGCCTTGCGTAGATCAAGCTTCGCTCCACCCATGACTGCGGTCAGTTTACTACCCTTAAAGTCATCGGAAGTGTTTTTTTGATCGCTACCACCGAGGATCGCAGTCACGTCATCGCGGTCGGACTTACTTGCACTAGTACGAGTAGCCCGTTTGAATACGATAGATAGACCTACAGTGATAATGACAAGTGGCCAAAAAATCTGCCAAGGATTAACATCAACAATATCGAGCTCGCGCAACTGAAAAAGAATACCGACGCCTACAAGCAGTAGCGACCAGAAGTAGTTTTTTGCGTCGTTGAGCCACACCAACACACCCGCAAATATTACAGCAACCGGCCACCAGCTCCCCATAAAACTACCGAAATCGATGACATTGAATGCGTCGAGCAAAAAACCCGTGCCGACTGCAATAATTGCTATACCTGTGATGATACGTGTAAATTGTGCTTTCATACGTTTATCATACACGTTTAAGCGACGAAAGAGAATCCATAGTTTAAGGTATACTAGTTAGTAAATGAAACGCCTTCCTACAAAATCACAGAACTTCTTGCGCAAGCCTAGTCTAGTCAAAACACTTGCAGGTCACAGTAATCTTAAAAAAACTGACACAGTTTATGATATTGGTGCTGGTAGCGGCATTATCTCGTCCGTGCTTGCGGAGCGTTGTAGTCGAGTCATCGCGGTCGAACACGACGCACGCATGATCACAACACTACGCGACAACGTAGCGAAGTTCGATAACGTAGAAGTTGTGGTTGGGGACGCACTTACGTTCGCCCTACCAGATAATGAGTACAAAGTATTTGCCAATATACCTTTTCACCTCAGCTCGCCTATCGTTCGTCGTCTCACAGAAACGACCAATCCACCAAGCGCCATCTATCTGATAGTTCAGAAACAATTCGCACAAAAACTTTTGATCGGCGACTATTCGTTCACGGGTCTACTTGGGGCATTTATCGCGCCCCTGTTCGAGGTACGCATTCGCTACAAGTTAGATCGTACTGACTTCTGGCCGCACCCGGCTGTAGATACCGTGTTCATAGAGCTGCTTCGTCGAAAATCACCGCTCCTACCATCCACAGACATGCCCCGCTACCGGGCATTTGTAGAGCAGTGCTTCTCGCGCCAGAAATACTTCGCCACACTAGGAGTTGGCGATGTGAAGCCATCGGAAATGACTGCCGAGCAATGGCTCAAATTATTTAAGGCTAAAGGACTAAAACAGTCCAAGTAGTCTCTTGACCGTAGTGCTACTACGCATCGTGATACGTCTGTATATAGGTGTCCCGATTATTTTCGGCACGACACTCTTGTTATAGTCCGCCATGGGCAGTGTCCAAAAAACTACCTGTCCATACGAATCAAGCTTATCTACCGTAGACGTCTTTTTCTGCAATTCAGTCAGCACTTCTTTCGCTGTGGTTGGCGCAATCACAAACAGCGCATCATTGCGCATACCCTGTGTGCCATCCGCCCACCAGCCAGGTGCATGATCTAGTGCATCTTCGAAATCATCCTTAGAAATCACGGTAGCCACTACAATGAAGCCAAATCTATCCTCGATAGCCACCTCACACTTATGGATCAATGCCGCTATGTCGGTCTCGTCGCAAGCGAAAAATAGGTTACCGCTATTAATATAAGTAGATACATTGCTAAATCCTAGCCGCTCAAAACAATCTCGTAGCTCGCTCATGGCAACTTTGTTATTGCCCCCTACATTAATACCCCGGAGCAATGCAACATACTTCATATTAGAAGTCCGCAATAACAAGCTTTTTCATTTGCATCATTTTTGCGTAGGCACCTGGCCGCTTCATTAGTTCACCCATGTTTTCGGGCACGATTTGCCAGCTCAAACCAAATTTGTCTTTACACCAGCCGCATTGCTCATTCTCGGGATGTGCAGATAATTTTGCCCAATACTTATCAATTTCTGCTTGGTCTTTGCATGATATAGAAAACGATACCGCTTCGCTAAACGTAAATTCCGGTCCAGCGTTTATGCCAACAAAATTCATACCGAGCATCTCAAACTCTACCGCAAGTGGCTTCCCAGCTAGGTCTAGTTGAAAATCTGCCAAGCCCTCTTCTACACTATTTGGATAGTATTCCACTGATGTAATCTTACTTTCAGGCAGCACTGAGACATAATAGTCTGCAGCTTCTTTGGCGCTTCCATCGAACCATAAGTTCGGAATAATCTTTTGAACCATTTAATCCTCCTTGAGCTTTATGCCCGCTTCTTTTAGCAGCCTAATCGCCTTTGGCCCTACTCCATGTAATGCCAAAAGTTCTCGTTCGGTAAACTGTGTAAGTTGAGATGGTTTTGTAACACCGATCACTGTAAGTGCGCTTGTTGCAGGATCACCAATGTATAGCAAGGTGTCTTTGCCATCGAGTTTCAGCTTATTGCTAGGATCGCTATGTGTTTTGCCGCTATTAACATGAGAATCAGAAATTTTGGCACCGTTTTTGATTACGTGCACTAGAGCCATTGCGTGCCCCCTACCTAGATCATAGTCACTAGCAAGCCACTGTATAATTTCACCTGATTTCGTTGCTTTTCCGAAGCCTTTTTTCTCTGCTTCATCAATAAACTGCTGCGGAGTCTTACCAGTTTTAGCTTCGATATTATCTAAATATGCTTGAAAAGACATGCTAACCTCTTACTTGATTTTTTCTAAACTGCACCATTCGCTTGATGAGATCGACAGGCAGCGGCTGGTCGAGCGGGAATTGCACCGATCCCTTGCCCTGCTTGTACTTCGCGAGGTCGTCTGCGAACTCTTCGTGACCCTGAGGAGTCGCATAAAACCCTATATGATGTGCATAGCCACCGAAATATACTAGTGGTTTCTTATGAGTCTTGTACCCAACTAACCCGTACATAATTCCTTCGTCTGCGTCAGGTACTTCTGCACGTACAATTTCGCGGAGTGTAAGCAGCCGTGCTTTTACTTCCCCGTCAAACTGATTAATATATTCATCTACGTTCGATACCATGCTCATGCTCCTATTATATACCTAGCCTAGTAGTTGCACCGCGAGATATGCGCCAGCTGCAGTCAGTGCCGTGATCAGCGCACCCCATAGCAAATCGATCACAACGATCTTACGAGAATACCCCTTCATAGTGGCGAGATTCGTGAGGTCGTAAGTCGCATATGCCACAAAACCAAATAGTGCGCCCATGCCAGCAGCATATATTAAAGATTCTTTCTCGAGGGCAGGCGAAACCACGAACACAACTGTGCCAACAACGTATATCACATAAAATATCAGAGCCGGAACCATATTTGGCTTTTTGAGTAATAATTCACCCATTTCACTATAGTAGATTTTCTTGCCAACGTAGCCGAGCCATACATAATCAAGTGCGCCCATAATGATTGCTGCTGAGATAAATGCGATTGTGAGTTCCATATGGCTATTATATCAGTAGACGCTCTCCCACCTTACTGCAAACCGTCAGGGTTATGGATTTTTATAGCTGAGCTTCTTGCTCTGCCAGCGCGCCAACTAGACAGCAATAGCTCTCTTTGCTTCATGCTTATCCCTGCACTCTATAGTGTGGAAAAGCAGTGCGGGGTCTTGTTTGCAATTGAGACAAATTAGCACAAGGTCATTGCACTCAGCGTGAGCACAGTTTTCAAAGTTATTCGTCGGCCCACTACAGTGCGAACACACACCTATAGTCTTCGGATGATCGCTAAAATCGACTGTCATGCGATCATCGAACACACGCAGGGATCCCTCCCATAGTCCGTCATCTCCGTAGGCTTCACCGTACTTTACTATTCCACCATCAATCTGGTATACGTCTTTGAAGCCCCGCTTTTTCATCATTGCACTTATCACTTCGCAGCGAATTCCGCCGGTACAGTACGTGACAATCTTTTTGTCTTTGATACCGTCGTACTTATCACTTTCAAGCTCAGCGATAAAGTCTCGAGATGTGTTTGTATTCGGCACTATCGCATTTTTGAATTTACCGATCTTTGCTTCATGCTCGTTGCGCCCATCGAAAAAGATTACATCGTCACCATATTGCTCAACCAGTTCGTGCACTTGGCTTGGCTTGAGATGCTGACCACCGCCGACTATACCGTTTTCATCGACACTCACTTCATCATCACTGTTTTTGAACCCTACGAGCTCTCTACGGTTTTTGACGCTCATTCGAGGAAAATCTTCGCGTGTGCCATCCGACCATTTGAATACGATGTCCTTAAAGCCTGGGAACTTTTTTGTTTCTTTTATGTACTTCTTAAGATCATCCATCTCACCACCGACAGTACCGTTAAGCCCGTGCTGACTCACTAGTATGCGTCCATGAAGATTCAGGCTGTCTGTCAATGTTTTTTGCCATAGTTTCACAACTTCCGGATCGGCAATCGGAGTGAATTTATAATAGAGAAGTATCTTTTGCATCAAAAGATATTATACCATATCCATTACGACTTTGCGTAGTAGGCTGAAAGTTTCTTATAGGGCTTCGACATGAAAGCAACCGCCACAATAACAAGCATTACTAAGCTTGCGAGCACGAAGACAAGGGCAATACCACGCGCCTCGCCCTCGCCCAACAACCACTTAAACGCAGCCTGCCCCTCGGGTGTTCGCATGTATGGAATAATCATAAATTCAGCGATAGGGCCAATCATAAATGCGCTTATAGGTGTCGAGGCAGATTCGATAGCCTGCGCTAGGCCAAACACGCGACCCTGGCGCTTGAGTGGGACGACGCGTTGTATAATTGTTTGTTCAGCCGCTTCTGCTATTGGCATGATAACCATAAATAGCCATATGCCAATCACATAAAGTAGCCACCATTCACGGATAGCAAACGTCATACCCAGGAGTGCTATACCGATGTTCACAAGCAGCATTGTGCGTACTGGATTTTTTCCAAGACCAAATTTGGCAACGATAAGACCCCCGAGAATGAACCCCGTGCTAGTGATACCGAGGACGACGCCCCACCACTCGACAGAGAAAAGAGTTAGACCATACGGATCCATTAGCGCCATAAACACACCACCCACTAGGTTGTTGAAGGTCGTGAAGATAATTAGCCAAAATAACCCAGGAACAGATCGGATGGCCGCCATGCTTCCCTTAATATCTATTTTCTTACCGTCAAGCTCTGGATCGTGTACGATACGCTTCTCGGGAATCTGTACAAAGAGCAAGTGAACTAAGGCGGCACCCATGCACACGATTGCGATAGCCAGCGTCCAGCCCATACCAAGTAGGCCGATCGAGAGGCCACTAAACACACTTGTCACCATGAAGCCAACACCCTGCACTGTGCCGACGAGACCATTGGCCTTATCCCTACCTTCTTTTGGCACCAAAATAGTGACAGTTGTCGATAGTGCGATGTTGCGCATGTTCTCAATCACGCCACCGATCAATATCGTGCCGCCAAATGCCCAGAACAGCCATGACTGCCAGTCAACCAGCGCATCTTTTGGTGATAGCAGGTAGATCAGTCCTGCAAGCAAAAACATCGCGAATGTAAAGATACTCGAAAACATCATCACATCTTTTTTTCGATTATGATCGACGATGGTGCCAAATATGATACTGAAGATCGAGACAAACAGCATATACGCACCCCCGATAATCGCCGTTGCGAGTACCGAACGTGTCTCCAAATACACCCAAAACGTTAGAGCAAACCACAAATAACTCGTCGTCACATTGGCGATGAGCGTGTTGAAGAGTACTTGATAGAACGGTTTCACTATGCCAATTATAGCGTATCTTGAGAAACTTTTTTTAAACTCTTGTACTCAAGACTTACGAGCACAAAGATAACAATGTCAAAAATAGTAAACAGCCACATGCCAATTGCTGTTACATCTTGTGCAAGTACATAAAATTGATACAGCAAGAATGCACCAAGCGCAGCTAGTACATAAGGATACGCATGCACAATATTTCTCAGCAGACAATACACCAATACAAGTTTGAGAACGCCATGCCCTATCAGAAATAGCGTCAGAAATGCAAGTCCACTACGCGCCAAGTCGTCGTCCAACCTCGCGATGTAATCAGCGACGAAATGGTGCAAACTATCGTGATGATGGCTCATGGATGCCCCAGTGGCAGACAGAATACCGTGTAAAATACCTGGTGTGAACAAAAGTGCAAGTCCTACAAATAACTCGACAAGTCCGTCAAAGCCTTTGACCGCAAGCCCTGCTTTATATGTAAATTGAAACCATTTATTACTATCAAGATTTTTTACACTCATATAACCAGTATACTCTTGCCGACTCAAATGTACTGTGTCATAATAGAAAAACTATGATCCGCGCTCGGATCCTCTACTCGTCAACGTCCGGATGAGCCGAACCGCTAGCGATACAAATTTATATTATTCACCAAACACAGATAGGAGTGCTGTGAATTTAAACGTTCAGACAATCAAACAATATTGGCGACAATCCAGAAAATACAAAGCATCTTTTATCGTTATGCTCATTTGTATTCCACTTGGTGTTGTTTCAATCGATATGGCATTACCGTATTTTCTTAGCCATGCAGTCGGAGGTCTTGCGGACAAAAATCAAGATATTGTCACGCAATCGATTATTGCTGCGGGTGCTGTTGGAGTCGCTGGAGTAATCTTCAACTTCATAGGCTTTCAGGCACTTACACATCATACCGCCCACCTCATAGCTAGGCTACGTGAGACTGTTTTCCAGCAGCTTCTTCACAAAGATAATTCTTTCTTCACAAATCAGAAGGTTGGCGCAATGACTGGTCGCTACATAGATTACGTACGCAGCGCCATGACAATTAATGACCTGTTTGTCATACGTACCGTCGGCTTCCTTCTTTCGCTTTCGGCAGGCATCACAGTACTATGGCTACAATCGTGGCTTCTTGCATGTATTGTGCTCATATTTATTGTCTTATTAATGTTTCAGATACGCTGGAGTGCAAAATACCGAGCACCGTGGCGCCATGAACGCAAAGAGCTTGTTAGCGAAATACACGGCGAGGTCGCAGACTCGCTGACAAATAATCTCATCGTACGTACATTTGGCGGTGAAGACAGAGAAATGAAGTCCCTACTCAAAATGACTCATCGATTCGAAAAGATCTTCAAAAAGGATATAGGGTTTGCATTAGGAGAAGGATCCGTACGAGTAGCATTTATGGTCGTCATTCAAGTCAGTACGATCTTGGTTGCCACAAAAATGGTGCAGGACGGCAGTCTGTCTATCGCTACCGCAGTCTTTACGATCGCCTACTTGCAACGTCTTGGCTCTCAAATATTTACACTCGGCGAGATGATTAATGGATACGACCAAGCATTCCTCGACGCACAGCCCATGACTGAAATGTTGCTATACGAAAATGCAGTAAAGGACAAATCTAACGCCACAGCGCTCAGGGACGTATCCCCAACAATTGAGCTAGAGCATATGAGTTATCGCTACGATGACGGCAAGGAAAATGTACTGACGGATATCAACCTGCACATACCTTCAGGCCAGAAAGTTGGGCTAGTGGGTCACAGCGGTGCGGGCAAAAGTACTATCTCACAACTTCTACTTAGGTTCGCCGACGTAACAAGTGGAAGCATTAAGCTTTCTGGACACGACCTACGCGACATCACCCAAGATAGCTTACGTGAAAATATAGCGTATGTACCACAAGAGCCGATGCTCTTCCACCGCAGCCTACGTGACAACATCGCCTATGGCAAACCAAATGCAAGCGATGCAGAGATCCTCAAAGCAGCTAAACAGGCAAACGCCCTAGACTTCATCAATACTCTCCCTGAAGGACTTGATACGACAGTCGGCGAACGCGGCGTCAAGCTCAGCGGAGGCCAACGCCAACGCATCGCTATTGCGCGCGCGATTCTCAAAGATGCGCCAATTCTCGTACTCGACGAAGCCACAAGTGCGCTCGACAGTGAAAGCGAAAAACTCATTCAAGATTCACTAGAGATGCTCATGAAAAACCGCACCAGTATCGTAATCGCACACCGTTTGAGTACCATAGCTAAACTTGATCGCATCATAGTGCTCGAAAAAGGTGCAATCATCGAAGACGGTACACACGCAGAGCTGCTCAGGCAAAAAGGGACTTATGCTAAGCTCTGGAATCACCAAAGCGGCGGTTTCATAGAAGAGTAGTAAAGTAAGCTTTACTAGAAACGGCTTATGGGCTGTCGTACTATGTACACATGAGCAAAGTAGATAGCAAAAGACGAGTTGACGAGCAGCTAACATTGGGCAACAAAATATACGATGCAATTGACCAAAAGGTTGATGATGGTGAAGCACGACACCATCATATATTACGTGATTGCGTGGGAACACTCGCAGTTAGCCTTGAGTTGTCGCATGGCTACCGCTTCGCAGGTGACGCGGCCCACCATCGCTTACTTCAACACCTGACACAGGGTGACCTTACCACTAATGACGCGGTGTATGCGCCTTATAGTGAGTACACACACTACGTAGAGGAACTACAAGATATGAGTGCTTTCTTTCCTCCTGCTCCGTCTCCCCAGCTGGCTACAGTAATTGGAAGATATGCAAAAGTGCAGCGTGCAACTCGCGATCTTAGCGGGCAGCCAGAAACTAATTCACGCCATGTTGTTCACGTGAGTGCTATGTCTGTGCCATATGCTTTAGAGGAATATCCCGACCTTGATCCCTCGCTCGTTTCTAGTTACGGTTTTGTACACGACATACTTGAAGCATATACGGGTGACACAGCAACACTCAATATATCTAAAAAGGACTACGCAAAAAAGCAACTGGATGAGGCTAAAGCACTTAAAGAATTTACCCGTGCATTTGCACAGCAGTATCCCAAGCTCGTCGCACTCGTTGAGCGCTACGAGGAACTGGGGGACGACGAGTCGATGTTTCTCAAGTCGCACGAAAAAGGTGATCCTGGTTACACACATTTTAGCGATGGCGGTGCTGTAGTCAAAGAACTTGGGGTTACTTCTCCTGCAATTTTCTGGCAAAAACACCGCGAAACCTACGAACGCATGTCACACTATGCTATTAATTTTCCACAAGTTCTCGAAGACCGCGACACGCGCGCTGCGATGATCGAGAAAGTTATTTGGCCTACTGCTAAAAATAGTTCATTATAGTCTACTATTAAAATAGCGTCCCGAAGGACGCTATTTTAATAGTAGTGAAAAGTCTTACGCCGACTTTTCTTCTGCCGCTTCACTGCCCTGTTCTGCATCTACAGATTCCGCAGACGCATCTTCAGCATCACCGCCAGCTGCATCATTTGCCGCTTGGAGTGCGCTTGGTTCGTAGACACTTGCAATCACAAGCTCTGTCACACTATGCTGCTCGACGTCTTCGTCGGCATTTGGATCCGCCACATGATCAACAATTTCTACATTTGCTGGCATAGTAAGGTCAGCCACCGTGATACGATCATTCGGATTTGCAAGCTCCAAGATAGAAACTTCCAGCGATTCCGGAAGATCCATCGGCAGCGCCTTAACCTCGATCTTTTCAAGTGCCTGCAATACTACAAGTCCTGCTCTTTCAGCTTCGCTCTCACCTGTGCCTACCAAGTGAATTGGCACCTCTGCCACCACAGGTTCGTTTGCCTTAACGGCGTGGAACGATACATGATTAATCGTATGCTTCACGACATTGAATTCAACATCTTTGATCATCGCAATACGCTTTTTAGTACCGATCGTGATATGCACTGGGGTATGATTACCAGCTTGCTTATATATCTTTTCAAGAAGGTTATGATTCGCCTGTACACTCACAGGTTTCATTCCTGGTCCGTAGACTACCGCTGGTACGATAGATTCCTGACGCAGCTGCGCAACCTTCTTACCATGTACTGTTCGCTCCTCGAGCGTAAGTTCTATTTTACTTCCCATACCTCTCCTTTCGTTTGGATACTATTTCGGAAATAACCGTAAACCTATTGTACCATTTTTCGCACACTACCCCAAAAATCGTGCTAAACTAAAGTGCATATGACACGACGACATATCCTCTTTCTGCTCATCATTGCAGCCGTTATCGGCCTCGGTGCGTACGGCTATCTCTCTATCGAACACTATGGATTACAAAATCTAATTTCTCTCATCAGTATCTATGGCGTAGCGGGTATTATATTTGCAGAGTCCGGACTACTAGTTGGCTTTTTCCTTCCTGGAGATAGTTTACTTTTTTCTGTCGGATTCTTGATTCATCAAGGTATCATCCACTTCGATATCCATTTGGCTGTGATAATTCTGTTTATAGCTGCTGCATTGGGTGATAGCGTAGGATATGCATTCGGTCGACGCGTCGGACGACGGCTGTTTCATCGCAAAGATTCAGTGCTGTTTCATCATGAAAATCTCGAACGCGCCGAAGCTTTTTACGAAAAACACGGGGGCAAAGCAATCATCATCGCGCGTTTCATGCCAGTGATCCGCACATTTGCTCCTATCGTAGCGGGGATAGGTCATATGAACTACAAACGTTTCCTGATGTTCAATCTCATAGGTGCGCTTCTCTGGGCAGTCGGAATCACCTATCTAGGGTACTTCGCAGGTACATGGATTGAACGCTATGGGATCAATATCGAGTATGTCATCATCGGCATCATCCTCATCTCCGTCATTCCTCCATTTGCACATGTGCTCAAAGAGAAAAAGCAACGTGACGCCATCTATAATGGCATCAAACAACAAATTCAAGCCTTCTTCACAACCGATAAAAAATAATTCTTATCGCAATACTGCATTTGTCGTGAGATTAAAGCAATGACTTGAGATACTTGCCAGTAAAAGATGCGCTGACTTTTGTCAGATCTTCCGGCGTACCCGTAGCCACTACAGTACCGCCACCTGCTCCACCTTCAGGGCCCATGTCAATTAAATAGTCGGCCGTCTTAATCACGTCGAGATTATGCTCGATGATAACCATGCTATTACCGCCTTCTACGAGCTTCTGAAGTATACCGAGTAGACGTTTTACATCTGCACTATGAAGTCCGGTCGTCGGTTCGTCAAGAATATACAGTGTCTTGCCTGTACTGCGGCGGCTCAGTTCGGTTGCAAGCTTGATACGTTGCGCTTCGCCACCACTAAAAGTCGTAGCTGGCTGGCCGAGACGAATATATCCAAGTCCAACATCCACCAATGTTTCTAATTTTCGTTGCACGGCGGGTACGTTTGCAAAAAACTCTGCTGCCGTCTCTACAGTCATATCGAGCACATCGCTAATGGTTTTATCTTTGAACTTTATCTCGAGTGCTTCTTGGTTGTAGCGCTTGCCCTTGCAGACGTCACAAGTTACATACACATCTGGCAAAAAATGCATCTCGATCTTAATCATGCCATCACCCTGACAGTTTTCACAACGACCACCTTTGACGTTGAAGCTAAAGCGACCTGCTTTGTAACCACGCACATTTGCTTCAGGGGTACTCGCAAACAGTTCACGAATCGGTGTGAAGATACCTGTGTATGTAGCGGGGTTTGAGCGCGGTGTACGACCGATAGCTGATTGGTCGATGATAATAACTTTGTCGAGCTGCCCGATACCCTCGATATCATCATGTGCACCCGGCACTGTCTGTGCTCGATGTAGCCGTGCCGATAACTCTTTCGCGAGGATATCATTTACAAGTGTTGACTTGCCACTACCACTGACTCCGCTCACCACCGTCATGATTCCCAACGGGAATTCAACGTCAACACCCTTTAGGTTGTTTTCCCTAGCGCCACGGATGACAAGTTTGCGATCTTTTTCTATTTTACGACGCTTCTTGGGTACATCAATCTTCTCTGCACCGCTCAAATACCTACCAGTGATACTATCTGGATTTTTGGCTACTTCTGCAGGTGTACCTGCAGCCACTACGTTGCCACCCTTTACGCCTGCACCCGGCCCGATATCAAGCAGATAGTCAGCCTCACGAATCGTATCTTCATCATGCTCTACCACCAGTACCGTGTTCCCTAAATCTCGCAGACGCTTAAGTGTCGCGATTAATCGATCGTTATCGCGCTGATGCAGACCAATCGACGGCTCATCGAGTACATAGAGCACTCCTTGCAAGCCCGAACCAATCTGTGTTGCCAACCGGATGCGCTGCGCTTCACCACCGCTCAGTGTATTTGCGGCACGACCAAGCTCAAGGTAATTCAATCCGACGTTGCTCATAAATGTCAGACGAGAAGTGATTTCCTTCATAATCTGTCGGGCGATAAACTGCTCCGTCTCTGTCAGTTCGAAATGATTTTGCAGCAGATCGAGCGCTTCATCAATACCGAGACCACAGATGTCCATGATATTGTAGCCATGCACTGTTACCGCAAGCACGACAGGCTTGAGGCGTGCGCCTTTACACGCATGGCACTTACGTTCACGCATGAAACGCTCAATGTCTTTGCGCATAAATTCACTGTCAGTTTCTTTATGTCGACGCTCAAGATTTGGTATGACACCTTCATACGTCGAGTCGTAGTGACGACCAGTGCCTAGTTTGACACGATATTTATCGTTGCCTGTACCATAGAGTACTTTTTGCAAAGCTTCGTCAGACAACTCTTTGACCGGCACTTGCAGACTAAAACCATGGGTATCGCCCACCTCTTTTAACTTTTTGAGCCACCAGGAGTCAGTATTTACACGGTTGTAAGGTCGTATTGCTCCTTCGGCGATCGTAAGACTTGAGTTAAACACTAGCTCTGGATCTACTTCAAGTCGAGTACCAAGCCCAGTACACACCGGACATGCGCCCTGCGGAGTATTGTAACTAAAAAGCCGCGGCTCAAGCTCAGGAATCTCAATATCCGGATTATCCATCGAGGCATACCGTTGACTCAGCATATGCACCTCATCAGTGTCCGCATGATACACCCCGATAATACCACCGCCTACCTCAAGCGCTTGTTCTACGCTCTGCGCTACACGCGTACGCATGTCTGGCGCCAAAACCAGACGGTCAACCACGATTTCAATCGTGTGTCGCTCATTTTTCTTAAGATCCGGAAACTCGTCGAGCGCATAGACTACACCGTCTACTCGAGCACGTGCAAATCCAGCTTTTTTGTACTGCTCTGGCACATGTGCAAACTCACCTTTTTTGTCTTTAGCAATAGGTGCGAGAAGCATCAGGCGCGTACCCTCTGTAATACCCATTACTTCATCGATAATGTCATCTTTCGTGCGCCGAGTAACTTCACGACCAGTGATAGGATCGTGCGGCACACCGATACGTGCGAAAAGGAGTCGAAGATAATCATAAATCTCGGTTACCGTTGCGACGGTCGAACGCGGATTACGACTTGTCGACTTCTGGTCGATAGAGATAGCCGGACTTAGCCCATCGATACTTTCGACATCTGGCTTATCCATAATGCCCAAGAACTGCCGTGCATAGCTACTCAAGCTTTCGACGTAACGGCGCTGACCTTCGGCGTAAATTGTGTCGAATGCGAGACTTGATTTTCCAGATCCAGAGAGACCCGTAATCACCACGAGTTTATCACGCGGTATTTCTACCGACACATTTTTTAGATTGTGCTCTTTCGCACCCGTAACACGTATCACCTCTGGCATATCTATACCATTATAGCACCAAAAAAGATCATGTGCGCCACCGTCCAAAAGATCATAAAATCCAAAGTGCTTATCTTTGCATATCTTTGACCAAAATGCTACATTATGAATAAGTAACTAAATAAGGTGGCGTGATGATTAAACAGCGAGTAATAGCCGTGGGTGCAGTATTTGTCATACTTTTTATATTGAGCAAATCTGGCATACTCAATGCGCTTCTCCTATTCCTACTCGTAGGCGCAATCCCGGGCACCTCATGGTCCCTATCTGCAGGCTTCATGCTCACTATCGGTATCATCACCGTACTCCTGATTTCATTTCGCTATACAGCCATCGCACTTATCGATGAGCTCGACCTCAGGCGCCGAACACAGAAATATATCGCCCGCAAAGAGCGCATGCCAAAAAAACGCTTCCGCTCGCTAACTCGCTAACTCTTCAGACTCAGGCATTACCGATTCAAACCATAGTTTGAGCTCTTCAAGCACATATTGCTGATGGTCTGTTAAATCAGATTGCTTTGCAACCTTTTGCAAATCCTGCATAAACTGCGGGGCTTTTGCGGTGATATGTGCACTTCGCCACGTCTCATAGCTAGTGATTTCATCGGTGCTAGCGATACGCGGAAAATTGCGCGCTTTGTAGCGTGGGAATAGTTCTACAAGACGCTTGTCGTCAAACTCGGGCCTATATAGCTTGAGATCTTTTTCATCGGCATTTCGCAGCACTTCACTGCGAAGTTTGTCGCGATCAGAGATAAATCCGTCGTATAGCTGACCTTCAGCATCTACAGTTGCTGGATAATCCGGTTTTTTAAGAAGCACTTTTGCGACCCTCTGCGCGAAATCAGGATGAGAAAGTAGTAATTTGCGGTGAGTATCTACAACTTCGAGGGTTAACTGCAACTTACTCCAGCCACCGTCTTGCTCCAGTACACCCAGTGGCGCCACAGCCGGCGCCCGGTTATACTGTAGCTTTTTAACCGGAAGTCGCTTGTAGTCATCTCCACGTTCTGCATATGGCGTGAATAGGATGGCTGCTAATTCTTGCTCGGACTTGCCAATCCATTCGCTCGGGTCGTGGCGAAGATCATACACAAATACGTTACCGTAATCCGCCTCCACTAGAGGCATTGCCACGGTAGCTTTGTTAAATGTAGCATCGTAGCGACCTGATGCATACACAAACGGCGCCCTATCATCGAGATTGACAAGCTTCTTAATCTCATTTTTATCACGCAGCTTCAGGAGGTAGCCAAAAAGCTGCGGTTGCCTCTCGGCTATCAGCTTCGTTACACCGATAAGTGCAACAACATCGCTCAAGGCGTCATGCGCCTTCTCGTGCTCGAGACCGTTCTCGGCACTCAAAAGTTCTAGTTTATTTACAGCCTTACCGTCGACTGTCGGCCACTTAATGCCCTCCGGCCTGAGTGCCCGTGTCATGCGCACAACATCGAGTATGTCCCAGCGCGAGCGACCATCTTTCCAAGTCCATTCATACGGATCATAATAATTCCTCCAAAGGAGTGCTCGCATAAACTCATCATCAAAGCGGATACTATTGTAGCCCAGTATAATAGTATCCGGTGTAGCAATCTCTTCGGTGAATAGTTTTGCAAATTGCGCTTCAGTATACCCATCCGCAAGTGTCTGCTGTGGGGTCACCCCTGTCACCATAAGCGCATATGGACTGGGGAGAGTATCGTCGTTGAGTGCCACTAGCAAGTTATATGGCTCACCAATAGGATTGAAGTTCATGTCAGTACGCATACCTGCAAACTGCATGATGCGATCATCTCTAGGGTTAAGCCCTGTCGTCTCTAAGTCATAGAAGAAAAAGGTAGTCATCTATACCTACTATATCATGTCCAAATAAGCCTACGGACTTGTCGAGGTCCATAGCACTCTCTTACGGCACTACTCCGATTCGTTTTCAAGGAGAGTAAATTCGTCTTCGCCAATACGAATCGTACTTTCGCCTGTAGCGCCACGACGACTTAATTCGTGAGATATGCCCAGCTTACGCATAATATCTCGCAAACGATTGATGTTTTCGAAACCATCAAAATTCGTTCGACGTGCAAATTTCTCAATCTTGTCACCGGTCACAAGATATACATTCTGCTCTTCGTCATACTCTACTGCCCATGCTTCGGCTTTCGCTTCCTGGCTTAGCGATATGACTGGCATGTCGTCATCATCGTCATCATGTCCTTCGATCGTTTGAGCGATAGAGCGAGCGTACTGCACAGCCTTAACAAGCTCGCGTAGCAGATCTGTCATACCCATGTGTGCGGTTGACGACACTGCAAAGATCTTTGCATTCTTGTCGGCAACAGCCCGTACGGCTTCTATTTGCATATCGATAATATCCTGGTCTAGACCTTCGCACTTCGTGAGCGCTATAACTTCTGGCCTGTCGACTAATTCGGCGGAATACTGCCCAAGCTCCGTGCGGATTGTAGTATATGCTGCCGCGATATCATCACTATATACATCTATAAGATGTAGCAATACTGCGGTACGCTCAACATGGCGCAGGAATGTATCTCCTAGACCCTTGCCTTCACTGGCACCCTCGATAAGTCCTGGGATGTCTGCGATGAGAAGGCTGCTTGTGTCAATATCTGCCACGCCAAGATTTGGCGTAAGTGTTGTAAACGCATAGTCTGCAATTTCTGGTCGCGCGTTACTTACTACGGAGAGGAAGGTTGACTTACCAGCATTTGGAAATCCAACAAGTCCTACATCTGCGAGCAACTTCAGCTCAAGCTCTGCCTCAAATGTATCACCCATTTCACCACGTTCGGCGATACGCGGAGCTTGGCGAGTAGAAGATTTGAAATGGGCATTGCCGAAGCCACCATCACCACCCATTGCAATGACAACTTTCTGGCCATGCTCTGTGAGATCAGCGAGTATTTCACCCTTACGCTTTACAAGTGTGCCGACAGGAACTTTTACGATCTTATCTTCGCCACTACGGCCACGTTTTTTCTGCTTTGAGCCATTTTGACCTGGATCAGCTTTCAGCTCCGGCTTGAAGCGAAAGTCTAGTAGTGTATTGAGGTTATCCGTCGCCTCAAATACGACATCGCCGCCCTTACCACCGTCTCCGCCATCCGGGCCACCTTTGTCCACATATATTTCATGACGCCAAGAGATGACGCCGTCACCGCCTTTGCCTGCTTGGATAAATACTTTTGCTGTGTCGACAAACATATCTGCTTAGTATAACAAAATTACCCTTATATTGATAGGGGTAATTTGCGTATCTGTCAAAACTAGATTCTAGTGAATAAAATTATAGTTGCCCGCTTGGCTCATTGGGATGGTTCGACTAGAGACAACATTGAAGCCTGCATAGTTCATCTCACTCACAGTAAACGAGTCGCCGTTGATAGTCTCTACTATCGCAACGTGGCCATAGCCAGCGTAACCGCCACCGTTTTGCATAATTGCGCCAGGCGCAGGCGTGCTATTGACCGTGAAGCCTGCTGCCCGCCCATTCATAGCCCAAGTAGACGCATTACCCCAGAAGCTACCGATAGGACGGCCTAGCTGTGCACGGCGCTCATAGGCGTACCATGTACAGTTACCGAATGCGTAGCGATTGCCCACTGAAGCGCTGGCATTTGCCAAGTTAGCAGTACTATTGAATGAGCCTGTGCTCTGCCCATTTGACATTGTCGGGGCTGGAGCTGGAGCTGGAGCTGGGTCAGCTGGCTTTTCGCCGCCAGGAATAATGATCTGCATATCTTTCTGCACCCCATCAACCTCAAGGTCGTTGAAGCTCACTATGCGTTCAGGCTGAGCTTTGTAAATATCTGCAATGGATTGCACTGTGTCGCCTTCTTTAGCGGTATAGATTATACCGTCGACAGGAGGAACGATTACGTCTCGACCGTTTTCAACAGCGTCTGACTGTAAACCGTTTGCCCACTTGATAGTCTGCGGCGAAAGCTTGTGCTCGGCGGCGATAGACTGCACAGTATCGCCAGTCTTAGCCTTATAAGTAGTAACCGTACGACTACCGGCCGTCGGCTGTACAATTTGTGGCTTAGCGATAACCGTGTCATCCGACTGGGCAATCTCTTGCTTGGCCTCTAGTGAGGTTGAGAGGTTAGCGACATTCGCTGCTACAGGCATCTGAGTTTGAATAGCAAAATTGGCTGCGATATCTGTGGCAGTCTTTTCATCGAGACGTGCTGACATACTAGCCTGATCCGCCACACCCGTAGATGATACACTAGCTGCAGACTCAGCCCCACCAACACCAGGTCGATAGTAGCCAATAGAAATAATTGATACTAATAATACAAATATGCCGCTATAGAGGAATATTTGTCGAATAATTGCTTGTTTACTTGTAGTAGCTACTGCCACCTTGAGGCCTGATGACCTCTGAGATACACTCTTGACTGAACGTTCGTTCGATTCGTGAGTAGTGATGGTTGTTCTCCTGTGATCATATTACTATGAGCACTTCTACCGTACTTTGTCTTTCTTCTCGCAACAGAACAGGGCACTTGTCGACCAATTATTAATTGATATTAGTGTAAAAAGTGCGTAAGAGCTAAGCTCCTGTACCCGTACGACATTTCAGGCAGGCTCATTTGTGGTGTTGAGACTTTTTGTTTTTGCTATACCCACCAAAGTTCATCTCACAAATGTGCTACCACTCATAGTAGCAAACTTGGGCTAAAATGTCAATGTCTTACCGTAAGCAACAACACGTCTACTGAGATGGCAATATACAGTTTTGCATGCAGTGATCTCTGGTAGCCTGCTCATGTTCTTCGTTTGTTTTCGAGAAATACGTCTTACCATCGTCACCAGCCACAAAGTACATATAGTCAGTACTTGCAGGTTTTGCACCCGCCTGTAGTGCGTCTATACCTGGGTTTGAGACCGGAGTTGGCGGCAGACCTTTACGCACGCGGGTGTTGTACGGGGAGTCTAGATTCACAGCTGGCGCTACACCAAGCTTTCGCGCTCCGTAGATAAAGGTTACATCAGAGCCAAGCACCGTATCTTCCGCCAAACGCTTATGAAACACCTGCGACACAAGCGGCATATCAGCCTTGCTTGAAACTTCGCTCTGGACGATAGACGCAAAGGTAATGCCCTCATATAGAGACATACCCTGCGCCGCATATGCCTGTTCTAGGCCTTTTGCTTTGATGTCTTCATACATGTGATCAAACAGTTTTTTAAGTACATCGTCCAGCGATGAACCGGTATAGAAGTTGTAGGTATCACCATAAATATAACCTTCAAGGTCTGCACCGGCCGGCCTACCGATTAGTAGTGGATGGCTGTATGTCTTCTGCATAGCTGCCTCTATGTCGGCCATCGGATACCCTGCAGTAGCTAAAACTCTTTTGGCATCCGTAAGCGTACCACCAGGGAGAAACGTCAATGCAAATTCATCTGGCTTGCCCGATTCAAGGTGTGCGACAATCTCACCTACGGACATATTCCTTTCAAGTACGTAGACCCCCGCCTTGAGACCCGTCTGCTGATGAAGACGATAGTAT
Organism: Candidatus Saccharimonadota bacterium; assembly: GCA_015999875.1. Taxonomy (GTDB): domain Bacteria; phylum Patescibacteriota; class Saccharimonadia; order Saccharimonadales; family Saccharimonadaceae; genus Mycosynbacter. The sequence goes on from JAECRG010000001.1 coordinate 368,061, forward strand.
ATCTCAAAAACAAATTCATTTTTGATCATGTTGTTTTTTGCAAGTTGCGTTGCTACATCTGTCGCAGTGTTACCACTTGCGACCGTCACCCGCACTGTTTCTGTCGAGCCAGGATTCGGTGAACTTAGTTGACTACTGTACCACGCATATACTCCTCCCGCAGCAAGTACTGCAAGTGTCAAAAAGACAGCCACTATCACGCCAATCCAGCGAAATGCATGACGATTCTTTTTGACCTGCAATGAACCTGGTGATGCAAGTGGTTGCGGAGCGATAGGAGTAGGTGAAGTGGTAGCCGGAGGCAACGTCTGAGGAGCAGGTACAGTTTTCTGTATGGAGGCTTGTGGTCGTGGCGTTTCTGGATTCATAATCTCATCTCCATATAATCTTGCAGGATAATTGCGGCCGCCTCTTTATCGATGTCGCCCTTTTCATAAGACTTACCTCGAGCTTTTAAACGATTCTCAGCCACGACACTCGTGAGCGACTCATCTTGAAACACGACCGGCGCGATATCAGCGAGCTGCGCAGCAAAAGCCTCTACGTACGCAGATTGAGCCGTAGACTCACCTTGTTGATTGCGCGGATACCCTACGATTAGCTTGCTCGCGTTTTCTTGAATCACGAGCTCTGCAATCGTCTGCACTTCTTTGCCGTCAACTACGATAGTGTCGTATGGTACTGCGATGCGTACGGCTGTGTCTGCTACCGCTACGCCTATTCGTCGTTCGCCCACATCAAGACAAATCAGGTTTTGGCTCCGACCCATCGAACTAGTTTTCGTCCAGATTAAACTTGATCGAAATCTTTTGTGTGTCGCCCGGTACGGTATTTACCCAGAAAGGCCAGAACTTCACTTCTACGTTATTTACACCGTCTATGGATTTGAGGTCGGACTGTATATCACCGAATCGTTTACCAGCTACACGCTTTTTCACGTCGCTGTCGTTTATCTGTGGCCCCACTTGCGCGGTAGCTGCGAGACTTGCCGTACCGCCCGTGTCGGTTGCCGCAAAATCAGTAAGTTTTGCCGCACCGGCCCCCGTCTCATAGACGCGCTGATCAGTCTCTTTAGAAAGCTTTGATTTGACTGCCGCCTCGATGAAATCGTCAAGATCGTTAGTAGCAACACCATTCATCGCATACGTAATAGATGAGGTGAGCTTAGCAGTACCGTTTGGCGCTTCCTGGCCGACCTGTGGCGCAGGCGCAGTGTCCGCTTTGAGTGTGCGGAAGCTGGAGTCGATCGCTTTTACGCCACTACCGAACTTGGCTTCTAGCTTCGTCTTGATCTCGTTATTGTTTTGCTGAGCAAGTTGCTCGGATGCTTTTTGCACATCTTCTTGAGTTACGATCTTGAGAGTCTTCTTGCTACCGCCAGTCATATCGCCGCCTTTGGCGCTAATACCACTTTCTGTAGATTGGTAGCTTCGCGAAGAAAGATTACATTGTTCGCCAATAGCTGTTGCTTTCACTTGTACGTCGACAGTGCCAGGAGTTGTAGAGAACCCTGAACCATTCCAACCACCAGGTGTCGCGCCCGGCACCGTAACTTCGCTACGAGTTACAAATGTACAATCGCCGTTACTGAAGCCAGTGCCGAGTTCTATCTTCTTCGATCCTGGGCTTGATTTAGTCAAAGTCATCTTGCCGCTCGCAGCCTCGCCTTGCTCCTGCGTGCCGGTTGCCTGGAAATCTACAGCAGCCTCCTGAGATTCTTCAACCTGAACAGCCTTGAGAGTGCCTTTTGTTGCGTCTGTAGTAAGGGTTTGACCGAGAGTGACAGATGTTGATATATTTTCTTTACTTGTCTTCGCGGTAATTTCTACTGTTGCCCGCGGTGCAAAGAAGATTGCCCATACCAGAAATCCTATCAAAAGAATCACACCAGCGATGATAAAGATTAATTTCTTACGGAATGAATTGAAATTTGGCACTTTGCCAGCTGCCTTCGACTTGCGTGGAGACTCACCGTTCTTTGGTGGGGCTGCATAGGATTTTTTGTCTGAGTCTGCCGACGAAGTAACAGGAATACTTTTCGAAGCGGCAGCCGTGGCAGCATGCTCACCTACGGGAAGTTGCGAACCGTCGATAATATCATCGTCATCGTCTACCTTGAGTGCTGCAATTTCTGGAATTTCTGGCTTACTTTGGAGATTCTTTGCCACTGGTATACTTGCGCCAGCAGCAAGCGGAATAAGTGACTGATCATTCGTGATAAGTACAATGTGCTTGCCAGCATTTTTGGCAGTGCGCTGCAAGATTCGTAAGTTGACCGCGCTTTGTAACACGCCAGTGCGCTTCGGCGGTACAAGTGCAACAACTTTTTCTTTGCTGTCTTTAACCTTACCGATTATCGCGGTTACATCATCTTCGACATCGATATAGATTACGTCTTTGTTCATGTTATATTCTAAGGATTCTATTGAGTTTTTCTTTTATATTGTCGCTTTCGCTACTACCTAATATTGTATCATATCCGACACGTAGCAGTCCCATGGCTGTGATATAGGTATGGTCTTTGATTGTACCCGTTTTATCCGTAATGCCGAGCACCTCAGATGGCTGAATATGATGGACTGTAGGTTTGCGTGTAAACGGCAGCTCTTTATACCAGTCGCGTCCGTTGAGCGCATCGACTAGCTCTTCGAGGCTTGCACCACCGCCGCACAGCAAGATGCGATTCGGTAAGTGGTCTACAGAATCAAATTCACTGAGTGCCAACTCTACACCCGAAAGCCACACGTCAAGTGTCTTGTCTATGGCCGTTTCAAGATGCTTCTTTACTGTCGGTTTGATGTTTTCATTGCGGATATTGACCTTGAGCTTCTCAGCCTGGTCATAAGTAAGGTCAAGCTCACTTGCAATAGTACGAGTGAAGCTACGCCCACCGATGCCAAACATCTTAGTACCTTCGACACCACCGTCGTTGACAACTGCGATGTCGGTAGTACCACCACCTACGTCAGCTAGAATAGCAGTGAAATTACTACTTGCGTCCGTGCCTAGTACACTCCGGCTGACCGCGAAAGGCTCTGCCGCGACCGCAACAAGCTCTAGTGCAAGCTCATCGGCTACGCGCTCGAGCGCACCGATATGTACCATCGGAGCAAATGCCGTGTATATCTGCACCGCAACATCTTTACCTTGGAAACCAAGTGGATTTGATACCTTATACCCGTCGATATGGATACCCACAAGGGCGCTGTTAACAAGCTTAATCTCGACATCTTCGTTACCCGTCTCGAGCGCGATCTGGCGCTGCGCTTTTGTTTGTGCGCGCTCTTGTACCTTGTCGATAATAAATTCCATCTCAGCTTCGTCCAGCGGGCGATCGGGCTGAGGGCGGCGATAGCGAATCGTATTCGTCGTACCCTTTACAAGCTCACCGGCAATACCTATGACTGCGCGCTTTGCCTGAAGACCTGCTTGGTCTTCAGCTTCAGCAAGCGCCTCTTCGCAGTTTCGCACCACACCTGATATGTCGGCGATTGCACCCGAGTGCATATCACTCACGTCTTGGCGTGCGCGCCCCACACCCACAACTTCTAATACCTCGCCGTCTACCTTGGCGATCATTGCTTTGACAAACTCTGTACCGATGTCTACTGCAACAATATAATTTCTGTCGATGGAGTCATTTGCTCGTTTGCGTATTTTATCAAAAACCATAGTTGTATTTATTATATACTAGTTGTGCTTATAGTGGCAAAGTATTGATTATTAATATATAATGTGCTATAATATATTAATATGAGTCCCGAGCTCGGCAAACAGTCAGGCATACCCGCAGAAAACCCACAAACTAGTGAGTATTTCAGTGATATTACCGGAATTTTAGACAAGTTCAACACACTCATGGAGCGTCTACCAACTTTTCATCGACCGACACATCAGACTACGTCATTCAGCTTCTTTACGCGTTCACCAGAGGAACTGAGCTATCCGGACGCTGTTTTGGATTACATGATGACGAATGAACTTGTTGAAATCGGCGTAGATATTACCCAAGATGAAAATAATGCCCCCTCGACATCATTTGAATTCGTTTTTGATAGTAATGGACAAAAAGTCAGTATATATGCATCCAGAGTCACTCCAGAAGAGGAAGAGTCTACAAGTAAATTTGAAGAACCGCACGCCCCTAGCTACGAGCCGATAACAGGGGATTCTAATCACGATGCACTACTATACAAACAAGCCGCAAATCTCGACAAAGAAATACCAAAAATTCCCAACCATCAATTGAACTCATTTCTCTTCAGTCTCGCCGGCAACACTATAGATGCGATGCTTGCGCGAGATGACCCTTATGGCCACAACATCGTTGATGCGAGCACCATGACCACATCTCTCGCCAATAGTGCAATCAGTCAAGAGTCAGATTATTCATTTGAGCTTGATCCAGCGGGCACTCGCACGATTAGTTATCATATCATTGAAAATGGATACAGAGATATGCTCAGCGACTTAGTATTTCAATATGAAACAGGAAGTAGTCGTTCCATCAGTGTGACGATAGACCAAGAAAAAGGGTTTTCACTCAGCTATCAAACCACGGACCAAGGTGAGAATGGTGGACTGCACCCCCTGTATCCCGATGATGGTGACTACATACGCCTCAACGAGATACTCGATGAAGAACTTGCAAAGTTAGGCTAGGGATTTAAGCAAGTATTGCTTTGACGCGCCGGATTCCCGCCGAGCTTGATTCTTCCTTAGTGATCTTAAATATCTTGCCGTCTTCGGCGAGCTGACCAGTGTGGTCTACATGTGGACCTCCACAGATTTCGAAACTCACACGCTTTGGCTCGTCACCCATTTTGTACACCTTGACCGTGTCGCCGTACTTGTCGCCAAATGCACCGATTGCACCCATCTCAAACGCCTGGTCTGTCGGGTATTCCTGAAACGACACTGGTAAATCCCAGCCAATCCATTCGTTTACGAGCTTCTCCACTTCATCGAGTTGCTCACGAGTAACCTTCTCGTCGTTATTAAAATCAAAGCGCAGGCGTTCTTCGGTGATGTTACTACCATGCTGCGTCACGTGATCACCCACGACTTGCTTGAGAGCAGCATACATCAAATGGGTAGCTGTGTGGTATTTTTTGTGCTGCAAGGTTTGCCCACCCAGTCCGCCTTTGAATGTACCTTTAGCCGCAGTCTGACTGCGAGCACGCTGCTCGGCCATCTTATCGTCAAATTCTTGACGCCAGTTCTCTGAGAGCGGAATTGCTTGGTTCCTTGCTTCTTCGGTAGAAAGCTCCACAGGAAAACCAAACGTATCATAGAGCTTAAATAACTCTTCACCAGTCAGTCCATTGTCTTTAAATTTTCCCAACTCCTTAAGGCCGTTGCGGAGCGTCTGGCGGAAGACTTTTTCCTCCTTGATCAAGATTGCGATCACCTCGTCACGCTTAGCTGCAACTTCAGGGTAATCGTCATGATAGAGATCGGTGATAGTTGGCACGATTTGTTCGAAAAAGTTTTGTTCTAGACCAAGATCAAACGCAAAGCGGATCGCACGACGTAGCAAACGACGCATCACATAGCCCTGCTCTTTATTGCTTGGTACACACCCATCAACCGCAAGGAACGTTGCTGCACGCAGGTGATCTGCGATAACACGCATGCTTTCGGTGTGAGTATCATAGCTTTTGCCGCTGAGTGCTTCTAGTTTTTCTATAATTGGCCACAGTACGCTAATCTTAAACACATCTGGATTGCCAAGTTGTGCTGCGGCGATACGCTCAAGACCACCGCCAAAGTCGACATTTTTGCGTTCAAGCTGCTCGAAGCTACCGTCGTCGAGACGCCGATACTGCATAAACACTTGGTTGCCGATCTCCATGAACTGGCCGCCGTCGCTCGCGGGGTGCGCCAAGCCATAATTCACATCTTGATACTCTGGACCAAAATCATAGAACACTTCACTATCGGGACCGCAAGGGTCGCCAATCGGTGTCTTATCGAGGCCGCCGCCACGGCTCCACCAGTTTTCGCCATCGTCATAGTAGAAAATACGTTCACCTGGCTTAATGCCGCGTTTATCGCCGTCTGCTTGACTACCTATTTCTGCGATCTCTGCGCTCAAGCCTTTTTCTTGGAACACCTTTTGCCATATCTCTGCAGCTTCAGTGTCACGCGGAATACCGTGCGCCTCGTCACCGATAAAGCAGGTAACGTAAAGGTTGTCTGGATCTACGCCGGCTTTTTCTGTAAGAAACTCAAAAAACCAACGAATTTGCTGTTCTTTGAAGTAATCACCCATACTCCAGTTGCCGAGCATTTCAAAAAATGTCGTGTGACGGTTATCACCAACATCCTCGATGTCCTGAGCGCGGAGGCAGGTCTGACTATCAGTAAGTCGCACACCCGATGGATGAGCCTCGCCAAGAAGATATGGCAATAACGGCTGCATGCCGCTGCCCGTGAACAAAGTCGTCGGGTCGTCGGTAAGTACTAGCGGTGCACGAGGAATGATTTTGTGGCCACGAGCCTCAAAAAACTTTAAATATTCATTGCGTATTTCTTGGGTATTCATATCTGTTATATTATATCATAGCCGACAGTTCTGTCGGTTTGAGCAGTGCGCACATTCGCTACCCCTCGCTACACTACGGACTGATAGCTACACCAGACGAATGCGTGTTGAACCACTACTGCCGATCAATGTCTCTGGGTACGCCTGGAGGAAGATAGATACGCGGAGCAATTCTCGACGACTAGATAACGATGCCACCGCCAACACAGAGATTCGCTTCATACAGTACGATAGACTGCCCCGATGCGACTGCGCGCTGAGGCTCATCGAGCTCCAGTACCGTATCTTTTAGTGTAGCGGGTACAAGTGGTGCACGATGGCGCACCCGAATGTGATACTTACCGTTACCTGGATTTTTGCCAATCCAGTGCACCGCAGCAAGCTCTATCTCGTGGCGCCACAGAGATCCGTCCTGCAGGTTAGTCGATACATAGACTTCATTTTTGTCCATGTTTTTGCCGACGACGTAGTAAGGCAAGCCTCCACCGATATCGAGACCATGGCGTTGGCCGATAGTATAAAAGATTGCACCGTCATGCTGGCCGAGGACTTTACCCGAGTCTTTATCGATAATACTACCCGGTGCCGTATCGACGTACTGACCGAGAAATTCACGAATTCCTACACGGCCGACAAAACAAATCCCCATCGACTCTTTTTTGGTAGCAGTATATAAACCACGCTCAACGGCCATCTCGCGAACTTGTGGTTTAGTGTAACCCCCGAGTGGAAAAAGAGTTTTCTCGAGTGCTGCACTCGTAACACGATAGAGAAAGTATGTCTGATCTTTATTATCATCAACTGCCCTCAGTAGCCTACCGTCTTTTGTCTGTGCGTAATGTCCTGTTGCTATCATGTCCGCGCCGTCAGCCAGTGATGCGTCGAGGAAGAGCTTAAATTTAACCTCTTGATTACACATAATATCAGGGTTTGGCGTGCGACCTTCTTTGTAGGTGTCGATCATATAGCCCACGACCTTGCCTCGATAATCTGCTTCAAAATCAAACACCTTTAAATCAATTCCGAGCTGCACTGCTACACGCTTAGCATCAGCCAAATCTTCCGCCCACGGACATTTCATGCCCGGCAAATCCTGGCTCCAGTTTTTCATATAGACACCCGTCACCTCGTAACCCTGCTCAACAAGCAACGCCGCTGTAAGCGATGAGTCTACTCCACCACTCATACCAACATATACTCTTGTCATCGAGGTACTCCAGCGTATACAAGTGAGATTTTAATCAATTCGCTAATCGCAAGCCACCACCCTGTTGGAGTAAGCCACCACCACTCTGACCATTGATTATCCCGAGAAACAGGGTGGTTGACTACCTGTGTTTCTACGCCAACATAATTGCGAAACTCCATGCCTGCTCGTCGCTGATGATACGATGAAGTGACGACTATAACCTTTCGATAATCATTGTTTGCAAGAACACTGCTTGAAAGCTGTGCATTTTCGTGTGTAGTCTCCGAGAACTCTTCGGTTATAATTGCCGACTCCGGTACACCTTCTTGCAATGCCTGCTTGCGCATTGCACTCGCATTACTTGGGCCGGATTTATCAGCCGCAGCTCCGGAGAAGATTAATTTTGGAGCCCACCCATTTTTATACAGCGACACCGCTTCGTTGGTGCGCGCCTGTGTATCGCCACCGCTGAGAGCGACTATAACATCAGCCGACTGACAGCCTTGCCCACTTGATGGTTTCACGTCGCACTTTGCCAAATCGTCAGGAGCCAAATACGCGCCGATAAGCAACACCACTATCATCAAGCCAAGACAGCCTAGAATAAATTTAATCACAGTGTCGTTTCCGTTCGACGAAGCTCAGTCTCGACAGCTTCAATAATCTTTGTAGCGCCATAACGCACTGCCTCCTCGGACGAATCGCGACCAAGCGTAAGGCGAATACTCCCATCGGCAGTCATATCGTCAAGTCCGATACTCATGAGGACTTCTGAGCGCGTGCCACTATTTGCAGCACATGCGCTACCAGTCGCAACCAATACTTGTTGCATTTCAAGTAGAAACACTATGCGCTCCGCATCAACTCCCGGAAACGAGATGTGGCAAAAGTTTGCCAGACGTTGCTTGGGGTGACCAGATAGTACTGCGGCAGGAAATCGCGCTGCAAGTGTTGTTTCGAGTATGTCTCGCAGCGTCGCAAGTCGTTTGGCTTCATACGCACGCTTATCAGTAGCTATACGCACCGCTTCAGCAAAGCCCACTACACCAGCAACATTTTCCGTACCGCTACGAAGCCCTGCTTCTTGCCCGCCACCTACGATACGAGGGGCGAGAAGCACTCCAGGCTTAGCCCATAGCAAGCCCACCTGCTTAGGGCCATAGATCTTTGCAGCGTTAAGCGTTAACAAATCAACGCCAAGTCGGCCAACATGAATATCAATAATACCAAAACCCTGTGATGCATCACAATGAAACACCAGTGGAGTCGTGTCTCCCGCCTGAAGTCGTTTAGTCCGTATTTGAGCGATGTTTTGTGTGATCTCACGAATGGGCTGCAGGCTACCGATTTCGTGATTTGCAAGCGCGATACTCACCACCTGCGTGTCGGCTTGGATTGCGGCCGCCACTGCAGCTGGCGCGACTCTTCCGTGCCTATCAACTGGCAGCACTGTAACGTTTCCGCCAGCAGCTGCGGCGGACTTCACACTAGCATGCTCAGTTGCTACAGTTACCTTGTGGCCGCCAAAGCCACTGATAGCAAGATTGATTGACTCGGTAGCGCCAGCTGTCATAATCAGCTCATCCGCCGTTGCGCCGATCGCTCGAGCTATTTGCTGCTTGGCAGCTTGATATTCACGACGCACCTCAACGGCCTGCGTGTACGGGCTCGAAGGATTGTAAAACCGTTCAGAAAAATATGGCGTCATAGCAGCAAGCACCCGTGAATCCATGGGCGTGGCTGCTGCATAATCAAAATAAAAGACGGGTTGTGCCATGGTATCTATTATACCGTATGCGCTTGGAGAGGGTGACTATGATGTGGCTCAGTATTGTACAGCTCCCGAGCAACCCTTTCGTAATATAAGTGTATTGCAGCCATGAAATTCTCAAGCTCTCGACCCTCGATGAAATTATATCGAGCGCCTTCTTGAACTTTGAGAATACCGTTTTCATGCACTTCGTAACGAATCGTCATGTTCATACGTTGTCCTGTCGTTGCGTCAATCCATTCGTCATACCAAATCCAGGTTGACAGATCAAGATTAAAAAACTCACGACGATGACCCTTTGGCACGCTTCCAAATAGCTGCGCACCGATATCACTCTCAAGTTGTATGAGCTCACGTTCAGTCATTTTTTTAAATGGCCGTTTGAGTGGCTTCTGGGTTTTTGCAGCTGTCTTTGGCAAGTGCGTAGACATGTCTGTAACAATCGGCTCAGTGCCGATCAATAAATTCATGACCTTTTTCAGCAAATTAGGCATACGGCTGCAATCCTCTGGCTGTCGAGTCGTCTAGCTTTTGCTCGCGTAGCCGTTTGAGCATGTTTGCAAGCAACAGCGCATCTTGCACTTCTGCGTGCGCTGGCGAGGACTCTAGAGTGTGCGAATCTAGAGGCTGCTCGGAGGTGTAGGCAGTCTCTTCGTATCCAATCTGAACTGTATCGATATTTGACGCTTGGTCCATATCTTTACTCCACTCGTGATTTTAAGTAGTGACTTATCCGCGTCATGCAAGATCAAATAGAGTCTTGGCATTTGCGGTGGTCTGGCGAGCGAGCTCATCGTAAGCTATACCACGCATACGTGCGTAGTGCAAAGCAACCTCCTTCACCAAACCTGGCTCATTCACTTTACCACGAAAAGGCACAGGTGTCAAGAAGGGTGCGTCAGTCTCTAACAGTAGTCGATCTAGCGGTATTGCCATAAACATGGCTTTTTGTCCCTCGTCTTTCGTAAAAGTGCTGATTCCATTAACACCCACATATAAACCACGAGAAAGACCTTTCTCAAGTTCAGCTATAGTATCAGTGAAACTGTGCAACACACCTCGGATGCCAGGAAAATTATCTATTACCGGCCAGAAGTCTCCAAACGCCTCACGTACGTGAAACGAAACCGGCAAGCTGTTGTCGCTAGCCAGCTGAAGCTGCACTTCAAGTGCACGAATTTGCAGCTCACGAGAACTATGTGTATAGAAATAATCTAATCCAATTTCGCCTATACCGACAGTTCTCGGGTGCTGAACAAGTTCGGCGATAGTATCGTAGCCATCTTTCGCATCATGCGGATGCACACCCACAATTGCAAACACATCAACGTGTTTCGCAGCAAACTCCACTGCCTCAAACGAACTCGTCTCATTTGTACCAATACACAACATCTGCTGCACTCCATTTGTTCGTGCGCGCTGCAACACTTCGTCAACAGGAAGTAAATATTCTGCTTCGTGGATATGACAGTGTGTATCAACGAGGGTTGGTATGTTTGGCACGAGGATCCTCTGTATGCAGGTAGATCTTAGGGAAGAGTGCACCCTGATCGTGTATCACCCCACCTTCGAAGGTGGCCTGTATTTTTGATGCAGTTTCCGGCAAAAATGGAACAAGCAGCTGTGCGACTTGCAGTAATGAGCCTGCGCAGGTCTCTAGGATTTCTGCCAAATGCTCGGCTGCGTCTGGATCCTCGTCTTTTTTCTTAGCGACCTCCCATGGCTTGACACTATCCAGATACTGGTTGACTGCACGAATCTGTGTCCATACTTGGTCGAGCGCCTCGTTGAATTTCAATACCTCCATTGCTTCACGATATCGCTGTATGTCATGTTCACCTTTTTTGATTTCCCCGACGACACCGGCCTGATATCTCGTGACCATACTTGCGACGCGCTGAACTAAATTACCAAGGTCGTTGCCAAGTTCATTATTGTACGCTTTTTCGAGTTTCTCCCACGTAAAGTCACCATCGTCTTGTGTAGGAATATGACGCGCCATATAGTAGCGAAACGCGTCGAGACCGTAGCCATCTATCACTTCATTTGGATCAATGACGTTACCGACAGTTTTGCTCATCTTTTTGCCATCGCTATCTATAAACCCGTGAACAAGAAGCTTCTTAGGTAACGGTAAATCAAGCGCCATCAGCATCGCTGGCCAGATGATGGCATGAAAACGCAAAATATCTTTGCCGATCACCTGCACGTCTGCTGGCCAAAAATCTTTCCAGGTCGAATTATCCGGATAGCCTATTACGGTTAGATAGTTACTAAGTGCGTCGACCCATACATACATGACTTGATTTGGGTCACCCGGTACACCTATTCCCCAGCTGAGGTTTTTGCGCGGGCGCGAGACACTAAGGTCTTCAAGTCCCTCGCCGATAAGATTAAGGATTTCGTTTTTGCGGTGCTCCGGCACAATCTTAAGTCTATCGGTCTCGATTGCCTCTCGGATCTTATCACCAAATTCACTGAGCTTAAAATAGTAGTTATCCTCACTTAGGCGCTCGTATGGCACTCCGTGGTCTGGAGAAATGCCATTGTTGGCCGCGGCGACTTTGTCACTCACGAATGATTCTTCACCAACACTATACCAACCCTCGTAGCTACCTTTGTAGATATATGGCTGCATTTTTTGCCAGATATATTGAGCTGCGCCGACATGATGCTCATCACTTGTACGAATAAAGTCTGTATACTCAGCACCAACTTTACTCATCAAATCCTTAAATGCTACATGCGTCTCATCAACATATGCTTTTGGCTCCTTGCCAGCTTCCTTCGCTTTGGCTGCAATCTTGTTGCCATGCTCATCTGTGCCCACTTGCATACGCACATCGTGACCAAGCTGGACCTGATAACGGCGCCAAATATCAGCAATCAAATAATCAAGCGCATTACCAATATGTGGCTTGGCATTCGCATACGGGATTGCAGTCGTGATGTATAGTTTTTTGCTCATTGCAACTTATTATAACAGATACAGAACCTACTTGATATAGCATACGACAGCATGTCGCCCAACCGGTTTTTCGCCTCGCAAAGCCGCACTATGTGAGAAAAAGTCTGGATCAGTAACCGTATCGCGCGCATCAATGATGATATTACGTGTCGCTACACCTGCAGATACCAATTGCTCAACTGCTACCTCATGGAGCGACTTATTTCCAAAAGCAAAAAGCGGATACTGCGTCTTACCCGCAGCCGGGCTCAAGTACACCTGTAGTTCGGATGGATCGAACCCGCTTACCTGCTGCATGTAGCGCACCGACTCATAGCCGCCTTGTTGTTCGAGATTATGGCGACCGAGGTGTGATAGCATCAGTGTTCGCGAGGGCGGATGATACAGCACTGCTCCGATACAGTCAGCAATTGGAAGAAAAAGCGCGACACCGTCAGCCCTTGTGAGGAGCGCGTCGGCAATCGTGGGCTGCGCATGAGTAAATCCCCGCCCCGCCATTTCACGCGTAACAAGCTCGTAGCGACAAAAATCGGCAGTATCATACGAGAGCCTAAGTAATACCGTGTCTTGTTCGTCTATACCATGACGATGCAAAAAAGTCTGCGTATTTTGATCATCTATCTGTGATTCGGGCGTCAAGCTCGAGCGGAGCGAACCATCATCTGTTGTCGATACATGAATCGCTAGACTAGGATCGAGTTGTCCCATAGTACACCTGTGCAAATTTGATCCATTGCTGCACTGATAGCTCTTCGGCCCGATCATCCCCGGAGATCTGAGCTTCCTTAAGCATACTCGCAATTTCTTCTTTTGGTGTCGCAAGACCACCACTCAGACTAGAGCGTAGTTTTTTGCGTTTTGCGCTAAACCCAGCTTTAACAACACGAAAAAGTTGTTTTTCGTCGATACCATCGGGAAGTTCCAGGGGTTTAATGCGGAGTGTCACAACCTGGGAGTCTACCTTCGGCGGTGGCGTGAAGAGTTCTGCTGGCACTACATCACCTAACGACACGTCTGCGTAAAGTTGCGCACTTACAGCCAATATACTCATGTCGCCCGGACCTGCTGCGACACGTTCGGCCACTTCTTTTTGAATCAGAAGGGACACCACACTTGGCTTATTGCTGTCGGTCATAAACTTCTTGATAATTTTACTTGTAATATAATATGGAACATTTGCAACAACTTTATAGCCTTCGGGCAGATGACTCGTGTCGTATTCTAAAATATCTTGATGTATCACTTCGAGATTTTTACCAGGGAACTGGCCCGGTAATTTGCGAGCAAGGTCTTCATCGAACTCTACCGATATAACCTTTTGAGCACGAGCTAACAAGATTGATGTCAATGTACCTAGCCCGGGACCTACCTCAAGCACCGTATCACCAGCCTGCACATCAGCACAATCCGCTATGTGATCAAGTACGAATCTATCGTGCAGCCAATGCTGTCCAAGATGTTTCTTTGGGCCAGCCATCTTATCGCCCATCTCCGTTTGTCCAGTCGGTAGCCAGATCAAATCCGTGAGGATGCTTTACAGCAAAACCACCAGTATCATAGACTCTACCGAGTCCCATACTTGTTTCGACGATCGAACAGCGTGGATAATTTCCTAGATTAGCAGCAATAAGGATATAGCCATCTTTGTCGATTTTCGCACCATCTGCACGAATAGTATAATCGCCACCACCACACGCACTCATCACGACGTTCATAGGTAGATCGTAATACGTCTCGCGATGCGCGACCCCTCGGCTATCCGTAAATTGCTGTGCACCTTTTGATTTCGTAAGACTGTTGGTTGTTTTGTTGCCTACGAGCTCCACCTGTTCTTGCGGCTGCGTCACTAGAACATCCTGTAACACCTTTCGACTCACCTCTTGTCCGTTTTGTCGAGTTACTTCGTAGACGACTTGCTTCTTGCCCGGTACGCCTGGCGTTTGCACTTCTCGAAATCCAACTGGGCGATCAGCATCGAGCACCGTGCGCACGGGAAATGCAATCGATTCCTCAATAGTGACAGCTTGAACTCCATCGCGCCAAATTTCGATTGTCATGTTATCACGTATAGCGGTAGTTGAAGCGACCGAAACTGTATCTTGAGACTCAAGAGTGATGTTTTTCTCTGAGAGTAATTCTGCAACCGTCCTTGCCTGTGTATACACTTGGGTAGGAGCACCGTAGAGTACGAGAGTAACGGGCATTGCGCGCGTAATAGTCAGTCGCGCACCCGCTCCATCCGCAAGAATATTGGTCGAGTGCTCAAGTGTGAGCATGTCCTCGTCCCGCACTTTCATATTCGCATCTTTGACAATATCTCGCGCAGAGCCATAGGGAGTCAATACTTGTTCGCGCTTGAGACCGTCAACGATCACTACAGGATAAGCTCTATAAATATTTATCGTGTATTCGCTTGCCACAAATTGAGTCGCAAGCGCTGGCTCTACTCGATCATGCGTTTCAAGCTTTACATCCGCTTGTTCAAGTGTCTGCTTGACGTCGGACGCCTTCGTAAGCACCACACGTTTCTCACCCTGATCATAAATTGTAATTATATGTTGGCCATGAGATGATGTCTGTTCGTCGGTCTCGGCAAGTGCCACACCAGCAAACGTCAAGGTACTCACAAAAATAGTCAGAAAAAAGCCAATTCGTGACATAGTTTTTGTTTGCATCTGAACAGAAAGAATATTCATGAAAATAAGATTGTCCACCTACGTGTCTGCTCGCAGTCACTTACTCGCATCATAACAAGTTTTGACCGCTGTTACAAGTTGCGGCAGTAGCATCCCAAAAAAATTATCGGTACGTATCAGGTAATGTCGAGCCGCAATGTGGCCACGGCTGCCAGCCACGGCGTACATATGTGTCGCGCGCAGCTTGGTCTTGTACGGCTGGTGGCGCGTCGGCAGGATCCTGGTAGCCACCATAGTTTGCCCAGGTACTATAGCTATATTGATACGCTCCACGATACATCGGATTTTTCTTGTTGGAATAGTTTCCACCTGCTTCACAGGCACGTAATTTTGCAAGTGCCGCAGCAAAGTCACCACTAAAACTTGGCTTTGCTCCAACGACGACAACTTCCTTCTTTGGCTCCCTGGTAGTTACTGACTGGATTTCTTTTCGAGCAACTTCTTGGCCGTTTTTCATCGTAACTTCAAATGTTACAGTTTTTTCACCTTTTACGCCTGGCGTTTGCACGTTACGATACCCCACCGGCTGATCTGCATCCTGGATAGACTCTGTTTCATATTCCAAAGGCTGCTGCTCCGTCACTGTCTGTATGCCATTTCGCCAGATTTCGACCGTCATGCCTGCTTGGATAGACGAGGTCATGTCGACAGAGATGGTATCATCTACACCAAGTGAGATTTTCTTTTCATCAAGCAGTTGCTTCACAGTAGAGTGCTGTGTATATACCGTTGTGCGCTCGCCGTACAGCACAAGAGTAATTGGCGCAGCTCTATCGATAGTAAGCTTACTGCCTGCGCCGTCGACAAGCATGTTTTCAGATTGCGAAAGAGAGAGGATGTCTTCATCCTGAATTTCTATGCCTGCATTTTTAGCAATATCTCGCGGTGAGCTATATGGAGTCAGTACATGCTCGCGCGTACTGCCATCGATAATTACAACTGGTTTTGCGCGATAGATATTGACCGTATACTGCTGCGCTACATACCTGGTATCAAGTGCAGGTTCGACCTTATCATACTCTGACAACACCACTTGTGCTTGTTTAAGCGTGTCTGCAACAGTGTGCGCACGCGTGAGGACCACTCGCTTCTCGCCCTGATCATAAATTGTAATGACATGCTGGCCCTGCTCTAACGGCTGATTTGAAGCTGCCGCAACCGTTCGAGTCAAACCCACTACACCAGCAAATAAAACTACAAATAAGCACAATGCTCGTAGTGAAATCATACGATGAGAATACACGGCTCGAATTTTCATAAATTTCTTATAGTGGTCACCTTGTCGCTACGACAAAGTTACTCCTCCCATTTTACCAATACCTTCATGTCGAGACAAGAGCTCTAATGCGCTCCGCACTACCGACTGAGCTCCTGATGGAATATGGTGTACATCGTACCACTGCGTAGCATAGATTTCAAACTTATCAGGTAGTATCTGCGCAACCTGCGACCGACTCAACTGTGCGACAAAAAGTGGTGCCTGATAACCCCGCACCCTCACCTCCCCGAGTTGCATAAGCGCATGCGCCGGAAGATTGATCTTTAGCTCTTCATGTAGTTCGCGTATCGCCGCGTCTACCAAATCTTCATGACGTCCGACTCCTCCGCCCGGCAACGTCCAATGTCTATCTCCAAGCGCATTAATCACAAGTAGCACCCGACCGTCCGGGTGTAGCAATACAACACGTACCCGTTTATTGCGAAGCAGTGGATTCACAATACAACGCAGCACAAAGAGCGCCAAAGGACTAAATAATACAAGTATCCGGTAGTACCAGCGCCATCTCATAATCGTTCGAGGCGTGCATACTCCACATTAAGCTTTTTCCGTGTACCGTTATCAAATTCAATCGTAACAGCCATACCATCAACGTCGGAAACAGTCCCCGCGCCGAACTGAGCAGATTTAACCCTATCACCGTCACTAAGCATTTCATCAGAATAGAAGTCCTCGTAATGCGACGTAGAGCTGCTTGCCGGCTGTGTCGAAATGCTCGCGACACCCTCAATCTCTTTGAGAAATCGTGAAGGTTCGTTGTAACTTGTCTGCTGAAACAGTCGCCGGCTTGCTGCGTAACTAAGCCACAGTTCTTCACGAGCACGCGTCATACCAACATAGCACAAGCGACGTTCTTCTTCGATGTCGTCTGGAGTGCCGTCAAACACACGTGAGTGAGGCAATACCCCCTCTTCCATGCCAACCATATGCACCACCGGAAATTCTAGTCCCTTAGCGGCGTGAAGTGTCATCAGCGTAACCTGACCCTTGTCAGCCGACTTGTCGGTACTTGACATCAATGCAACTTCTTCCAGAAATGTCTGCGTATCTACATACGTAGCCGCCTCTGCTACAAGTGAACCAATGTTTTCGATGCGCTCATCGGCTTTTGGCGTGCCGTCATCTATGTGTGAGCGGTACTTCGACACATCATAGATATATTCAATAATTTCACTCGGAGGAAGCTGCTCTAGCTTCACCTGCACAATCCTGAACATATCACCCAGGCTCATAAGCGCCTGCTTAGCGCGTCCAGTGATAGTACTCGTCTGCTCAGCATTTGTCATAGCGGCGACAATATCCATTCCGCTCGTACGTTGCCATGTAAGAAACTTCTCCACGCTTACTGCGCCAATACCTCGCGCAGGCGTGTTCACTATCCTCAGGAAACTTGCCGTATCATTTGGCTGATATGCAAGACGCAGGTATGCAAGTATGTCTTTTACTTCAGCACGATCAAGAAAGCGCATACCACCGATAATCTGAACAGGAATAAATCGCTGACGAAACGCCCGCTCAAGTGCAAAGCTTTGCGCGTTAGTACGATACAACACAGCAAAATCATCGTAGCCACGACCGCCCATATTAACTTGTACGCTCACATGATCCGCCACCGCCGCAGCCTCCTCGTCCTCACTATAATACCCCTGCAGCTGGAGCGGTGCACCCTGCCCACTCTCTGTCCAGAGTAATTTATCTGTGCGCTGTTTGTTGTGTGCAATCACCTGCTGCGCTGCGTCGAGAATAGCTTGTGTACTGCGGTAGTTTTGCTCGAGCTTAATCACCACTGCGCCAGGAAAATCCTTCTCAAAATTCAATATATTCGTGAAGTCCGCACCACGCCAGCTATATATAGACTGCCAATCGTCACCCACTACGCAAATATTGCGATCGCTATTGATCAGCAGTTTTACGATCGCATACTGCGCAGCATTAGTATCTTGATACTCATCGATAAGAATATGCCGAAATCGCTCCTGCCATTTGCTACGAACTTCCGGCTGATCACGCAGTAATCGCACAACTTCGATCAAAAGGTCATCGAAATCAAGCGCTTGCGCCTGGCGACGCATTTTTTCATATTCAGCATACACCTCTGCGATCATCTGCTGATACGGAAATCGTGCATTCGCAAGCATAGTTTCGGGATCATTCAGTTTGTTTTTTTCTGTGGAAATGATGGAACTTGCCGCACTCGCTTTGAGCTGCTTGTCGGTCACATCAAGGCTTTTCATTGCTTGCTTAATGACACTACGACGATCATCTTCATCGTATATTACAAAATTCGGCCGAATGCCGATAGCGTGGCCATCCATACGCAACAATCGCACACACACGCTATGGAATGTACCCATCCATGGCATAAAATCCCGCTTATCAGCATTTTCATTAAGCAATCCTGCCAGACGAAAGCGCATTTCACGCGCTGCCTTGTTGGTAAATGTAACTGCTAAGATTTGGTTTGGCCATATACCCTGCTCTGCAATAAGATATGCGATACGATGCGTCAATGCTTTTGTCTTGCCACTGCCCGCACCAGCCAAAATCAGTACTGGTCCATCAGTTGTGCGCACCGCATCTTGCTGTGGTACATTAAGCCCTTTGAGTATATCCATTACCTCTAGTGTACCATTTTGTGGGCTAGAGTTGCACCGGCAAAATACCACCGAACCATGCAGCCACGGCAGCAGCAACAGCAAGTAATATGATTACGAAGATAGCAATTACCCAGCCCCAGCCGGATGATTTCTTTGCAGGATGTTCAATAGGCTGCTGATATGTCTGCGGGTCAAAGATTGCACCAGACTCGTCATCTTCCGACGCAGTGCGCGGCTGCTCTTTATATTGCCGTGCGATTGAAGTAGGTCCCGTAGAAGCAGAAGCTGGCTTCGTAGCCGGTTCTGCAGCCTGATCAATAGGGTCAGGAGTTGTTACTGGCGTTTCACCGGACTCTATGGCCATCAAATCGCTCTGTAGTTCTTCCGGCATTGGTGTGTTTTCAGTCTCTGGTGTAGCGACAGTTGGCTCCGGGGCTAGTTCCGCCTCAACTTCGGCCACAGCATACTCACCCGCCACTCCAAGTGGGCGCTTCTCAACTTTTGCATCCGCCAAAAACGGCGAAGTTGCAGGCGCTGCCTCGGGAGTAGGCACTTCCATGTTACCCAAATCTGCAGCGATAGACTCTAGTGACTCTTCGTCGGGAGCTGCAAGTGCTGCAATATCTGGATTTGGCGTCAAATCCATCTCCACTGGCGATTCTGCCAGCTGCGATGCGTCGGCTACAACGGTCGATGTATGACCTTCACTAGCGAGCAGTTCATTGATAGCCGCTTCAAGATGTGTATTTGTAGCACTACCACTAGCTAGGGGCTCAGGAAGAGCTGTGTCCTCAGTAGTAACCTGCGCTTCTTCTTGCAACACAACCGCCCGCTCATTCGACCGCGGCACCTGCGAAGACGATGGACGCATCACATCCATAAATCGTCCTTCGCGGTGCGGAATTGTACGCCTTGGTGCCTGCCCGATCTGGGAGGGTGCTGCATCCGTGGTGGGCTCTGACTCAGTAGTTACCTCTGCAGAATCTGGCGTTGTCACAGAGCTCGCACTAGCCGGCTTTCGGACTAGCGTCGTACGTGCAAAGCCTGCTGCACTAGGCATAAGACGAGAATGCACTGCATGCGAAGAGATACTTGATAGCGCAGCATCGTCGCTCCTAGTGGCTGACGAGGGTGTTTGAACCGCATCGACAGAGCCAGCCGGTTCCGGCTGTAACTCCGTCGCACTATCAGTCGCACCGGGTGACGACGTACTGAGAGCTGAGGCAACTGCCCTGTCCAACTCATCAAAATCAAGATCTTTCATCTGCCCACCTCGCCATTTACTGTGTTATGTTATGTGCCTTTTTGATAATACTTCCAAACTCATGGAGTTTGAGACTTGCGCCGCCTATTAGCAGACCATCCACGCCGTTGACATGTAGATAATCGCTTGCACTGTCAGCAGTGACACTGCCCCCATAGAGTACTCTCACAGAGGCCGCTTTCTCTTTGCCATAAAGGTGCCGAATCTGACTACGAATCGCAAGTACCGCATCTGCCACATCATGAGGAGATGCGTTGTTACCAGTACCGATTGCCCAGACAGGTTCGTACGCGATCACGATATTATCAATCTCTTCGCTTGTTACATTTGCGAGACCGCCAACCAATTGGTCGTGTAAAATATCTTTTGTCTCGCCGCTTGTACGCTCACTTTGCGTTTCACCGATACATAGCACTGGAGTAAACTGATTACGAAGAGCTGCATGAACTTTTTCGCGTGTATCTTTGACTGTCTCGCCAAACACATGCCGGCGTTCAGAGTGCCCGACCAAGGCATACTTCACGAGACCACGTAATTGCGTGGCGGCGACTTCTCCCGTGAATGCCCCAAAATCACGCCAATAGAAGTTTTGTGCAGCAAGTTTCATCTTATGACGATTTATTTGTAAACTGAGAGGCTGGAGTGCCAGCGCAGTTGGTGCAACCACGACCTCTACATCACGGTGTCCCTGAATCTCTACGTCAAGCTTATGCAAATACACACTCGCATCGTGTACGTTGAGATTCATCTTCCAATTTCCAATAATGAGCTTCTTTTGTGCGGCCATCGTGCTTCTAACTACTTATGCTTATTTGTTGTTTTTAGTGTACCTTATTTAGGCCCCTCGAGCAACGCTTCGACACCAGGTAATTTCTTACCCGCCATCAAATCCAAACTCGCACCGCCACCTGTCGAAACATGCGTGAAGCTGTCTCCCTCATTGCCATCCCACTTAAGTGCGAAATCAGCGGTATCACCACCGCCAACAATCGACGTCATACCCGGAGTAGTAGCAAGAGTAAGCGCGACACGTGCTGAGCCATGAGCAAACTCCGGAAACTCAGCGAGTCCCATTGTGCCATTCCATACTACAGTCTTGGCTTTTGCAAGCTCAGTCGTAAACCGTTCGATACTGAGATCACCTATGTCGGCTGCGATATCAGTCTCGCCAATACTGTCGACTTTTTGATTGCGACGTGGTTGTTTGCCGTCAATAGTAGCCGCTACCGCCACATCTACAGGCAAGACCAAAAACTCATCGACATGTTCATCACCAACTTTTTTTCGCGCTGCCGCGTAGATTGCATCGAGAGTGACCTGTTGATCGGTCTCGGCTTTACTCCTACCAATATCATTACCTTTGTACGCGAGAAATGTGTTGGCCATAGCGCCACCTATCAAGATTTTGTCAGCTTTTTCGACAAATGCCTCGATAACTTTGATCTTATCGCTCACTTTTGCGCCCCCCATAACTGCATACAGCGGACGCTCTGGTGCCTCCATGGCATCAATAATGATAGTGACCTCACGTTCAAGCAATAGTCCAGAAACGCTAGGTAAAAAGTGAGTAATAGCCTCGGTACTTGCATGTGCACGGTGAACAACCCCGAAACCGTCTTGTACAAAATAACGTGCTTGTGAGCTCTTGGCTATCTTGCCCGCAAAAGTACTGTCGTTGGCCTCTTCTTCGGTATGGAATCGCACGTTTTCAAGCAACACCACGTCACCCGGACGAGCAACCTTGACCGCTTGCGTCACCTTATCTCCATAGCACGTATCCACAAATTTAACCGGCTGCCCTAGTAGCTCTGCGAGATGCTCCGCCACGGGAGCTAAGCTATATTCCGGGTTTGCCTGGCCGTCTGGACGACCGAGATGGCTCATAACCACCACTACGCAGCCGCGCTCACGCAGGTATTGCAGTGTCGGTATGCTTGCACGCACCCTTAGATCGTCACTAATCTTACCATCGCTTAAGGGCACATTGTAATCTGCTCGTACCAGTACAACCTTGTCGTGTACCGGCACGTCACGAATCGTTAATTTAGAAAAACTCATAGCCCACCCCTAATTATCATTAGCGTTATTGTAGCACTTTCTACAAACCGGCGAAAGTCTAATTCAACATAAAATGCCACTCGCTACGAGTGGCATTTTATACCCTTTTGGATATGATCTATAGTGCGCGAACGCGAATAGTGTCAGTCTCTCCGATCACACCAGGCTGTTTGCCACTGACAATCACGACAGAGACAGGTGCCTCTTCACCGAAGTATCCCTGACTATGGAGCTCCTTGGCGACTTCTAGCCCGGCGTTTTCACCGTCCGGATGAACGAAGCTCTTATTTGCATAGCTAAGTGCCAGCTGCTGAGCGGTGCGTCGCTCGCTAGTGACACTTATGATAGGAAGATTTGGTCGGAACGCAGCGATAGATACAGCCGTTGCCCCAGATCGCGTCTCCGCTACGATAGCGTTAGCACCCAGCTGTTCAGCCACCTTGACCGCCGCCGCACTGATAGAATTTCGACGCGAAATTGAATCAATTAGCACATTGTCAAACGTCGCCACAGGAGTATGTTCTTGTGTATAGAGAATCGTCTTCTTCATAGCCTTGACCGTCTCGATAGGATACGAACCATTGGCAGTTTCGTCGCTTAACATCACCGTGTCACTACCGAGAATTACAGCAGTTGCCACGTCGCTCACTTCAGCACGAGTTGGCTCTGGCGCATCAACCATACTTGCCATCATCTGCGTAGCGACGATACTAAGCTTGCCATAGCGACGGCACAAGTCGATAATCTGACGCTGCACCACGGGCACCACTTCAGCACCAGCTTCAACAGCGAGGTCACCTCGGGCTACCATTACACCGTCGCTAGCCTTGACGATTTCGCGAAGTGCCTCTGGTTTAATGGCAGCTTTTGTCTCAATCTTTGAGATAATCTGCGCACTACTACCAAGGCCTACCAAGATTTGGCGTAGATTATTGATATCTTCAGCCGACTGTACGAAACTAAGCGCCACATAGTCGATATCTTTATCAGCACCGTACTCGATGTCCGCCATATCTTTTGGTGTCAGGATATCACCGCCGAAATCAGTGTCCGGAAGGTTAATTCCCTTGCGACTCATCAATATACCGTCATTTTCTACGCGAAGCTTGATAGCTGTCTCGGAAGTAATCTCAAGTACAGTCGTACGAACTTTACCGTCAAAGATATAGATAGGCTCGCCCGGTTTGACCTTTTCAGCCAAATTGTATTGCACGGGTAATACGTTGTCATGGTGCTCAGCTGCATGGTCTAGGATGATCTCGTCGCCAGTCTTTACGACTACGTTTTCGTTGAGTCCACCGAGGCGGATTTTTGGACCCTGCAGATCTTGTAGAATCGCAACTGGCTTACCAGCTTTTTCGCTTGCAGCACGAATCCATGGAATTTGCTCGTCACGCTCTTCGTGAGTACCGTGGCTAAAGTTTAGGCGAAAGCCGTTGACACCGGCTTTCATCAATTCTTCTATTTTTTCTGGTGTGCTTGTTACTGGGCCAAGCGTAGCCAAGATTTTGGTTCGTTTAAATATCATTGCCCCATTGTATCATTTTTTGACCCCTGATAGAAGTCCTTTTTCGACTATGTCTCGATAATTCCATCCGCCCGGTGCCTCCGTCTTGTACGACCAATATATATGCGCAAGTGCATCCTCGTACATATCCAACTGCACCTGTAGATGATCTTTTTCGGCTACATGTAGTGCCTGATCTCCCAATTTCTCATACGATTCCTTCGCAAGAGTCATACTCCACTCACCTATAATCACCGGATGGATTTTTTGGAGCCACTCGAGCGTTCGAGCTCTCCTCTGAACTTTTTTATAATACTCGTTAAGGGTAGATAGCTTTTGCCAATTGACACCGAACGAATACCAGTGAATATCCATAGCAACCCGCTGGCTATGATTGTCCCACAAAGCGCCGGTAAGCAGCCAGGGCCTAAAAGCATCCGAAAAGACAACATATACGTCATCAGGTAAGATCTTCAGTACTTTGCGATAAGCTTTGAAATAATATTTACGCAAAGACCATTGGGTGCTCCAAGAAAAGTTTGGCTCATTAATCACTTCAAATCCCCAAAGCGCCGGTGAGTCTTTGTAGCGCTCAGCCGCATTCACACATATAGCGACAGACGCTCGCCGAAACTCCGCATCATCAAACCACTTCATTTCACCTTTTCGACCACTATGGTCACTGCCATTTTGCGAGCCAGGTAGCGCATGCAAATCCAGCAATACTTTTATTTGATATTTCTCAGCCATCCGCATAGCCCAATCGAGCTCATCGAGTCCACCGACATACTCACTCGTGTCGCGAAATAGCCAATAGCCAAATGGGATTCGTACCAACTCGACGTCGTGGGCTGCGAGCCATACAAAGTCTGATTCTTGTATAAATGTGCGACGATGCTTGCGAATTCGCTTCCTGCCCTTTTCGGTCTGAGACAACGTATATTCATCGCGAGCACCATCAATACCTTTAAAAAGGCTGGGCGTCATCCACTGTTCGACGATAAGCCAACCACCTAAATTCACACCTCGTAGTGCGCGATGTTTCATATACTTTTTAGTATACGTCACCTCTTTACGGATTGGGAGAAAACTGCTACAATACTTCGGAGTTGATTCACGTCATGTGGGCCGACATGAAGCCTTATATGGATCCTTCGGACCATATGAGCCTCAAATTTCTCAGGATAGTTCAAAAATATATACACATTTTTGCAACTTTCCACTCAAAATTTGGTCTCATCGTCTAACGGTTAGGACACCAGGTTTTCATCCTGGCAATCGGAGTTCGATTCTCCGTGAGATCACCAAAGTAAAATACCTATCCTCGCGATAGGTATTTTACTTTGGTTAGTTTTCACAAAAAACCAAACTTCGTGGATGCGTAATCAGACAGTAAACCGAGCGAAGACAACTCACTCCCTCATTGACACCTGCTCCGCTTTCCCGGACAATAAATATAAGTACTACAACAGAATATAACGAGGACACTAATGGGGAATTTTCTACTGAAACTGGGCGGACGTGCGTTTGAACTAAAATGGGCAGTCATCGCTATCTGGCTTGTCATCCTAGCTGGACTTGGTGGCACAGCACTATATTACATGAAGCCAATGTCGAGCAGTATTTCGATACCAGGCACAGAAGCGCAGAAGACGTTTGATCGCTACGGGGAACTTTTTCCAGATGAAGGCAAAGGTTCCGGCCGTATAGTATTTTCTGTAGAAAAAGGTGCGTCACTTGACAACTACAAACAACCAATCAACGAGCTACTAGCTAAGATCAAGGGTGTTGATAATGTCACTGGTATCGTGAATCCGTTTGACAACCCCTATGGAGTGACCGATGATCGCCGCATTGGCTATGCTGTTATACAGATGGAAGGTGAAACAGGCTCGATCAGCCAGACGACGACAGACAAAATCGAAACACTCACCAAAGACGCAGCTACTAGCGGGCTCGAGATCAATCGCGGAGGTGACCTCAACCGCAAAGTTCCAGATGAGATTCTCGGCATAGGCGAAATTGCCGGTGTGCTGATTGCACTCATGGTGCTTGTTATCACCCTTGGCTCACTTGTGGCAGCTGGCATGCCCCTCATCACGGCACTCGTAGCCGTGGGGGCAAGTGCAGCAGGCCTTTTCTCGCTCAGCCAGGTTATCGACATAAACTCCACTACACCCGCACTTGCCGTCATGCTTGGACTTGCCGTAGGTATCGACTATTCACTCTTTATTATCAATCGCTACCGAAGTCTGCTCCTCGAAGGCTATGACTATAAGACAGCGGCGTCTAGGGCGATTGCCACTGCTGGTAGCGCAGTGCTATTTGCAGCAGCTACAGTGGTGATCGCGCTATCTTCGCTTGTTGTTATCCAAATTCCTTTCATGACAACCATGGGCCTCACCGCTGCCGCAACCGTGGCCGCGGCAGCCATAATTGCCGTCACACTCATACCTGCCATGCTCGGTATCGCTGGTAGTCGGATTTTCCGTGGCAAAACTCGCCAACGTATTATCAAGGCCCAAAAAATAGGTGTCAAACACAACGAACATGCACCGCATACTTCTCGCTGGTGGAAATGGGGGAATTTCCTTACAAAGTACCCATACGCTATCATCGCAGTCTGCGTACTTGCTATCGCTATCGTCGCCTACCCAGCAAAAGACATGAAATTAGGCCTACCTACCGATGAATATGCTGCAGTAGGCACGACCGAGCGCCGTGCATACGACTTACTCGCAGAAGGATTCGGCTCAGGTTTCAATGGCCCGCTCCTGGTACTCGTAGAAAACATGCCCGCGACTAGTGACGCTGATCGAGAAGCCGTGCGCAAACCAATCATGGACGAATTCAACAAGCGTGTAGCCACTGAAGAAGCGGCGGCGACCGCACAGCTACAGACGCAAGCAGCACAAATCACCTCTCCAGAAGAGTATATGGCCTTTGAACAGCAAGTCGCAGCAGCCCAAGCAGAAGGCGAGCAAAAGAAACAGGCAGCGCTGTCCGAAGTTGAGAAACAAATCGACAGCTACGCACCACTATATAAATACAACCAGATCGCCAATCGCATAGCGAAGCTCGACAACGTCAAACAAGCGCTACCCGCTGCTACTGCGGAAGATGGCAAAGTTGGCGTTATTCAGGTCATACCAAAGACAGGTCCCTCAGACCAAGCTACCACTGATCTAGTGGCAAGCCTACGCGACGTAAACTCACAGCAAGATTTCATTCAGCATAAGGGGGCTACTATTGGCGTCACAGGCGCCACAGCGATGCAGATTGATATCAACAAAAAGCTTGCCGACGCACTACCGATCTACCTAGCAGTGGTGGTAGGCCTCTCACTCGTACTCCTCGTCGTAGCGTTTCGCTCCATCCTCGTGCCACTCAAAGCTACACTTGGATTCCTACTCTCTGTCGCTGCTATGTTCGGTGCGCTCGTAGCGGTATTTCAGTGGGGCTGGTTTGGCATCGCCGAAGCGCCCGGACCTATCGTCAGTATGATTCCTATCATTGCTATCGGAATTCTATTTGGTCTAGCTATGGACTACGAGTTCTTCCTGGTATCTGGCATGCATGAAGCACACAACCATACACGCGATGCCCACAAAGCAGTACTTCGAGGATTCCACCAAGGTGCTGCAGTAGTAGTTGCAGCTGGCGCAATCATGGTATCAGTGTTTGCGGGCTTCATCACAAACCACGACACAACCATACAAGCACTTGGATTTGCTCTTACGATCGGTATCTTGGTAGACGCCTTTATCGTCCGCATGACTATCGTGCCAGCTGTCATGCAACTGCTGGGTAGCAGTGCATGGTGGCTGCCAAAATGGCTTGATCGCCTACTTCCTCATATTGCTATCGAAGGTGAAGCAAAGCATAAGTAGTTTGCGATATATAAAGCTTTAGTATATAGCCATTGACTTTTTCGTCATTTTGTGATAGTATGTCATTAGCAGTGGAGAGTGTGTGGAACATCACGTCTTCACCTTGGGAACGTTAAAAATCAGGCTATGTCTTGTATATAGTCTGCAAACGTAGCAATGAATCCACCGAGACCCACAGGCAACTCGTGGGTTTTTTGCTGCGTTTGCAGCTGTACGAATGAATTCTTTTTCAGAAATGTGAGAGATATTCGCGTACAAGACGTGAACTAGAAGAAATTAATCTCTCCTATGCGAGGAGCAGCTTATCGCACGATAATTCATATTGTCGTCCGGTAAGCTGCTCCCCAACCCGGGGCAGTACCGCATGGGCAACTAAACACTGCCTGCACCCGCGGGCCCCGAGTAAGGAGAGAAGCATGAAAGAACCGAAAGATTGGCTCGACCGAGCCGGCTGGCTGCGGCTGTTGTTCACCTTTGCTGCGACGATTGTCTTTGACGTAGTGCTCGCAGTAGCGTTGCTCGGCTACAGCCGAACAACAGGTGACATCGACCGAAGCCTGGGATTCTCCAAGCTCGCCGATGTCGTAGGAGATATCGGCGACTTGTTGATCGCGGTAGCCGTGATCGTGGCGATTGTCGCACTGGCAGTCATCACTATCGAGGCGCTGCTAAGCAAGGTAATTCGCTACGTGATCTATGGAGCGAGTGTCGTATTAACCCTCGTATTCCATGAGCGTATCATTGATGCCCTCACGGGTATCTCTGGAGTAGCGATCGTCGCTATATGTGTGTTTGTGTTTGTTCAGACCATCGTGATCTTCCTGATCGCCAACCACCGAAAGGAGGTGGCATGATGAACACTCTTACGAGACTCATCTTCGCCATCGCGGCAATCCTGGGGGTCACCCTGGGACTGACCGCATGCGGGTCAAACCCGTCCGTCGACTGGAGTAGCTACAACCTCTCCAACGACGGCGCGGTCGAAAACCTCGACTGTGCACTGTTCGACACCAGCAAGGGATACGACGAGCAACCAGCTCGTGGCCCCATCTGGCAAACGCTCACTGCTATCGCCGACAAGGACACAGATGCACTCAAGAGCCTGTACGGCTCAGATGCACCGTCCGACGAGGCTAAGCAGAAGGTGCACGATCGGCTCGACGCTCGACTCAAGGGCTGCAAAGCCGGGAGCGAGAAAACGACTGATGTGACAGGTGCAACCGGAGTGCTACAGCAACTTCCGGTCGTCCAGGGTGGTGACATCGTTCGAGGAAACTCGACCGCATCACCCGAAACACCCTCCGTCGTTCCGACGGATGCCATCAAGAAATGTGGCACACTGGCTACCTGGCAGTCTCTCGTAGACTGCATGGGCAAGCAGCAGTGGTACATCGATGGTGTCAATTCCATGCAACCCTACACGGGGTTCAATTGGGAAGACGTAAAGAAGTGGGCTGCAGACAGCAAGAGTTTCGACTCTCGGGTAATCCAGGTGTATAACCTGGAGATCTCGGATGCAGATGCTCGAAGCGCAGTTCGCCAGCTCATCGGCGAAGAAGCAGCCAATAGGCTGCCGATCGTTCGGCACGGTGATTTCGTAAACACTCGCGGTCTGGAAGAAGGCAAGCTGTCTCCTTTCCTCGATCGCAAGCGTCAGGTGCGCGTAACCTTGGCTCCGTTGGTCTATACCGACGGAAAGCCGAGTAGTCTGCGTGGTGATGCAGGTATATTCGTAGATTGCCTGAACGTATGGGCAATCCCGAAGTCTGTTGGCACGGTTCCCCCGAACCCTGCCCGCGACGTACCGCCACCTCCGAGCAACCCGCCCGGAACAGTACCGCCGACGAACCCGCCGACGGTGCCACCTACAAATCCGCCGACGAACCCGCCGACGAACCCGCCGACAGGCAACCCGAAGGTGCCAACAGTGGACCCCTACCCTCAGGGCAACGCGCCCCAGGGTGGTGGCGTAAATGCCACACCAGGTCCTGGCGTACAGCAACCGTACACGCCGCCACCAGCTGCGCCGTACACACCACCGCCGGCACCGGCTTACACACCGCCACCGGCACCGCCAGTGATCACCCAGCAACCTGCGGTCCCCCAGACCCCGGTTGTCGTACCTTCGGCACAACCGCCGAATCACGGATCTGTTGTCCCCCAACCGGGAGGTGATTTCGGATAGTTCACGTCTATGCTGGTAGCCAGCTCTACCGCCCCACCAGGGCGACTAGAGCTGGCTCCGGCTAGACACCTATAAGCTCGACATAGCTTGATTTTTACACCTGCTGCACATTAATAATTTGGTCAGTCCACAGTAAGCATAAGCAATAATATAATGTTATTGACATAATGCAAATAAGAATATATAGTAATACACGAAATAATAATATCGATCTCATCTGCGAGGTAGATCGATCAAGAGGAGACAACTATGAGTAAACTACTCGATAAGTTGCGTAAAGGGAACACACGTATTGGTGCGCTCGTCGCTATCGTAGCGGCAGCTATCATCATACCTGCGACCCTCTATGCATGGGGTCCAGATCGCCCTACATACACAATAGAGCGACCTGCAGATCATGTTACATTTAACTCTATCACCAACAACCCAAATATTGGTGACGAGCGTAATTTCGTGGGTATCCGCGAAGCTACCGCTCCTAACGTATGGCACGATGACATGCAAGTTGAACGTGGCAAAGAATACGTCGTACGCATGTATGTACATAACAATGCTGCGTCTAATCTCAACAAGGTTGCAGAGAACACAACTGCACGCATCACACTCCCGACAGCTACTGGTACATCTGTGCAAGTAGACGGCTCAGTGTCAGCAAACAACGCGTCACCCCAGATGGTCTATGACCACGCGACCTTTAAGAGCTCTGAGAACTTCAATATTGCCTACATCCCTGGCACACTGAAGTATGAGAACAATGTATTTGGTGCGAACGGCACAGCCTTGCCAGAATCAATCTTCACAAGTGCTGGTGCACTACTCGGCTACGATAAGCTTGATGGTAAAATTCCTGGCTGTTTCGAATATGCCGGCTACGTATCGTTCAAAGTTAAACCACAATTTGCGCAAACACCACCTTCAGACTTTACGGTTCAGAAGCAAGTTCGCAAAGAAGGCGCAACTGACGGATTCAAAGAAACTACTGCTGTCAATCCTGGCGACACAGTTGATTACCGTATCGAAGTGAAGAACACTGGCGGTGCACCACTTAAAAACGTTGCACTCAAAGATCAGCTTCCAACAGGCATGAGCTTCGTACCTGGTACAGTAAAAATCTTGAACGCCAACAACCCTAGCGGTGCCCTCGTACAAGACGGCGACAAGCTCGTTTCTAGCGGCATCAATATCGGAGAATACACTCCCGGCTCGAACGCATTCGTAGTGTTCAAAGCCAAGGTAGCGGCAAACGCTCAACTACCAGTATGTGGTCCAAATACACTCACAAACAAAGCATCTGCTCAGCCCGAAGGACAAAATCCTAAAGATGACACAGCAGATGTGACAGTACCAAAAGAATGTCAGCCAGAAGCTGCATACAAATGTACAGCACTTGCGGTAAACAAACTGAGCGATACAAAGTTCAAGTTTGAAGCAGGCTACACTGTGACCGGTGGCACATTCAAGAGTGTAAGCTACGTTGTTCGCAATGAAGCTGGCGCTACTGTTGCTACCGTAAACGGTGCACCAAACGCAGCTGAATACACACAGGCAACTCCTGGTAAGTACACAGTACAAGCTACGGTTACATTCACGGTCAACGGCCAAGATGTAACCGCAACAAGCGAAGCATGTAAAAAAGCTTTCGAAGTACCTGCTCCAGAAGACAAGAAAATCATCGTCTGTGAAATTGCTACTAAGAAGATCGTGACCATCAAGGAAAGCGAATTCGATGCAAGCAAGTACTCAAAAGACCTCAACGACTGTAAAGAAGTTCCTAGCGATATCATCGTATGTGACCTCACTACTAAAGAAGTAGTTACAATCAAAGAGAGTGAATTTGATAGCAGCAAATACAGCAAGGATCTTAAAGATTGTGCAGAAGCTCCAAAAGAGAACTGCCCAATCCCTGGCAAGGAACACATGCCAAAAGACAGCCCTGACTGTAAAGTAACTCCAGTAACTCCAACTGAGCTTCCACAAACTGGTAGCAACGATGGCGTACTGACAATCGCTGGTCTTGCGACCCTCGCACTCGTGCTTGGTTATGCAGTGACAGCTCGCCGTACAATCGGCTAACCTAGAGACTGACCGCTCAAAATCTATAACTGATCCGTCAGTTCACTAGAACCCAATTACCACCCCTGGATTATCAGGGGTGGTTTTGGTATAGTGAGATATAATGAGTAAACAAAAGAAGAAGCGCAACAAGCAATACACTGGAGCCGGCTCAAATGCCGTACGCCCTCAGACGATTCGTGTAGAAGCAGTGCAGCGCAACAAAGCACAGCTATGGTGGCACGAACGCAAGCGAGTACTCAAACCTGCACTCATAGCTGCAGCCGTCATCACGATAGTCATATGGCTATTGTTTGAACTACTGAGCCTTGTCTTCGGCGGGCGTTAGCGCAGCAATTGGCAGGCTAAATCCAAACGTACTGCCCTTACCCTCCACAGAAGAAAAGATAATGTCGCCGCCATGCTCGGTGACAACTTTTTTAGCCAGATAAAGACCTACACCAGTACCGTCTGGTCGACGATTCCGCGCGTTGCTCGCGCGATAGAATTTTCCAAATAATTGCGACTTCGCTTCGGCGGGCACACCGATACCCGTATCTTTAACTTCAAATACCAACTTATCGTTTCGCCTACTCAATCCGATCTTTATGATTGAGTTTGCGTCGGAATAATACATCGCGTTGTCAATGAAATTCATCACAACCTGCCGCAGCTTGCCTTCATCTACCATAAGCTGCTGCGGCAATTCACCTGTCCTACTATATTCCAATGTGAGCTCGCGTGACACCGCCGTAGACTGCAATGAGTTTACCTCATCGGTAATCATCGCCGGAATATCGCTCGGATGCTTATCTATTACAAATCTACCTGTCTGTAATCTAGACATATTTAAGAAATCTTCAATGAGGCTCACCATGCGTTGGCTACTCTTAAATGCCTCGTCGAGTAACTGTCGTTGCTGAGCATTTACTGGGCCAGCATCGCCATCGAGCACCAAGCTGATATAGCCCTTTACGCTCGTGAGTGGCGTACGCAATTGATGCGACGCGATGCTCAGGAATTCATCTTTTACTTCGTCTATCTTATGAAGCTGTGCGTTACTATGCCTCAATTCACGTGTCGCCGAGCTCACTTCTTTTCGCAGGCGCTTGTTAAACGATTTAATCTCATCAAAGCGCAGGCCGTTCTGAATTGCCAGTGCCAGTTCGTCCGCAGTAGTAGACAGCAGCTGCGTATCTTGCTCACTATACGGCAGGCCGTTTTGCCGTTCACCGAAGAAAAGTACACCCACATGCTCGCCTTTTACCATCAACTGCACAATTACCTGTGCACCGGAATCTTCTGCTATTTGCCTAGTTTCAAACGCAGTAATATCGCTCACCCGTGTGGTACGTGGTAGCTCGGCTAAAATATCTTTGACTATGTCGAGCTGCTGCTTGTAATGCCTAGGTGTATGACGCCCCTTGAGGTTGCGAACATAATGATGCGTGCGACCGTGAGCCGACATAATATAGAGCGATACATATGACGGAGCCAATGCTTCCACCAGTACGGCAAGCGACTTATTAATAACTCGATTGAGCTCAATCTCATTTGCCGTAACAGTACTAAACTGCTGCAGTACTTCGTTGAAATTATAATCACGATGATAAAAGAAACGATACGTCAGCTTGTCGAGCAGCACGCGCAGTGGCCCGACGCCAAGTAGCAACGCAAGCGCCGAACCAAGATAGAACAATTGCTGCGTCACACTTGGCTGGAAATCGCCAAAGATCATACCGCCAAACCCAAAAATCACCGCCGCATATACCACTAGCGCCACTACTACAACAGCCACATACCCTACAGAACGCGCCAATGCCGCACGGACATCGAATATACCTTGAGTTGCTAGCACATAGAGTAGATAGCCAGTGAACGCAAAGGTAAAGGGCGGACCCATCCATATGCTGCCATAATTACCAATCATCGGTAAAAAGATATCAAAATATGCACCAGCTACCACTACGACACCAAGCGTGTAGGTCATCATAAGCACTTGGTGCGCAAACTTTTTATTGTGCGTGCGTCGTACTCCCCGATAGCTCAAAAACAAACGGAGAAAAGCAACGCACACGAGTACTGCAAATATCGCAGTATAGACAAGATACCAGACAGCATCAAGCTCAACAGCGTTTAGCATATGATCTACCATCGCGTGCACCACGACGCCCTGAGGCATTAGGACGATGAATGCAGCGAGAGCGACTAGCGACCACGATACAACCCGCTCGACATCCGTAACCTTGTGTGGAATTGGGTAATGTGTCGAGAATTTATAGAGGCCAAACGCCATCACGATAGCCGTAAGATAATATGCCTTGGCATATATTGCAGCTAGCACCACATCTGTTTGCAATATAAAAAGCAGCATAAGCAAGCTCCATGCGCCAGCTCCAAAAAGCATCACACCAGCCCATATGTTGATGGCTGTACGTCGTTTTGCGGACATGAGCATCACACCTACGGATAGTGCAATCACCGCACAACAGAGTAATACTATCACTACAAGATATACGCTCACTTAAGTACCTCGTACACAGCGTACACGCCATCGCTAGGTCGTAGCACAGCCGTATTGCCGACTGGCAAACCGGCCTGTTCGCATATCTCTATCACTTCGCGCTCTTCGCGCACGATCACACCCGGCCAGCCCATGCCACGGCGATGCACTGCCAGATGCGGATGTGACGGCAGCATATTGGTAAAAAATATACTACCGCCCACTGGCAGGTGCTCGTAAATACTTCTCAGTAGCATGGATGCGTCCTTGGACTCTAGATACTCAAATAGACCCATCGCATCGACGATATTCGGCTTGAACTGCCGAATACGGCTCACGAGCCTCTTGTTATCAGTGATGACATTAAGCTGTTCGGTCTGCATGCGATCTGCTTCGATATTATAGCTTTCACTCAGTTCACGTGCCGATACAAGTGCATCGCCATCCATATCGATCAAAAAATGAGATACATCACCTGGTAGCAAGCGTGCTGCATCAAATGTCGCCTGCCCCACTCCACAGGCAATACTCATCCAGCGCACATCCGTGGCATCTCGGTATCTAGTAGTTACCCGCCAAGCCATCGCATACGCCCGTGAGCGTACACCCAGTCCATCATAAGAATGTCGAAAAAACGAACGTGCAAGCATATCGAGTCTCTTGCCGTTTTTCATGTATTTTTTGTCCGGGTCATACGCATGATATGTCACAAACCCACCCGGCATGTATTCGTATAGTGCACGCATAGAAGGCGACATGTATACAAAATTGCGCGCAATGTTTATGCGACTATCGAACTTTTTATCTGGCCGAGCGCCAAGATAGCGTGCAAGTATAGCGCCAGACGCACTGATTGTCACACGCTCTATACCATGACGCCGCCGCGAAAATCGGTCTTTGAATTCCGCATTGATGCGAGTATAGCCCTCAGGCTGAGCATGCCAGGCAGTACGCACTAACGTGAAATATTCAAAATCTTGTCGTGATTGCTGCCGTGTCATGTGCTACCCATCTCGCTTATTCTTTGCTATAGTATACCTCAGATATGACTAAAATTGCGATAATCGAAGACGACTCAGCCATCCATCAAATGTACCGTATGAAATTCGAAAGCGAAGGCTTTGATGTGCAGCTTGCGGGCGATGGTCGCAGCGGTGTTGAGCTAGTTAAAAAATTTCGCCCAGACCTTATACTTCTCGATATGCAGATGCCCGAAGTAGACGGCCTCTCTGCGCTTCGTATTATCCGCAAAGAAGACTGGGGCAAGACAATTCCTGTCATTATTCTCACAAATCTCGGTGAAGAAGAATCTCCAAAGGAACTTCGCTCCCTCGGCATCAGTGGCTACATCGTGAAAGCCGACCTGACACCTCGCCAAGTCGTAGCCAGAGTCAAAGAAACACTCGCTAAGAGCTAGCGGCAGTAGCGCGACGCCTCGCCGAGAGAATCACGTTGTCAAATAGTGCTGCGACAGTGAGTGGCCCCACTCCACCTTTTTCCGGCGTGATAGTAAGATCGTCGCGCTCACGCACGTCCGCTGCCACATCACCGCGAATCACGCCACCTTCACTTGCTGTACCCGCGTCTACGACTACAGCATTCTGCGCGACCATGTCAGAAGTAATGAGACCAGGTTGCCCTGTTGCTGTGACGATAATTTTTGCTTCAAGAAGCCGTGCTTGCAACTCATGAGCAGATTCTATGTCATAGCTTTTCACAGAAACTCCAGAGTTTAGTAACATCTTCTCCAGAGGCGCGCCAACTAAGCGACCGCGACCTACAATCGCAACATTTTCTGGCGTGACATTGTACCCGGCAAGTAGCCACAATATCGCAGTAGGAGTGGCAGGATCAAACGAGCTATGCGTCGACAAGCCGTCTACGTCCTTTGCTGCGTCGACAGCCTCTACTAATGCGTCACCAAGCTCTGTGGGGAACACAGGAAATTGCACGATAATACCATGTACGTCCTCGCGCTCATTAAGCGCTTGTATTGAACTCATTACTGTCTTGGGCGTCTCGTCGTGCACCTCAAGAGTCACTCCGATATCATCACCGTAAGCACGCTTAAGTCGCATATAGGTATCGATAACCTTGTTTCCTTCATCACAGCGCACTATAGCAAGATTTGGTGCGATATGGTGCGCCTGCTTGAGATTGCGGACTTGTTTGGCTTGGCGCTCTTTTATAAAGTCAACGAGCTCTGACCCGGAAAGTAGTTTCATATATATTCATTGTAGCAAATTCTCCCCTAGTGTTATAGTAAAAGTACACTTAAAACCATGGGAGGGTGTGAGTATGGAGTACAACACAACATATGAGACAACGACGACCTCGATGTCGAGCGGCGAAGCAGCAGCATTGGGAGGAATCTTCTTAGTATTTGGCTTAATTGCGATAGTAGCTCTCGTCGTAGCGATAGTCGCGATGTGGAAGCTATTTACAAAAGCTGGCGAGCCGGGCTGGAAAGCACTTGTGCCTGTATACAATTCGTGGGTATTTCTACGACTTGGCGACCAAGCAGGCTGGTGGGCGCTAGTCGCACTCATTCCGTTCCTCAATATCGTTGCGATAGTATTTATGGCGATTGCTGCATATAACATAAGCCTCAAGCTTGGCAAAGAAGGCTGGTATGTAGTGCTATATGTGCTAGTGCCGATCATCTGGATACTGATTTTGGCGTTTGATAAATCAACCTGGAAAAATCAAGTTGCCGGCACCGTGCCCTCTCCGCTAGGGGCAGCTCCGGTAGAGACACCTGCTTATACACCACCGACAACTACGGACACGGATTCTGCGCCCGAAACAGAGACAAAGCCGCCGACAATCCTGTAGCACTAAACCTTGCATTTTACGGCGATATCGTGTAGGATATGTTAAGTATCCGGGCCCGTCGCTCGGCTAGTGCCGGGCGGCGAAAGCCCCTTGTGCAAAAATATGAGAGTTTCACACTCCAACCAGCCGAAATGCTGGCGCACCTTACATCAAATACTATCTATGGGCCAGTAGCTCAGCTGGTTAGAGCACCTGCCTCTTAAGCAGGGTGTCCGGGGTTCAAGTCCCCGCTGGCCCTCCAAGCAAAGAACGTCGACATTTTCGCTACCGGTCGGCGTTTTTTGTTTGGTCACGAGAAACTACATATGTTTATATTTCTTGTTGGACAGGTGTCTGCTATAATAACCATAACTATGGGGACGGGTGCAAGAGACGACAGGGATGATTCTGGATTTACAATTGTTGAGATGATTGTAACTCTTGTCCTTGCGAGCTTATTTGTCATTTTTCTCGTCCAGTTTTTCCTCGCTGCGGGTGGTCAGCAAATCTCCGTCGAACGCCAGGCGGCGGCCAATAATCTAGCCCGCACCAATCTCAGTAAATTTCCTCGTGCTTCGAGCTTGACTGGCTACACTTGCGACCCCAACACAACGCCCGCCGCCAACACAAACAACCTCACTATCAACCCATCAGCCAGCGGCACCCTAATACTCAGCAATACCGTCAACAATGGTAGTACAACCCGTGAGCCAGCGCCACCAATACTGCCAAACGTCACACAGGAGGTGCGAGCCTACTCGCCCATGGGCTGTATGCCTTCGGGTAGTGGTATCGTCAAGATTGTCTCACGCGTTACGTATGGCTACATAGGGCAGACAGGAGAGGTAGTCTATGCAACATATGTCCAAGAATAACAATCGCGGTTTTACCATCCCCGAGCTCCTCGTAACTATCACTGTCGCTACGATTATACTTGCTGGTGTCTTCGCACTGCTCGTCAATCTAATTCGTATAGGCAACTCAATTATCGAAACAACCAGACAAGTCCAGAACAACCAGCTTGCTATTCAGTCAATCGAAGATGACCTACAGCTTACTCGTGGGTTTCTCAAACTACCCGACATCGTAGACACGCCGATCTCCGGCTCTGGCACATGGAGCCATGTCGGGTCAGGAGTCAATAATCGCGTACTAATCCTACAGACCGGCGCTACCACTGCACACAAAAGCAATGCCACACGCGAGCTCGTCCATAAACTAGCCGGTGGCTGTCCTGTCGGCACTCAGCCCGCCACAAACAACATCATTTACTATGTAACCAATCGCACACTCTATCGCCGGATAGTAGTAGAGAATCTTCCAGCCAGCACCTACTGCCCTGGCCAGTCTATCAGCCAAGTGCGCACCTGTGTCGCGCCCGCTACCCCTGCCAACTGCAGAGAGAAAGACGTTATCGTAGCCACAGATATCACTGGCTTCAGCATCGACTACTTCACAAATCCCGGCGACACCACCCCCGTCGCAGATGCCTACACATCAGGCAGCCTTCAATCCCGCTTAGCAGTACAAATAACCATAACATCGACAAAAAACATAGATGGAGAGCAGCATGCACAAACTACCGCGATTCGACTTTCACGCGTTTCAACCAACTAGTACACAATCAAAAGGCTTTATATTACCTTCTTTAATTGTCATTTCACTCGTACTCCTCTCAATCGGCATGATTGCAATGCAATATATATCCTCCTCGACTGCCACCATCCAAGAGTCACACTACACGGCAGTCGCCAAAAGCGCAGCTGATGCCGGCATCAGTCAAGCGCTGAGCTGTATTAAGTCTGGTGCGATGGACTGGACAAATGCCACTAAACTTGCACCAAACACCAACTGCACCGGATCTCTTACGCCAGCCACCGGACGCAACGAATTTCTCTCGGAAGGTGCAAACGGCATCTGGAAATCAACCTTCAGAGTAGATCAGCTGGTTCAAAACGAGACAGGTACCGTCGTCACCTCCACAGGTTACGTAAACTTCTACTATGCAGGCAGCGCTACACCCTCGAAAACCTACACGCAGTCACGCAAAGCTACCATCCCCACCACTAATATAAATGACACTCGCCCGATCGCCAGCGGCACTGCCGTCACAAAAGTTACCGCAGGCAGCGGCTTTACCTGTGCTATCGCCAATCAGCTCCTATATTGCTCCGGCTCGCGTAATCAGAACCAGCTCAACACAGGCGTAAGTGCGAGTAACGTCCTGACGCCAACCCTCATAAGCACCGGCGGTTTGTCGGGTAAACGTATCACAGATGTACGAGCTGGCTACTTCAACAGCTGCGCCGTCACCGAAGGCAAGCAGTACTGCTGGGGGCGAGGAGACATGGGACAGCTTGGCAACAACAACACCACTACTTACCAAAACTCAATCGAGCCCGTCTTCGTACCGGGCATGTCAGGCTATATTCAGAAAGCATCACCAGGCACCTCCGGCACGTTCGCCACGCAGTTTGGCTGCACGCTGAATCAAATCAAAATCTTCTGCACAGGTGGCAACGACTATGGACAACTTGGCCGCCCAGTCGTTGTGTGTAACTTATGGATTTTTGGCAACTGCGTCGGAGGCTGGAGAATTGAAGACAAGGCATTCTTTACAACTGGCTGGCCAGCCAATGTCAATGCTGGCTCCACTGAGAACCGACGCGTCTTCGGCTATGACACCAGCAACGAAAGTAGCGAGGTGCAAATGTTTGTCAATCAAAGCCAGCTCTTCAATACCCGCCCAACAGATGTCGATAACGGTGCATATTATGCCTGTACTCTCGTCAATGCACGCGTCTTCTGCTGGGGTGATAGGTATATTATCGCTACTATTCTTGGCAACGAGCAAAATGGCAACACCACTTCGACACGTGGGTGGCGCAACGATGGCTCGAGCATCAAAGCCACCAACTTCAGCGCTGGCGAATCCACCTCCTGTTTCGTAGCCAACGGCGAGCTCTACTGCTGGGGTGCGCGTCCTGGCAACGGTGGGGACTACGGGGTTGCAAGCACCATGAACGTTTACAAGACATCAAACGGCCCCGGCTCCGCGCTATACGGGGTCAATGTAGAAGGCACCGACACTATTGCAGACCACATTTACTGCGCCTATGGAGATGGTGACGCCTACTGCTGGGGTGATGGCACGTACAACACCGTATCCCCTATCCAGCTCACCTTCGGCACCGCTAGCACCGACGCCATTACAGACGTCGCAGCCGGCTTCTTCCACGGCTGCGTGGTTGCCAATGGCTCACAATTCTGCGAGGGCACGAACACGTCTGGTGCACTGGGCAATGGCACTACTACCTCAAGCCCTACAAAATCCTCAAATATTGGCCTCAGCTCCGGCGAAGCTGCCACTAGCATCGCAAGTGGTAAGTCACACTCCTGCGCTATCGCCAACGGCTACATCTACTGCTGGGGACTCAATGACCGAGGCCAGCTCGGCGTGGGCGACATCGTACGTCGTCCGCAGCCTTACGGCATTGTTAATGTCACAAAACCGAAGGCAGCTAGCCAGGTAGCCACTGGCGATCAGCACTCCTGTGGTGTTATTGGTGGTGCTGCCTACTGCTGGGGTGATAACTACTATGGTCAGCTAGGTAATGGCCAGCAAGGAAACTACTCCAACACTCCCGTTGCCGTTCAAGGCCTGGGAAATCGCAAAGTCACCTCGATCGATGCCGGTGCATACCATACCTGCGCCATCGCTGATGCTCAAGCATTCTGTTGGGGACGCAACAACGTCGGGCAACTTGGCACCGGCGCATCAACCGCCAACCAAGTCACTGCCCAAGCCGTCAGCGGCCTTGGAGGAGACATACCCACTAAGATCACTACCGGCGACCAATTCACCTGCGCCATTGCCAATGCCTACGCCTACTGCTGGGGTGCGAACGACCGCGGACAACTTGGAGCAGGCAATGTAACATCGCGAACCACTGCCCAGCGAATACCATTTGAACTCCAAAACGGCTGGACAGACATCGACGCGGGTGGAGAGTTTGCCTGTGGCGCAGTCAACAACGTCACTAAATGCTGGGGACGCAATGACGTCGGGCAATTAGGCCGTAACTATACAACCCCAATTGCAACGCCGAATACGGCCAACTACACACCCGCCAATGTCATCAGCACGCTCAGTGGTCAGACCGTCAGCTGGAAAGCCACGACCACGATCACTGCCGGTACAAACCACGCTTGCGCCATCGCAAACGGAGATACTCACTGCTGGGGTGCGAATGCGTCAGGGCAGCTTGGCATTGGTACCACTTCAGCATCAGTTGCCGACTCTCGTTTAATTACCAAGGTTGCAGGCTACCTCGACACCAACCACGCCTATAAGATTTCTGCCGGCGATGCCAGCACCTGCGCCATCGCCAATGGTAAAATCGCATGCTGGGGCAAGGGTGACCAGGGGCAATTCGGCGATACCACTATATCCGCCAGCAGAAACACGGCGAACGCCTGGGCACGCGAGTACATTCGCCAACAACGCACCCTCGACCTCACAAACATCACAGTACTGTAGCTCGCTACACAAGGTACAATAGAAAAAAGACCAGTCACATTCGCTGGTCTTTTTTCTATGGTACACCCGGTACGATTCGAACGTACGACACCTGGTTCCGAAGACCAGTGCTCTAATCCACTGAGCTACGGGTGCGCATAAGTCTTTTTGACTAGTACATATTGTACCACATCCTAGCATGTGCGCTATAATAGTCTGCATATGAACGTGCACACAAACATTCCCCTCAAAAACTATCTATCTATGAAAATGGGCGGTACTACTCGCTTCATGGCAGACGTCACTACTGTCGATGAACTTTCTCAGGTCATCACAAACGCTAAGACGAAAGGTATACCATTCTTCATCTTAGGTAGCGGAAGTAACGTCATCGCCCGCGACGACGAGTACACCGGACTTATCATCCGTGTTCGCATACCAGGGTTCGAGATCATCTCAGAAGATTACACTACTGTGACTATCAAGCTGGGAGCCGGCGAAATCTGGGACGAAGTAGTAGCTCAGACCGTAGACAAAGGGCTCATCGGCATCGAAGCCATGTCCGACATACCAAGTTACTGTGGTGCCGCACCCGTACAAAACATCGGCGCCTATGGCCAAGAGATAGCCGACACTCTGGTATCCCTTGAGGCATACGACACTACGGCAAACCAAGTAGTAACCCTCACAAACGAAGAATGTAAGTTCACTTACCGCGACAGCATCTTCCGCACAGAAGCACAGGGTCGCTACATCATCACTTCTATCACCCTGCAGCTCTACAAAGCAGCACCCGAGCCGCCATTCTACAAAGGTGTCCAAGATTATTTCGACGAGCACAACATCACCATCTACACCGCAAAAGCCATTCGCGAAGCAGTCATAGCGATACGTCACGAGAAGCTGCCAAATCCAGTCGAGAAGCCAAACTCTGGATCATTTTTCAAAAACGCCATCATAGAGCAGTGGCAGCTCGATGAACTACTACAGGACTATCCAGATGCTCCCCACTATGAGATGGGCGACGGCCGCCACAAAGTCCCCTCTGGCTGGCTTATTGAACAATGCGGCTTCAAGGGCCAGCTACTTCATGGCATGCGTGTCAATCCTGCAAATGCGCTCGTTCTCATCAACGAATCAGCCACAGGCTACCTCGATCTATCCCTTGCGCGTACAGAGATAACTCAAGCCGTGCAAGATCGTTTTCGTATCAATATAGAGCAAGAACCACTAGAGATAGCATAGCCAGCAAAATGCTTGCGCTTTTAGAAAGCTTATAATATACTACCTACATAAAAGAAACTAAATTAGGGGGCAACTAACAAAAATGAGTCTTCAAACATTAAAAGATCAAAAGGGTTTCACTATCGTTGAGCTCTTGATCGTAATCGTAGTCATCGGTATCCTAGCCGCTATCACAATAGTAGCGTTCAACGGTGTACAAAATCGCGGCAAGACTTCCTCTTCCGAGTCTGCTGCAAATACAATTGTCAAAAAAGCTGAAGCAGCCAATTCCCTAGCATCAAGCTACCCGCAGGATGCATCTGGCTTTTCGGCGAACAAAGAGTCGAGCCTCACAGGTTCAGGTATTACGATCGTAGCAACTGCGATTACAGCAGCACCTCCCGCGCCTGGAACTGTCTATATCATGCCTTGTAGTGGAACCGCTGGAACAGGTGGCCGCGTAACATACTGGAACTTCAGTACTAATGCAGCCGTCACAAAGTCCTATGGTGAGCCAACTGCAGCAGGCACATGCGCAGCAGGCACAGCCATTGCGGCAGGGACGTTCTAGTCACCGCTACACAATAATAAAAAACCAGTCACATTTAAATGTGACTGGTTTTTTATTTAGCCCTTACTCCTGAGGGATATCGGTAAATAATCATATTTACCCTTAATACTTAAAGCGTTTCATAAAATCCATCGTTTCTTGCTTGAATTTAGCAAGCAGAGTATCGCTACTGTGCGCATCCACTGCCAGTCTCATCCACTCCGCTATCCGTCCCATATGCTCCTCCTTAAGCCCACGAGCAGTCAGCGCAGGCGTACCCAGTCGTATACCACTTGGCTTAAACGGTGGTAATGGGTCATCCGGCACCGAGTTCGCGTTGAGAGTCAATCCTATCTTGTCGAGCGCGATTTCTGCTTCTTTGCCGTTGATGCCGAAGCTTTTGTATACATCCGCGAGAATCAGGTGGTTGCTAGTGCCGCCTGTCACGAGTATAAAGCCGCGTTTTTGCAGTTCATCTGCTAGTACACTAGCATTTTTGAGTATTTGTGCAGCATATTCTTTGAATTCGGGTTGCAATGCCTCACCGAAAGCTACAGCCTTGGCAGCTATCACATGCATATGAGGGCCACCCTGCGTGCCTGGGAAGATTGCACGATCGATGAGTGTCGGAATGTTTTCGAGTGTCTTCTCGGGCTTCTTGAGTGGATTACCTACTACACCTTTGCTCAGTATTAGACCGCCCCGTGGGCCACGAAGTGTCTTGTGGGTAGTGGTAGTGATGACATGGAAGCCATAATCAAAAGGATTTTTGGCGACACCGCCAGCGATCAGGCCGGCGATATGCGCCATATCTGCCATCAGTAGCGCACCTACCTCGTTGCCGATAGCCGCGAACTTCTCGTAGTCAAGCTCTCGAGGGTAGCCAGAAAATCCAGCGAGCACGATCTTTGGCTTATGCTCAAGCGCAAGCGCGCGTAGCTGATCA
This sequence comes from Candidatus Saccharimonadota bacterium, assembly GCA_015999875.1. Classification (GTDB taxonomy): domain Bacteria; phylum Patescibacteriota; class Saccharimonadia; order Saccharimonadales; family Saccharimonadaceae; genus Mycosynbacter. The sequence continues at coordinate 412,620 of JAECRG010000001.1, forward strand.
TAATCGATTTCACCCGTCTCGATGTTTTTCATCTTATAGCGTACGAAATTATAGAGCTGTGCACTGCGCGTCACTGGCGCACCATGCGTGAGATGTCCGCCATGACTCAGATCCATAGCAAGCACTGTGTCACCCGGCTCAAGCCATGCATGATACACAGCCTCGTTTGCTGGCGCACCGCTGTGTGGCTGGACATTTGCGTGGTCGGCACCAAAAAGCTGCTTGGCTCGGTCTATCGCAAGCTGTTCTATCTTGTCCGTCCACTCCTGTCCGCCATAGTAGCGCTTGCCCGGATAGCCTTCAGAATACTTGTTTGTCAGCACACTACCAAGTGCGCGTAGTACATCCTGCGACACGTAGTTTTCACTAGGGATCAACTCCAGCCCTTCGCGTTGGCGCTTCTCTTCTGCTTCAATATAAGTAAATACGATATCATCACTCATGAGTAATACTCCTTCTGTCTGCAGACTATTATATCATCTGTTAGGATGCTAGCTATTCAGCTGGTCTATACGAGCCACGATTTGCACGACAGAAGCCGTCACGTCACCTTCGCCATCCACTAGGCATGTATCGTAGCCAGCATCTGCAAAGCTGCGATATTCACGCAGAAATCGCTCCAGTACTTCATTCGTCGGGCCATGTCCTCCGTCTTGCTTGCGCTTCTTGACGCGTGCACGAGCAGTATTCTCAGGCACCTGTACCTCCACCACTAGTACAGGCAACTCTCGCCCCTGCTCTGCGGCGTAATCTTTGAGCCGATTGACAGTGATTTCGAAACCCTTGAGATCAATAAATGGCTGATTCCACAGCAAGACCTTACCCCGCTCGATCGCTTCGTAGGCCTGCGCACGCAGATAGCGGTATAGGTGAAACTTCTCGTCTACACCTTCACTGGCCAATTGACTTGCGAGTTGGCGATACTTCACGTCCCCATCTAGATCTACCGTGTCGGGATCAAGCATACATACCATATCCCGCCCGAGTTCGGCGGCAAGCGTCGTCGCAATGTATGACTTACCGCTCCCTGGCACCCCTCTCACGATCACTAGTTTTGGCTGAGTATTCATAATACCCTCATCATAAAACATATCTTCCAAAAACCAAAACTCACGACATCGAGGTATGGTATAGTAAGTATTGAAGTTTCGCTAAAGTAGTAGCGAGTATCATTTAACCACCACGATATACATATATGGATATACCCCAGCAGCTCATCCAAGAAATCACATGGACATTCCTACTAAGCTTTTTGGCGTTTTGTATCGCTATGGCACTCACTCCTGTGTACACTTTTTTTGCGTACCGCTACAAATTCTGGAAGCGTTCGCGCTCCACCTCTACCACCGGTGAAGTACTTGAAATTATCGCCAAGCTGCGCAAACGAAAACGCAATTTTCCAACCATGGCGGGTATCATCATTATTCTCGCCGTCACGATCGTCACAGTAGTGTTTAATCTCGATCGAGAGCAGACATGGCTGCCCCTCGCAGCGTTACTTGGCGGTGGACTCGTCGGGCTGATAGACGACGTCTTAAACGTACGCGGCAAAGGAGAAGGGGTTGCAGGTTTACGCGCCCCAATCAAATTCGCCATGATCGCCACCGTTGCGGCTATCGGTGCATGGTTTTTCTATTACAAGCTTGGCTACACCTCAGTACAGGTGCCTTTTGTCGGAGATATCACTTTAGGCCTATGGCTTATCCCTCTATTTATCCTTGTAGTCGTAAGTACCGGTAACGCCGTCAATATTAGTGATGGCATGGACGGTCTCTCAGGTGGTCTACTCACTAGTGCATTTGGCGCGTTTGCCGTGATTGCGCTCTTGCAGGGCAACTTCGGTATTGCCGCACTATGTCTCACGATCATCGGTGCGCTACTCGCCTACCTCTGGTTCAACATACCTCCCGCCAGATTCCAGATGGGGGATGTGGGGTCTTTCTCTCTTGGTACGGCGCTTGGTGTCATCGCAATGCTCACAAATTCCCTGTTCCTCTTGCCTATCATCGGACTGGTATTTGTCGCAGAAGCAGGCTCCAGCTTAATCCAAATCGTATCGAAACGCTTCTTCCATCGCAAAGTATTCATAGCCGCGCCTATTCATCATCACTTCAACGCACAGGATTGGCCAAAGGAGAAAATCACGATGCGTTTCTGGGTAATCGGACAGGTGTGTGCTGCCGTGGGTGTCATATTGGCACTAGCCGGTGGACACGTTTAATAAAATAATTGACAGTATATCATAGATGATATAAATTGGTATTTATGAGCACAGAGTATTATAAGCAAAAAATCGGCAACCTAATCCAAGAGAGTCGTATTCGTCGCGGCTATACACAAACGCAGCTTGCAACAGCACTAGGCACAAGCCAGAGTGCGATCAATCGTATCGAAAAAGGCGGCCAAAACATCAGCCTAGAGATGATAGCGCGAATTAGTGATGTACTCTCCCACGACATCATGACCCTCAATAGCACCGGAAAAATAAATTTCCGCGTACACGGTGGCGGTAAACTCAGTGGATCCATACGAGTAAAAAGCAGTAAAAACGCCTCTGTCGCGCTACTCTGTGCAGCACTACTCAACAAAGGCAAGACGACTCTTCGCCATGTCGCCCGCATCGAGGAAGTAAACCGCATCATCGAAGTACTGCAGAGTATCGGCGTAAAAGTACGCTGGATAAACGACGACAATGACCTCGAAATCCAACCCCCCGCCAAGCTACAGCTCGAAAACATGGACATCAATGCTGCGAAGCGCACCCGCACCATCATCATGTTCCTCGGCCCGTTGCTTCATCAGTACTCTGATTTCAAGCTGCCGTTTGCTGGTGGCTGCAACCTAGGTACTCGCACAGTAGAGCCGCACATGACGGGTCTTCGCGCGTTTGGTCTGGACGTAGAAGCTACGACCGATTACTACCATGCCATCTCCAAGCCACATATCGTAAACAATACAATCCTGCTCACCGAGCGCGGCGATACCGTCACAGAAAACGTCATCATGGCTGCCGCACTACACGAAGGTGAAGTGACAATTCGCAACGCCAGCCCCAACTACATGGTGCAGGATGTATGCTTCTTCCTACAGTTACTCGGTGTGGAAATTGAAGGCATTGGCACAACCACACTCAAAATCCGCGGAGTGAAACACATCGAGCAAGATGTCGAATACCACCCAAGCGAAGATCCTATAGAAGCCATGAGCTTCATCGCTGCAGGTATCGTCACCGATAGCGAAATCACCATTCAGCGAGCACCTATTGAATTCCTCGAGATTGAGCTTGCTACTCTCTCAGAGATGGGTCTCAAATATGAGCTTAGCGAAGAATACTCGGCACAAAACGGCTATACGCGTCTTGTCGACATTAGCTTAAAGCACTCGAAGCTCAAGGCACCAATAGACAAGATCCACCCTTTGCCATTCCCAGGTATCAACATGGACAATCTACCGTTCCTTGGCCTGATCGCGACAACCGCAAAAGGTCGTACTCTTATACATGACTGGCCATACGAGCGACGTGCAATCTATTTCAACGAGCTCTCGAAGCTCAATGCTGACGTAGAATTGCTCGACCCGCACCGCATCTACATCAACGGTCCTACCAAGTGGAAGCCAGCCGACGTAGTGGCCCCGCCAGCATTACGCCCGTCTGTAGTCATCCTACTTGCCATGCTTGCAGCCCCTGGCGTGTCGACGCTCCGAGATGTGTATTCTATCAATCGAGGCTACGAAGAGCTAGCCTCTCGCCTCAATAGCCTAGGCGCTCAGATCGATACCGTAAGAGAGATCTAGCTCCTTACGGCTCCATACGACCAAACGGAAGAGAGCCGTAATCAACACCCCAGTATGCTGCGCTCGCAAGAATCGCACGCTGCTGGGCGGTACCACTAGCAATCTTTTGCTCCGGTAGCGCTTGATCAGACTCTTGCGAGTGCTTTGCTGTCGTCTCGTCAGCAATATCGAAATCACCGTTATCTACGGCATGGCTCCATGTTAATTCGTGTGGGTTTGTCATAGTCGTATCATAGCAAAAAAGTGAGCTGAGAGTAATTGTAGGGCAATAGAGAAAGTATGATCGATTCGCCTCCTGTCTTCAGTCACTCGTCAAAGAAAAAAGTCGTATCCTAGGATACGACTTTTTTCTTTGGTGCGGGCGGAGAGAATCGAACTCTCATCGCTTGCTTGGAAGGCAGGCATATTAGCCATTATACGACGCCCGCACATCAAATGTTCTAGTTGATTATACCGCACAAATGCTACAATATAAAGAGTAAGCAGTTACTTAGAAAGGAGCGACTATATGACAGACCACGGAGACGACCCATATGTCGTTGATATTCAAGAAGCAACCGTAGAAAACAGCACGTTTCGTACAGCACTCTGGACAGGTGCAAACCTTCAGCTCACCGTCATGGCTATTGAGCCCGGTGATGACATAGGACTAGAAGTGCACGATGATCATGATCAGTTTCTCCGAGTCGAGGAAGGGACTGGCTTTGTACAGATGGGACCAAACGAAAACGAGCTCGACTTTGAGGCAAATGCAGAGGACGACTTTGCAATTTTCGTTCCTGCTGGCACATGGCACAACATCACCAACACTGGTGATATTCCGCTCAAACTCTATTCTATTTACGCTCCAGGTGAACATCCTAGGGGCACGGTACACGAAACTAAAGCCGAGGCCGAGGCCGCAGAACATACTCACTAGAGCGTAGCAGCCATGGCAGATAATATAGTACACCGCATGATGGACAATGAAGCCGATGCCAACAAGGACATCGCTGCTAAATCATTTCATCACACTACGCAGCCGACAACACCAAGTAAGGTAGTTACATTTATCGACCAGTCAACACTCGGAAGCGGACTATCTGTTCACGAAGAGCTGCTTCGTCGCGCAGCACAAAAAGCATCATTGGCATCTGCCGCAAAAGACAAGCCAAGCATTAGCCGATACAGAGATTCGCTTGTCGGTGCAGCAGGACAAGACAAAGAGTTACGCCGTGCAATTACTCTAAAAAACCATGAGGATCGCATCGCACGAAAAAGGCGCTTCGCACCACTAAGTACGGACACTCCTACAGGCAGTGACCGTTTCAGGCATCGTCATGATCGACAGAAATTCAACATCACCGGTAGCGCGCCCGACGCAGCTACTGGCGCACACGATCGACAAACTAGAAATCCCGGATTGGGTGACGCACCCCAACAAAAGATCGCCTTTCAAGAGCCATCCTCTCGTCAGTACAACCCGTTCAAATAGTTACTTACCTCTGGAAATACCAAACAAACTTTGCTATACTTGCTTCTAGGCCTTGTATGGCGAATGTAGCTCATTTGGTTAGAGCGCCGGGTTGTGGTTCCGGAGGTAGTGGGTTCAATCCCCATCATTCGCCCCATAGAAATACGTCGACACTTAGCGGTCGACGTATTTCTATGTCTATATCGCTTATGGTATACTTGACTATATATGAATATCTCATCGTTTAGTCGATACATTGTTAAATTAGAATATTTATTTGCAGCTGTACTTGTAGCGGTCTTTTTTGTAGCAATCGGACACTTCGACTGGTGGTGGCTTATCGTACTCTTCCCACTCTTCGATGTCAGTATGATCGGTTACCTAGTTAACTCGCATGTCGGCTCGATCACCTACAATATCGTACATAGCTTTATCGGACCAGCACTACTTACAATAATCTACATACTTACGACAGGTCATACCGCCGCAGATAGCGCACGACCATACCCCGTAGATAGCATATTGCTTTTCGCAATATTAATATGGCTATTTCACATATGCGTAGACCGCGCACTAGGCTTTGGACTCAAGCACGGCGAAGGGTTTCAGCACACCCATCTTGGTAAGATTGGTAAAAAAGCCAAAAAGTAGATATAATTCTACTTGCGCCCCGGTAGCTCAGTGGATAGAGCAAGAGACTTCTAAGCTTTTGGCCGTTGGTTCGATTCCAACCCGGGGTACCATTTCTAAATAACAGATTGAAATCAGTTCGATCTTTTAGACCATTTTATGAGCCTATCTGTTAAAGAGTTCGAACACTACATAGGTAATGGAATCATCACCTGCTTTCGTTAAAATCAACTAACTGCATATCATTTACGAACATTTGAAGAATCTGATCTTGATCCATGCCAGCTAAGATCATTCTTTCATTCGTTGTACTAAGATAATCTTTCTCGATGTACCATTCTCGTAACTCTCTTTCGCCAAATTCATGCGCATTCGGTTTTGAAGAGTGTCTCTGCAGCGTTACTTCTATAGGAACATCAAAATAATACACATATGATTCGCCTGGAAAATCATTAATTAGTTTTCTTAGCATATTTCCATAACGCTCATTCACGAAGATTCCTTCAACGATTACATCATATCCAATATTGCTTCCATACATAGCAAGGTCGTATACTAGCTGAATGCTCGGATTATCGTCGATATCTTGTACTCGTAATATTTCTCGTCGAACAACATCCTGCGGGATTAGCATTGTTCGATAGCCCATATGATGCTGCAATTGCTTGGCAACGGTAGATTTACCACTCCCTGAATTTCCACGAATAACAATGAGACGTTGCATAGTTAAATCATAGCAGATCGTAGTTCATTTCTTATTTCACATATAACACTGTACCAAAGCTTAAGCGCAATTGAGAGACCTCTTCGGAAGTCTTTTTATTCCCCCGCTTCCATGTGAATTGACTTATGTCAAATAATGTGATTAAATACATACGTTCCTTAAAATCATGAAGCTGAGAGCTGTATGCCTATTCTATAGTGATGTAGTTATGCAGCTCTCCGTTTCTGCTACGGTGAGTACCTACTTCTTCTATCTAGCAGAGAGCAAGGAGCTCGCAATGTTCACGCACCTGTTTGTCACGCACGACAATGCCGAGAAGCTCTTCACCAACTTCGCAAAAGAAACTTTCGAGGGCGATGGATGTGACCTTGTCGCGCCCGAAACATTCGACGAGTACTTTGAGGCGTACGGCCAGACCTATCTGAATGCAATCGGCGCAATGCTCGAGATCGTTCACCAGAAAGACCTGTTCGTCCTGAGGTTCGATGGCTACCTCGCACATGTTCCTCAAAAACTCAACGAGATAGATGTTTCCATCGCTCAAGCCGAAATCAAGCGTTTCAGCAGTGCACCAACCAAGGCTCGAGCCGGCTACTACGAGAATGCAGCAACTGGCTTCGTCGCTACGGTCGAGCGCACATTTCCGACCCAACATCTCTACTACCGTAAACAGGTACCTCTCTACGCACAGAACATTACGGTCACAGGACCATCACTCGCGGACGCTCAGGACTTCAACACCAAACTGAGTTGCGGGTTCTTTAAGCGCTTCCTAGTGAATGCGTTCGAGTGAACACCATCGAGTAGCAACAATGGGAGCACGGGCGTCATCGACATTAGTCGGTGGCGTCCGCTTTCATATTCTTGACTCGAATAAACACGCAGTAGCAGCTAGCTCCGTTCTAATTTCACATATAACGCCGTACCATTTCTATGGCACATCGAAATTATTTGGTATTTACCTATTTTTTATACTTAACATCTTGAAGCGATACTCGTAAAAGCTAACCAATAACACGAAGACCACTAAGAGAAGTTCTAAAAATAGCACTGCAATCGTTACGTCGGGAGCATTCATGAATGCGACCATTAAGGTAGCCTCGATTAGCTTTAATAATGTCACTGGCAACAATAAAGCAACGAAGCAGAATATTACTGCTAGAATAATGAGTGCTTTCCGCTTTTTACCTCTATAAGTCGGTTTCGCTGCATAGAAAACTAGTAACGCAATCGAAAGTAGCACGACGAATGCTCCTATGAGCCGAATCATACCGCCCGATTCCCCGATGCCACCAGATTTGCCGTTATTAATAATATTTAATATTCCAAGCCCAATGTCTATAGAATATGTTGGCTCTAGATAGTGGTTCCTATTAATCATTACTACTACACCATTACCTTTATTCAAATCAAGCTGCATAAACGAACTATAGTCAGCATTATCACCTGCATGTAGAATTATATTTCTTCCCTCTTGCTCTCGCAGAACCCATCCAAGGCCGTAATATGTTTTGCTCGCCTGGTCAATCACAGTGCTGCTTTCTTGAGTTTCTCTGATCAATTTGTCAGATGTATTTAACTGAGCTATGAGAAAAGTTCCAAGATCGTGTGCAGTTGATGCGACATAGCCGTACGGAGCACCTCCAGGATTATACTTGATAGTTGAAGGTACATTGAAGCCAAACCAAGACTGATAACCTGATGTGAAATTCGTTGATTGAGTCACAGACACGTCAGCCGACGTACTATACATTCCCAATGGCATAAATACGTTCTTGTGCATAAAATCGGCGTATGATTGATTACTCACCTTCTCAATTAATGCACCTAAAATGGCGTAATTAGCGTTACTGTATTCAAATGTTGTTCCGGGCTGGTGCATGAGCTGAGCATTACTAAGTCTCATGGCATGCCTATAAACTGAATTATCGTTAGTACCAATAAGCCTTCTGCCTTCTGCGGTAGATAAGCCACTTGTGTGATTAAGTAGTTGCCTGACAGTAACATCGGATTTACTACCTTCATGTGTCAGGTTAAGCTCTGAAATATAACTTGACAACTTATCATCTAACTTAAGTTTATTGCCCTCGACTAGCTTCATAATTGCATACGAAGTGAGTGGTTTACTTATGGAGCCTATCGGCATAATGTTATCAGCCTTCAAATTACCATATGACTTAGATGGCTTTAGTACACCATCTTGAATAACAGTCATCTCTATGCCAGGAATCTTAGATTGTTCAACCGCTTCATTGACATAGATATTAATTTTATCCTTGGTCGATGCATGTGCAAACGTGCCCCCTCCTAAAACTGCCGACAGTGAGACGATCGCTATCAATAAATACTTAGTACGCATTAAGCATAAGCATACCAGTTTACTTAAGGATGAGCCAACTCTAATACAGACTCTTTGCATGGCAAATTGATTTTCTTATTTCAGATATAACACCGTACCATAATACTTATGCTTAAATAGACTTTACTTGAAGTCTATTTATTTTGATATGATTGATAATATGACAAATACGACTACCTGTCTCGATATCGAAGGAAATAAATACGAAATTGCAACTTCAGAACTTCAATGGCGCCCAGCCACCTATGGTATTGTCATAAAAAACAATAAGGTATTGATGTCAAAACAATTTGACGATAAATATACCCTACCTGGCGGAGGCGTGAATCTAGGTGAAGACTTAAAGACTGCGGTTGTGCGTGAAGTAAAAGAAGAGACAGGCCTAGACGTCAACGACCCTAGGGTAGTAGGCGTTGAGAATAGCTTCTTTCATGCGGCTCATGGAAGCAAAGAATCATATCACAGTGTGTTGATATATTACTCATGTATACTCCAGGGCGGCGAACTATCAACGGATGGATTTGACGAAGAAGAAAGGAGGCATGCGGAAATTGCCGAGTGGATACCAATAAGCACAATCGACAACCTAAAGATAGCGAGCACTGTTGACTTTAGGCCCTACATTAGGCACGCAGCACAGTTCTAATTTCATATATAATACCGTACCATTTCTATGGCACATCGAAATTGCTATACTTATATTATATGAATGAAAAATACTACGTTGGCTCATATCGAGAGGACGGGCTAAACGAGCCTAATCGAGGCTGGATTGTTGGCAAATTCAAAGATACTCTTCCACGCAAAAACAATGACGTCGAAATCAAATACTGGGAGTATGACGTAGGTCTTACCGATCATCCCACAAAAGAATCAGATATTATCGAGTGTACGTTTATACTCACCGGAAAGACTCGTGCGACCATCGATGATGTAGATGTAATTCTCAGTGCTGGCGACTATGTAGTAATTCACCCAGGCACAAGAAACAATACAGTTGTTGAGATCCTTGAGCCAACAACCGGGCTGACGATCAAGGCACCTAGTGACCCATCAGCAAAGAGAATTATCGCGTAAACTAGTTCTAATTTCACATATAACGCCGCACCAAGCCGATATGTTCTGAATCTTAGCCTCCAGCTGGAGGCTTTTTGCTATCATAGAGATATGCCAGAACGAATAGACACAACTACTACGCACAAAGCGAACAACTTTATAGCCAAAAGATATGCTGGTAGTCATATCGTTATTCATTCTGTTCAAGGCGGGTATTCTCGTAATCGTCGGGCAATCATTGATATTGATGGGAAATCGGTTTTTGCAAAAGAGGTAGATACAGAAGTACTGCCCGATGAAGGCGCGATCGAGCTTGGCTGGATTAAGAAGGATTACCAATTAGTCAATGAATTTATAAAGCACGGCATCACCATTACTCCTGAATGGGCAGAACTTCACTTAAACGGCCATCTACTCCTATTGCCAAGCTATAAAAAAGAAGACGGCTGGGAATGGACTTTGCCAGATGATAAGATCACGAGAACGAAGTACATTCAGGCTGTTATTGATGCCACAAAACAGTTAGAAACAACGGAATTACCAGAAGAATTAACAGAAAAACTATCCCTACAGCCATTCTTTCGTGATGAAATTGCAAAGTATGAAGGCATAGCACCGCTTCTTGTTGATCCCGAATTAAGAACTCAATTAATAGATAGATACACGAGGTTTCAAGAAAAGAATGATGATCATCTTCTACCTATGAATATTCAAATGGTAGAAACGCTACATGATGATGTAGCTCTGAAGCATCTAAAGAAGCAGACGGCTAGGCTCGCTGAGTTACCGAACGACTGCCTGAATCACTGCGACGTGCGTAGCGATAATATTGCCTATAATAGACAAGCAGGCGAGGTAAAGTTTGTTGATTGGAACTGGGCTTCCTATGCACCGGCAAAGTTTGGTGCAACAGAGTTTCTCCTCGATATGGCCCGTAAAGGAGTAGACGTATCGCCCTGGTACGAAGATATGAGCGTAGAATTACTCGCTGCAACAGTTGGATATTATATGATTCGTAGCCTAAAGCCACCACTTACTCCTGGAAGTACCTTACGAGAAATGCAGGCAGAGACAGCTGCGGTTGCAAATTATCTATACAGGCAATTGATGTAGGTTGATCTCTCGATAGATTTTAACTACAACTTCACAGTATTTCGCCGTAAACCTGTCCGCTACTGGCTATTCTTTCTATGGCTCGTCGAAATTATTTTAGGCATAAATACCCAACTTAACGGCGGAGTCTATAGTTGTGGGCGTAGACACTAATAGGCTTACGAAATAGGTAAAATGCCCCGACCAAGACAACCGCACCAAAGATCCATAGCCAGCCGCTACTACCCCTAGTAGCAGGTGACCAGCCAGTATTTGGTGCACCTATAGACTGACTCGAGCCACCTGCAGATTCCGTATTTGCACCATTGCCGTTCGAAGTATTTCCATCTTCTGCACCAACAGCAGGAACAGTAAAGCTCACCGGTGCACCGGTTGTACTATTACCAGCAGCATCGTAGGCAACTACACTATACGTATGTGAGCCTGGCGTGTACTGATCCAAATACACAACATGGCTTACTGTACTTGCGTCAACCGATCGCACAACTACACCGTCAACTAAGATGTCGATCCGGATCACACCAACGTTATCTGAGACATCAGGCTGTATTCGAAAACCATCCTTTACGGGAAGGGTGTGGTAGTTGCCAACCACTGGGGGTATCGTATCCTCTATTAACGCCTTTATAGACGTAAACGCTGGTTTACTACTTCCATCGGAGCGCTTTAGCCCGAAATAATCTTCCCTGTCAGACGAAGCGCCATTTGGTTGAAAATCATACATAGTATAAAGGAACATTGGACCAACCCAGTCATACGTCTTATGAAGATTAATTGCCTCCTGGAACATATTCTGCTGCTGTGCTTCAGTGAAAGTGTCTCCGCTGCCACTTGTTGGCGCGCCGTACTCAGTTATCCATATCTTTTTTGAGACATCATTATGTGAAGTCATAATCCCTCGAAGACTCGCTTGTGTGATGTTGCCATTATCAAATGAGGTTTCATTCATCTGCTGCCAGGCATTCCATTCATATGGCGCAGATGGCATCGCAGGAACGCTATAGGGATGAAAGCCTACGGCATCGAATGAGCTTTGGCCACCATTTGCATATATGGCCTCCAGAAACGTACGAGGTGCCACAGAGTTTGGTGAATCCGCCGCTGGTGACATACCGCCCGATACGATATTGATTGAACTATTCTGTGCGCGCCCAGCAGACGCCGCAGCCTGTAAAAGTTGAGTATATCTCACAGGGTTTGGATTTGGGTTCGCAACACTATCTTTCCAGAAATTACTGATATTTGGCTCGTTCCATACCTCGTAATCGAGTACACCCTGAGGAGCATACCGTTCAACAAGTTTAGAAAAAAATGTCGCATAATCATTCACATTTGCCGGTGCATACTTATCCCCAGCGAAGCCTGTTGGGGCACCGGCAGGTCGTGCCCACTCTGGAGTTGTATGTGGTAGCAGCAAAATCTGCTTATTGTGCGCTTTTGCAGCTGCAACCGCCTGGTCTAAACTGCTCCAATCATACGAGGAGCTACTACTCGCCTGAATAGTCGACCAAAAAGCATTTAATCTAACCCAGCCCACACCAACATCATCTGCGTCGCTCATTGATGACTGCATTTGATTTGCTGTTGATCCAGTCCACGCACCGCCGAAGTCGATACCGTAGCCCCCATGGTTGCGAAATGAAGTATCGCCATCGATTGCGCCGACATGATTAAATGGAACAATTCCTACGAGCATCGCACCTATTGCAATTACCGAAAAGAATCTGCCTACAGCCCTCATACCACTCTCCTTTTTTCACTTGTTTGTGTTCACCTGGACATTTTATTCATAACCATAATACACCCACTTCACTGCGCTTTGCAAGTAATTCTCTGTGCTAAGATTGACAATCATCCCACCCCTAGTAAGCAATAGCCTTATGAAGTAGAATAAAAAGTAAACTATGAAAAAACAAACAATCAAAGTTACAGAACTAGATCTTAGGATTATTGCATTTTTTAAGCGAACCTTTATACCGATAGCACGATTCTCTATTTTTTTGATATTCTTCTGGTTTGGGCTTATTAAAGTTATCGGGCTCAGCCCCGCAAGCCCGCTCGCCGAAGCGCTCACGGCACGCACCGTTGGCATACAGTACTTTGATTTATTATTCTATGGCCTAGCGCTAATTGAGTGTGTTATCGGTATATTATTCCTATTTCCAAAATTGACCCGTATTGTTATCCCCTTGCTTCTTTTTCACATGGCGCTAGTATGTTCACCGATACTACTAGTACCCGACATGGTGTGGCAACAGTTCGCAGTGCCAACATTAGAAGGGCAATATATTATCAAAAATGCGGTCGTCATAGCGGTGGCAATTGGCATTGCCGCCTCCGCCGAACCACTCAAACACACCAGAGCTAGCTAACTAAGGTGACTCTTATCTCAGGTATAATTCAGTGTCATAGCGCTTTCGCTTTATATATAGTATAGTTGCTGTACTATGAATAACAAAAAGGCCGGTAACAAGCTTCATGTTGCACTGGTTATATTATCTGCCATCAAATTAGAAAGCTGATTAGAACATGACTTTAAAGTTAAGTAAAACATTTCGTATATCAGTATGTGTGATCGTAGTTGCGATTCTAGCCGTGGCAGTACTTTTCGCCACAGGAATAATATCTACTGTCAAGAATACACAAGAATCTGCCAATTCACCTGAATCCGCCAAAGTCGCCGAAAAGGAACTGTTCTCTTTTATTGACATAGAGGGATGGCGCAAAGGACCAAGCAACGCTACATCAATGGCAGTGTTTGGAAATGATGACCTAACCAAAGTGAGTCCGTGTTTCATTTCTGTAGAATATAAAAAAGGTACGGTAGACGAAAACAAGAAGCATCTAGATAATCTTGAGACACTGACAGAAACAGGTGACTTTGATGTTGAGGAATTGCAAGCCGCTACCTTAGGCATGCAAACAACAAAAGGCAAGGCCACGTATAGCCTGCACCTGCTGCGCCTCAATAGCTCAGGCGGACAGGATATCATGAGCGGCAACGGGCTTGGATACCTCCAGCTATCAGATGGCTACATAAAAATCACTGCAAACTGCAATACCGCCGAAGAGCTTCCCTCTACGTTTCCTGCGCTTGAATCAATCAAAATAGACACCTTCTAGCCTGCATCCGCACCGCATTGATCAAATAGCTAGAGTCTCACATAGAAATGATTTACAAAGTCGTATATCATACTTGCATGTACCCCAATACTTTCTATCGCGTTTCAGTTAAAGCACTTATACAGGACGAAGAAGGGAGAGTTCTCGTCGTCAAAGAAGACCAAGACGCATGGAGCCTCCCAGGTGGTGGACTTGAACATGGAGAGGATCCGGTAGATGGCGTGCTACGGGAACTTAGTGAAGAGCTTGGAATAAGGCATGCAAACGTAAAGTCCATTGCGCGCACGAAGACATTTTATCTTGAAAGTATACAGACATGGTTAATGTGGGTAGTGTATGCCACCGAAATTGACAATGATGACTTCACGTATGGCGATGGGGTCACGGCAGCAGCTTTCGTAGACATCACGACGCTTGCCAGCAGTAATAACATCTTTGAGAGAATGGTGTATGAAACTGCCAGCAGTAGCACGGTATAATTCTAATTTAAATCATACCACTCTACCATGTCAGAATAATAATAAAAGCCGCTCTAAGTTAATCTTGCAATCTACACCTATCTACGAGTTGCGGTATTGTGACGATGAGTGAACCGTCTCCGTACCACCATGCCACCAACACATAGAGCGACAAGGAGCACTGCGAGGAGCAGTAGCCCTTGGGATTGAGTTGCTAATGCTTGCATCGTTCGAGCAAGTCCTGTGTTTGGTGCGAGTGGCGTTGTGTTTGTCATGGGAGCGCTAGCACCATCAGAGTTAACTGTCACAATGTACGGACCAAGATCTTGCGTGCCGCCGCCAGGCAAAACAATATGGATGTTGACAGTGTGTTGACCTGATTCGAGGTCAGATGGCAACTGACACGACCAGTTACCATTACTGTCAGCCAGTGCCGCACAGGAGATTGGGTCTGAGTGGACAGTCACGATCACAGTAGCACCCGGCTCCGCCGTGCCACTAAAATGAGGACGTTTTGGAATCACTGGAACACCAGTCAAAGGTTTGTTTTCGACAATAGCGGTTGGCTCATCAACACCAGGAGTGGTTTGCTGATTAAAGGTGTAGACGGGAGACCCGTTTACCGAGATGGTGCCTTGAGCGGTGGTATCGAATCCAGAAGGGAGACGGACAAGGGCTTGAGTGAGGGTAATGTCGATCGCCACACCGTTTTTAGTTAATACATAACATGGCGCATCGTCTGTGACATTATCACCAATAGAGGGATACAGATTACCATAGTTTGCGGTCATCTGAGCAGCCGTCATACCACCAAATGCACAAAACTTCAGCGGCGATCCATTGAGAGAGACGAGTGAACGAGAAAAAGCCTCTACATACTCACCATTATTCACACCAACAAGTCCAATCCCCATCACTTTAAGGACTTTATTATCCTCATCTGTCAAAAACTCCACACCATGGACTTGCTTTTGCGGTAGCGTGTCGTGGCATGACCTGTCTCCTGTAATCGTCCACTGCGATTCGTCGATGAGTTTTTGACGAGCAGTCTGGGAAGAACAGTACTCAAGATTAGCAGCCCCAAGTTCCAAGCCCGGAACAACAGTCTGCGAGGCCCAGCCTGTCAAGGTGGCGTCGTAATTGCCCACCGAGAGACCGGCCCTAGATAGCATATTGCGTATGTATTGCACACTGCCGATATTCCAGTCGGCCAAGCTCCGGTCAAAAGATGCCGCATTACCAAACATATCCGCCATATTAGTCACATGACTTACATCCCACTGCGATATGTCACCGTTAAAAATGTTATTGTAATAAAACATACCTTGCATATTAGTCACATTACTTACATCCCACTGCGATATGTCACCGTTAAAAGAAGTAGGACCAGCGAACATATAGGACATATTAGTCACATGACTTACATCCCACTGCGATATGTCACCGTTAAACACTGTTTCAGATCCTGTGAACATAGAACTCATATTAGTCACATTACTTACGTCCCACTGCGATATATCACTGTTAAACACACGAGCGTTACCAAACATATAGGACATGTCAGTCACATTACTTACGTCCCACTGCGACAAATCGCTAGTGAATACAGACGCCCCAGCGAACATGGAGCTCATATTAGTCACATTACTTACGTCCCACTGCGACAAATCACCCTCAAAAGCGCTCGCCCCCCTAAACATAAGACTTACATCGGTAACATTGGAGAGATTTGGCTGGTCTGTTGCGTTACTCTTAATATTCTTTGCTCCGTAGAACGCCTGCTTCATGGAGCTCCACAGGCCAGTCCCCCATTGATCAATACTAATAACTTTTTCAGCATCTGACGCCTCATAATAGGTAAAGATGATGCGCGGAAAATCACCTCGTAGTCTTACCGTGTACGTTCCTGCCATGCCAAAATCATGAGTAGCATTACCCGTAATTCCTGTTTCTTCAAAAATACCATCGTTGTCCCAATCAACATCATAATTGTATGTCTCTCCAGAAGATGTCGGGATTGTAATGGATGTCGGGCTTGACCCATCTCCGTTATCTGTCTTCCATGTTGTCACGAAGTTACTTGGATCAGTACCAGGAGCGAGATTAGGGGCTGCATGGGCTGGGGCTAGAAATAGAAATATACTAGCAATAGATATGAAAAAAGCAAGAATACTCGATACTACAGCAGGAGCATGGGATCGGTCTAATCCGATGAGACGCCTCATTCTATAATTAATCGGAGTAACAATGCTTAACATGCCCCTGTACCCATTCTTTTTGCCCTCTACACGCTAACGCTTTTATTAAAAATATATTATACCCACAGATATACCGAAGTCAAGATTATTATTTGATATCTGATACAATCCCTTGTAAGTTTAGTCTACGAATCGAGTTAGATTTTAGCTTATACCAAGTTACAGATATTAGCGGTGTCATTTCTAAACTTGTTCTCGTAGCCTGGGGCTAAATGCAATCTATTATTCGGAGTGTTTGATGAGACGACGGTAACATACATACACAGTAGTAACGATAGCCAACGCGAACAGCAAGATACCAGCTAAACCGCCGATCGAGGGCGCACCACCTACTCCGGTATTCGGAGCCAATAACTCAGCAGTGGAGACAGGCGGAGAAATAGGGCCTGTGTTTGGATTAGTGGGCGTCACTATGGGTGCGTCCATAAAATTAGTAATTCTAACTATTTCATTTGTCGCGTAACCAGTAAACCAAAGGTTGCCGTCTGGACCAGTGATGATATCTACGGGTGAGGCTGGAGGATTCGGCACGCCGTATTCCGTCACAACGCCCTCGGTCGTCATCTTTCCAATCTTATCTCCAAATAACTCACCGAACCAAAGGTTGCCGTCTGGACCCAGCGTGATTCCAGTAATCAGTTCGCTGGGTGCTACGACAGCGTATTCTGTGACAACACCGGAAGGAGTAATCTTGCCAATTTTACCCGCAAATTGCTGAGTAAACCAAAGGTTGCCGTCTGGACCAGTGATGATTAGAGTTGGCTTTGAACCAGAAGTCGGTACACCATATTCAGTAATAACACCTGAAGGGGTGATTTTACCAATTTTATTGCCATCCGTCTCCGCAAACCACATGTTCCCGTCTGGACCCAGCGTAATTCCGCCCGGATGACCACCAGGTGTTGGAACATTGTATTCTACAATAAGTCCATTTGTAGTAATCTTTTTAATCTTGTCGCTAGTACTGTCAGTAAACCAAAGGTTGCCGTCTGAACCCACGGCAATACCACCCAGCACACTATTTTGAGTACCTAGGTCATACTCCGTGATAACACCCGAGGGGGTAATCTTACCCACCTTATCACCAGATGGCTGACCTGCCGTAAACCAAACATTCCCATCCGGACCTAATGTGACAGACTGTGGATTTCCCGCCGAATATTCGACCGTACTACCATCGGCCACAATAAACTTGCCGATGACATTCGCCTGCGGTATCGTATACCAAATATTATCATCCGAGCCCACGACGAGTCCATAAAGACCCGACCCACTTGTTGCTACGGTATGCTTCGTGAATACTGGTACGGGTGCGGCCGCAGCTACGTTCCCCATGCTTAATGTTCCCAAAAATATTAAACAAAGCGCAGATATTATATAAGAATATGTCTGTACTCGTGCGTGTCTTACTCTATACATAATCATAATACCCTCTACTACACTTATAGTACTCCAATTATACTGCTATTGCTTTGCTAGCGCTAGAATATTTATCGTCATCGCAATTAACTCAATGGCAAACAAAATTCACATTTCAATCAGACGGAAACTTGACTGTTGCGCCGAATTATCGCATATGTCATAATCAGGAACGGCAAACACCTGCCCACAACACCTAGGAGAAGCAATGAGAGGTAAGAAATCACTCTTGGTAGTGATACTTGCGTCAGTTCTGGCTTTGTTCACGAGCATGATTTCATCCGTAGCACAAGCTCAGACGAGTACGATTGTCATCTCAAACGGCATCAAGCTGGTCGCGCAGCCCGATGCGTCTGGTGCATACTGCACGATGGGTCCTGTCGGGACCGACAGCGCCGGCCGCAAGGTTGGCATCACTGCCGGACACTGCTGGGGGGCGAACGGAAGTTACCCGGGCACAACAACCAACAACGAAGTACCTGTGTACGCGGCATCAAATGTCGCGTTTGGACCGATCGGCTACCTGCGATGGGCAACACCAGCTGCAGATCAGGCATACAAGGACTACATGGTGATCCAGTTCGTCGACAATGTGGTACTTTCATCACAAGGTCCGAAGCTCAAGATCACGGGTATTGTATCCCTCGGGGCCGACGTCGGTGGTACAGATCCCGACCCGCAGCTCAATCTGCTCGGGGCTGCGTTCTACAACAACAACGTATTGAAGGTTGCAGGGGCTACCACGGTCAATACGACGACCGGCAGGATCACCAACAATTCAAACGGCCTATATCAATCATGGGCCGCACATAGCGCTGGTGATTCGGGCGGTGCAGCGGTCTGGGGACCGCTAGATAAAAACCCAACTGCCGCCAATGGCTATACGGCCGACGGCAAATGGGCTGCGATCACTACAAGGATCGCGTTCGGTATTCCACCCTACGTCTACACCTCGTCCGCGAACATCCTACGGGATCTCAAACAGCGCGACGCTGCGAGCGGCTACAATGGCAGCGTTGTAGGTGCAGGTTTTGCCACGACGACGAACCCATAAGGGCTAGTCGTTAAGACTGCTGCGCCTCTTAATTGAGGTGCAGCAGTCTAACACATTGAATTCTTATTTATTACTATAGTGCGTGAAGATATATCGATTGCACTCAGAAAATCTAGCTCTCAGATATCATAAACGGCACAAAAGACTCGCGTACCCAAAGTCTCCAAGTGGAATCGCTTGGCAATTATATACTAAACTTATTCTTCCAATGACCTACAGCACCCATGTTAACAAAAGTAATATTGCGGATATAAAAACAAGAGACAATATTGCACTTATGGCACTGTACATTTTATTTGGTTCAGTGTACACAACCGCCAGGTTAAATATAACGCCCAGAAGAAAGGCAAAGATCAAGAAAACTGCTATTGCCCACACCAGCACAACCCAGACAAGCATACCCATATTGCCATCGCCGGACTCGACAACATGAATTGCATACTGAGAGAGCACTCCCCCGCACGCAGCAATCAATATAGTGACTGCCGAGAAGACAATAGTTGTTTTTGTAAAGGTCTTAAGCTTTTTAAACATACTTGCCTAGCATTATATCATCAAAACATGCACGCCCGAACAGCTCAGAGAATCACAGCACGTACTGCCAGCTCACTCACACTTTCATATCTATCACCACTAGTTTGCACTTATTCGTATAAGTGAACAACGCAATGCGATGCTAGCAGACATAGGCTGTGTAAAGGCCAATTTCGTTAGGGTGGCGCTCGCCGATTTCACCAAAAGTCTCATCGGCTAGTCTATTTTTTACGAAGCGCTACAAACAATGAGCCCAGACCGATCAGGAGTGCGGCGACCGAAGTATACAACGCCCAGTCACTCACCCTAGACGCATCATTATTTTTTCCTAATGATTCATCGTGCAAATGATCGTTACTATCCACATCTGTGCCGACACTCGTCACGGAAAACGGACCAGAGACAGACGCTTCTCCATGCCCACCCTCAGACTCCGCTCTGTCCCATGCCATAACAGTGTCATCAGAGTATGTCTGGTACGCCTTCCACTCTATCTTGTCATCTTTTTCTGGAGTCTTTGCGCTAAAAGTAAATTCATCGCGTAAACCATCACCAATTTCCCCACCAGACCAGATGATAGATGTCACTCGAGCGGCTTCGCCGTCTCCCTCTCTTTCTATAGATATTTCCCAACCCGGCTTAACAGTCGGTGTTGCGCCAGTTATGCCCTCTGGTATATCTAATTTAATCTTGGTTGTGGCAATCGTCTTCTCATTTGGCACACTAACCGTAAAAGTCTGATAGCTTGCGGTTGGCACCTCTGCGGGTTTCACGGTGACGTGCGCATACGTGACTGTACTTAAACTTAAGCTCACGATGCCTACGAGAACCACTCCCGACAACAACTTCTTGATCAAATTCATACCCCCCTATTTTTACTTACGCGTACTTATGCTAAGTATATCAGGCTACTGACTCTGGTGGAAAATAGTCCGAATACGACTAAAAAAGAGCGTGGAGAGCACACCCAAGCAAGCCAGGGATGCGACAACTAATATTTCAGCCCAGCGGTGTCGCGTCTGCACACCTTGATTGCTCACCTCGTCAATAGTGCCTCGGGAGACACGCTGAGTTACAGTAAAATGCTCCTCCGCTCCTTGCTGCTGTATCGCGAGCTTCAAGACGTATACGCCCCTTGCCGGAAATACATATCGGGCGCTCACATAACTACCGTCTTTTTCAGTCTTTACCGTCTCCTCTCGGCCATCACTAGTAGATATGATCAACGTCGCATTATACAAGCCATCAACAAGCTTCTTGTCCTGCACATCAAAAAATATATGTGAGCTCTCGCCCGCAATCGGATCGTCATCTGGAGTAATGTGTAGAACTGCGCCCATCGTATTGCCCGTATTTGTCACCAAGACATGCGCCGAAGCTTTTTGCGGTACTCCTGCAGATATCAACAGGCACATACAAACAATCGACCACGCGATAATTTTATTCACCGTGTGCTCCTCCATGATGCTTAGAATGATAGTTATCAATCGAGCGAGGGATAGATACAATCACTGCAAACCACATTGCGAGAAGGACAGCCACGAGTAGCACCGCTCCACCTTTTCCTTCTATGAAATGCCACTTCTTGTCTAGATTCATCAGAAAACGATACGACTCTAAGCCCGCGAGCAACAGCAGCGCACTGAGTGCAATAATTTGCGCCAGTGAATACGTTACGTGCGTACCGATCATCCACATATGCAGCACCACTAGGATAAACGCAATGTAGGTGAGGCGATGCAGTAGCTTCCAGCGAGAATATGTCATACGTCGAACAACGGCATCAAAAGATGTTGCAGCCATAACAAGGAGCACTACAGTCGCGACAGCCCCTAGTAAAAGCGAAGTTTGGATAAGTTCAGGTAATCGAACTAGTTCGCTCGGCCCGCCAAGCTGACCCCATAGAGCTATGCAAAGATGCAATATCGCGAAATAAGCAGCCGACACCCCGATAGCCCTGCGAGCATACACCAAGTGTCGCAACTTTTGTTTGCCAAAAATATATGTCAGAGGAGATATAATCAGCGCAACATACCAAAACAGCAAGCTAAATAAACCCATAAGTTGCTGTAATCGTATATAGAAAAGTTGATCAGACTCAAATGTAATTCGAACCACACCCACAACGAATAAGCTCGAGAGAACACTCAGCATTAATATGTAGAACCTTGTATTGTGATGGAGGGCGACAGGTACGTGCTTTGACATGCTTATGATTAATTTTAACAGAAACTATACAGCTACAGGCGAGAGCCCTAGTTGATCAATCTTTGTTTGCAACCGCTGCTTCAGACGCGACACTCTGTCTTCATTGGATATATTCTCTCGTAGCTGTGCTCTAGAAACCAAAGCAGCCTTCGACAATGTACGAACGTGCCTACTACACTCGAGATCGCCACAGCAGAGAAACCCTACTTTATGTTTCGTTTTTGCATCCATGAACACGATTGATGCCGCATTTGAGCCGGGCTGCCAGGTATAACAAAAATCACAGATTATGGCACGTGCTCGACCTGTTTTATAATCTATGATTCTTCGAGAAATTTCGTATTGCACTAGAAAAAGTTCATTATCCGGCTCGAGCAAAAGTACCCCCTTATCACCCGTCCGATCAGTAATCGCCAGAAGCTCATACTCCTCCCAGGCACCGCTCACATGCGCGGCACTTTTAAAGAACTTGAGCTCTCTTTTTAACCTAGGCTTCAAGCTGGAGTTGCTGAGCACTGATTCAAACTCAGGCTGAGATAGTCTACGCATACAACCAGTATAGCAGTGGCCGACGTGGTATATTAATATCATATGAAGAACATCCTGAATCTACTCAAGTCAAACGATCGCTTCGGAAAACTAATCGAACGCCAAGACAAAAGAGACTTTCCCTTTTACAACAACAAGCCGGTGGGCTTATCCATATGGCAATGGCTTGTAGTGTGGCTGTCATCGGCTGTCGGTTTTGCATCGCTCATACTTATTCCTCAACATAACAATGTCGAGGCACTAATCCCAAGAATGCTATTTCTTGCTATCCCACTAGCGACACTTGCATATTTCACTAAAGATAAGTGGAGAGCATTGTTCCATAAGCCTACCCTTGCGGACTACCGGACAATGGTTGGCTTCTTCATCCTGAACCTTACGGTATCTGCTGTGGTTGCACTTACAGTCAAGGCGCTTTTTGGCGCAAATGCAAATCCTGCAACCGATGGACTTGCTCAGGCGGGTGCTCTCGAGATACTCGCTTTCTACGTAGGCACGGCTGTTCAGCTCATGGGAGAAGAGGTATTCACCATACTACCGTTCTTAGCTCTCATGTACTTCTTCTACAAAAAGGGCAAGGTATCGCGTAAAGCGGCCGTCATCTGGGCATGGGTACTCACTGCAATCTGGTTTGGTGCTGCTCACTTGCCTACGTACAGCTGGAATGTCGCACAGGCGCTGTTAGTGATTGGCAGTGCGCGAATAGTGCTTACCTTGGCATATATACGCACCAAAAATTTATGGGTATCTTATGGCGCACACTTATTAAACGACTGGGTGATATTTACAGCTGTGCTCGTCGCAGGTATTGTTAGCTCGAGATAGTTAGTCCCCACCACATACCAAATGAGACTCCAGCAAGGAGTCTCATTTGGTATGTAAAGTTTTACGCAAATAGCTTATCGAGTTTGTCTAATTGACTCGAGAAGCCTTCTATCATGCCCATCTTGATAAGCTCTTCAATCTGAGCAGGCTTGTCTGCCAAGCTTGTGCTGATAATGCGAGTCTTGCCATCTTCTTCTATAAACTCATTTGTAACTATAAGTGCAGGCATGTTCATATCCAATACGCCATCTTCGTCGGAGAAGAAATCTTGATACGTAAAGCTTTTACCCTCACTCACTTCTTTAATTTGCATCACGCCCCATGAGGATTTACCGTACCAATCTCCTTGACGCTCATCGATGCACTTCATACCATAGTGTACCTGCCCGCCTGGGGCAAAATTAAATTCTTTAGCAGTAGTCTCCCAGCCTTCAGGACCCCACCATTTTTCAAACCAATCTTTATCTGCATACGCTTTCCAAACTTTATCCTTTGGACCGTTGGCAGTATATTCGATGATCAGTTTACTATTTTCTAGATCTTTTGTAACTTTTACTTCTGACATGCGTCCCCCTTATTGTAATAAGTCGTCTAGTTTAGAGTAGCGGCTTTGCCACATCTGACGATATTGCTCTAAGTACTCATCGGCACTCTGTAGTGCATCTGGCGCCAGTGATACCATTTGTTTTCTACCTTGCTTGCGCTTCACTACTAGTTTTGCCTTCTCCATTATCTTGAGATGTTTAGAGATGGCAGCAAAACTAATATCGTAGTTTTCTACGAGCTCACCTACAGACAGCTCAACTCTACTGACTCGAGCAAGAATATCGCGACGTGTCGGATCCGACAGCGAGGCGAAAATCAAATCGAGTTGTAATATATGTTCAACCATCCGGTTTAATAATATACCTTTATGACATGAGCGTCAAGACAGACTCAAGAGACTAGACAGCCAACAATAGTTCACTTCTCTCACAAGGACAAGTAAACTCGCACAAGAGACTATGCAGCTAGGTTCTGCGGCAGCACTATTTCTGCAGCTGGTAACTAAAATTATTTTTGCTCCAAAACCAAAGCGGAGAGTGCATATCTATCGGCGACATTCCCGTTCCATCCAATACATCTCGCCACCTTTCAGATATCTCATCGCGCGGCATCAAAGTAGCCTCATCTTCCGTCAGTATGCCGAGCAAAATTGAACACTTTATTACATGAGTATCGGGTGCAATCTGGATATACTCTCGATTTTTCAGCACCACGTCACAATATTCCCCCAAGATATAGCTCCAATAATGAAATATTTTCGGACCAGAGAGATACGGAAAACCTTTCTTGTGTGTTATTTGTACAGCCTCTTGGAGCTTTTGAAAGTCATAGTCAAGTTCATTCAACATCCCTTCGATGCTCCCCCATTCATCGGTAATTGTAGTTGAAATTCTTCTCCATGTGTCGACATGCTTGTTTGGCTGCAAAGCAACTTTGTACATAGTGAGCAGTGATCGCAATTCGTCGGCATCCATTCCGGTAACATTCTGCACCTGAAACACAGCATGCGTCTGCATATCTTCGTATGCCAACTTAGCAGCCTCCCATAGCGCATAACTATTGCGTTGATAATTGAGGCTCATCGGTAGTGTAAAATAGCTCAGCCGACTTTCATTATTCAAAAAATCCGGATGTGTATCTTCGGGCATAACTTGATTACCGAGTAAACCTTCCTCGTATGCGCCCCGGAGCTCTAGGCACTGTTTTTGGATTTCATCGATCATCATTTCAGTCTACTGCAATTGATCGCTATCTCGTAAATAAAAAATAATTCACACTTACGCTACATGAATTAAAATAATCTTCCACCAACCGGAATAGCCTGGTCGGGTATGACTAGTATACAATCACCGTTACTGTCAGGCACACCTAGTGTCAGCACTTCTGATTTAGCGGGTCCTATTTGCCTGGATGGAAAATTCACTACACCCAATATTAGCTTACCTATAAGTTCATCTTTAGAATAATTTTGCGGTAGCTGGGCGCTTGATTTCTTGATACCAATCTCGTCACCGAAGTCAATAAGCAGCTTGTATGCCGGTTTTCTAGCTTCGGGGAAATCTTGAACTTCTACAATTTTCCCAACTCGTATGTCTAGTTTCTCAAAATCATCATAAGTGGCCATATACGACTAGTATAGCACCGTCCATACTGGTTAATATGCTCTCGCTGCATGTCACCCACAACTCAACCACACTTTTCGCGTTGCTTCCTCTCGCTATAGCTGCGCAAGCAATTCCGACACGGACTTTGTGAGGGTAAAGTGAGTCGTAGCTCGTTCCCTCTGTCCGCTTGTAGCGGCGCCTAGTTGTATCGCAGATTTGATGCCAGCAATAAGTGCCGCCGGATTGCGCTGTTCGACAAGTGTCAATAGACCGCAGTTTGTTTCTGGCAGGCCGCCAAGACTACTCGCGATCACCCGACAGCCTGCGTGCTGAGCCTCGACAGACAACATGCCAAACGGCTCTTCAAATACCGATGGCATCAAAAGTATGTCCGTCTCGGCCAAAAGTACGGCCATGGAAGCAACGTCCCTTACTGGATCCACAAGGCGGGCGTATGGGTAGCTTTTAAGCATACTGGCGATGACCTTGCCTGTTTCAACATGCTGGCCCGCCATGACGATCGTCATCTCCATATTCAGCCGCTTCACTTCTCGGTAATGCAACATTTCGAGTATAGTATAGATTCCTTTTTCTGGATGCAAGCGACCTGCATACAAAACCCGTGTCTTTTCGGTTGCGCCAGCTCGCTTCACGCTGCCAAATGCAGGATCGGCAAATGGCATTACCACTCGAATATCCCCACTAGGCACGCCCAGATAGAGAGCCCATTGCTGTGCATTATAGATACTTGTTGCGAGTATGTTCTTACCTTGCACGTCTCGCATACGAGCTTTGCGGTCGAGTTTCGAGGGCACGACGCAATGAAGTAGTATAGTAGCCTTCGTCTTGGTCGGTACATCGTACGCTCGATTCACAAAGACAATATCCCCCTCTAGTTGGCTAATCTCGCGTTCGTCTGAAAACCCAAGGAACGGGATGTCAGGGAAATCACTGCGACTAGCGAATAAATTGCCGTTTGCAACGACAACCTGCGCGGCCAATCCTTGGCGCAGAAGCTCCCTTACGTGTCCCGCGGTGAATGTTTCAGATCCACCAGCGCCGGATACCATAGCCTCTCCCGAGGGCCATATAAATGAAATCATGCTATACCTTTCGTAGTTTACGTCCTAAAGGATAAAGAAAAGCGGATTTGCCAAAGGCGGATTTCGAGTATAATCTAGTTGTGACTAATTATACAACATATTGGATATAAAAGATATGATGCACACCTTGCCATACAACCTACTTAGATAGTCACCACCCAGGGGATCTCTTGTCTAGTACAGAGTCAAGAGATACTAGCCCTCTTAAGTCATCATCTGCATATAAAGTTGACATATCTTTATAATAATTCTGTAAAATATCAAATAATATGCTACAATAGTCATCGTGAACCCACCATCTCAAATGAGCCAGCTCGGCGACCTGCTCGTCGACTCACTCACCAGAATTGATGCCTACGAATCTGACGTCCTTGCCAAGCGCGAAAAGGAGACTATTCATGTGCCTACTGTAGGCAGCAAGCTTTCGACTGCCTATGAACAACTCCGCAATGCTTCTGAGTATGCCGAAGACAATCTACTTCGACAAAGAGCTATCCGTCGCTATCTCAAGCGTGTGTTGTCGTTTCATGATCACATTGGTACCGCACCGTTTGCAGAAGAGCTAGTCACAGAACTAACGCAATCTGAGTATCTCCCCAATGATTCGCTCACAAAAAGTGACATCAAGACAATTTCTAGCCACATTAAGAAGTACTATGGCGCATACTGGCAATACACGAAAATCGAGCCCCACAGTAACAAGCGGCTCAAATTCCAAGAATGGGTACTTGATGTACTCAGTGTGCGTTGCGAACAAGTACTCCAGAGTAACATTCGCCAGCTGTCGTTTACGCATTTTGCTTTTACATACTTACAGCCTAAACTGACACTCCAAAAACTTGTGCGTGGCGGCGAGACGATTGACCCCAATGACTACTCGATAGTTCTCTATATTGCCATCCAGCAAGCCATCCTAAAGTCAGACGCTGCATCAATCCGTGCAGCACTCCTCGATAGTTATCGACAAGATATTGGCCTTATTCATAACTTCGAAGCATTCAACGCAAAGTTTGACAGTTTATTTGACAGCAAAACCGTCGCGTACACAAGCCGCATAGTCAGTCGTAACGGTGCAACTCTTCGCATGCTATATAGTGGCTTTTATGCGCACAATGCGACGCTATCTACGCATGTATTTAAATCGGAGGATAGCCTAGATTACGCACTTCGTCAGCATGTAGAGCAAGAATACAACGCCCTCAACAAGCGCCTCGACAAGGGTATCTTACGCAGTATCGCGTTCCTACTCATTACCAAAAGTCTTATCGGACTTGGTATCGAGGTTCCTTACGATATATTTGTCGAGGGACATATACTTTGGCTGCCACTTATCCTAAACCTTTTCTTCCCATCTGTATTTATAGCCATATCACGACTCACCCTTTCCACTCCTACAGGGCGCAATACAGATGCCATCATCGCACAAGTTCGCGACATGCTATACGGAGATAGTGCATCGAAGTCGTATGCTGTCCGCATACCCAGAGCGACACCGTCTGCAGCATTCAATCTACTCTATGCGGTCATGTTTGTTGCAGTTTTTGCCGGTCTCTCCTACGTGCTTTACAAGCTACAGTTCAACATAGTACAGGGTGTTATCTTCTTTGTTTTCCTCTCGACCGCAAGCTTCCTCGCGTTTCGTCTTTCGAACCAAATACGTGAAATTGAAGTTACGAGCTCGTCGCAAGGTTCACTTTCGCTTCTAAGAGACATCCTCTATATGCCGTTTATCTACGTAGGGCAGCAGATCTCATATCGCTACAGTAAAGTAAATATTGTTGCAACATTCCTAGATATACTTATTGAACTACCCCTCAAGACAATTTTGCGTCTCGCGCGGCAGTGGACACAATTCCTCAACTCCAAAAAAGACGAATTAATCTAGCCTTGGCTAGCTTGATGATTTAAATATAATGTTGTTACTCGTATAAAAGTCGTCATGGCTATTTGGCACAGTATCTTCGTGCCAGCACTGGCGCGAACCAGACATGCCAGCCAGTACACCACAGGCCATAGTATAGCCTCTAAAATATTTCATCATCTCACTATCCTCGGCACACTTTTTGCCCGTATACCAATCTTGATCGACAGCACCGCCCCAGCCTAGTGCATAATAACTATTCGGCTTGGCAGTTGTGCCCTCCTCTTCTCGCAATAAACTTTTACCATTCGATGTACGCCGACCTTCGGAATCTACCTCGTCTTCGATATACTGCTCATCCTGCTGCTCGACAGCCATCCCCACACCGCCCAGAGGATCTTGGCGATTGGCGCAGTACTCTAGAAACTTAGCGTATTCTGTGAATTTATTTGGTTTACCGGTCTTGTTGTCGATATATGCTGCATTTGCGCCCTCTTGAGCTTCTTGCTTCATCCGGCCACCCTGAGCTGAGTCTGCGCCGACATCACGCGACTGCACGTCCTGTAGCGACTCTTGCGCATTGTCTGGGTGGGGTTTTGTCATGTACTCCAAAATATCGGAGATACTCAGATTAAGTTCTTCCATCGACATCGAATAGCGAGTGTTACAAGCAAAATCTGGTGTTATATATGCGGTAAGTTCTGCGGGCAAACCGCAAGTGACAGTATTAGTAGGAAGCAAGCGGGCCGCCTGAAAATGAATTGGCTGCGTATAGAATGCGTTGGCGCTGGTTTGAAGTAGCGATGCAAACGATACAGGCACGGATGATAGCAAAGAAACGGTACTTTGCTGCCATGACGACATGGGTAGTGCGCGTCCGACTGGCGCCAACTTGGCCACAACACCACCAAGAAATGAATGTGGGTTTGTTGCATCCCACGGAGTTGTACTCGCCAGCTCCTTCTCTTGCTGCTCGATGTCTTCGCGCGCCATTTTCGCTGCAGCGTAATATTCTGTGAACTTGAGCGTGTTTGTAGGTCGCATACCAAGTGTTTGTGCTCGGTCACCCAATATCGCACCGGCGCCTGCAAAGATAATGTTTTGTGCCTCAACTCCTCGTGTATCTGAGGTGTAGTTATTCGCATCAGATTTGGTCGCAGCCTGCAAGTACGCCATCGGCAAAGCGGTTGATGCCTCCGGCGTGGTAGCAGATTTCACCATAGCCACGACAGAGGGATATGCAACCGGACAAAGCACCTGCTCTATCGGATCTTTAGCTGCCCCAATAATCCCCCCTGCAACGGCGCCAATATAACTCGCAAGTGGCATCGAGGCCGGCGACCAACATAAGCCACCTCTCTCTTGACTCATTTGTGCACCCGACATCCCTGCCGCACATAGGCCAGATGGGGTCCGGCTGCTCGCAGACGTCTGCACTGTATTCATGGCGCCCTTAAGGTACAGTGATCCGGGAACAGAAGGAACCATCGGTGCACGAAGTATTGCCAACTGCATAAGTGGAGATAGCTGTTGTTGCACAGAAAAAATATCCGACGATGCAGATTCGCCAAGCGCTGGCACCTTGTAGGTACTAGCATCCATGCCGTTTTTGCCACCCTGTTCAAGTGGCTGTATAAGATTATTTGCCAGTACGTCGACTGCGATATGGTTATCAGTCCTGTCGGCTATCGACTTGATATCATCCGCCACAGCTAAATAGTTCATCGCAAATCGCGCAATTGAAATCATTTTAGCGCGTCGCACAGAATTTTCGGCCAGGTTACCGTAGGTTGCGAATGCACAGGCGAGCGCCATATGCGTATTCGCTTTATCAATAAGGTTCGGATAAATGTTGGATGTCCACTTACTTGACATCGTACTCAAACTTCCAAGGCTATAGATCCCTCTACCATTCTCGTCTATGCTATCTTGAGGTTTTCTGCTGTTTTCTGCTGCGTCAGCGGGGTCCTCACCTGTGGCGACATACCGAGGATCTCCATTTTCCACCCGATTATCAAAACTTTCTTTAAAATCTTTTGCTGTAGTGCCTCCCAGAGTATTATCTTGCTCTATGCCAAACTGCGCCAAAAGGCGTTCGAAGAACTGACGATCTTGATACATCCCCGTCCGAGAGCTGTATACCTTATCGATTAAAGTATTCATATCGACATCTGATTTACGTGCCGAACTTAAGGACGAGGCATTTGCTGCGGTAAAACCCTTGGCGGGATACGCAAGAACCGGTACTTTATAGCGATCATTTGCAGCTTCGGTTGCCCCCGGAAGCATGAAGCCATATCGCTCAAAACGTTCTTTTAGCATAGGGCTCATTGTCTTAAATTTACATTCTATCGTTTCATCATCACAACCCGACCCCAGTTGGCCACCCAGAATGCGATTTGAATATGTATAATACGCATACAGACTATCATTGAGATCATTTGAAAGCTGCTCTTTGTTGTTGATTAGCAGTAGCATTGGAGACATGAACATAATGGCCGAAACAGCTAGTACGAATACGGTACAGATGAATAATACTGAGCCTACATGGCCAGTATGTATCTGCTCTATGAACCGCTCTTCTGTGTCGATATGCTTTTGGGAGTCAGTTTCGGTATCGCGAGTTGCTTTAAGTTTACCCCCCGGCTGGCTCTCTAGCTGCTTCAGTAAGTTTTGCGACTCTCCTAGATGAGCTTTTGATTTACCACCTTCA
Organism: Candidatus Saccharimonadota bacterium; assembly: GCA_015999875.1. Lineage (GTDB taxonomy): Bacteria > Patescibacteriota > Saccharimonadia > Saccharimonadales > Saccharimonadaceae > Mycosynbacter. The sequence goes on from JAECRG010000001.1 coordinate 444,005, forward strand.
TCAGACACATCTGGCTTCATCACTTACTACCGAGATCACTATTTTTGTCTACAGGATCGGTCTCTTGCACCAACAAATCCTGCGTTTCAGCAACGTACTTAGCTGCACGTGCTTTCGCAAGTAACTCATTGTTATCTTGCGCCAGTCTACGCGGTGCATAACCCGTGCCGCTCGCAACACCACCCGACATTCCAGCCAAAGCCTCAGCAGCTCCGGGCGAAGTAATTTGCTGCACAATAACTGGTGCACCGCCCTGAGGTGACGATATCGGTGCCGAGCCTTGTGGCGCTATGCCCGCGCCACCCGTGCTGGGTGGACGATACGCATCTTGTGGAGCCTGGTCTCCGCCTCCACTTCCATTATTACCACTGCTACCACTACCGTTTTTGCCATCTCGGTTTAGTGAGCTAATACCCGCAGACTTCTTCTCGTCCTCTTGCTTCTCGTCTTTTTTACCATCATTTCCACCCGTAGCAACAACTGCGCCCACCGCACTACTACCCTTGCCGAGGCTTTCGAGCAAATATGCCTCTGACGCCTTCAGGTCAATTCCCTCGTAACTATTAATGTTAAGCCCACCGTCACTCGCGTCGCCCACTCTATCCTGGTAGCGCTGCAGGGCTTGCGAATACACCTCCTGCGGAGTGCTACTGGATGCACTTGCGCCAGAGCGGATTTCGCCCAGTCTTTGCTGCACCTGGTCATCGAAACGTGCTTGTTCAGGACTTTTCGTGGCATGCTTACCACGTCCGCGGTGAGCTCCAGTAGCCCTGCTGAATATCGAGGTACTCTCTCCCTCCTTAGCCACGTTCAGCTGCTGCAGTCGGTTGATGCCACGCAGCATCATCGACTGCTTATTCATGTCCATAGTAGTCTGTTCACGCTGCTTAGCCTTTTCCTCACGTTCCTTAGAGGATCTGCGGAAACCATCTCGCGAAACACGTGCGCCAGCAGCATCAATGCCGTTCGTGACAGCCTTGAAGGCATACCACGTGCCGACCAGGGGTAGCACCGCCGCGCCGGCAGCAACAAGATAAAGTGTCGCGCTTCCAGACTTCTTATTAACTATAATGTCGTCGTTTTCAACCTGATAATCACTCCCGCCCGCCTTAAGGATTGAGGCACTTACAATTTGCCCTGTACCAATCAGTACCGATATTACCGGAAACAGCAAAAGTGTGTGCACAAAAAGTTTGAGCCACTTCGAGAAATAGTCAGACGTGTTGGGAAGCAAGTATGCGACAAAAGCCAGTGGGGCAATCAGCGCGAGAGCTACGACCAATACCTTTCGTATTATCAGAAGTACTATTAGTACTGAGCAAATAATCGCCGCAGACATGACAATTGCCGCCAGCGGAGCTAGCAGTGGCCACGCTATATCACTTTTTGTCATTACTCCATTTGCAATACTCGACAACGGATTGATATCTTCGCCCAGCTTGCTAGCAATCGGCATAGCCGAAGCACCGATGTTTTTAGCAACACCCTCCACAAGAGCCTGCTGTATCCACACTCCAACAATGTTTGAGATGTCTATCATAACTTGACATATATAAAACGAAGCCTGGACAAATATTACTGCGACTATAAACCTCGGTACCAGTCGTTTTAAGTTGTAGTTACCAATACCCTGACCAGTCATAAGCGAGTAAACTATGAGTAAAAATGCTATCACAAACAGCACATTAGCAATAGTTCGTACAATTGCACCCGCTTGAGCTGCCCCGCTACCACTATTAAATAGGCCTATTTCTAGCTGCGTAAAAGACTGCACCATGAAGGTGAAAGCAAAGTCTCCAGCAGTAGCGGTGGCAGTGAGTACTGGACACAGCACCCAGCCTAGGTTTTCGTAGGAACAGGTTGTGACACTTCCGTTACCAGATCCAGGCAGAATCTCATCTGCGGAAACAGCATTTGCCACCGACGAATACGAAAAAGCAAGCAGCAAAGTCAGAATGCCAGTTGCAACTAAAAGCCCTAATCGTTTCATATAGCACCCCTTGAGTCAGCCGGGGGAGTGTTTTCTTGCGCGATACTGTTGGCGGCCACCTCAGCACCAAGTATGCCCTGCACTTGCTCAAGTGAGATATGCATAGCTGTACCTGGTGTCACGTTGCCCCCCAACATTTCTTTTGCGACTGTGTTTTCGATCGCCCGCTGCACAACACGTCGCATTGGACGCGCGCCCAGCCGCGGATCATAGCCTTTATCTACTAAGTATAGTTTAGCATCCCCTGCTACGTCTACAGAAACTTTTTGGAGTGCCAATGTCTTATTGACGCCCGCTATCATGAGATCGATGACTTGCAGTAAATCAGCCTTACTGAGCGGAGTGAACGTCACTATCTCATCAAAACGGTTAAGGAATTCTGGTCGGAATTGGTTGCTACTGATCAGCTCATCTATATACTGCTGCTCGAACTGCTCTACCTGAATGCCTTTTTCGATATACTCCCGGATACGATCTGCCCCAGCATTACTGGTGGCGATCACAATTGCGTCGCGAAAACTCACTTCACGGTTTTTGATATCGCGCAGAATACCCTCGTCGAGCAGCTGGAGCAATGTAGTTAGCACGTTAGGGTGCGCTTTTTCTATCTCATCGAGCAAAATCACGCTAAACGGCTGCTTCATCACCTGCGCAGTGAGGCTATTGGGGTCATCAGCACCATCAGCGATGAGGCGGCTTACGTCGCCGAGCGTAACATACTCGTTCAGATCGAGTCGTATCATTCGACCTTCGCCACCAAAATACACGTCAGCCAAAGCCTTGGCCAACTCAGTCTTACCGACACCAGTCGGGCCAAGAAATAGAAATGTCCCGATCGGACGATCTTGATTGCGCACACCAGCTCGTGCACGACGCAACGCATCACTTACCACCTGGACAGCCCTTTTTTGATTAATCATGCGCTCATGTATTTTGTCTTCTAGGTTTAGAAGTGTCTCACGTTCAGCACCCGCATCAGCTACGCCAACCTTCACGTTCATCGTTTGTTCAATGGCCTGTTGCACAGAATTTGCCGTCACAAGCTTGCCACCTTCTCCGTAGCTAGCCGCTGTCTCAAGTAGCTTCAAGGCTCGACCTGGCATTTCAAGATCATGAATATAACGCTCACTCAAACGATATGCCTCTGCAAGTGACTGATACATATAACTCACCTTACGCTGGTACTCAGTCATAATAAGCTGGTCTTGCATGACCGCAATCGTCTCTTCGCGACTTGCTGGCCCAATGCTGATTCGGTTTAGTGCGTTCACAAGCCCTGGATTGCGCTGTCCAATCTGCAGCAGTCGATGCTCGTCCATCGTCAAGATTATACGTAGGTTACCAGCCTCAAGAATCGGCAATAGCACATTTGTCAGATCGACAGAACCGACACCCTCTTCAAAGAATAGTTGCGCGTTATCAAGACAAATAATTATATTCTTTGCCCTATAGGCCTCAGTAAGCACACGCATCACAAGCCCCTCTAGCTCACCTCTTCCTGGAGCCGCAGATATCAATGCAGACGAATCAAGTAAGAATACCTGCCGAAATTTGAGACTCGATGGCACATGCGCCTCTGCATCGAGCAATCGCTCAGCAAATGCATGCAGCAAAGTTGTCTTACCCACGCCCTCTGGACCAACAATAGCTGCATTTTGTCGACCATTCGTACCGAGCGTGTCGACAAGCTGATCGAGAGCTCGCAGGTGGCTATCAAGCTCTACGGTAAACGAGCTGTTGCGGCCTTCGCTCAGATTAACACCGAAACGCTTGAGCAGTGGCACATAACCAAATGACCAATCGCGCGCAATACCACCCGTGCGTCTAGGAGCGGCGTGCTGGCCTATGAGATCCTGAATGTGATTGTACCAACGTACGCCACTGATAATATCTTCAAACTCGAGATGCATCTGGGCAAGTAGCATTTCGTGATCGGAAAATTGCTGTATCAATGCTGCTGCTACAACACCTCCGTGCATGAGTGAACTGTTTGTCTGGATTTGCAATTCACGCGCCCCTACCCATAAATCATCTGTAAGCTTCACGTCATCGCTTGCAATGTTCATTAAGAAATTTGCCGTCACTCCGAAGCGAACTGCCATAAATTGTCCTGCTTGCGATCTACCCACAAGCTCGGCCACTTGGTTTGGCGTAGCATGATCTGGCAAACCAGCCAAAATCGAGGACTCAAGCCATGAGTCGACTGATTCTCGACCCTTTTCCGGAGGTAGTGATTTAAGTTCTCCGTTGTACCACTCGACAAACATCGCCGGCACAGCCGCAAAGCCAAACAAAAGCCACCCGATAGCCACACCAAACATCACAAGCACAACCCCAGCCACACCTAGCGTAACCACGGTAAGCGTCAGCAGCACAACCACCGGACGAGTCATAAGTTTCGCAACATGCGCCTTCGAGGTACGTTCACTCGAAAGATTGAGTGTTAGAATTGCCATGGTACCCATCCCGCTGTCATGAGCACAAACCCGATGATCGGTGCAGCGGGTATCGCCGCCCACAGCACGAGCACAAGCACTCCTAACAAAGCCTGTAGTGCAATGGTAACAACACCCATGATTAACACGGTAAACCGTATCATTGCGCCGAGTACCCTTGAAATAAGCCGACCCACAAAAGCCTGTAGCTTCACTGATAGTGGGCCGTCAACCGACCCTGCGCCATCTTGACGAAAAAGTGAAAACATAGTGCGCAAGAGTAGTCCGATAGAAAAATAATCCATCGTACCGTCTAGCCGATTCATCACCATACGTGCGCGCTGACTCCAGCCTATCGTATACCACCACCTGAGTAGGCCCACTATAAACATAACCTTATTATAGCGTATTATCTCTATAAAACTACCGCAAAATGCCTCTATTTTGAGCTGTTTTTTCATACTCGCTACGGTATACTGGATATACATGGTCAGACCTCATATCGCTACTATCGGAAAAGTTGTTCGTCACGTCACACGCCTACGTGGTGGCGGCTCGGCGTTTCCCGGATTAGTCGTAGAAAAGATTGACCCGCATTTCACTCGCGACGTCCTCGCAGCCCTCCCCCACGGTGTCGTTATTATTAGTGGTACAAACGGCAAGACTACAACGACCAAGATGACAGTCGAACTACTTGAAAGTCAGGGTTTCAAGGTATTCACAAACCGCACCGGCAGCAACTTTGCACGAGGCGTAACTGCAGCAATCCTCGCGGATATCGACTATAGCGGCAGGCTAGATGCAGACATCGCAGTACTAGAGCTCGATGAAGCACATGCAGTTAAATTCGTCGACGTCGTGTCGCCACGCTATAGTCTACTGCTCAATGTCATGCGTGATCAGCTTGACCGTTTCGGTGAAATCGACACTACTGCACGGATGCTCGCACACATCGCTCAAGCCACTACGAAAACTGTCGTGCTCAATCGTGAGGATCCTCGCGTCGCCCCTATCGCAGAGACACTACCCGATTCTGTCGAATCGGAGTTTTTTGGACTCGACACCAAACTCCGCGCTAAATTCCCCTCCGACGACGACCTCCATAGCACCGCTAAAGACATCGAAGCACGCGATGCTGACGTAATACTCAAAAGCTTTGATGGCAATACTGCGGTCTTTCGCTTCGATAATAACGAGGTAGCAGTGCCCCTCAAGCTACGCGGTATCTACAACATTTACAACGCAGCTGCTGCACTCGCACTCACTCGCACCATAGCCCTAGAGCACTACAACAAAAAAGCCCTGCTCGAAGCGCTAGGTAATGTCGAGCCTGCGTTTGGTCGCGGCGAGACACTTCTGCTCGACGGGCAACCGATCGAACTTGTACTCGTCAAAAATCCGAGTGGCTTTCGTCTTGCTCTTGAGTCATTCCCTCCGATAGGTTACGCAACCATGATTGCCATCAATGACAATTACGCAGACGGACGCGACATGAGCTGGCTATGGGATGTTGAATTTGACTCGCTCCGCACTCCTGGCGTCGCTCAGGTGGGTGGCATTCGTGCGTATGACATGGCCCTGCGCCTTCAATACGACGAAGTGGAAACGATAGCTGTCGATACAGATATCTCAAACGCCCTTTCGCAGTTCATTTCCAGCAATCCGGATTCACCAAAACGCATCTATTGTACCTACACAGCCATGCTCAAGATCCGTGAACAACTTGGCAAAATTACAGAAGTAGAGAAAGTATTATGACAGCAGAAAAACGCACTCTCACTATCGTACAGCTTTACCCGGACGACATGAATATATATGGCGACTGGGGCAACGTACTAACCGTGCTCAAGCGTGCCAAATGGCACGGTCTTGAGCCTGAACTTATCAACTACAATGTAGGTGATAAATTTCCCACACATGTTGATATTTTGATCGGTGGCGGTGGTCAAGACAGCGGCCAGCTCAAAGTTCAAGATGATTTGCAAAAAATCGCTCCCCGGTTGCGTGAGCTTGCAGAAAACGGCACACCAATGCTTATGATCTGCGGCCTGTATCAGTTATTCGGACGCTTTTTCAAAACACAAAAAGGCAATATCATCGAAGGTATCGGCATCTTCCACGCAGAGACACATGCTGGGCCTGAACGCCTCATCGGAAACATCACCACTCATAGTGAACAGTTCGGTGATATCGTCGGCTATGAAAACCACAGCGGCCAAACATTTATCGACAGCGACATGCAGCCACTTGGTAAATTAGTGCGTGGCGCTGGCAACAATGGTCAAGATGAGACTGAAGGCTGCCTACACCACAATGCTATCGGCACATATCTACATGGATCACTATTACCCAAAAACCCTGCTATTGCTGATTTCTTGATCGAAGAGGCGGCCAAGAAAAGATTCGGTGACTTCACGCCGACAGTTATTGAAGATCGCTTTGCAGCCAAGGCTCGTGAAATTGCCTTGAAACGACCCCGTTAACAATCAGCCGACGAGTAAGCAATAATTTACTAGCGGAGTAGCTATTTAACTTGTAGCCTTTTGAGCTCAGTTACAACTTGCTCACCATGCCCCACAGGAGTGACGCGACCATATACCTTGAGCACTTGGCCCGTCGGGTCAATGATAAATGTTTTACGCAAAATTCCCTCTTTGCCAAACTGTTTTTTACCCCATGCTCCATAGGCATCAATCGCCACGCCTTCAGGATCGCTAAGTAGCGTAAAATTTAGGTTGTATTTTGCCTTAAACTTTTCATGTGCACTCGCTTCATCTTTGCTCACGCCGACCACTTGCGCGCCAAGTGCCGTCAGGTCGTCTCGCGCATCGCGCAGGCTGCATGCCTCAGTGGTGCATCCGGGAGTATCGTCTTTTGGATAAAAGTACAATACGAGCCATTCACCTTTAAAATCTGCGAGGCTGTATCTTTTGCCTGTTTCATCGGTCAATGCAAAATCTGGTGCGGGATACGGAGCTTGTTTCATATCATTATTATAACTCGTTCCACCCTTTAGGAAAAATCTCAGCTTCGCGCTATACTATTCAGTAGTGAAACCTGCAGAGAAACGTCGAATCTACGAGTTTGACCTATTACGAGGAATCTTCATCCTCATCATCATCGTAGACCATCTCCAGTTCTGGCCCAGTCCACTCAGTTATATCACTGGAGAGGGTCGCTTATGGGTATCTGCTGCCGAAGGATTCTTCCTAATTTCCGGCCTACTCATAGGGTACATCCGCGCCTACAAAGATCGCTTCAAGCCTCTCGGGGACATTACAAAAAAGTTGTTACAGCGTGCGTTCATGCTCTACGTATGGGGCATAGGCATCACCTTTGTTGTGACAGGATTCACCTTATTACTAGACGGCCCTGAGATGCTTCCTAAGCTACCGGACGCATCTCAATTGGCTTCACCCCTCGCATTCATATGGAGCGTACTTTCTGGCACCTACTTCAATGATTGGATATATTTCCTACGACTCTATGCCATCATGCTGGCAGTCACACCAGTCTTCTTGTGGCTATTACGCAAAAAACAAGAGCGCGTCATCATTATACTGATGCTGCTTGGCTACATTGTCAGCTTTGCTTGGCCAGAAGGTGCGCTACAGTGGCAAGTACTTTTCTTTGGTGCGGCATTACTTGGCTACAAGCTTGAGGCCATCGGTACATGGCTCAATCATCACAAGACAACCAAACTCATCAGCACCGTAGCGCTCGTTACCTCGACACTCATTACGATGATGCTTAGTTATTTCTTTGTTCTTAGCTGGGGCCTGGTAGAAAATCCTAATTGGCACTGGATGGATCGAAATCAATATATCGCAGTTCGTGCCGTGATCGACCCGTGGTTTAGCTCAAACCCATTAGCAATTGGTCGTGTATTGCTCGCATATCTGTGGATGGGAGGTCTCTTCATGTTCGTGCATACGTTTCGTCGTCCTATCATCCGCTGGCTTGGCTGGCTACTCATACCGTTCGGTAGTCGCTCTCTGTCGGTCTATTGCCTGCAAGCCCTACTCCTTCCGCTCATAGTCGTCACAATTCCAATCGGAACTCCTTTTATAAACACGATAGTCGCGCTTGGTACCGTGCTGCTATGTTGGGCGCTACTACGTATCCCTGTTGTCAAACGACTTCTCCCCGTCTAAGTACTAGTCAAACCACAAAATATTTGATACAATTGTCCATGCATCTATCGGGGTGTGGCGCAGTTGATAGCGCGCTCGGTTTGGGACCGAGAGGTCGAAGGTTTGAGTCCTTTCACCCCGACCAAGAGAAATTTTTGTCTAAATCCACCATCATATCGTATGGTGGATTTAGCTTTATAACAGATACAGCGTTATCTCCAACTCGGAGGTTCAACACCACCTCCTGATACACTGCGTCTTCTTCAATCAAATCTGTCGTATTTAACAGTGTTTCCAGATACGAATGCACAAGTTCAACAAATTGTTCACGGGTTGGCAGAGCATCGTTAAGACGAGCAAGCTCAGCCTTAAGGTTTTCTCGACTGGCAGTATGAACGTTAATTAGGTTTTGATACTCTTCAAGCTTGCCTTTGTGGTGTTGTTTGTATGCATCAGGATTAGATACTTGGAAGTTCTGGTACTTCGAGTACTCGTCACGGCTTCTGTTCAATTCAGTCTCTGCATCGCTTAACTTACGCTTTGCAATCTGTTTATCAACGGCAATCTTTTGCTCTAAGCGACCAACATAAACCTTATGAGCCTCTAGAACATTCTGCGTTAGGTTACGCAAAGTCCATTCAATATAAGAACTAATGTATTTCATTCTTACGCCCTTAGGCAGTTTCTTGCCATACTTCTCTATCGCCTTCGCATCGTCCTTACGAATACAATCTTCGTTGCGACAGTAAAAGCTTAGAAGCCAACTGCCAGCATTCTTACCCCTCACCACTTTAGTACGCTGAAATATCATTATCTTGTCGCAGTAATCACAGATAACTTTCTCTCGAAGCAAGCCAAAGTCCAGCCGTTTGCTAGCCGTCTTACGACCAACGAACTTTTCATTAAAGCTATAGGCAACATTCTGCGTTAGTGAGATAAACTCGTCAGCTGTAATGAGTGGTAAGAAATCGTATATATCGTTTAGGTTCGCAACTCGTTCGCCGTACTTATAGACACCACAATAAAAGGGGTCTTTAAAGATAATACTCATAGCCTTTTTATCCATCTTGGCTACTGTTGGTTCGTCGTCCTTAAAGTTGCGGTAGCTAAAGTGAGCATCATTTAGGAAATCTGCAACTTCTTGGTTCGTTTTACCGTGCTGTAATCGCAGTACAACTGCTTGGCGTAGCAATTGCCAGTTGTGTCCATCTGGAATGAAATAGCCCGTCGTGGGGTCTGCATAGTATCCCTTCTTGGCAAGACCAACGTACTTACCGTCTCTGATTGCTCCAGTAATACCCCTCGAAACATCGACACCAAGCTTGTCGGAATACTGTTTTGAGGTCGCAAACAATATACCCAAAAGCATCTTTCCATTTGGCGTGTTGTCGAACTGATAGGTCTTAAAGTGCAAATCCTGTATCTGTTCAAGGTCAATCATTTCAATTATTTCGCCTGCTTCTTTCATATTGCGAGACAAGCGGTCAGGCGACCAAGCTAGTAATCCGTGATACTTCTTGGTTTTAAATCCGTTTAATAAACCATCAAATATAGGTCGGTTACCTGATGTTTTGGCAGAGGCACTTTCAATAAAAATATCTTCTTGTCTTACTACGATATTCAACTGTCTAGCCAGTAATAGGCATTCGGCTTTCTGGTCGTCTAATGAGCGTACTTGGCGGTCTTCTGTATCGGTAGACTTACGAAGGTATATCGCATAACGTCGTCGCTCCTTCGGTAATATCCTTTGACTTCCTTCTGTTATCTTCAAGAAGTAATCGGTTAGCTCATTGGCATTGTGCTTACTCTCGGGTAAATCAAAGATGTCAGGATTGTCCTTTAGGCTATCTAAAACAACCTGCTCCGACTTGAGTAGTTGTTCTTTAGTTAAAGGTGTCCGAACTGTTTTAGTACGAACTCGTGTTTTCTTTTCACTCCCTGCCATATAGCTATTATATCCTTAAGGGTTGTAAAAGAGGTTCAACAGTTTTGTCGTATATCAAATATCCGCCAGTTTTTGTATAATAATTACTGTTCTAAGCTTTTAATCACAATAAGATAAACCCTCGGATTTAATCCGTGCGGTGTCCGCTTTAAAAATGGGCACCGTGTAAGCAGTAGGCGGAAGCTTATTGTGATAAAGGCTTAGAACACCTCACGGTGTCCTTTTTTATTTGACACTCTTGAGACAACTAACCAAATAGGAGTGCCGAAATGAAAAATCGTAAAACGTACAAAGTACTAACTATTATTGGGGCGTGCTTCCTATTCGTAGGTATGCCAGTGAACCGCTTCTACCTAGGTCTTAGTGACGGCATCTTTGGACGGGTTATAACGCTCAACTTTTTCTTCATCGGTGCGTGGCTTGACCTGTTTTATATGGACAAGACCTTTGATGAAGCTATGGCAAAGCGGGGCTTTACGAATACAAATATTCGCAATCAACAAGGTCGATAGGGTTAACTAACTGTTACGCCAAACTTTGCAAGAATTGCCTCAGCGAGACCGTTTAAGAGTGGGGCATCCTTTTTTAGCACCGCAGGTGTAGCCTTGTAGTTTTCGGCAATCTTGTACTTAATTGTAGCGAGAATACCGTCTACTTTCTGCTTTTTACCTTTCGGGTCGATGATTTCATTCTTGAGATGAGCCTTTATTTGCTGGCAAAAAGGCAATGCAGTGTTTAGTGTAATGTTACCAAGACTGTTAGAAGAAAGGATACTGTTAGCCTGACTTTGAACGTAGGTAATTGGCAAGGTATCCTCGATTGAACCATCGCTAATCACACCCCCACTTAAATCACGAATGGTGAATACTTTTCCTGCAAAGTGGTTACTAATTTTCAAGATTTCAGGCTTTGCTTTTTGTCCAGCTTCATCGTCGTCAACGACAACCATTGGGCTGATATGGTGGAATGACAGAAGAGAGGCAGTAGCAACAATATTCGCACCCGTTCCATTAGTAATCAATACGTCGTGGTCTTTCTTGAGTAGTGAAAGTGCTTTTTGTAACAATATCTTATCCGTCTCACCCTCCACTAAGAGTTTATGCGGTGACAAGAAGTCTGAAATGACATTAATTCCGAAAGCAGTCTGCAGAACCTCGTCATCATTAATATCTTCATCGGTCGTAATCTGATTAGCGGTCGTGAGATTGTTTTTGTCCTTAGTTAACAAATAGTGTCGCTCTTTAGTGTCACGGTCAAGCATAAAGTTCGAGTGCGTTGAGATAAACAAATAGTTGTGCTTACCAATCTCAAGTAGCTCCTCAAGCATAAACCTAACACCTGATGGGTGAAGATGAACTTCAGGCTCGTCAATTAAAATAAGGTGGTCTTTCGTATCACCAGAAGCACTGCTAATTGAAATGCTCAGAAGTAAAGATACGAATTGTTTGAAACCTTGACTGCGGTCTGCCATATCAAAATAATGGTCTTCGTCAGCGTTGTCTTGAACAGACACCGATGCGTTTAAGTCGCTTTCAACTTCAACATCAATACTGATTTTGTGCTCTTCCCATTTCGTATTTAAGTATGCAGTCGTCTTCTTGGATAGCATCTTCTTCAGATTTTTACGCTTATTGCTGTCTTTCTCGATTTCACCCACAACTTGCACGATTTTTTCTTTCGTCTCATATCCTGCAAGATAAAACATATTCTTGAGAGGTAAGTTACTTTCAGGTGCTTGAGCAAAGTCCTTTAGCTGAATTTTATCCTTAATCAGGTATTGCTCTTCGGACTTCCAAATGTCGACAGGAATGGAGATGTCTTCAACGAATTTCAAAAGTGCATCCCTAACGGTATCCTCAAAATTCTCCCTTGTTAGCGGTGCATACGCAGGCTTCTCTTCTTCGGTGATGTCGGCATTTGCCTTAATCACAATCTTTTCAACCGTTGAAGCGGCGACCGATAGACTTGCAGGGATGGTAACCGATGTCTTTACAAAACTATACTTCTTCAAGCCAGTTTTTTCATAATCATAAACGACGTCAACATCAAACGCTTCAGCAGTGCTACTGAGGTAAATCTCTTTTTCGATGTACTTAAGCTTGAAACCGTCAAGAAGCTCTTGTGGCATATCAACGTGACTGGCGATTACGTCCCGATAAGTATCGTTCTCATCTAACTCGAAGTGAAAATACACTTGCACGAACTGAGGTTCATTCTGCTGGTTCTTGATTTTAATAAAATCAACAGCACTCTTCGCCTCTTGAAGCTTTGGCGTCGCCATAGCATCAAGTACATTACTCTTACCGCTCTCGTTTTTGCCGAGCAGGATAGTAGTGTAACTATCACCATACTTCTTAATAGGAAAGCCAAGTTCGGCAATCGACTTGTAACCCTTTATTTTTATTTCGGTCAATTTCATACGCTGATTATAACACATAAAACAATTTATAAAATGCTTATGCCTATAAGTCAATCCTCGAAGACCCACGCCAGCTTGTTGGGCATTTCCCAACAAGGCCACCCCTGTTGGATAAATTTATTGTTGGGCTAAATCCAGACAAACATATTTTTCACCGTCCGCAATTATTTAAGTAGGTAGTGCGTTTACAGACTTTTTAAAAAACAGTGCCCTACGGAGCAGGGGGGTACTCCATTGGGGCGTATTGACGTAAGATATAATTATGGCAAAAAAAACAAAAGTTCTACACACGCCGACAGACCCACAGGAGTTTCCTTTTAGGTTCTTGTTGCGACGTGGAGACGACTTCTATCGTTTCATAGACCTGCAAGTTGTGTCTGAGCCAAACGACAGACTATCCGTATACCTCAAGCCTCCATTGGGCAATCTCTACCAGTCTAGGAAACCGACTAATAAACACTCGTTCGCTGGAGTATCTGGCTCTCAGTCCTTAACGCTTAATAATGATGTTACGAAAGGGCAACCTATTTTCAACCCTTACGCAACTTGGCACGGCTCAGGTAAAGCTCACATAAATGGTTACGACACGAAAAGTCTAGAACAAGAACACGTATTAAATGACAGTGAAGCTATTTCGCTATCAAACATCGCCGTCCAGCCTCACATATTATTCACAGGGCTATTTCCGTTAAACACTCTTTCATATATAAAAACTACCCCACCGCCGGATGATTATGACGGGAATTACGTCGAAGTATCCGATAAGCCTTACAGGAATAACGAACTTAGCAAGAAAGATACGACAGCCCATTTCGTACTAGATATGTCTTCTCTTAGGGCTGGCTCGCTTGTTATGGACGTGATGGTTCATAATCGAGGCGTCGACTTTGACATCGAGAAGAACCACCCGTACGTGGCAGATGGAGAAATGTACTTTGTTGCCCCTCCGTTTAAAATAATGCCCGATGACTCCCTATGCCCAGCAGTAACTGTCTTTTTCTACCAGCCAGTTGGCGAAAGTGATGAAGGTCAACTAATTGAGAAACAGCCCTCAACAATATGGATAAGGTCTGTAGGCACTAAAGCGGAACAGTTCGTACAATTCGAGCCATTATAGGCTAGTTTGCTCTTCATCTATAGTACGAATATACTTTTCGCCACTCGGGTCGCTTGAGACTTTATTATCCCAGTTTGAAGTATCGCTAGCGGATTGCTGGGCTGGCAACTCAACTGGCTCTTGGATAATCGCAACTTCTTTGTCTTGTTCTGTATCACTCATTTGATTTAATTATATACGAATAGGTCTAAAACTTCGCAGACCTTGTTGTATAACTAGCTCCAGTTAATGTTTCGTACCCATCAATAAAATTGCCTTTTGAAATATCGTAGGATTTTAAGATTACCTCACTACTGCTCTTATAGATTATTACCTTTTGTGTGTTTTCACCCTCGTTAGATACAGTACTGTAGATTACTTTACTCTCAGCGGAAACCTTACCCAGATATAACGATATATTGTTCACGCTGTACACCAAAGAGACTAAAACAAATCCCCAAATACCTATCTTAAGTGTCCATTCAAGAAATTTAACCAGAACACCGAATGGTCGTCTATGTCTTTTTACAAATTTAAATAACTTTTTAGACGGCTTCGTTTTCTCTGCCATCACAGAGCCGAGCCAGACGCTTAACCTTGTCAAAGCAACAACCACCAATACAACAACAGCAGACGCAATCAGTGTCAGAGGTAGCACATTCACATAATCATACACTTGTGGAATAAAGTTTATTTCAGGAAGAGTAACACCGAAATGGCTGTAGTATCCTTCGGCAAATTTCGTAACGCTAAAATTTCCTATCACTACAAGACTAAAAATAAATAATGCCGTTAGCTCTAATGTAAATAGTTTTTTGCTGTTCTCTTTGCTTCGTGCCATATAGTATATCTTCTCGACAATCCCGTCTTAGTGCAAGCATATCCATATTCATTAAAAAAGGAATTCTATCTCAGAAATACTCTCTGGCTTTAGAATGTTCTCAACCGTCAGTTTCATTTTTCCAAGTCGGCTCTGAAATTGTTGATAATTTGCAAGCAGTCTATATAGGCTCTCTAAGATTTCAGAGGTTCGATTACCGTTACCGCTCGTCGACCAAGAAAAAATCCGTCCATCTGGACGGTTTTTTTCTTGTTTAGCTGCAAGCTAAAATAGCAGCTGATATATTTTAGCTTTGATCCGCAAAAATACATTGTATTGATACAAAATACCCACATGCTAGTCGGCACCTTATCCACTCTCGTTGTATTAAATGCTACGGCTATTTGCCCCTGTAACATACATGTAGCGTCTATGTTTTATTGACACACACTAGATTATCGCTTATGCTAGTATTTGTGTTTTTTACTAACTATATGTAAAAAATACATTCACGGTTGTGTCAACCTACACTATTTAGGCACAATCATTAAAGGAGAATATCAATGAAAATCAGATCAAGCCTCACGGCTATAGCCGTGGTATTTTCGGTAGCGCTCTTTTTTGCGCCCGCCGCAAATGCCGCCGAACAACCCAAGTCAAAAACGGATGAGAAACCAGCCGCTACCGCGCCCGTCAAAGTCGCAGTCCAAGCTGGCGACACCCTAGAGAAGATAGCAGCAGCACATGGCACCACCTACGTACAGCTCTACAACGCAAATCCCGAGATTAGCAACCCAGATCTCATCGACGTCGGAAATGAAATTCGCATCCCAGCAAATGAAGAACAGCTGCCAGATCGCTACGGTGAATTCTCTGCTCAGCAAGCTGCTGCGGCCGCAGCAGCACCAGCAGCAGCGTATGTCGCAGAGTATCAGCCGGTGTACTCACAGACCTTCACCCCAGGTTCGCAACCTGTCTATGCGACAGATAGCGCAGGCAACACCTACTTCAAAGGTTATTGCACATGGTATGCGAAGGATCGTCGTCCAGACCTACCAAATATGCTTGGTAACGGTGGTCAGTGGGTAGCAAATGCAGCAGCACAGGGCTACTCAACAGGCAACGCACCTCGTGTTGGCGCTATCGCTGAAACATCTGGGCATGTCGCGTATGTCGAAGCAGTTAATGCCGATGGCACGATTACAATCTCAGAGATGAATGGCACCGCAGGTTTCGGAGCTATCGGTTCACGCAACGTACCTGCTGGTCAATATAACTACATCTACTAAGTAGCTTTTGGCTGAATCAACCTACCGCTTTTAGATAGGTATGGATCAGTACAGGCGGCCAAGTTAAAACAACATGGCCGCCTTTTTCCGTGGTTCATCTTAGAAATACTCACTTCAACTCTTCGATCACGCGTCTCGGCTACACTCGTTGCATTCACCCATCGAATCCACTCCCATCTGGCCATCGGTGTAATATCACGCCAAAGTTTCTGTACTTTTTCGGGAGCAGTTTGTAGCGCCTTTGCAAAATCATTCGGAACTTTTGGCTCAGGCCATACGTTCGTTTGAGTGATTTGAACTTTTACGGTGTCACCTACAGTAGCTCCCGCAGCTACTTGCAATACTTCACTGACGCGCATCCAATGACTCCATCGCCCATCTGGCTCTAGCACAGTTTGAAATTTATGACCGTTGAGAGTACCCTTTACGCTCACTTGCCCACGCGATGACAGCTTTACACTCTCTTTTTCGGGCACAGGCAATAATACCCATTTTTCGAGCGCATAGAGAGTTGTAGTAAAACTAATTTTCACATCCGGTGTCTTCATATAGTTAGTATAGAGGAGATATTTTACGGAGTCTATTAGGCTGGCGAAATATGACTTCCTACAGTGTGTGTATAAATTCGCGAATCTGCTCAAACGGCTTCATAATCGTAGCGTAGGTATGCTCATTTTCTTCTTGGGCCATCTCTGCGCGCGTGATGTCATAGCCGTCATTGATAAAGAACGTATCAAAACCAAATCCATTACTGCCCCTTGGCACCTCGGAAATTTTACCAGGGCTTTCACTATCGAAAAACTCCATCTTTGAGCCATCATAATATCCATAAGTGCAGCGTATCCTCGCACTGCGATCGTCAAATCCATCGAGCATCTTGCAGCATGCGGCCTCGCCGGCATATTCCACGAACCATTTAATATAAGGGCCTGGTAACTCACCGAGTGCGTTAAATACCAAACTTACATCCTCAACCAATACAGGAACTTGGCATAGTTCATATGCTTGTTTAAGCTTGTGCGCCACAACCAAGTGCAAATCAACAGACTGAATCTCGTCTAGCTCAATCTTCTGATGTGCAAGCTCGACGCCGAGCTGTCGAGATAAGTAATCTGCTTTACTTTGGTTGCCGGTAATAAATATTGGAAGAGTTGTCATGTGCCCATTAAAACAAACATCTGCAAGTAATCAAACTATTCTACCCGCTGCGCAAAATGCTCCTGGGTTTCGCGCGTGAAGATTTCAGCTATCTTCGGGCCGACACCATAAAGTTTCTGCAATCGCTTGGAGAACTCATTTTCATCTATGCTACTTTCTAGCATCAATAGCAGCGAACCTTCATACTCACGTACCAACAGGTCCATGCATACTTTTAAGCCATGCGCCGTAACATACTGATAGCGCGTATAGCCACCCTGGTGTAGCGCCGACACAAGCTCATACTCGGACGCGTTCACAATCGCCCAGGGCGTGTCTAGTCTCCTGTCAATAAATAGCCGCCACGTCCCTATGGCTGTTTCGGAGCGTATAGGCTTACCAAACAAGTAACACAACAGAAACCACCGAAATATATCAGTATCTCCGGATACTACATCCAGCTCAAACTCTGATGCTGTATGAGTTTTTCGTTCTTTGCGGGGCATTATTATCACAGTATATCGTGAACGGCTTAGAATTACCTTGCGAGAGTCTCAGAAATTATTCTGAACTCAACACCTTGTACACCATATGCATATAAGTATCGTTGGCATTTTTGGCTTTGTCGAGAAACTCTTGCCTGGGCAACCATTCATACGACGAATGTTCCCAGCTCATCACTATGCCCGGTCGTACATCTGCACGGTACACGTACAAAGCATTCACTGTACTGCGAGCTGATTTTCCAACATATAGTTCATGTGTAGCAGTCGGATCTACGTTGATGCCGGCCTCTTCTTCAACTTCTCTAATCATAGCCTCTAGCGTAGACTCGCCCTCTTCGACGGTGCCTCCGGGTAAATCTGGGTCATTTCCAAAAGTCGGGTGATTACTCCTATACATCAGTAGGTATTTCTCATCTTTATCGACGATCACTAGCTTTGCAACTTTTTTCATACTATCTTAAGTATACCATTCGACAACAAAGGACGTAGAGAGATGCTACAATTTATAACATGTCAGGTCATCGCATCTACACTACCAGCTTCGCAAGTGTCTATCCACACTATATTGCAAAAGCAGAGAGAAAAGGTCGTACTCAAGCAGAAGTCGACGAGATTATTCGCTGGCTCACTGGCTATAGTCAATCTGAATTAACGTCGCAACTTGAGAAGCAAACAGATTTCGAGACTTTCTTCGCCAAATCACCGTCGTTAAATCCGGCCCGAACGCTCATCACAGGCGTAATATGCGGTGTGCGCATAGAAGAAATCGACGAACCTATCATGCGAGAAATCCGCTACCTTGATAAGCTAGTAGACGAACTCGCAAGAGGACGACCGATACAAAAGATCTTGCGCGAAAGCATATCGAACTAAAAAATATCTATGCTGTGAAGGTATCCTTGTACGCTATCTCGACCAACTCCTCGAGAACTTTCATATCCACATCTGCAAGCTTATTGATATAGATACACGCCTTTGAGGTTCTGTGCTTACCAAGACGTTCCAGAATACTGGAATATTTAGTTGCATCATTGATAATGTAGAGTACCAGCTTACCTTTGCGTGGAGCAAATGCAATGCGGGGCATGTCACCCTCGCGGCCACTTTCATACCTGTAGTGATACTTATCGAAACCAATAATCGCCGGGCCCCACATCATCGGTGGCTTTCCACTGACCCGATGCATCAGGTTAATTAGCACTTTGCTTTCGCTACGTTGCTGATCATTTTCCAATAGAGCGACGAAATCCACTACATCAACTGCCGTCGGGATGGTTTGAATTTTTGCATTACCCATACTATAATCTCCTTGCTTGTCATACTGTTGAAGATTTAAACTATAGTGCTATTTTACGCTACTTTCGAGCGCCAAACAAAATACCCTGATTTTTCTATACGGTTTTTAGATCAACAGGATATTCTTCTTGTGTGCGCGGGAGACCAAAGTGTTTTCTTGCCGCAGCTTCTAGTGGACGTTGCAGATACTTTACTCGCGGGTCGTCACCATCCCCACGACGAGGCACCAGCACACTCGGCATGTCTGCTCGATTTGCAGACAGTACGTCCTTAATCATCTGGTCGCCGACCATCAACACACTTCCGCCCGCATTGGCAGCAACGTCTTCGATCATCGCGGTATGTGGCTTGCGATATTTCTTGGGACTCTCTCCTGCTGGAGTGACATACTGCGGTGTAACAACTCTCGCCTTAACGCCGTTGTATTCAAACATATCTTTGAGTTCATCTACACGATCCCCGTAGGCATTGCTAATAATGTACAGTTTATAACTTGCCTCTGCGAGATCATTAAGTGCTCGATATACATCATGTTCAACATTTATCTCGTGATGCCCCATTAATGTTCCGTCTACATCAAATGCTATAGCCTTAATGGCGCTCGTGCCTAGTCCATTGCGGTCAAGCGAAGATGGAGTAATCCCTTCTACGCCTTTTACTATATGTGTCGGTCGGAGTTCATCTAAAGATTTCATGACTATATTATGTGAGCTATGCAAGAGAGATGCAAGGATAAAGGTTTTGCAAAAAATGCCTTGCCGTCGCAGCAATGCACCTGCAGATATGGCGCCGAGGTGAAATGATATAATTGTTATATGCTTCCAACCGATGAACAAATTCGAAAACTTCACCAGAAATACGCTCACAGCAAAGCCGACTTCGACCTTATCTATACTCACTGCAAAGTTATTGATGCAATCGCTACGCAATTAATTAATGTAAATCCATCAATTACGATCGACCGAGATCTCGTACATGTCGGCTGCATGCTCCATGATATAGGAGCATATGATGTGCTTGAAAATGGAAAGTTTGTACGCGGAGTACGTCACGGCATACTAGGCGAAGAAATATTGCAAAACGAAGGCTATCCCGAGATTATCTCCAGAATCGCGTCACACCACACCGGTGTTGGTCTCACTAAAAAAGACGTGCAAGATCAAAATCTACCTATGCCTGTGGCGGATTATACTGCTCAGACAGACGAAGAGCGATTGATTATGTATGCGGACAAGTTTCACTCAAAAAGCAACCCACCAACTGAACCTCCTTACTTCTGTACTTTTGAGTGGTATCGAGATTCAATCTCAAAACTCGGATCAGACAAAGCCACCAAGTTCGATGCACTCGCAGAGCTTTTCTCTAAACCCGACTTGGTAGCGCTTAGCAACCAATTCAACTACAGTATCAAAGACTTTGAAGTTATCAGCGCAGCGTAATCATACTGGCAACTTGCCGTCCATGTTGCGGAGTCCACACGAACTTCTCGCCAGGTAACTGAGGCCATTGAAGATAGTGTGTGTTGCCATAGCTCATCACTTCGTCAGTTTCCTTTACCGCAAGCTTGGCCGTCTGACCAGGGTCAAGGAAACATCCGGTGGCGATTACTTCTTTGCCTCCGATCAAATCGACTGCTTGCTGCGGCGTTACACCTGGAAAGATAGGGCTGCCAGGCCTTCCATCAAAAAGACGTATGTGCGTATGACCATCATCAGTGTCGTAGACGACAGTACGAGCAAGTGGTACTTCTAAAAACGGAGGCCTACTTCCAAGAGATTTGTCATTATTTATCGAGTGAAGACTGAAATTCTTTTCATCCAACATCGGCCCTACGGAAATAGCACCTTGTACAGCACCGTCTAGTGCAATGCGTCCTACGGTATGAACACGCATGTCCGGAATCTCCCCGTGAATATATCGTTCATGGGCGCGCAAGACGACATCGTGCGTCAGGATATCAACTCCACCAGAAGCGCTCGTGGTTACCCCAACAAACACACCATCTTCACGACGAATGAGACCCACGTCCACATAATCATCGTCAATTTCGGGAGTATAGCGGGAGCTGTCGTCAAGTACTCGCATACTCCCTGTCTCATCATTTCGCACATGAGTGATGACACTACTACCATTGCTAAATACTCGCACGTCGGTGTCATGCTCACTCAGTGCCCCTGACCAACTCAGCTCAACACCGTTGAGGCTTAGTGCGCCGAGCGCCTCTATACGCTCGTAAGACATTCGGCCTTTTTCTACAAACACCGACTCCCTATCGGCTACCGGAAAACTATGCAGCTGTCCATCCTGAAGTGCAAGATTAAGCGCATATTGTCGCGGAACAGCATTGACCTGATCAACTAGAAAGAAAAAACCAGCACCCGTTACGACACGCAGAGAAGGGTCTTCACGTGCACGCTCAAACACCGAAGCGAGACCTTGTGAAATCTCTATATTCGGCTGACCACTTTCTGACAAAAAAGATATGTCATAAGAATTTGTAAACTTACCCCCACCTAAATCATAAGACGCCACCTCTAAGCGCATATCATTGCCAATTAGTTCGGACCTTGTGACGGCAGGTACGTCAACTCTGCTCCTCACGAATTCGCTAGCTACCT
Organism: Candidatus Saccharimonadota bacterium; assembly: GCA_015999875.1. Lineage (GTDB taxonomy): Bacteria > Patescibacteriota > Saccharimonadia > Saccharimonadales > Saccharimonadaceae > Mycosynbacter. Next base: position 465,689 of record JAECRG010000001.1, read on the forward strand.
GATTAGATTCAAAGCTGTACATTGATAATGTATATTATAGCATAATATTATTGTAATATCAACTTAGTTCAGGATCTAGAAACTCTAAAAGTTTGAAACTTGTCCGGCACCATCCGACACTACTAAAGTCGCAAGCTCAACCACCTCATCTTTGCTATTGCTTTGCGGGGCAGAACCAAGTCCATAGCTAAGAATTATCCAGTTACGACCGTCGAGTACATTGAGCTGGCCGTTCCGCTTATTGAAATATGCACCGTCCCCCAAACCTCTGACAACTTCGATATCATTACCAGTTTTACCAGACGAGAATTCAGATTGATTCTGCAAGACACCCGCATCGTTCACGCCTGAGCGCACGATTACAGCCGCGACAATCATGTCGTTGACCTCAGCATTGCCGTCCGTATATCCGCACTTACTCACAGCCGTATCTTTAGTGATGACCGGCTGCGAATTTGTACTTTCAACTGCACTTACCTTAAATACTTTATCTGCTTCAGCGCGAGTCAGGAGCTCACAAGCCTTAACAGGCTGATACACGACATTTGGCGCACTACTGCGCGTGAATAGCGTGATGATTACAGTAATCAGAACAATACCAAGAGTAGCGAGGAGCGCTAAAAATATTTCGTTTTTATGACCATGAAAAAACTGCTTGGATGTTTGGATGTGCTGATCTAGGGATTTTTCTTTGGTTTGCTTATTCATATGTCTACCAGTATACAGCACGACAGCCGTACGATTTTCATACGAGAAGGCCCCTCCATACTGCCGATTCGGCGGCGAGAGACCTTGACTACACCGAAGCTCAAACACTCAGACAATGGTCAATAAACACCCGTCGCATCAGTAGTGCTTATGCTACAATGGAGTCAGTATGCGTGTCGCGTCAACATCTCGTCATCACCCACTCCACCGCCGTAGACGGTCGCTCAGTGTGCCACTCGGTACCCAGAGATTCCTAGCCGCGTTCGAAGGCTTTGAAGGCGGATTTGCGATTGGTGCGAGCATAGTCATCGGGCTTAGCTTTGCGGGACTTGATAGAAAGCTTCTTATCTCTACTGCGCTCATTAGTATTATCGTCAACGGCTTCAACTCAGCATCTGTAAAATACAGTAGTGAGCACTACCTCGATGAGATCGATGGTCGTGAAAAGCGCAGTCCTTTTCGTCATTACTTCATGCCCGCACTCATAGAATTTATCGCCTATTTTACGATTAGTTTCGTCTCAATTATACCGCTGATATTTATCGATAACACCACAATAGCTATCGGCTGGTCATGCGCAACTACACTTTTCATTCTATTTGCGGCTGGGTGGTGGCGAGCATTTATGTTGCATATGCCTCGCTGGCGAGACGCATTAGAAACCACTATACTTGGCGGCGGTATAATTCTAGTTGGACTTGTGTCTGGCTACATACTTCACTTGTAGCAAAACTATGCAGCTGCTTCGAGAGGCTGCTCTGCGTAGCCTTCGCCTGTATCTCGTGCCCACACGAGCACAGCCCCGCCGTAGTTGACTGGGTCTGCAAGGATAGCTTCGCGACTTACAAAGCGATATTCGGCAATTTCATCGGCTTGCAGCACAATCGTTACCTGCGTCTCATCAATAATACGATTTCCACGAAACATAAACTGATACGTATGCATAATATCGCTAATACGATCAACAACATAGGCAAACGTAATGTCTTCAGCACGAAGACTAATGCCGGTCTCTTCGACTAGCTCACGAAGCGCAGCCTGGGCTGGTGTTTGCTGGTCATCAACCCAGCCACCTGGAAACGACCAATATGGCTTGTAGTGTGCCTTGAGGAGCAACGCTTCATCTTGCTGATTTACAAGTATCACACCTGCACTCGATGGCCGAGCAACGCGAGTTGCCAAGTACTTTTGGATATCTTCGCGCTCGTACATAGACTACTTGGCGAACTCTATCGCCCTAGTTTCCCTGATCACATTTACCTTAATCGTACCTGGATACTGCATCGTGCTTTCGATCTTAGTAGCGATATCGCGAGCGAGCTTGATAGCGCTCAAATCATCGACTGATTTTGGACTCACAATCACACGGACTTCTCGGCCTGCCGAAATAGCATAGGCTTTGTCGATCCCCTTAAACCCTTTTGCTACGTTTTCGAGCTCACGCATACGCTCGGAAAAATTCTCAGCCGAAATATTACGAGCACCCGGACGTGCTGCCGATGCCGCATCTACTACTCTCACTACAAGCGCCTCTGGCGTCGTTGCCTCCACGTCGTCGTGGTGCGCTTCGATAGCGTGAGCGATGTCTTCTTTCATGCCATATTTTCGAGCGAGCTCTGCACCGATATGGTGATGCTTGCCCTCGACCTTATGAGTGACGGCTTTGCCGACATCATGCAGAAGTGTTGCGATCTTTACAGTTCGCACATCTGCACCTATTTCTTCGGCAATCATGCCAGAGATGAGCGCCATTTCAGTACTGTGCTTGAGCACGTTTTGTCCATAGCTCGTACGGAATTTGAGTTCACCGAGGAGATGGAGCATTTCACGAGGAATGCCAACAACACCCACTTCGCGTGCTGCATCTTCACCAGCCTGCTTGATCTCTTTTTCGATCTGTTTCTGTGCTTTAGCCACAACTTCTTCGATACGACCCGGGTGGATACGACCGTCTTTCATGAGCATCTCAAGCGTGACGCGAGCGACTTGTCGACGGATAGGATCAAAGCTCGAAAGTACTACCATACCCGGCGTATCATCAACGAGCACGTCTACACCAGTCTCGCGCTGAATAGCCTGAATATTACGACCTTCTTTGCCGATAATACGGCCTTTCATTTCGTCATCAGTTAGCTTGAGTGCTGTGACAGTTCGTTCGGCCGTGACTTCGCTACTCATACGCTCCATAGCGGTTAGCAAAATTGTCTGTGCGCGCTCTTCGGCATCTTCTGCCGCATCACTCTGCAGCTTGTTCACAAGCCCTACAAGATCATGACGAATATCACGCTCAGTCATCTCCATAAGTTTTTGGGCAGCTTCGTCTTTTTTGAGTTTCGCTATTTTTTCTAGCTTCTCCTGCTGTCTTGCTCGGATCTCACGAATCTCAGACTTAAGCTTTTCGAGCTCATCTTCTTGTGTGCGGAGTCGCTCAGCACGGGTGTCTATTTCATCTAACTTGCGGTCGAGGTTTGTTTCTCGATCGAGTAGACGATCTTCTGTACGCTTAAGTTCTTTGCGTGCTACAGCTTCATCCTTCTTGGCCTCATCGGTAATTTCGATGGCCTTACCTTGTGCCTTGAGTACAATCTCATTTGCCTTTTTCTCGGCATCAGCTATGGTGTGTTCACCTTTTTTCTTCGCATTTGCACGCTGTGTGCGTTCATAGCCCACTGCGCCGCCTGCACCTAAAAGAACTCCTACGACTGCGGCGAGGATCTCTATCATATTTCTTCCTTTCTCCTGCTGACCCCTGTTGGGCTGCTACGTGTCGGAGGTGTCTGTAGCCCTTTCATGGGCGTCGTAATGCAGAAATCAGTTATATCAGTAAATCAAAAGCTTCAAAAATAAAAAGCTACTCCTATTGTAGCCTTTTACTGACGCAATACGCAAGCAGCTATTTACGTGGTTTTGTGATACGCGCCTCACGCCCATACTCGGGCAACACGATCGTATCGTCTTCACCGGCCAGTAGTCGACGAGCCGCTTCATCCTGCCAATTTTCACCAAGTACACCCACTATAGGAATTGCTTCACTGTCGGCGATAGTATTTAGTGTCGTAATACCGATACGTAGGCCCGTGAAACTCCCCGGTCCGCGTAGCACACCAAGCCCGCCAAGTTGCCCCATCGCGAGATCATGCCTAGCAAGACACTCGTCAATAAAACGCAGTAGCCCATGCGCAAGCTCCCTGTTGGCCTGCCATGTGTAGTTATGGTGCTCATCTCCCTCTATAAGAGTAAGCCGACATTCACTTGTCGAGGTGTCGAGAAGTAAGATCACGCTACACCTTCTAACAGCCGCTGCGCCACCTGACTGCTCGCATTCCATGTGAGTTCTCGTGCTGTTTCGTCATCTGCAACGAGGCTAATTGTGAGCGTAAGCCGATCTGTCGGCAACACTTCCGACACTGTCTGCGCCCACTCAACAACTGTCACATTTGTAGCCTCCGCTAGTGTTTCGGCTAATTCGTCAGCCATAATACCTGCGTCATCGAGTCTATAAAAATCATAGTGCACTAAATGTAGCGCGCCAGATGTGGCATACTCTCGGCTAATCGTGAATGTCGGACTCTGTACAGCATCCTGCACGCCAAGCGCCTCTGCCAGTCCTTTGGTAAATGTCGTTTTACCAGCCCCGACATCTCCTATAAGTTCAATCACTTCGCCGCCACGAAGTCGTGACGCGATAGCGCGACCAAAAGCCAGCATTTCCTCGAGTGAATTCACCTTCATCACCCCTAGTATACACGACGCCATAATCTGCTAGTCAAATCCTAGCTGACTAAGGTATACTAGAGCGTAAGCAGTATGCGTATTTCAGACAAAACATTTCTGGCGATGGTGGGCGCAAATAATACGCTTACCCAAGAACAACTTGACGCTCTCGCAAAAGAGAGTGAGAAAACGCACGCCCCGCTTCAAACACTCGCAGTGTCGAAAGAATTTCTTACAAGCGAAGCTATCACTAAACTTTTCTCCAACTACACGCAGATACCTTACACAGAGCTAGATCCTAAAAAAATTCCAGAATCAGCCCTAAAGAAGATTCCCGAACGAATCGCACGTCAGTACAATGCCATCATCTTCCAAATCGACGGCGATGGCTTATTACATCTTGCAATGGAAGATCCTGATGACGTCGAGGCTATTAGTTTCTTACAGAAGCAAATCGGCACTAATACCAAAATCTATATAGCCCCACACGAGTCTATCCTCAACGCTCTAGATGCGTATCGGGGCGATGTCGATAAAGAACTGGGTGAAGTTATAAGCATCCAGACAGACGAGAAGAAGAATGAGTCCCTCCGCGAAGAAGATGTCGCAGAAGATTCGCCGATTGCCAAAACCGTCAATCTCTTGCTTGAGTATGCCATCCGCTCCGGTGCGTCAGATATTCACATCGAGCCTCGAGAGGAATATATACAAGTTCGCTATCGTGTCGACGGCGTCCTCAAGGAAGTCAACCGATTGCCGAGAAGCATCGCCAACGCACTCGTTAGTCGAATTAAGATTCTTTCAAATCTCAAAATCGATGAACGTCGTGTTCCTCAAGATGGTCGTTTCAAAATTAAGCTTGGCGGACGCCAGTTCGCGTTTCGTGTCAGCACGCTACCGATTACCGACGGAGAGAAGGTGGTTATGCGTGTGCTCAATGAGTCAAACGAAGCACTGCCACTCGATAAGCTTGGCTATTGGGGCAAATCACTCGCCACGATCAACAGTGCGCTTGAAGAACCAAACGGCATGATACTCGTAACCGGCCCTACCGGCTCCGGTAAATCAACCAGCCTTTTTAGCGTACTCTCGCGCATGAACACGCCAGATGTTAACATTTCCACAATCGAAGACCCAGTGGAGTACAAAATACCGGGTGTCAACCAAACTCAAACAAATGTCAAAGCAGGCATGACCTTTGCATCTGGCCTACGCGCACTGCTACGCCAAGATCCAAACATCATCATGGTCGGAGAGATCCGTGACGGAGAAACCGCCAATCTTGGCGTACAGGCTGCGCTTACGGGTCACTTGGTATTTTCTACACTACACACCAACAACGCCGCAACATGCCTACCTCGTCTACTCGATATGGGCATCGAGCCGTTTTTGATAGCAAGTACTGTCAAGGCTGTTGTCGGTCAACGTCTTGTTCGCAAACTCCGTCATCAAACGCGTGAACAGTATGAACCGACCGAAGATGAGGCAAGGCACGTCATAAGTCTTTTCCATTTACGAGAAGGGGTGACGTTTGCACATATCCATGAGCTCGAGAAAGAAGCCGCTGCCATGGGCATCGGTGGCGATGCGCCGCTTGCAACCGATGAACACGGCATCAAATTTCTTTGGCGCGCAAACAATGAAGACAATGACGACGGCGCCCACAATGGCTACAAAGGACGTGTCGGAATCTATGAGGTACTTGGCATTTCCCTGCCCGTGCAAAAGCTCATCACCGGTAACTCCACTAGTAATGACATCCAAGATGCTGCGATCGGCGAAGGCATGATAACCATGCAGACCGACGGACTCATCAAAGCGCTCCGTGGCGAGACGACCGTTGAAGAAGTACTAAGGGTAACTAAGGAATAATATTATGGCAAAATTTACGTACACGGCTACAGCGGCTACAAATCCCGCCAAAATAATTACTGGCGAGATAGAAGCCAATTCTCGTGAGGATGTCGTAAGTTCACTCGGTAAACAACATCTCAATCCTGTCAGCATCAAAGAAGGCAAAAAAGCAGGCGGCCTTAGTTTAGGTGGTGGCAAAGTTAAGTCAGATGAGCTTGTAATCTTTACTCGCCAGCTTAGCGCTATGATAGGCGCAGGTGTACCACTACTACGTTCACTCAATTCGCTGGCAGAGCATGCCGAAAATCCTGCTTTCAAAAGAATTCTCAATAGTGTTCTTGCCGATATACAGGGTGGTGCAGGATTTGGTGAAGCGCTCGAAAAGTACCCAAAAGTGTTTGGAGATGTCTACGTCAACATGGTCAAGGCGGGTGAGTCGGCGGGTATTCTAGACGAAATCCTCAAGCGTCTTGCCACACAGCAGGAAAAAAATGCCACAATACGTAAAAAAGTGAAGAGCGCAATGGCCTATCCGATAGTACTTGTAGTAATTACTATCGGTGCATTCTTTGGACTTATGCTATTCGTAATCCCACAAATCGGCACCATTATCAAAGATCTGGGTGGCCCTGATGCAAAACTGCCCCTACTTACAGAAATCATGCTCGGTATCAGCGATGTAATCTTATCTTATTGGTATATTATCTTTCCTTTGCTAGGAGGCGCAGTGTATGGCGCATTATGGTATATCGGTACCCCTAACGGCAAGAACCAATGGCATCACCTTTTGCTCAAAATCCCGCCCATCAATGGCATTATTAAAAAAGTTTCTGTAGCACGTTTTGCACGAACCTACTCATCGCTCATAGGAGCCGGAGTATCCGTAATCGAAGCTATCAATGTGACAGCACGAGCAATCGGCAACGAAGTGTACGTCGAAGCACTCGATAAAGCCGCAACTGATGTAAAAAACGGTGAACAGCTTTCGGCGATCATAGAAACATATCCGAACTTATTCCCGTCCATATTGTCGCAAATGCTCTCAGTCGGTGAAGAGACCGGGCAGACAGACACCGTACTTATAAAAGTTGCCGATTTCTACGAAGAAGAAGTCGACGTGGCAATCGACGGCATCGCTTCGATCATCGAGCCAGTCATGATCGTAATGATGGGCTCAATGGTAGGATTAATCGCTGCCAGTGTGATGGGACCGATCGCCAGCATGTCACAGAATATTCAATGATAGCTCTAGTCACAAGCGTAAGCTTCATGGTATAGTGGAGACAAACTAACGCGTGGGCGATATGGGAAAACTGTTTTACAAAAACAAAGCACTGATAGGACTAGATATCAACACGACAGAAGTCAAAGTGATGTCAATCGATCCAGAAAAACAACTCGTTCAAGGCTACGGGGCTATTGACGTTGATGCTACAAAAATGAGGAAGTCATTTGACCAAGGCGACCCCTACCTTGAATCGCAGCTCAAATCGCTGTTAAGAGAAAAGGTTATCGGCAGCATTGCAAGCGATCAAGTTACCATAAGCCTTCCCACTTCACGCACATACTCACGCGCATTCACAATACCGAAATCAGCCGAAAAGAATCTACGTGAGGCTGTTGAACTTGAGGTTGGTCAATACGTACCGATCCCAGTATCCCTACTATACGTTGATTATGAGGTGATTGAGCGCACTAAAGATACCATTACAGCAATCATGTCAGCAGTACCTCAAGCACTGGTCAACAACGTAGTTGCCGCAGTTGAAGCTGCAGGTCTTACTCCACATGCAATTGAGCCAAGCATCAACTCAATCGCTCGCCTATTGCGCGAGACAGAAGAGGGTGATCTACCAACACTCATAGTTGATATCGGCCCTGCAAATACCGACATCGCAGTACTAGATGGGTCAATACGTGTCACGGGTGGCGCAACCGTTGGAGGCAACACCTTCACGCTTGACATTGCCAAAAAGCTGGGCGTAGCTCTAGAGAACGCACATCAGCTCAAAGTACTCAACGGCCTTAACCCGGGGCCACGTCAAAAAAAGATATCTTCCGCTGTCGAGCCTAGCCTTCAGCGCATTACTTCCGAAATTCGACGTGTGATGCGCTACTACAACGAGCGTATCTCGAGTGACAAAAAGCTAGAACAGCTACTTATCGTTGGTGGCGGCAGCAACATGCCTGGCATTGGCGAATACTTCACTAACGACCTACTCATGCCGTCACGCGTAGCTAGCCCATGGCAAAAACTTGATTTTGGGACCTTAGCACCTCCGGCGAAGCAATTTCGCTCTCGCTACATTACCGTAGCAGGTCTTGCAAGTTTAACTTCAGATGAGGTCTGGAAATGATTAATCTCCTGCCACCAGATTCAATCCATGAGTTGCGGGCAGCGCGCCACAACAATATTCTTCTATTGTTCATTGTCGGAGGAGGTGTGACGATCGGCCTCATTGTACTCGTGTATGGTGCAACCTTTGCGTTGATGAAGGCAACCGAACTCTCAAACAGTGCTTCATCCGAAGAGAGCAAGCAGCGAATTCTGAAATTCAACCAAGTTGAAGCTCAAGCAAAAGAGTATGCGAATAACCTCAAGCTTGCGAAAACGATTTTTGAGAATGAACTTTCTTATACGACAGCCCTACGCAAAATCTCCTCCGCGCTACCGGCCGGTACTGTACTGCAGTCTTTAGACCTCAGTCCCACAACCACAAGTCAGCCTGTGACTGTATCAATTCTTGCGAAAACACCAGCAAGTGCACTGCAGGTCAAAGAAAGCTTTGAAAAAGCTGGTATTGCAAAAAATATCACGATTGTAAGTATCGCGTCTGGTGCAGACGCGGCCAGCGCGCAATCTGCAGGCGCAGCATCAAGTGACTATCCGGTAGCTCTCAATCTCAATCTGGCATTTGATCAATCTATTTTCGCAGAGGAGAAGAAAGATGAATAAGTCATTCGCAGGACCCCTTACAGCCCCAAAGCTTCGCATGCTGCTAGCTGTATCTGTTATACTCCTGCTACTCGCACAAGGCGGATTGATAGTTCTTGGCCAAAATGCGATATCCGCGTACGGACAACAAGTATCATCGTCAGTCGCGCAATCCTCTTCAAACGAAAAAACACTTCGTGATCTGCAATCCGTCAGTGCTGCACTAAAAGCACAAGAGTCTACCGTAAACAAATCCAAACAACTTATCACTAGTAAAAACGATGAGACCTATACCTATCAAAATCAAATTATTCAAGATATTACTCGCTACGCAGAAAGGTCAGGACTCTCTGCGACCGGTTTTTCATTTACAAGCACCGATACAACAACAGTCGGAGGGGCTGCGCCAGCACCAGCCCCAGTAGCAACCGGAGGGGCTGCAGTCACCGCCAAGATACCCCCTGGAGTTACCCCGGTAAATGTGACTGTAACATTTGCCTCCGCCGGTTCATATGAATCCTTTTATAAATTCCTGCAGCTACTTGAGGGGAATCTACTCCGCATGAAGATTGACGGTCTAAACCTCTCGCGCCCAGCAGGAGATGCGGCAGACTCGACTGGCATTACATCACTAACAATACAGGCATATACACAAAAATGAGTAAAAATACCAACCCCATTGAAAAGTTCGTGATTCGCTACAGCATCGTCATCCTTGTAGTAGCAGCTGCAATCGTACTGAGTGTAAGCGTATATCTATCCTATAATGCATATTTATCAGCCTCGACACCAAGCGACAACTCGGCGGCAAGCCAGATTCCAACAACCTTCGACAAAGAAACAAGCGACAGAATCGATCAATTACATACTAGTGACGACGAGAGTGTGTCGATCCCACAACCCACTGGTCGCATTAGTCCGTTTTCCGAGTAGGTTGCGGAAGGTATATACTGTAAATATGTTACTCGCCACCAATGATTTACTTAACACTCCTGTGATGAGCCTTCAGACGGGCGCGGAAATCGCAGTCGCAGGCTCACCAGTTATCGACCCTAGTAATTTTCATATTCTCGCATACGAACTATACGGTGATAAGCTTGACATAGAGCCAGCTTTTCTCAAAGTCGAAGATATACGAGAATTAAGCGATATCGGTTTTATTGTTGATTCAAGTGATGAGGTGATAGCTCTCGATGATATAGTCGTAGGTAAGGAGTCGTACCTGCAGCCAATTCAGCTTGAAGGTATGCGCGTTATCGACGATCACCACAATAAAATCGGAAAAGTTGAACGTGTCATCATGACCACGGAAACCTTTGAAGTGGAGCAACTGTACATACGCCAGCCGTTCCTAAAAAGCTTTTCGGACACCGAACTCATCATACATAGACGACAGATTATCGATGTCACCAAGGAAGCAATTGTCGTGCGCGCTCCTACTGTCAAAGAGGTAGAAAAAAATGCCAAACAGGCGTTTATAAATCCATTTCACCAGGCATCGCCGCAACAACCAGAATCAGTCAAATCCGATCGTCACTGAGCGCACGCTTAATATCTTCATACCCAAAACCCTGACGAGCAAGGTACTGCATAAGCTTCTGGTCGTCAGTATATCTACTCCGCTTCTTCGCGATGACTTTGCGGAGTTCGTCATCATCAGTGCGACCCGTCTCTTCAAGATGACGGGCGACAATCTCCTGAGACACGCCCTTTGCTCGCAACTCAGCTTCAAGTTTGCGACGACTCGTGCCTTTGGTGAGATTACGGTTTTCTATCCAGAACCGTGCAAAAGAATCGTCATCAATATACGATTTCTCAACCAATTTTTCATACACGCGCTCGGTCAACTCAGTCGCCACTCCCTCGCGCTCTTTTATTTCTCCTGTGGTGCGCGTTTTATATTTCGTGGTGCGCGTTTTGCGCCACAAATAATCTCGCACTTCTCGTGCGCTATGAGGGCGCATAAGACAATACTCTAGCGCACGACCATAAAGCTTACCGAACTGACTCTCCCCTTCAACTTCCGCCAATTCACTCTCACTATATTCACGACCAATCTTTACTCCAAGATTAATAACCTGAGAAATATCCAGGCTAAATCGATACTTCCCGTCGATCATTATATTGACGCGGTTCGGATCTTTTTGTTGAGCAGTGATTCCAGTGATTTTCATGTGCACGCAGTTTCAGAGAGTGCTTATCGTGCAAAACACCAGTCTGAAAGGTTTATTTGTCTTCTTCGGCAACCTTGGCACGAACCTTCTTGTCAATCTCAGCAAGCAGCTCAGGATTTGATTTCAAAAACTCTTTTGTTTTGTCGCGGCCTTGGCCAATTTTCTCGTCCCCATAGTCAAACCATGCACCTGACTTGCCGACAATACCATGTAGCACGGCGAGGTCTAGGATGTCGCCCGTACGTGAAATACCTTCGTTGTACATGATGTCGAACTCTGCGATACGGAAAGGCGGAGCGATCTTATTTTTCACAACCTTCACCTTGGTACGGTTTCCTAAAATATCATCGCCCACTTTAATTTGACCGGTGCGACGAATATCAATGCGCACACTTGCGTAAAATTTGAGTGCATTACCACCAGTTGTTGTCTCAGGATTGCCAAACATGACACCAATCTTCATGCGAATCTGGTTGATGAAGATGACCGTTGCTTTTGACTTGTTGATAATACCTGTCAGCTTGCGAAGTGCCTGACTCATGAGGCGCGCCTGGAGCCCCATGTGACTGTCGCCCATGTCACCATCAATCTCAGCTTGTGGCACTAGTGCCGCCACAGAGTCGATCACGATCAAATCTACTGCATTTGAACGTACAAGAGTCTCAGCGATTTCAAGTGCCTGCTCGCCGTTGTCTGGCTGGCTCACAAGCAGATTATCCGTATCGACACCAAGTTTACGTGCATAACTAGGGTCAAGTGCATGCTCCGCATCAATAAACGCAGCTGTGCCACCTTCTCGTTGTATTTCGGCAATCGCATGCAATGTCAGGGTCGTTTTACCACTTGACTCAGGACCATAGATTTCGATAATTCGACCTTTTGGATATCCGCCACCAAGTGCGAGGTCGATACTAAGTGCGCCAGAAGATAGTAGCTCGACATCTGCTCGCTTTGCTTCGCCCAGCTTCATAATAGAACCATCACCAAACTGCTTGGTAATCTGATCCATCGCGAGACTTAGCGCCTTGTTCTTGCCTTCATCTTTTTTGCCAGTATTCGGTGTGTCTGCCACTTCTGCCTTCTTCGCCATAGTACCCTCCAAAAAGTATTAGCTATATGCTCTTATTATACTCAAGGGGCCACAAATTTGCTATAATATATCTATATGAGGAAATCTCCAGGCTTTACAATCATAGAGCTACTCGTCGTAGTAGTGCTTTTTTTGAGCATGTGCGGACTTTTTCTGTACCAGAAAAACAATATCGAAGCAGCGGGCCGCGACGATCGTCGCAAAGCCGATATCAATACGCTATATCACAATCTTGAGAAAGTCTACTACGTGGAGCACAAGTCGTATCCCGACGCACTAAACACAAAGACCCTGCCAGCCGTTCAGTCTGACACATTTAAAGACCCTGCAGGAATTGCCATCAACGAGCTTCAAATAGACGACCTACTTGGTACCACAACGCGCTCTACCTACACCTACGAGCCCATAGACTGCAAAAATAGTCAGTGCAAAGGCTACACACTACGAGCCGATCTTGAAAAAGAAGCCGACTACATACGAAATTCCGTACAAGGATCAAAGAAGTAACAGTTACTCGCCAGTAACAGGGCGACCGTTTTTGAATGACTCAACAGCGTTATTGAGCATTGCAACTTGATTCTTTGGACTCGCCACATAATGAAAACGATACGTCGTCTCTTCACCCTCAGTGCTGAGCCTGATCGTTCCATAGTTAAGCATTGTCTGCAAGATGCCCGTCTGTCGAAAGCTAACATCCTCGATACTTCCCAAGCTCACCGTTTGCTCGTGCTTCGAAAAAAGACTATGCTGTATCTCCTGAATGACACTTTCGTTTGTAAGGTAAAACGTATTGCGCATGTAGACCCATACCGCGATATATCCAAAAATTCCCACAAGCAACAGAAGCGGAACAATTATCATACTAATAGTCGCTGTCGTAGGCATATCCGAGCTCGAGCTCTCGGCCAATATTACCGGGTACATAATCCAAAATGCGACAAGAAGTGACATAAGAAATGCCGTTATTGCCACAGGGGCAAACAATCCAATAGGGTGCCGATGTAGTTTCGTTAAGACATACTCACCCTTAGACAGATTGAGATCTGGATGACGTTTCTTTGCTTCCTCATGGCGAGCAAGCAACTCGTCGCTAATCTCCATAGCTTGCGGCTCGATAGGCCGAGTTGCATGCACCACACCCGGTTCGTTTGAGAGCTGTACTCGCAGCTGCGGATCATAGTTATGACCATCTGCAGCGTTTGGCGTCGAAGTGACATGCGAGTCTCTCTCGACTTGCTTAATAGGTTCTGGTGACAAAGTCGGCGACTGGGTTGGCTCTGGAATCTGTGGATTCATATATCTTTAGTATATCACGCGACAGTTGTGTCTCCCAGGTGGCGACGGGCTTTTTGAGTAACCCTGCGCCCACGTGGCGTTCGTTCGATAAAACCAATTTGGAGCAAATATGGCTCATAGAAATCTTCGATCGTCGACGCCTCGTCGCCGGTAAGTGCAGCCAAAGTCGTAAGCCCAACTGGATTATCGCCGTAATTCTCGATCATGCTACGCAGGAGTTGTCGGTCAGCTGGGTCAAGGCCAAGTTCGTCTACCTCAAGTAGCGTCAGAGCTTTTTTAGTTGTAACAGCATCGATAATACCGTCTCCGTTTACATCCGCATAGTCGCGTACACGCTTAAGGAGTCGGTTTGCAATGCGTGGCGTCAGCCGAGCGCGAGTCGAAAGATCTTTCGCTGCCGGCTGATCAATCTTACTCTCGAGTATGCCAGCTGCACGAGTAATGACTTGTTCTATTTCGCTAGGAGTATAGAATTCTAGACGGTGAATTAACCCAAAGCGATCACGAAGTGGCGCCGCCAAACTACCCGTACGGGTAGTTGCACCGATAACAGTAAACTTTGGCAAATCGAGTCGCACACTACGAGCCGCGGGGCCTTTACCTATGACGATATCAAGCTTGTAGTCTTCCATCGCACTGTACAGCACCTCTTCAACAGCACGGCTGAGGCGGTGAATCTCGTCTATGAACAACACATCGCCATCCTGAAGGTTAGTAAGTATACTCGCGAGATCACCCGCTCGCTCAATAGCAGGCCCCGCTGTCACGCGAATGCTTGTATTCATCTCGTTAGCTATCACCGTTGCCATAGTTGTCTTACCTAGACCAGGAGGCCCATAGAGAAGTACATGATCGATCGGCTCGCCGCGTTTCTTCGCTGCATCTATTGCAAGTTTCAAATTCTTTTTCAGTCGCTCTTGACCAACATACTCATCAAATGTCTGCGGACGTAAAGTGACCTCAATCACTTGCTCGTCGGCGTCTTCGTCGTGCGGACTTGTATCTATGATTCTTTCTATTGCCATGTGTTACTTATTATAGCCCACCGTCCACTTATCAGCTAACCCTTGAGGGCTTGCGTCACACGATCGGCTGTCGACAGATCCATAGAGATACCTTCGAGTGCTTTTGTCGCATCGTTGAGGCTATAGCCAAGTGCCATGAGAGCCTCAAGTGCTTCGTCTGTATGAGAAAGTACACTAGACTCACCAGTCGTAAGATTATTGTCGTAGCGAAGTGCGAGGCCTACTTTGTCGTGCAAATCTACCGCCACACGTTCAGCGGTTTTTTTACCGACCCCAGATGCCTTGGAAATAAATGTAATGTCGCTATTTGCAATCGCATTTCGCACCACTTCGCTCTCTGCCAAGCTTAAGATAGCGAGCGCAGCCTTAGGCCCAACACCCTGTACAGTAATAAGTAGCTCAAATAACTTTTTGGCTGCTAGACTAGAGAAACCGTAAAGATCCTGCGATTGTTCTCGGATATGGTGATAAGTATAAAACTTTACCTCCTCGCGCAGCAATGCTTTTTCGTAATCCCCAAGCGCGGTCTGAACTTCGTAGCCCACCCCACGCACATCGATGATTACCGAGTTACTAAATTTTTCCGCGACGATACCAGAGACATGTGCAATCATGTTTCTAGTATAACACCTACGTCGCTAGTTCCGAGGTGTGGGTGCTGGAGTAGGCGTAGGATTCGGTGCGGGAGTTGGCGTAGGATCGACAGGTGTAGTTGGAGTCTCCTCTTCTTCATCTTCATCGTCAGCCGGTGGTGCTGTTGGCGTTGGGGTTGTCGGTTGAGTTGGGGTTGTCGGCGCTTGCACCTCTGGCTTATTTTCTGGTTCACGCAGTTGGGTTTGCACGTTACAACCATATTCAGGTAATGCCGTCGCCAAGAAATACTCCTTGTAAGTGCCCCCACCTGCCGTATTTGCCAGCTTGCCCGTTCCGTAACAAGTATCTTTTTGCACCACGCCACTTGGTGCCGTAAACGGATCTCCGGTCTGTGTCACTAGCTCGTTCATTGTATTGCGCCAAATTGGACCAGCCAGTGAACCTCCGCCGCTCGACATCTCGGTATTATCGTTGTTGCCAACCCATACACCAATAGCAAGTGATGGTGTGTATCCGATCGTCCACGCGTCACGATTTTCGTCGGTTGTACCAGTTTTGACCGCAGCCTTTTTGTTGCCCGAGAGACTCAAAGATGAACCAAATATACCTGCACGCGCTTGATTATCCGACAAGATATTTGATATGAGGTACGCACCCTCTTCACTAATCACCTGTTTGGATTTTTGTTCATTTTTGTATATTACCTGATCATACTTACTCTTAATTTCTTCTTCGAGCGCGACCTCTTTTTGGTTTCCACCATTTGCAAAACCAGCATACGCATGTGTCATGTCGATCAATCTCGCTTCCGCAGCACCGAGAGCAAGCGATAGGCCATAGTCCTTCTTCTTATCAATTGTGTCGATGCCCATATCATTTGCAGCTTCGATTGACTTATCGATACCATAGCGCTGCATCACCTTCACTGCAGGGATGTTGAGCGACCAGTTGAGCGCCTTGCGCACCGTCACGTCACCATTATAATTACGCAGAGCATTCTTTGGCTGGTATCCATCTATATTGATAGGTTCGTCAGCTAGTATTGTCGCAGGCGTAATCACCCCGTCTGCCATAGCCGCCGCATAATAAATAGGCTTGAAGCTACTTCCTGGCTGGCGAGCAGATGTCGCCATATTAACCTTACCGTCTTTCTCGTCGTTCCAGTCGTAGCTACCGATAAGTGCACGAATCGAACCTGTCTTCGGGTCAATCGCAAGCGCTGCAGCGTTTGAACCACCACTGTAGCGGATAGAGTTCATATTTTTATTGATGTTTTCCTGCAGCTTGTTCTGCACATTCAGATCAAGTGTCGTTTTGACCTGGTAGCCAGAGCGAGCAACCTTTTCTTCACCATACCGTTTGTTGAGATCGGCGAGTACCATTTCCGCAAAATGCGGAGCTGGGCTGTTGTCAGTAGACGACTCTGGCGCAGCAAACGCAAGCTCCTGTGCCAATGCTTGGTCTTTTTCAGCTTGCGTGATGAATCCATTTTTAACCATGCGCGTCAGCACGGTGCCTTGACGCTCTTTGGCATACTCCATACTGCCGTATATAGGCGAGTATGCGTTTGGAGCCGGTAGTACTCCGATAATCATGGCACTCTCAGCAAGTGTGAGATCTTTTGGCGCTTTGTTAAAGAAGCTTTTAGCCGCGTCCTCTATACCAAATGCGTTACCTCCAAAAAAGGTTGAGTTGAGGTACATTTCAAATATTTCATCTTTGGTATATGTCTGCTCTATCGCAATCGAGACAGAAAGCTCTTGGAATTTGCGCAAATAGCTTTTTTGGTCTGTCAGCAAGGTATTTTTAGCAAGCTGCTGTGTGAGTGTACTGCCACCATAATTTGTGCCGCCAGTCACCAGATTGCCGTAGACTGCGCCGATCATACTGATAAACGAAAACCCGCCGTGATTGTAGAAATCCTTGTCTTCGCTTGCAAGCAAAGCTTTCTTTGTTGTTTCATTTATCTCGCTCAGTGGCACGATATCACGGTGCTTGGCTCGGCCACTCTGATAAATCGTCGTACCGTTTACGTCCATGAGCACAATACCGGTGTTGTTGCGGTTCATGAGACGCTCTTTGTCAGAGATATCCCGCGCGAAGTAAAAATATGTCATGAGTGGGATGAGTATCAGGATAGTCAAGATAGGACCCACTATCACCGCAACTTTTTGCCATCGTTTTAGATTACGAAACCACAAAATATACGTGTTAAAAGTTAACCACGCCGCGCGCGTTTTGCGCTGTTTTGTGTATTTTCCGACTCTTCTCATTAGTACTATTATACCACCTTGCAACTGAAAGAATAATTAAGATCAACTAGGGGCGCAGGAGAATCCGTACCACCTGGACTCACTGTAGTTCTGCAATCCCATAAAGTAGCCGTGATACTTGTCTTTACACCAAACCTCTCGACATCATTGTATGCGTAATAGCCGCCGCCAGTGCGTCCGCGCAATCATCTGGCTTCGGCACATCTTTGAGGCCCAGGTGAATCCGCACCATTTCTTGTACTTGTTTCTTGTCGGCTTTGCCGTAGCCAGTGAGTGTTTGCTTGATCTGCTGTGGCGTATATTCGGCTATCGGTAGTTTCGCCTTGCGACCTGTCAGCATAGCGACACCACGAGCATGCGATACACTCATAGCCGTAGTCACGTTTTGCGCGAAAAATAGTTTTTCTATCGACATTATATCTGGTTTCGTCTCGGCGATAATATCCGTCAGGCCGTCAAAAATCTCCTCCAATCGCTCATCGAGTGGAGTATGTGCAGGCGTAGTAATCACGCCAGCTGTCACCATTTTTACTTTGTTACCTTTCGCTACGTCTATGACGCCAAATCCGAGGATACCAGTACCTGGATCGATGCCGATAATTCTCATCTACTATTCTACGATATTTGCATTAGTGTGTACGTTCACAACATCTGCCACATCATCAAGCGCATCCATCACCTTTATGATTTTTGCGGCCGTGTCTTCGTCCGAGATATCGATTTCACTATTTGGCACGTATAAAAGCTCTGCGTCTTTTACTTCTAACCCAGCATCAATAATCGCCTGACGGACCTTTGCTAAATCTTTTTGCTCCGTGTACACAACAAGTCCACCATCCTCTTCAAGCGCGTCTTCAGCGCCAGCATCCAATACTGTCAGTAAGGCATCTTCACCAGTTGCTGCAACGCGGATCACGCCTTTGCGAGTGAACTGGAATGTCACACTACCTGCGTCGGCGATACGACCACCGTTTTTGACAAGTGCGTTTTTCACCTCGGGTAGGGTGCGGTTACGATTATCCGTAGCTGTCTCGATCACCAAACCGATACCGCCAGGGCCATAGCCTTCGTACGTGATTTCTTCGAGCACAGCTGCGTTTTTGTCGTTTACACGATCGATTGCACGCTGGATATTGGCGTTTGGCATGTTTGCTGCTTTGGCCTTTTCTATAGCCAAAGCCAAAGCGGAGTTGATACTTGCATCAGTGCCTGCTCGCGCTGCGATGGCGATCTGATTACCTAGCTTAGTAAATACAGCTCCGCGCTTTGCGTCATTTGCACCTTTTTGGCGCTTGATAGTTTCCCATTTACTGTGTCCAGACATTGTTGTGCTCCGAATATAAGTTAGTAATACAATTACTACACATTATAACAGATTACTCAACAAGAATATCTCTAAAGTAATTGTAAGAATCTCGAAAAAGCCTCGTCACAGAAACACCCGGACACAAGGAAAATGGCACTTTTGGCCAAGAATACTAAAAGTTTATATAAGTATCAGCAATTCAGATTAGAATATTAAACCACTAAGGCTATTCGCATCCGATTCCATCATCATCTCTATCGAGATGGCTCGCATATCCAGGTTGTCCCCGGTAGACCGGTGCCGCACCCGCCGCGCGAGCTGCAGTACAGTTCTTGTAATATACGCTCGAAGCAGCTTGCTGTTGTTGAGCTTGGGCGGCTTGTGCCTGCTGCGCAGCTTGTTGCTGACGTGCAGCCTCAGCTGCAGCGGCTTGCTGTTGTTGAGCGCGTGCTGCTGCGGCAGCCGCAGCTTGAGCGGCCGCTTCGTCATCCGCTTTCTTCTTTACTTGAATGGCCTGCACTGCTGCTTCTGGAGTTTGTTCTGTATTACTGTTGCAAGTATTTGCCGCCCAGAAACCAAGTGAACGTACTTTTGCGTCAGACTCTACAAGCTTATATTCGCCTGCGTATTTATACGGTTTACTATAGGTGTATTCGTGTGCATACCCTTCGCTAATCAGCATCTTACCAACATCTGTGCCGTCTTCTAGGAATACAAAGCGAAGTAGGCGTCCATATTTATCGCGGTCATCTTGCGTAGTATCGGCTTCAAGACGTATTTTCTTACTTTGTGCGAGGCTCTGCATCTTAGAGGAAGCTTCTTTGCCATAGCACTGTTTTTTGTTTTGCGTTTCTGGCGTATCAATGCCAATAAGGCGAACTTTTTCGGTCTTGCTGCCAATTTGGACTTTGATTGTATCGCCATCAGTAATTCCAGCTACTTGGTAGAAAACGCCCTCCTTGGGCTTGTCGGCTTCTACGGTCTTTGCAGTATCTGTACTTTGCGGTTTAGCCACATTTGCTTCTTGTGTAGTTTGCTCAACAGAGGGCATCGCTACACCGCATGCTACGAACAGCACAAGAGACCAAATAACTGACGCGCGTCTCGTATCTTTATAGCGTACCGCCCGATACGCAAGGTAGATCGCACCAAATAGGAAGTACATAGCAAGTGTTTGCCAGAATCCTGATGCGATAGTTAGAAGGATAAACAGGACGAGTAAGCCAATGATTATCAAGCCACTCCGTGTCTCTTCTTTTGATGGTGGGGTCTTGTCTTTTGACTTTCCAGTTTTCTTTAAGCTCTTCATATTGTACGTATCATACCATGATTTACCAGCAACTTGATGCAAGAAAAATCCGCCCATTACGATAGGTTTATGAACTACCCTGTTTGTCCTGTAACTTAAAAGTAAGGCTTTGCTATTAAAGAAGTTTCTCCATAGAAATACCCCGTCACAAAGGACGGGGTATTTCTATGGAGGAGCCACTGGGGCTTGAACCCAGGACACCCTGCTTAAAAGGCAGGTGCTCTAACCAGCTGAGCTATGGCTCCATATTTCACGTAAAGTGCATGCTCGATTGAGCTCCGTATATGATACCAGATACCTCTGGTAGCTGTCAATGTTTCTTGTCGTGTTTTTCGCCGCCACCGGAGCTAGAACGAGCATGCATAATATCGACCACTGCACCTGCAAGTGCAATAGTGAGGATATACTGCTGATTTGCTAGCAAGAACTCAAATACCTCGCGGCCCTGGCCCATGAGCACGAGTGAATACTCTAGTGCGCCCAAGCTAAACACGACAGCGAGCACTGCGTAGAGCGCCGAGCCTACCAAACGACCTCGCTTCGTCTTATAGGTCGGCCCGCCGAAAAGCAACGCGATAGATGGCAGAAGTATCACTAATAATGTCATCACAGTCACAGATGATACGGCCACGAATTCTACACCAATTCGATCAACAAGCAGTGGAATATCTTGCTCCCAGAGCCTACTCAACACGTAGCCTGCAGCGAGCGCTAGACCTAGTACACCAAAGCGACGCTTCGTGACATACGCGAGGGCAAATAGCATGAAAGCAGCGACACCAATAATAATTGCGACTTCCATACTATCCTCCGTAGTCAAATTTGACTGATTTACCAACCGTAATATTGTGCCTCACGATCGAACCGGCAGGCAACTGCAGTACATAGCGTGATTTGCCTCCCGGGGTATATGTCGCCGTCGTTGACGGTTTCGCATCTTTTGCCACATAGGCAACTTTTTTGTTTGCGCTGAGCCAAACGACGTCTATCGGGAATGCCAAACCTTTCGTTTGAATTGGCCACACTTCCTCGCGATCATACACGACCAAAAGTGCTTGATTTTCCGGCAACACCTTTAGGTCAGTAAGGCCTAAAGCGCGCTTTTCATTCGTATCTGCTACCGCTGCCTGAAATGTCTTAGCACCGATTGACACGTTCGTAGCGCCCATCGTACTTGGCCAAAAAGTGTATGCCACAAATCCAATAGACAAAAGGATCGTAGCGACAATTCCTATCCAGACGAGACTGTGTTCTGCGTGACTACGAGCGCCATATTCCATGGCCTTTAGTATACCCGAGTTATAGCGTAAGCGCTACGCGCCGACTTTGTCTTTTTTCGGACGACGCTTAGCATTGAGCTCAAGATATTCGATAATCTTCGTCGCCACGTCGCGTTTCGTGATAAGTTCTGGGGTCTTGAGGCTAGCAGAAGAGTTTACTTCGAGCACAAGTGGCCCGTTGCTACTACGCATCATATCCACTCCACAGACAGGAAGCCCCATTGCCTTGGCAGCTTTGATGGCAGTTTTACGCTCTTCTTCCGTAAGTTTGACTGGCATGCCCACGCCACCTTGATGAGTATTACTGCGAAAATCATCGTCCAAACTCTGTCGTTTGACGCTAGCGACGACGCGGCTGCCAACTACCAATGCCCTGATATCTTCACCGGCAGATTCCTTGATAAATTCTTGCACCAGAAAGTTCACGCCCTCGACATAGAATGCTTGCATTACAGCTTTAGCGGCTTTTGGCGTCTCGGCGAGTACGACTCCGTTACCATGTGTGCCGCGAGCCACCTTGATGATTAGTGGCGTGCCTCCGGCAAGCCCTACAACATCATCGAAATTGGCTGTTTCGCGGGCAAATACTGTTTTAGGTATCCCCACGCCAGCTCGAGCCATGATCTGATAGGCGCGCAACTTGTCACGTGAGCGAACGATAGCTATAGAACTTGCCGTAGTAAAAGCACCTTGGTGCTCAAACTGTCGCACAATCGCAGTACCGTATTTGGTGTAGCTCTGCGCGATACGAGGAATAATTGCATCAAAATGGTCAAGTGAGCGCCCTTTATAGCGCACGACAGGCTGATTTTTTTCGATAGACACATAACATTTCGCATAGTTGATTACCTCAACTTCGTGACCACGCGCACGCGCAACTTCTTTGAGTCGACGAGTGGAATAATTTGCCCCACCTTTTGATAGTATCGCTATTCTCATAGTGCCCTTTTTTCATTTCCCAGCGTTTCTTGCAGGTCGCTGATACGTTTTTTCTCTTTTGCCTTTAAGCTCTTTCCGAATTGAACATCGACTACAAACTTTCCACGTAGCACATTTCTTCCGATAAGCACCGGGTACACCTGTGTCGAGCGGTCCGCAATAGTAAAAGTTGCACGAATACGACGGCCCTTCAGCTTAACTACAGTCTTAATCGTGTACCGAGTATCTATGTGCCCCATCGATGTCGCAACAACCTGTTGGCCGTAGGCATCAAATTTATGTTCAACACCGTCCCCTTCAAAAAAAGAAACATAGAGCTTGTGGTCTTCGCCTACGCGAGCACGGCCCCATATTGCAGAAGTTCGGGCGCCACTATCTATGCGTGCGTGAATAGTTTTAGGGCTGATCGATGGAAGCGTGATTGTTTCGGCACTTCCTATAACCTGTTTTTGCTTGAGCATAATCTATATCATACCATTATTACTAATAAATTACAACCTTAAGCTTCAAGAATACTCGTAAAGTATTCATCGAGAATCTTTCTCTTCTCATCTAAAAATGCACCTGTTGCAAGCTGAGGACTCGCATTCACTTCCAAGATATAGTGCTCACCCGTGTTTTTGTCGAAAAGCACATCCACCCCGGCAATTTCGCGCGATACTAGTTGAGCAGCTTTTACCGAATCATGCAGCACGGCAGCATCATATGATGCCAAGTCTGTTAGGGAGGCGAGTGCCCCCTGTGATGTATTGTTTAGATGAGTACTCTCATCTGCCCGTGTTCGTTTAAACGACAGCTTTGGTTCAAAACCAAGCACAATAACCCGGTGATCACCGTCATTTGGTATAAAGTTTTGCACCATATACGCCAGCTCGCTCGACTCAATGATAGAAAGGAGCTCTTGTTCATTTGCAATAAGATGATTGTCTTGGCCAGCTGAACCGTCGACTGCTTTGAGTATAAACGGATAACTAAGTGTTGTCGTATGTCGTGCAATCAGTGCCGGGAGCGAATCGCTGTGCACCGTGAAATAGGTGTCTGGATAGGAGAGTCCGTTCATTGCCAGCAGAAATGCTTCAGAAATCTTGTCAGTTGCTCTAAAATTCTGCAACTCGCCACAAATATATCTGACGTTCTTTTTGTCCAAATATACCGCGAGCGCAGATGCGGCATTTTGATGAGCCTTCCAGTTTTTTACGTACACAAGATCATACTCGCGCACATCACAGTCAGCAGCTGCGTTACGAATTGAGGCTTCACCGTTATAAATCACAAATTCCATCTCTTCAAAAAGTACCGTATCCACAGTAGCTTCGACACCACCAAGTGCATCAGCTATCGTACGGAGTACCTCGCGCCTGTCAGAATGTGGCGGAGCCTGGTCTTGAGTGGATACCAAAAGTATTCTTTTCATCGCTGCACCCCTTCCATCTCTTTTTTTATGATCTTTCGAACCTTTTCGGAAAGCTTAGACGGAAAATACCCAGGTCGATCATACACATCAAAATCAACTTCTTCTACACTACTACCTGCTGCCATAAGTTCATCAAATCGAACTCTTTGATCGTGAGAAAGTATAATCAGATCCCGCTTTAGCAACTCACCTACTAGGTACCTATTCTCTGCAATCGTCCCTATGCACTCAAGCGGCTTAGCAGCCACATTCACGAGCTCGACTAGCTCATCTACAAGTGAGTTACCTGCAAATACACTACTCGGATCACCCCATAGCTCACGTGCAGATGCTTCGTTTTCGACATATAGTGAGCCGATCACAAACGCACACTTCGCGCAGTCCATGCACCAACGATCTTCGCTCATGCCCTTGTTGCAACTCAAAAAATGCGCGTGATATTGTGCATGATTGGCAAATATGCGCATAATCTGCAACTCATACAAAGGTCTTGTGATGCTGAAGTATTCTACCGGTATCTTTGCATGCTCAAACAGTGCACTAAGCAGCTCCTCATACTCTGATGATTTGGAGTATTGATGATTAACCCAGAAGCCGTCAACTTCGATATTTGGAAAACTCGCCGAATACTCATTTGCCGCTACGACGTAGCGTCGGTCGGTCACATATGCCGCAAGCGATGCTACCATCGATACATAAAAACTCATGGGTTTATGACCCTTCATAACGCTATGTGCTTTTACATACCCGTCAGAAAATCGTTGAACTTGTGTCCAGTCCGAGACTCCCGATGCATCTACTATTCGCGAGCGTGACTCGGCATTACCCGAAGTAAACCACGCCAACTCAACATCAAGTAGCTTCGCCATCTCAATAGCAACAGCACCATCTTTGCCCCCACCATTAAGCACGTACGCACGCTCTGGAAGTGATTCCTTTGAGGACTCCTGGGCTGTATTTGCAATGACCTCTGCATCTGCTGCCGCAGTAAAAGATATGGTCTGGCGAATAGGGATGTTGTTGATGTAGCGAAATTCTGCGAGTCCATTCAAGAAAACTGTTTCAAAAAACTTCAGCTCAGCCTCGTCCAATACAAATGGAAGCTGGATTTCATCGTAATAGCCAAGTCCAAATGTATATACACTGTCTGCAATTGCCGAATAACTAAGCAGACGTGTAAATGTCGGGTCGTCACTGTAGCCATCGAGATTGACCGAATCATCAAAATCATGGCCACGTTCAAACGAATTACCGTCATACATATAGCAATACCGAATAGTTTGCTTTGATGCAATGATCTTGTCGAGAATAAGTGTCTTCATACTAGTACCTGCTGCCTTTTCTATACCTGTTAATGTAGCTCATCTATGAGGCTCTGAAGCTGTGCCATTTTCTGTTCAGTGTGTGCGCCAGTGACAATCTGTGGCTGGTCATTCACCTCAAGAAACACGTATGTGCCCGTTCGATTGTCATGAATCACATCCACACCTGCAATCGCTTGCCCCACCATACGCGTCAATTGCTTTGCCTGCGCTATAACGACATCCGGCAAATCGTCGACTAACCGAGCGGCCGCTCCCTTTGACGTGTTGTTTAGGTGTGAGTTTGCGGCAGCAATTCGCTCAATAACGGTTGGTTTCGTGTCACCCATAACGAGTATACGAAAATCGCTTTCGTTTGGCACAAACGGCTGCACGATATACTGCTCGTCATTGCTATCGACAACAGCAAGCTCACTCGCATCATTCAAAAGATAGTTATCCTTGCCATGCGAGCCATGATTACTTTTTGCCACAATCGCACCAGGCATATACTGCTCTACATATGCTTTAAGTACTTGCTTATCATGCGCAAAAATTGTTCTGATATACGGTATCTTTGCCTCAAGCATCATTACCGTCTGCGACAGCTTTGACATATTATGATAATTCGAATAATCATTTGCAATCGGAATCCTATTGAGATTTGCGTAGCGACTGATAGCATACATTAGTTCGGTGTACTGGCGTAGTCGACCCCGACACAATATAATATCGTACTCATTCAACTGCCCGCCACCTGGAATCGTAATCATAAAATCATCGCCATGAAGATCAAAGACGAACTGCGTTATATCAAGCGCGGTAATGTCGTTGTGCTCAGAAAAGTGCGCATTAAAAGCCAACACATAGTCAGCTTGTTCGATCGGTTTCCCCTCAACGGTACCACCTATAACTGCAATTTTTCGTCGTTCCATCATCTCAGTATAGCGCCCTTCTAGGCTTTATGCTCACTACTAAGTACCGATAATCGCTGCAAATAGTCGACGTGCCGACTGTTAGCAATATCATATTTACCCTTATCGCCTTCTGTTACCGCATATGCTCCGCGCTCTTTGGCGGCCTGCCAGGCACGCACATTGCCGTCTAGATATACTTCGTCTTTGCGGTATGCTCCACCTGCGCCATCCGTACCTTTAAGTACGCGGAGAGCCAAGTCGCTACTGCGTGTTTGCGCAAGCTTTGCTATAGCACCCTCCTCGCCTGTAGGGGAATTTGCCAACTGATACATGTATTCGATCTTACGAATAAGCTCATATACCTCTGCCGATCCGTGCGGCTTGTCTTCTCCGAGACCGATCCCATACGATATAGCGATCTTGCGCTCCAAGATAAACCGCCACCGCGGTTGCGCAGCAAACTCGGCAAAAGTTTCGTAAGGCACTTGCTCACGAATAAGTGCACGGCCTTCTGCCCCCTGCTCGTATCTGTCAAGCCCCCACATCATCAGTCCTAGCTGACCCATTTGCGCGTTTATACGCTCACCAATATGCGTAGCGGCTTCGTGCCCAACAGGCAAGCCGATAAAACGCTCCCATGGCATCGAATACGAGTCTGGTTGCTTCAATAAACTCTGCTGATGACTCACGCTCCAGGCACTGCCTACCGCGCGGCCTAGCTCGTAAGTATCACCTAGATTATGTTTGAGAATATGCGCAAGAATAGGTTCGCCCGTCTCACGAGTAACTCGATCACCCTGTGGTTTCTCGACATCAGCTAGCACTCGATCGAAAAAGCCATCCTCTTGAAAATGATCATTGCGCACGGCAGTAAAAGTCGTGTCATCTGGAGTAAGTAGCATTTTATCTCCCGCAATACTCGGTAGTGCGTCTATTACTTCGCGAGCAGCGAGTTCCACCCGTCCATCAGGCGAAGTAGTAGCAATATCCTTTGCGTCCGATACGATCCAGTCGACAGCAGCACCGTATGTTTCAACATTTGGCGGACCATAAATGAAGGTGTTCCAGCGAGCAAAATTTCGCATGTCGCCGCGCTGAGATGCCTGCACCATATACATATTGGCTATATCTTCATTGATGCGCCACCGATACAACTGCTTAACATCTACATCAATCTCCGACTCAAGCAAGGAATCTTTCCAGCCTTTCATAAAGGAGATACGGTCACTCAACTGTGATTCTTCGTGGTGTTCGGCATGAAGTCCAGCATCTTCACCACCATACAGAGCTAGTCTAGCTTCGCCTTTGCGATCTTTTGGCAGCGTAAGGAGCTCATAATAATCTTTTTGACCAAGGCGCATCTGGTTGTACGTCTCAAACATCTCTTGATCGAGCTCAAATGAATGCGATGATGAAGCTGCTTGTGTTTCTGACATAAACATGTTCATTATAACATAATCTGATATAAATATCAATGTTCGTGCAGCCACACCCACCCTAGCAACTACTGCTGGGATGGGTGTGACCTAGGGTCACGACAACTTCTCTGGAGCGATAGCTCCTTTGCCCATACTGTAGAACCCCGCACTTCTCGGCTCGCTGCTCTGGCTGGATGCCGGAGTTTGTGCCGGCCTCGCCTGGTGCGGTGTCGCACCGGAACCACTCTGAGCACCTCGTGCCTTACCCTTGCCAGGCCGCGACGAAGGCTGCTGAGCGGTATTGCCCTTGCCAGACTGTGCTGGCACCGGATCCTGCTGTATCGGCTTAGTGTCCGGGTTTGCTATCGGAGCACTGGCCTTTTCGGGTGCCGGGCGCTCCTTGGGCGGATTCACCTTTGAGTTGACCTTACTGGCCTGATCATTGATGATCGCGTCGAAGCCACGCTCTTGAAGAGGATTGAGAATCCAGTTCTCGACCCGGTCTAACACGATCAAAATCACGATCAACCAGAGAATCAGCCACCCTGCGGTACTCCACTGGTTCAATACCAGTGCAAGCACGGCCGCAAGTAGCAGCATACCCATGTAAATCAGTGTAGTGATCGCATCGTACTTCTGTCGCCAAAGCGGTGTCTTCTGGATGTCGTGATTCTTCTTCCAGGACGGCACATGCTGGTACCACGCCTTCGAAGTCGTGTCGTCTCCCTGTGTGTTCGAGCTCGAGCTCATTGTAGAACCCACCTTCTGTAGTTTGCGTACGAGTTGAACATATATATTATACCATATATATAAAATATATACAATACTCCACTCGTAGAGGTGTGGGCTAACCGGCGCTTATCATCGAAGCCATAAGTCGCCCGACGAGGGCAGTGTCCATCGCCTTAACGTGAGTTATATGGAACTAACGTTATAGCCACCCAATTCGGCAATACGCTTAAGTTCTGCCTTGGCGTTTGGCTTAAGCTTGTCTTTGAGGCGTGGGTTTGTCAGTGTGTCGTATGCGGTCTTATACAATACAGAGATCTGTTCTCCATAGGCCATTCGCTCCTCGCGACTCGCCATACCTGCTGTCGGATTGATCGTATTACCCTGTCTATCCACCCCACGCAGTAGGTTATTGATATCCTTGAGAGCATCTGCATCATTAGTGATAAGTGCCTGCTGATCAACCTTACCTTTTCTGACTGTTTCAGCAATCATCTTATGATAAGAGCTGGCTGTAATCTCACCCTTACCTACCATGTCTATCGGCCTACCACCCATGAAGACAGCTTTGCCGGGAAGACCATTTTTCACTATGCCATCTTTAATGGTAGCCCGAACGCCCTTATAGGCATCAGTTCCCGAAAGTTCGATAATCTCTCGCACACCGGCAAAATTATTTTCTTTCATATCTTTCTCAATCGCCGCTTCGAACATCTGCGCAACGTTAGGGCTAAACGCATATGAGTTACCTTCACTGTCTTTTCCTACAATCGGCGCGCCGTTGCTATCGACCGATTTGTTCAATGCCAGCGAATGTACTTGGCCGCTGCTCAGGTTGAAGTGTTTCATAAGCTCGGCAGATGCTTCAACACCTTTTCCGAAGTCTGCCCTAATAGTCTGAGTAGCTCGCGCAGTTGCAAGTAGTTCACCTTCTACACCGGCAATACCACCAGCGGCAGCCTTAAGTGCTGAGCTCTGTACCATGTGCGAAGCAAACTCGGCTTTATGTACGCCATCCGCAATATCTTTCCTCGAGGCTTGGACCATAGTTTCTTCCGCAAGTGTGTGCATAGAAGAACCAAGAGTCCTAGCTACCTCATCCCCCTGAGCAACATGATGCGCCTTGCCTTTACCCGACTCAAGCTCATGGAGATATGTATCCATCTTTGCCTTGTTTGATTCGAGACTCATCTCGGCAATCTTAAGCTTGACTGCGTCAATGCGAACATCTGCGTCGGTGCGTTTGAGACCCTCGTACACTGCATCGTTCATCTTGTCAGCTGTCGCTAGGCGATCGTCAGCACGCTTCTGGTCGATGACCGACCTGCGACCTTTACCCTCGTTAAATTGAGCATTCCTCAGTGTATCCAGACGCTTTTTGCGAGCTTCATCTTTGCGCTTCACATTGTCTAATGTGCGAGCCATTCCAGAGCCAAGCGAGCCTTTCGTCATACGATCCTGCTTGGCCATATCTGCCTGGCTCTTGCTCCAGTTCTTTGCGCGGTCACCCAAGCCTTTGGCTGGGTTATTGACCATACCGGCGATCCTACCAAGCAGACTACCACTAAACTTAATGAGGAATGGAGTGATAATAAGCGGTGCGACCTGTATAAACATCGCAAACAACACCACTATTACACTCGTGGCGTTTTGGGCTATCAATGTCGCGGCAAGTTGCGAGCCTCCAAAAAGAAGCGAAAACATCGGGTAGACAAGCAGCATCGTCATGAAGATATCTTTCCATTTATCAAAATACTTCTGTGTACTTGGTAATATAAAGGCTGCAAAAGCGAGTGGAGCCAAGATAATTAGCACTGTAATGATTGCCTGGCGTGCAGCAAGCACGATTACAACTACGAGTACCGCGATAACCGCAGCGATCAACATTGGCATCAACAGGTGTATCGCCGCCGCACCATACGCGCCGAGCGCATACAAGCCAGCTACTGTGCCGATCGTACCTCCAGACAAAATCATCGTATTTGCCTGCGACCAACTCGCCTTGTCGACTACGTCGTTTGGCGCCACCTGCTCCCTGATGGTATTGAAGATATCTTGCAAATTACTGCCAACTATATTTGAAGCATCTACTGCGAGCGCACAGATATAATAGGATGCGTTTATAAGGATAGCTGCCGCTATGAGACGAGGAATAATCGAGCGTATATCATATTGTTTTACCCCTTGATTTGTCACATATGAGTAAATAATTACCAAAAAACCAATGATAAACAGTACGTTGGCAAATGTCAGGGCGATAAACCACGCTTTGTGAAGCGAGGAGTCTGTGGCTGTTGAGAGTGGCGACACTTGCAAAAATGATTTTAAGATATCAAATATCTTGTCCATCGTGTCAGCCATATAGTTCATGAGTGGACAGATGACATAGCCGATGCCACTAATCACACAAGATGTTTCTTCTTTTGTGCCATTATCTGCAAACGATGCTTGATTGACCGCAATCGAATCTGGGCCTCGAACTCTTGTGTATTTCGTGTCGGCACTACGAGTATCTAAGGTGTATTCAGTATACTGCGCCGAGGTGGCATCTTTTTTATCTACCCCTGGGGTGAAATACAAGATCCTCGATACTTTTGGATCTTGTGAGGTATCGACCGACTCGTAGTACTCTGAATTCTCGGGTATGCCTAACGTGGTAGCCATTTCGCGATTAGCAGTAGAAGGACCCTGGTAGGTGCGGCTGTCATAGCTTAGACTGCCTGCATCCCACTCGGCATCGGCTGCATGAGCAGCAGGGGAAAATGTGATTGCCCATAAAAAGGCGGTGACTATCACTACCAAAAATTTTAGGGCATGTCGCCATAGCAACACACCCCCCACGTGCGGTCTCAAGGTTTCAACCCACATATCAAATCTATACTATCACTTTTTAGCTATTTAGTCAAGGCTATAACCCCTTGACTAGGACACGAATAACTATACTCTCGTTTTGCCAAAAAGCCAAGTATGTTTAAGAGAAGAGTGAACGCTTTTTGCTTGACTTGAATTGTTCGAGCAATTCTTTTTGCTTCTTATTTAATTTCACAGGCGTGTCTACAATAATACTCACAATATGAGCACCTCGATGAGCACCCCTTGGCACCCCGTGTGCACTAAGTTTAAAGTCCGTACCGCTCTGTGTGCCGGCTGGCACTTTCATACGCACAGTCCCATCGACAGTCTCTACATCTATCTCGACGCCAAGTGCGGCTTCTACCATATCAATATGTTCTTCACTAAGGATTAGATCACCCTCACGAGTAAACTTCTTGTGAGCTTTGACGCGAATATGTACATACAAGTCCCCACGGGCACCGCCCGCAATAGCCTCACCACGCTCTCGAAGGCGAACGGTCGCGCCATCATCAATACCTGCCGGTATCTTGAGTTTGATGTCTTGAGTGCGACGCTCTGTGCCTCTACCTTTACAGACCGTACAGATCTGCTCCGGTATACGACCACGACCTTCACAAGCCTGACAAACCACAGATTGCTGAATTTGACCAAACATCGTATTCATCACCTTAGAAATCTGACCAGAGCCTTTACACGTTTCACACGTCTTCATACCAGTACCCGGCTCTGCACGTTCACCATGGCAGTGCGAACACTCATCTTGCATATCTAACTTGAGTGTTTTCTCAACACCAAATACAGCTTCTTCAAAATCAAGTGTAACGCTCGTTTCTACGTCGTTACCACGACGAGCTTGTTGACTCCTGCCTTGACCCCCACCGCCAAAGAATTGACCAAAAATATCACCGAGTCCGCCATCGCCGAAGTCGAAGTGGACGTTTTGCCCATCAAAGCCACCAAATCCCTCAAATGGATTACCGCCGCCTCCGCCGCCAGACGCACCCCCTACGCCAGCATGACCGAACTGATCATAACGCTGCCGCTTTTGCTGATCTTTGAGCACTTCATAAGCCTCGTTGACCTCTTTAAATTTGTCCTCATCACCCCCCTGCTTATCTGGATGATACTGTACGGCCAATTTGCGAAATGCCTTTTTGATCTCATCAGCACTTGCTGCTTTGGTTACCCCTAGTACTTCGTAATAATCTCGTTTACTCATTATACCTAGTATACAAAAACTAGCACTCAAATGTAAAGAGTGCTAGTTATGGTATCGGGTTATTTTATTTCGCTTAGCTTTGCCTGTTTTGCTATCTCTAGCAGAATAGGCTTAGCTTCTTCTACAGAGTATAGAATCTTGTCGGTTGGTTGAACGATAGCAAATTTATATGCTGTCTTACCACTTGTAGTCAGTAGTGCAACCTGCTGCTCATTAAGCATTTCTTGCCCGTAAGGAATCAGGTAATGTGCTTCGTTTGGAAGCCCCTCCACGGCAGCCTGTTCAGCACCTATAAAAGGATTTGATTTTTTCAGGTCACCGGCCGTTGCATATGTGCGTACATCGACTTCAAATGTGACGTCGCCACGTGGCGATTTTACGGTATATGTTGCCGTCTCAGACTTAGTAGCACCAAGATTGACAGTGCCTGACTCCTTCGCAGACTCAACAATCACTCCATTGCCAAAGCCAGACTTCACGGCGTCCACCGATACTACTTTGACGGTACCGAGATGCTCATTTGGATTCACATTGGCACTAAACCCATCAGCGTCTTGACCGTAATACGCACCGGGGTTGCCAACTTTTGATTTGTCGTTTGCGACGATAAAGCCTATTACCGCCACGCCGACTACGGCGACGAGGACAACTCCAGTGATTACCAACATACGTTTATTCATAGTCTACTTGGCTCATTTCTCTTATGCTTATGGCTTTCAGTATACATAATGTATCCGTGTAAATCTAGAATTTCTGCCGAATATGGCCGAAGCTAAATTCCCAGTCTGCATCGGTCTTCTTTTTTGGATTGAAGATATTCTGCGGGTCGTAGAGCTGTTTAACTTCTTTCATGTAGCCGAGCACTGTAGGGCCATACATCTGTTCGAGCCATGGGCCACGTACCATACCGTCGTTATGCTCACCACTGATACTGCCGCCATATTTGAGCACCAACTCATTGACTTCCCTTTGCGAAGGTTCGAGTTTGGCACGCTCGGCTGGATCTTCGATCTTCATGAGCGGAATAACGTGAAAGTTACCATCACCCATGTGACCTGCGATTGTAGCAAACAGCTTGTATTTCTTTATGATCGCCTGAAGCTGCGGCAAGAATTCGGGTAGGTGCTCTGGCGGAACAATGAAATCATCGATGTACGGTGCGGTATGTTTATCTTTGACTTTGCTGCGAAGAATCTGAAAGCTATATCGACGCATAACCCAGAATTTTTCGCTTTTACCTTCTGTTGGCGCTTCTTCGAAACCGTTTATTTCATAACGCGCGCGGTGCTTATTAAGCTTGCGATGCAATTCTTGTACTTTTTGACGTACTTCAGCCTCACTATCTCCGTTGAATTCCACCATCAAGATAAGTTTTGGAATCCCGCGCAGCAGCTGAACACCTGTCGTCACTAGACTAAATAACAGCTTGATGAAGCGCACAGGGCCGAGCATTTTGAGGAAACTCGGGAAAAAGCGAATACTCATCCATAGAGTCTGGTCATCAAAACTTTCAAATGTCGCTGGCTTGCTCTCGAGCACCTTTGGAATCAATTCCCCAAGTTCATTCGTGCTTTTAAGAAACAATATCAAAAGACCGCTATGTTCCTGTCGCTTGACAAGCTTGAATTTGATATCTGTCACGATCCCAAGCGTGCCCTGGCCACCCACGAATAGCTTCGTAAGATCAAAGATACCCGTATCTCGTTTCCAAACATTCCACAGATGATAGCCTGTCGAGTCTTTTGACACCTTAGGTGCGGCCGCTTGAATCTCGTCGTAGTGAGCTTCTAGCAGCTCAAATGTTCGTCGATATAAATTACCTTCGAAATCATCCTGGCCCATCTTTGCATTGAGTTCATCTCTATTGAGGGGGCGTAGTATATACTCATTGCCGTCGCTTAACACAACAGTGAGTTCTGTCACATAGTTGTCGGTTTTACCGTACTCTAGCGATTTTTCACCGCCCGAGTTGTTGTTTACCATGCCCCCCACGCTCGCTAGATCACGGCTCGCCGGGTAGCTCGGCAGCAAACTACCTTTTGCTTCAGTAGCTTTATCGAATTCACGAAATAGCATGCCTGGCTGTACATGCGCGCTCGTCTCTGTGGCTTCGTGAAGAGCATTCATATACTTGCTGATGTCGAGCAAGATAGACTGGCCAATCGCCGCACCAGACATATCAGTACCGCGAGAGCGTGGTGTAATACTTAATTCGGGGTACTCAGCCTTGTGCTGATTTACGAACTTAACAGTATTTTTGATATCTTCGGCATCTTTTGGAAAGCCAATCACCTCTGGCTTTAGCTCGAACAGACTAGCATCGTGACTATAAAACTCACGAGACTCATCCGAAGTATCAAGCTCGCCTTTGAAGATTTTTGCGAGTTCTTCTTGTATATTCATACACTTACTTTAGCATAAGCGTAGCGAGAATCATCTAGTGCGATGCTAACACTTGCGCAACTTCATCACCCACCAGCTCCCTGTAGTCCTCGCCTTTCGCGATTCTATGGCGAAGCTCCGTAGAGCTCGTGTCCATAGGAGCGACCGCTAAACGCACCGCGTTACACCCCATGCCCGCCAACACGTACCCCGGTCGGTCAACCACTAACATCGACAAGTTATCCCGCATCCATACGCCTCCATGCCACTCACTCATAGTAGTCACCGAGTCTGACCCAAATACCCAGCTGAAGTGACGTTCTGGATATTGCGCCGCAAACTCCTGCACCGTATCGTACGTTTCAGTCTTTACACCCCGTGTCAATTCGCTATCCTCAACCCTCACGTCAACCATCCCCCTGATGACATCCCGGGAAAGCGCTTCACATAGGGCGATCCGTCTCGCAATTGACACATCAATTTCTTTATCTGCTCTGCTAGCGCTTGGAAGTAACCATACATCACCGTGCATTTCGTCAGCATATTCTACACAAGCTTGCAGTATCTGCTCATGTGCGCGTGTTGGTGGGTTGAATGCACCGCCATAGATAACAGTCTCTTTTTGCTCAAATGTATGTTTCATACTTACATTTCCTTACTTAGTGTTTGTTATACATTATCTTTGTAGTACACTGAGTGTACCACGTAAGTGTATGAATAACAATAAAGGAGATCCTTATGCGCACAACTCAACAGGAAATTATTCGGAACCTTGGCGTTGAGCCTGTTATTGACCCAGCCCAAGAAATCGAAAGACGTACTGAATTCCTCTCATCATATCTTGCGCAAGCAGGATTAAATGGATTTACACTTGGCATATCTGGAGGCCAAGACTCATTACTCGCTGGCCTACTTGCCCAGCGAGCCGTAGAGCGCCAAAGAGCAGCTGGAAATAAAGTTGCATTTCATGCAGTACTACTGCCCTATGGGGAGCAAATAGATCGCGACGATGCGCTTCTCGCATGCGACACCATACAGCCCGATACGATACATGACCTCGACATCAGAGCAGGCGTAGACGGATTTAGTCAGTCATACAATACCGCGGAAAATAGTGAGATTGCAGATTTCGACAAAGGCAATGTCAAAGCACGAATGCGCATGATTGCACAATATGCAATCGCAGGCAAAGAACGATTACTAGTAGTAGGGACTGACCACGCAGCCGAGGCGGTGAGCGGTTTTTTCACTAAGTACGGAGATGGCGGCGCCGACATACTCCCCCTTTCAGGCCTCACCAAACGGCAAGGTAAAGCGCTTCTGCGTGAACTCGGTGCACCTGAGCGCTTTATCACCAAAGCCCCTTCTGCAGATTTGCTCGATACTACCCCGCAGCAAACAGACGAAACTGAGCTCGACATAACTTACGAGACATTGGATGATTATCTGGAAGGTATTTCGATAGCAGACCCCGTAGCGGAAAAGATTGAACAGCGCTACTGGGGTACCGAACACAAACGTCAGTTGCCTGTCTCATATTCAAACGTAGCGCGTAAATCATCTGACGACAACAAATTCAACGTTGACCCACAAAAGCGCCGATGTTGAGTTACGCGTGCAAGAAACGTATACTTATAGTATGAAGTACACATCTCCCTACGAAGCCCCTACTTTGACCGTAGATGCAGTTATATTTCAGTTGCTCGATGGCACACTATCTGTCGCGCTAACCAAAAGGCTTCACGAGCCCTTTAAAGGAGAGTGGGCGCTACCAGGTGGCTATAACGCCAAAGGTGAAACTACACGAGAAGCGCTCGAGCGCATAGTGCAAGAAAAAGCAGGCATAGCTCTCTCTAAAGACTTGAGCTACGTAGAGCAGCTCTATACGTTTGATACTATCGCGCGTGACCCCAGGGGTCACGCTGTGTCTGTCACATATATGGGATGTGGCCGCGATGTTACACCGCATAAGAGCATGTCTCATGTGGTGTTTCATCCACTCACTGATTTACCGAAACTTGCGTATGATCACGGCGAAATCATACGCTATGCGCACGAACGCCTACAGGCGAAACTTGCTTACACCAATGCCATCTATGGTTTCCTACCTCCTAAATTTACCCTTAGCGAGCTTCAGTCCGCATACGAAGCCATACTAGGAAGATCGCTAGACAAGAGGAACTTTCGCAAAAAATTCTTGTCCCTAAACCTCATACACGAAACTGATGAGATGAAACGCGAAGGCGCACATCGCCCCGCCAAACTCTATAAATTCAACTCCACAAAACTCGAAGCGCTCTCTCGTAGCTTCGACTAATACAAAGACTGCACCATACGGTGCAGTCTTTGTATTACATTGATTCTTAGTTAGCGAATTGTGCCTTACGCCATTTCCACCAACCATACACTGCGTTAAGCAGGTAGAGCACCCACATAGCCAACACCGCCCACCCTTGGCCTTGGTGTTCGATAACCATGATGACCCACATAACAATCGCAACAGAATTCACGAGAATCCACACCATCCACTGCTCGGCATAGCGTAGCAACATAAGTGTTGTAGCAAGTACTGACAATACCGCCGTAGCCGAGTCAAGGCCTGGCGAAGTTCCTTTAAGTAATCCTACTAGCACAGCGTAGCAACTGATTGCCGCTACAGTAAGTATGGTAACCACAACCCTCTGGTGAGCTGTCAACAGTCGCTTTTCTACGTCTACTATTTCTTCGCGCTCGTCACGGCTAGATGCCCTGAGCCAAATAACATAGCCTATAAACTGCATCGGAAAAAACAACGCAGTATAGAGAATTGCCTCTCCAAACAATTGGTAGGCATAGGCAATCCATGCATAAGTACCTGTCGCAACAACGCCCCAAACATAACTTGAAAGCTTTGCCTTTGCAACCAGAATCGCCCCGATCACGCCCGTGAGTGCACTCACAACTTCAATCCAGCTACTACCCATCACATACGATATCAATAGAATTGCGAAGCTCGCACTAAAAAGCCATAAATATTCGAGCTTTTTCCACCCATAAAAGTCAGTCCATTGTGTCGCAAAAAGTGTCTTTGCGGTTATTGTTGATTTCATGATGTCACTCCTAACAAATTATTTATTGCGGTAATCGCCTTCAGAAGTCGTTGCTCATATGTGCCGTTGATATGCACGATATGTTCTACTTTTCGCTCATCACATAGCTTGCGTAACATCGCGTCAGTCTCTGTCCTGCGCCCTGGATCACCATTTCTCCGAAGATTATCTCCCACCCAGCTCACGTCTATGTCTGTATAGAGTACGAGGTCATACTTTTCTGCGCGACTCATCAGCGCGAGCAGATTGCTCTTTTTTCCCATACACAGCGCAGAAAATTCGGTAATCAAATTATTTGTATCCGAAATAAGCAACTTGTTGGCAAGCTTTTTCTTTTGGCGCTCTGCTTCTTTGTGAGCAAAAGCTACATCCACATAATCTTGTGCGGCCATGTATTCTTCGTGACTATAGAACTCAGCTTCGCAAATCACGCGGCCGACCTCAGGTACGTACAATGTAGAGAAATGATCGGCAAGCTGCTTTGCAAGTGTAGATTTGCCGGTACTTTCGCAACCTATTATTGCAACTGATTTGACAAAGTCTTTTCGGGCGGACTGCGCAAGGTACTGCCAGTTGTGATATAGCGAGGAGCGTACTTCTGTAGCAGATATTTTCACGAGCTGACGCTCGGGATCTATCACCTCATGTTTGGTCTCAGGGAAAAATTGCCGAAAATATGAATCGTACGACGGTTCAGATGAAAACGTGTGCGTTAACATCACTTCTCCAAATTCTTCACTTAGGGATTTGCGCACAAGCTTAGTAAACTCCGCCGCGCCCTCTGGATACTCTTTGATAAGTGTTTCATCAACTATACCTATATGCACATTTGAGTACTTTTCAAATGTCTCAAGCAGCCATATATGGCGATTCTTTAGCGAAAGCTTGCTCTGTAGATCAGTCGGCAACTCAGCTAAAAACTTTTCATCGTAACATACCATGACATGCAATTCATCGACTCGCGCGGCAGCGCGATGTATGAAAGTTACGTGGCCTCGTGTCAATGGAGCAAACTTGCCGACTATCAATCCACGCGTAGTCATATGTCGTTCTCCTTTCTGGGTAGTGAAAGCTATATGCTTTCTTAGTGTAATTTTAACACTATCTATATATACTGTCGATAGTTTATGTGAAAAATACACTCATATAACTTTTGAAGACAGCCGGAAGGCTCGCTACAGTCGTGTCCTCCTTGTTGCAGTGGCATGTCACACCTGCTCGCACACGTGTTAGTGCAAGAATATACTAATAATTAATGTGAATAGTGTTGACTCGACACGAATACTAACTTACAGTGGTATTATAGTTAGTGTTATATATACACCACTCAAAAGGAGACCCCATGATCACCCAAGATAAATTCACAAAACCAGATAGAATAGTTACGATCGCAGTAGATATGCAGAAAGATTTCTGCCCAGGTGGTGCGCTCGGAGTCACAGATGGCGACGCCGTCATCCCCCCTCTAAACAATGTACTGCACTACACCCGACAAGAAAATGGACTAGTACTTGCAACTCGTGATTGGCATCCAGAAGTAACGCCACATTTCGAGCCATATGGCGGCGTATGGAAAACACACTGTGTACAAAACACCGAAGGCGCAGAGTTTCATCCAGATCTCGATATTGACGAAGCGACTGTCATCATAAACAAAGGTATGGGCCAGACAGACGGATATTCAGGATATGAAGGTGCCTCAGCAAATGGCAAAACAATTGCAGAAATAGTAACTCCTACGAACAGGTATGAGCGTGTTGCGATCGCTATAGGCGGCTTAGCCACAGACTACTGTGACCTCAATACTATACTTGACGCCGCTAAGCATGCACGCGAAATACAGAAAGCAATGCAGGGCGTGATTGACATCTATGCACTAACCGACGCCATGCGTGCAGTCAACATACACCCCGGAGACGAGTCGGCCGCACTCGAGCAGATGCGCGACGCTGGTGCCCACCTTGTCACGACAGCACAGTTCATGGAGGCTACGAGATGAAGGACTTTACCCCATACACACAGAAAGCACCCCTATCGGCCTCAATCGACTACTACAAGTTTACAATGGGAAGTGTTATCTACGAATACCACCCAGACGCCGAGATAACCTTTACTCTAAAAAACCGAAACCACACACAACCACTTGGCGAGTATGTGTCACCAGAGGAGCTACAGACACGAATTGACAATATTCGCGAGCGTGGCTTTAATGCCGAAGAAGTCGCCTACCTCGCTGGCCTCAAAGCTCAAGATGGAGAAGCACGATTTACACCAGAGTATTTAGACCATCTTGTCGAGATGGAGTTACCTGCAGTCAATATCGCAATAGACCCTGAGACACAAGATCTAGCGGTCGACACCTCTGGACCTTGGACAGATGTAAGCGTATGGGAAACAGTCATCATGAGTGAAGTAAATGAGCTATATTACAAAAACCTGATGGAGCATCATGGCCTTTCATTAGAGGACCTCTACATCGAAGGTGACCGTCGACTTGATGAGAAGATAGATACACTTCGTAGCAATCCGGGTATTAAATTTGCTGACTTCGGCACTAGGCGACGCTTTAGCCTGGCCTGGCATGAACATGTAGTAGAAAAGCTGACCCATACGCTTCCCGGGCAATTCACCGGCACGAGCAATCCTTACTTTGCTCACAAATACAGCCTTACTCCTGTCGGTACATTTGCTCACGAGATGCCGATGGTATATGCCGCACTCGAAGACGCCGATGGCAACAATCCGATGAACGGTCACGCGAAAATGCTTCATGACTGGCAGGCGCATTATGACGGCGATCTGTCGGTTGCGCTGACTGACACGTTTGGTTCAGACTTCTTTTTCGCAAACTTCAGCGCAGAGCAAGCCAGCACATGGAATGGCCTGCGACATGATTCAGGCGACCCCATAGAGTTCGGTGAAAAAGCCATCAAGTTTTACGAGTCTCACGACATCGACCCTACGACAAAAACAATCGTGTTTAGCGATGGCCTGGATGCAAATAAGATCGTAGAACTATATCAGCACTTCGAGGGTCGTGTGTCACTGCTTTTTGGCTGGGGCACATCCCTCATGAATGATCTTGGCCTATCCGCCAACAACTTCGTGATGAAAGCCACCCGCGTCAACAATCAGCCGACTGTCAAACTAAGTGATGAGCCCGGCAAACACACCGGAGATGCTGCGGACATAGACCGCTACCTGGACCTTGCCGCTGCTACCGAGGGTGTATATGCGACAGCTTGAAAAAACACCGACACTAGAGCAGATACCTCGAATCAGAAAAGTTAACGGCGGCCATATGAGCTACGAGCGACTGCTCATCGACTCACCAGAACATGGCACGCAATTCGTCAAACTCCATGATCCGACCATGTTTACCGATCACATTCGCGAGCGGCATTCGCGTGAATATCTCGTAAAAGAGCATGCGATGATGCAACATCTGCGTGATCGAGATTTCATACATGTGCCGTCCCACTCGCGCATGATCGGTGACTATGGACTTGTGATGGAAGGTCTGCCTACAGACGAGTCGTGGCATTGGAAAGCGCCCGATTTGGAGCTGAGCTCATATATCGATACAGTGCTCGGCGCGCTAGAAGAGCTTGAAGAGGCACAACCACCTAATGATTTCTTAGATTCACACATGCCTGCTCACATTGCACTTCTCGAAGAAGGCTGGAGAAATCTTGGCGATACGTCACTAGAGCATGTGGCTGTCAAACTTGGGAGTATTCTTCCTAGTCTTAGTCCAAATTTTCAACAAGATGCTGTTCGACTTATTGATAGTCTTCCGTCACTAATCAACCGTGACGTAGTAGCTGTGCCAAAGAAATTCGCACATCACGACCTGCGCCAAGCAAACCTAGCATGGCATCCTCAACATGGCGTGCGTTTTGTGGACTGGAGCTGGGCTGGACTGGGTCTTGAAAAAGCGGACCGCACCTCTTTGTTAATCGATCTTCACAAAAGTGGACATAGAGTAATTGACTATATAGAAGAACACTTCAATACTGACCATGCTCATCTATTACTTGGTTTTTTACTCGCGAGATCGATCGCGCCAGGACGCAACGAAGATAGCGCCGTACGGTTTCATCAAGCAGTATCCGCCATCAGCACGTATTCGCTAATGACACAGGCCGAGACAGCATGAAAGAATCACCAATCCTCCACCCCTGGCGTGATGATCCAGCGCATACAAACTCATTTAGAGACATTGGTGGCACTGGAGGACTTTGGCGCTACGGACCAAACTTCACGGCAGATTGCGCAATTCTCACCAAGGACTTGGGATGTATCGCACTCGTCACACGCCGCGACAATGGCCTACTCGCACTGCCCGGAGGATTTGTAGACAAAGGAGAACTAGCTATCGATACAGCAATCCGTGAAGCAAACGAAGAGACCGGAATAACACTGACCAAAGAGGCTGCCGAGGAACTCTATTCGGGGCCAGTTGCAGATTATCGAGCCACCCTTCGGGCGTGGCCTCACACTACATTGTTTCGGTTTTTGACAGCTCATACCCTTCAGCTAAACCCTAATGATGACGCCATATACGCAGATTGGTATGAAGTTGAAACTCTTACCCCTGATAAACTTCATGGATCTCACTTCACTCTTATCCAGAAAGCAATACTCCCGTTGCGATGAAAATAAATAGAACCCTCCAATCGAGAGGGTTCTATTGTGTTATCGTGTCTTCTATTTCTTATCTTTGTCGTCGACAACTTCACCTTCTACAGGCTCATCTTTGTCATCAACTTTTTTACCATCTTCAGAGGCAGGTGCATCCTCTTCTTTGGCAGCAGCTTCATACATCTTTGCACCGATAGGCATGATCTTGTCGTTGAGTGCTTTGGCAGCCGCCTCAAGTTCATCTTTGCCAGCATCGGCGTTTTCTTTGACCTTTTTAGCCTCTTCGACAGCTTCTTTAATAACCTTTACGTCGTCTTCAGAAATCTTGTCTTTGTACTCGTCCGGCATTTTTTCAGCCTGGTAAATAGAATTCTCGAGCGTATTACGAATATCAACAGCTTCACGTCGCTTCTTGTCTTCGTCAGCATGCAGCTCGGCTTCTTTCTGCGCCTTTTCAATATCTTCTTTGCTCATATTGCCGCTATCTTGGATAGTGACAGAGTTTTCTTTACCGGTGCCTTTGTCTTTCGCAGTAACGTTCAAGATACCATTCGCATCAAGGCTAAATGTTACCTCTACTTGTGGCACACCACGCGGCGCTGGTGCGATACCGTCGAGAATAAAGCGTCCAAGTGATTTATTGTCACTGCTCATTTCGCGCTCACCCTGCAATACATGAATCTCTACTTGTGGCTGGTTGTCAGCAGCGGTAGAAAACGTCTCACTTTTGCTTGTAGGGATTGTGCTGTTACGTTCAATAAGCTTCGTAGTGACACCGCCCATGGTCTCGATACCAAGACTAAGTGGCGTTACGTCGAGTAGAAGTACGTCTTTGACGTCACCTTGCAAAACTCCGCCCTGGATAGCTGCACCGACGGCTACAACTTCGTCTGGGTTCACACCCTGAAGCGGGTCTTTACCGAAGATACCCTTGACCTTCTCGACAACAGCTGGCATACGGGTCATACCACCAACAAGTACGATCTCATCGATCTCGCTCGCTTTCATATCAGCATCTTTGAGGGCTTTTTCGACAGGCTCCGCCAAACGATCAATCAAGTCCTTAACAAGCTCTTCGAGCTTAGCACGAGTCAATGTGTACTCGAAGTGTTTTGGACCATCAGCATCAGCTGTGATAAATGGTAGATTAACTTCGTACATATTGGTACTTGAGAGCTCTTTCTTGGCTTTCTCCGCCTCATCTTTGAGTCGTTGCATTGCGGCTTTGTCGTTTTTGAGGTTGACACCTTCTTCGTTTTTAAACACATCGATAAAGTGATTGACTATGCGGTTATCGAAATCTTCACCGCCTAGGTGCGTATCACCGTTGGTCGAACGAACTTCAAACACGCCATCGCCAAGCTCGAGTACCGATACATCAAATGTACCGCCACCGAGGTCGAAAACTGCAATCTTCTCATCTTTCTTGCCCTCGAGGCCGTATGCCAATGCTGCAGCTGTTGGCTCGTTGATAATACGCTTAACCTCGAGACCGGCAATCTTGCCAGCATCTTTGGTGGCTTGCCTCTGCGAGTCATCGAAGTACGCAGGAACGGTAATAACCGCTTCGGT
Organism: Candidatus Saccharimonadota bacterium; assembly: GCA_015999875.1. Lineage (GTDB taxonomy): Bacteria > Patescibacteriota > Saccharimonadia > Saccharimonadales > Saccharimonadaceae > Mycosynbacter. The sequence goes on from JAECRG010000001.1 coordinate 509,727, forward strand.
GACTTTCTCGCCCAGGAACGCCTCTGCATCCGCTTTGATCTTCGAAAGAATCATCGCTGACACTTCTTCTGGCGTATAATCTTTACCTCCGAGTTTTACTGCTACACCATCGCCTTTTTTGACGATTTCGTATGGCATGATGTCATGATCTTTTTGCACTTCGTCGTCGCCGAATTTACGGCCAATCAAACGCTTCACACCATAGATAGTATCTTTTGCATTTGTGACGCGCTGACGCTGCGCAACTTGCCCAACCAGGCGATCACCTTTTTTGTTGATCGCTACAACGCTGGGTGTCGTGCGGTTACCCTCTGCGTTTGCAATTACTTCTGGCTTGCCTGCCACCATGTAGGCGAAGGCACTGTTTGTTGTACCGAGATCGATACCAATTATTTTTCCCATATTCCTATTCCTTTCTTATCATCATTCAGTAGTTGTAAGGTCTGTATATATTTTAGCAGTCTATTGGGTAGATTGCCAATATCTCTATTATAAATAAATTAGCACTCACATGTCAAGAGTGCTAATTTATTTGTTCACCCCTGTTATGCACTCTCACGCTAACTAATATTGTGAACTACAGTATAATTAGTAGTAGCTATGTTACGTACTATTGTTGCGATTTGTGTCAGCCTTGCCTTCAGCGTAAGCCCTCTTGCACATGCAGACAGCGCAACAGACGACAGCGAGCTGCAAGTTTCATCATCTCGTCTCAATGTGTCTATAAAAGCAGGTGAATCCAGGAACATCGAGATTACCACGCGCAATAAATCGATACGACCTATGGAGGTGCATCTGCAGGTGCAGCAGTTCACCGTAGACAAGACGTCCCATGATATAACGTTTGAAAAGCCGCAATACAACTGGGTGCACGCGAGAGCCACTACCCTACACCTCGAGCCCAATCAAAGCAAGACAGCAGATTATCAAATAAAAGTCCCAGCAAATGCCGCCGAAAAAGAATACTACTACGCCCTCCTCGCTAGTACGTCCACCGGAAATACTGCGGGGTCCAAAACAGTCCAGGTCGCCTCGTTGCTCTACTTGTATGTAGACGGCGGTAATGAAACGCACGCTAGCAGTGTAGTTGACAGCCAAATACCAATCATTTCTTTTGCAACGTCCATACCCTATGCATTTGCAATTCAAAACTCTGGTAACATTCACCTTCAGGCATCTTCATCTGCGCAACTTAGAGGCTGGACTTGGGGTACTAGTGACGTACGCACAAATACTATCGTGCTACCTGAGCGCTCTCGCGATGTAAAAGGTGCATTTGCCGCGCCCTTCTCCCCAGGTATCTACACGCTTATCTATGGCTACACCGACGAAGGAACTGGCAAATCAACCGTATTGTCCGCACCAATCATCTACATACCACTCTGGTCAATTGCCACTGTGGTTCTGTTGCTTCTAGCTGCACTTTGGCTGCGTCAGCGCTATCTCGGTCGACCCTCTAAGTCCGCCCGATAGCAGTATAGGTGACATCAACACTATAGGTGCCGGCACTTTTGGTGATATCGATCAATGCACCGTAAGTGACATTTGTTGGGGTGCCGCTCGTAAATGGACCAGTACCGGAATTAATAAGAGCTTGAGTGGTGGTCATTCCTTTAAAGTTTGTTGTGGAGCCCGTAGTATTATAACCCCAGCTGTTTACACTGAGCGCAGCAAGGGTAGCATTGGCACTTGCAGGTATAGTGTGTGCGCCGTTACTCATTGCAGTACCCGCAGTTGTATTCACGTATAAATCATAGCCCACTACATCAGTTGATGTTACCGTTACAGTATGTGAGCCAGTGCCACTAAACGTGCCTCCACTTGGTGTTAGCGGCACGTCTGCAACGTTACTTAGGGCGATCGAAAGGCTTGTCTCTGAGCCAAACGGCACGTCTTCACCAAATAGCCCCACACCAAATGGCTGAGCCAGGGCAACCTGCTGCAGCCCCAAGCAGACGAGTACCGTAAATGACGCAGCAGCGAGATGAAAAGTGGTGATACGAGGTGACTTCATACCCCAAGTATAGCAAACGTATGCATCTCATTGGTTGTGTTGATGCTTACGGTTTTGTATACTACCTGGAGATGAATGGGGGTAAATTAGTGAGGTCACTTGATGACATCATGCGACAAGAGCTAACACGTGCCGAGTTTCTTAAACTCGTAGGCATTGCTGCTATTAGCGCGTTTGGTGTTACCGGCCTACTAGCTAATCTTTCAGAACGTACATACATCGTAAAGAAATCAACACCCGGACAACGTATTGCGCAACGCGGTTTTGGTACAAGAAAATTTGGCGAATAGCCGTCTCCAAGAGACGTACGTTCACTACGTTATTTTTGCCCAAAATGCTATACTGTAAGAGCATATGCTATATATAAGCAGCGTCATCTACGCTACTAACTCCGTAGCGTTTCTTCCTCCTAGGGTAGAAGGAGGCTATTGCTAATGTACGATCAACGCCTTCCGATAGTCGACGATGACGATGGTATCTGGGGAGATATTCTTCGTAAATATCTACAAAAAGAGCATTACGACACAGGAACAGATGACCCAGATAACGGCGGCCACAAGAATGTCACCATTCGAGCCGGTGGGGATGGTGCTGGTGGCGCACCTCTGAAGTTCGCTTCCGGGACCTTGCTCACGACACCTCAGATTGGCGCAATGGAGTTTGTAGGAGATAATCTCTACATCACTCAGACTTCTGGCACAGTACGCAAGAAAGTCGCACTCTACGATGACGCAAGTGGTGCGACAGGAGATATTTATTACCGAAACGCCACCGGCTCTTTCACACGGCTTGCTGCCGGCACAGCGAGCCAAATCCTTACTCTCATGGGATCACCGGCCCTGCCTACCTGGCAGACCCTTACCGCATACACCTCGGGTGGAACAGATGTACCAGTAGCCGATGGAGGCACTGGACGATCTACCTCGACAACCGCATATGGCATTATTGCAGCAGGCACCACCGCGACAGGTGCGCACCAGACAATTTCTCCAGGCACATCCGGACAATTTCTGAAGTCCGCCGGCGCATCAGCCTTAGCGGCGTTTGCAAACATTACAGCAGCAGACATAACCGGCACCACAGCACAGTTCAATACAGCGCTCAGCGATAATGACTTTGCGACACTCGCCGGTACAGAAACATTATCAGGCAAAACCCTGACCGCTCCACGCTTTACTTCGGGCGGTTTGATAGCCGACAACAACGGAAACGAACAAATCGTATTCACTACTACCACCTCAGCTGTCAATGAAGTTGGTATCACAAATGCGGCAACAGGCACTGCGCCACAGATTTCAGCTCGCGGGAGTGACACAAACGTCAACCTGAATTTGACATCCAAAGGCACGGGCAGAGTCCAAGCAAATGGGGTTAATATACCCACGACTACCTCGACAGATACTTTAACAAATAAGACAATCGACGGCGCAAACAACACTATTTCCAATATTCCATGGAGTGGAGTTTCCGGTAAGCCTGCCGTCATAGCAGCAGGTGCAACAATCAATGACGCACTAAATGCCGTTAACCTTACCCCAATTATCGGAGGAGCAAGTTCGGCGGATGGTCGCATACTCGGCGCCTACGCACGCAATGCACTCTACAGCCATCCGGAATCAGACGCATTTGTGCCAATTCCACATGCATACAATGACATTGCCTACAACAATATTCGCGGAGGCTCCGTAACTATTCGACTCAACGGGACTGTGGTCGCGGCAAATGGCAACAATGCGCCCGAGGTATTCACACCGGATGCAACCTATAGTTTTGCGGACATCTATACATCTACAAACGACACTATCACTCTCGAAATCACCCTCCATCGCACATTTTATTTCGCTTCTCGCTTTGGTATTCAGCAAACCGATTGGTGTCGCGCGCAAAATGTTAAATTCGAGGCATATGTAGGCACCACATGGACGACATTGCTCGACAAAACCAATGAAACTACCGGCCTAACCTGGGGAAGTACCGACAGTGGTGGTACCGGTGCCACAAGGCTGCGTGTGACACTGACGAATTTTACAGTTCCCGGGTCAACCGGCATTCGCATTACTCAAATATTCATGATTGGCTTTGACTCAACTTTACTTTCGGGCACTTTCTTACCCCGTGGCGGAGGCCAGCTATACGGAGATATACAAGCACCAGCGATCAGGACAAACTTGCTGCGTGACGCAAACAACAACGGCATCCTCGAACTCTACGGCAACACCTCGGCGGCTAACTATCTGCAGATACAAAACCGCGCCACAGGCACTGGTCCAGGTATATACGCACAGGGAGCTGACGCAAATATTGATATCGACCTAATACCAAAAGGAACTGGGGCTGTAAAAATTAACGGCGCGCCACTTCCGACAGCATCAAGCACACAGACTCTAACCAATAAAACAATTGATGCCACAAACAACACTATCACCAACTTACCCACAACGAGTCTTGCCGACAGTTCAGTCACGAGTGCAAAAATAGCCGATGGGACGATAGTTAACGCGGATGTCAACGCCGCAGCGGCAATTGCGCTATCGAAGCTCGCAACCGGATACGTACAAGCTTCCGTCAACGGTACGCCTACGACTACAGGTATCTGGAGGGGTACTCAGGCTCAGTACGATGCGATCGTGACCAAAGATACTAACACTTTATACTTTATTGCGGGGTAGCAAGCATGTCTCTCAAACTCGGATCGACTGACATCTCAGCCTTAAGTCCAGGAGCAATCAGATTAGGCGCAAACTCACTTGATCGAGTATACGATGGAACGCAGCTCGTATGGGAGCGGGGCTTCAAATACACTCACAGCTTCACCACCCTTACAAACTTCACACAGACATCTTCAGGCTCGGGCGTAGGAGTTGCAAGTGGCATTGCACGATGGAATGGCACTACCGATGGTCAAGCAATCCTCAAATATAACTCGCAGGCTCGCACGACGAACCAGTACGGCTCCGTCGTCATCGCAAACGCTAGTGGCAACGCCGTCGGTATCATACTCCACTGCGATGCAGGCAATACCGGCTACTATGCATGCGCCATCCTCAATTCTCGAGTCAGTCTCTTTCGGACATCAGGTCGATGGAATCAGAATGCCTACACGACAATAACGTTTACAAACACGACAGTAAGCGCCAATAGCCTTGTTGAATTTTGGAATATACAGGATAGATTTTTTATCGCAGTTAATGGTGTCATTCAAGTTGATTTTACTATACCCAGCCCAGTTATCGACTCCTCTCATTTATATCAAGGTTTCGGGATGTTCCGCGCGACGTTCGTCAATTCAGCGAGTATATCTCAATGGAACGGTGGTGATGCTGGAGCCTGGGGTAAGATCTAAATACGTTACATATCAGTCTCCACTGTCTCTATTGCCCAATTGATCTCCATCTCATTAGCAGGGCCACGAGAAATATATGACGGTCACTTTGTTTGTGTATTTGGCTGCGACATACACAAATAGTTGCATTACACACCATGAATGTATTATTATGATAGCCATAAGAGGAATATAAAATCCGTATGCTCAAAACAAAAAACCTCAAACAACTATTCACACCACAGACCCTATTTCTAGCGGGACTCGTTGCGACTCTTGGCCTTTCGCTTTTTGCGCTCAGTTTAGAAACTCGCGCCGAGAGTACTGTCGGCACATATACCGATAACGCTGGCGGTCAACAAAATATGCGTATTACAAAAGCCGACGGCGAGCGACGACCAGCAATCGTCTTTGTCCATGGTGGTGGCTGGGCGACAGATGGTGGAACTTTCGGACCGGATTTTCAAAATCGAGCCGCCAAATGGGGTTATACATCGTTTCGTATCAATTACCGCTTGATGCCCGGTGGTGTCTACGAACAATTACAGGATGTGATGCGTGCGGTCAAACATGTTCGTGATAACGCAGACCAATACAACATCGACCCGAATCGCGTCGCCATATGGGGTGACTCTGCAGGAGGAAGCTTGACTGCTCGAGCTGCCGCCTCAGGCAAATCTGGCGCTGCTGCAGCAGTCGGCTGGTCAGCGCCTACAAACGCATTCCGTGATATGTTCAACTCTGCTCCAGGGTTTATAGATGGCCTGTTTCATACTCGATGCTTCGGAGAGTACTTACCTCCATTTACTATGGATGCGATTAACTTCTTCAACGGTAATCGTAGTGTCCTAGAAAGACTTGCGAGTGGCGCACCGCTTTCGCAAGACCAAAGTGCCCGACTGCTCAGTGAATCCTTGCAACTTGGCGGTTTAGTGCTCGAACAGCTTCCTGCCACCGCAGGAAAACTTCAAAAAGCAGCGAATGATTTTGGCGTAACTATCAATGACGAAGCCCTTGCTGGCAATAGTGTGAAAGCTCCTACCCCTACAATCTCCGAGGGCGAAGTAAAGCAGAAGCTGACGACACTGACCGCTGAGGATCTCGAGAAGATCGGTACGGCTATCTACGAATTTGAACGAGCTACTAGTAATCTATCTGGCGATGCAGAAAAAACAGCAGCAACAATCAGCCTTATCAAACTTGGTCTCAACCAACTATCTGACATTCAGGGTAAGATTGTTCAAGAAAAAGCTGCTGCAGGCACGCCTACTGACACAACAGATACTCCAGGCCTCACTCCACCTACCAACTCGCCCCTTATCAACAACGGCAGCAATGGTGGCCTCGTCGGCATAAACCCTCAGCAGATTTCTGCTTCCAAGATTGCACAGTGTATTGATGATTTCGTTGAATTGTCACCGGCACTCTTCGCCAGTCCTCGTACGCCGCCTATGTTCCTTGCTGTAGCCGCAAACGAAGAACTCGTCAACGCACAAGATGCATACCAGATGCGTGATAAGCTGCGAAGTATGGGTATTCGTTCAGAAGCTCTTGTACTCTCAGGCAATCGACATATGGGTTATGATGAGCGTGCCGAGGTCCCCTCTTTCCAATTCTTAAACAGTATTCTCAGGCCATAGGCTACTACATAAATAAAAACCCGGGGATCCCCGGGTTTTTATTTACTACAGATTTAGCCTCGGCAATTGGCTACTTTCTAGTTACCTTCACCATAGCCGGGCGAATTGGCGCACCCCCAAGTGTATAACCCGCCTGCAGTTCTTCGGCAATTACTTCTTTGTCTCCTGCCGCTTCTTCATCAAACTGAATCGCCTCATGCAATGATGGATCAAACTCCACACCGGGTGCGGCCTTGATACGAACTACGTCGAGCCCTCCAAGCGCCTTTTCTAGGCTCTTGGGTAGTTTAGCTACGCCATCTACCCATTTATTGCCCGCGAGCTCTTCTGGAGTGTGACCGACGGCCCTATCGATGGTATCTATTACAGGCAGCAACTTAAGGACTGCGGATGACTGACCGTTGGCTCGTGCAGTAGCTTTTTCCGCTTCAACTCGTTTACGATAATTTTCAAAATCAGCTCGTGTTCGCTGCAAATCTGCCGTTAGCTCTGCGACCTGTTGCTGCGCGTCAGTATCTTGTTGAATCTCTTCTGAATCTTGAGGTTGTTTGGTCATGTATATTCTCCTTCTTGTCTACAATGTCTCTTCAAGCATCGTTGCCGTCTGGCTTACGAGGCGTATTACTCGCGCATAGCTTTGGCGTGTCGAACCAAGCACACCGATATAACTTGCGTCACTATACGGTGAACGGAAACGACTAATCACAAGACTCGCACCGCTCGCCTTGCCTATCGGGTTCTCTTCGCCTATATATACGCTAAGCGCCTCTGTCGGTGCGGCTTCGCGTAGCCATGGCTCGAGGTTGTCGAGCAAACGTGCGACCGCCTGTGGCGCCGCACCACCATTCATGAACTCCGGCTGACTAAAGAGATGTCCAATACCGCTCATATAAAGCTGTCCATCAATTGTAGCAATACCCAAATTCTGCGTCAGCTCCACTAGATTGTCTACTGCGCTGCGAATCACCTGATCTGTCCGATCGCTGCTATTTACCCGAGCCTCTATAACCCTAGTACTGCGATCTGATGCCGGCAGTTGTGGTACATAGGTCTGTTCGGTAATCTGATTTACATAAAAACGATAGCCTTTATCGGTAGGGATGCGTCCAGCACTGGTATGAGGCTGGGTAATAAGCCCCATCTGCTCTAGGCGCGCCATTTCGCTTCGCACGGTAGCGCTCGACACATTAAAAAGCTTGGCGAGCGTTACACTACCCACCGGCACAGCAATCTCAGCATATTGCTCTACGATTGCGATAAGTATCTGTAGTTGCCGTTCCGTCATAGTACTAGTATAGCAAGTTTCTGGCACTCAATCAAATAGAGTGCTAGCGTATTCCCGCGCGAATATCTGCGAGTAAGTCTGTCGCTACCTGGCGTGCATCCTCGTCATGGAGATTAAATTCATCAGGCTTATGAGCAATCTCATCGATAACGCGAACAGCTCGTTCAAGATCATCGTTAATGATGAAGTGATAATACGGCGCTGCAAGCGCATGCTCTAGCTCATCAATCGTAATGTCGCGACGCTCTTGCCATTCCTCGTCAAATACATCTTCCGAAGTATAGCGCTGCCGCAAACGACTTCGCCACGTATCATAATCTGGTGGCACAATAAAGAGCGCCGTTACCGATTCTGGCGCAATCTTTCGAAACGATGCGATCCCGTTGACATCGATATCGGTTAATGCAATCTGATTCTCTCTCTGTGCTGTGATGAATTCGTCAATATGCGCTCCGTAGAAATTACTGCCAAACTTATTAATCTCGATCATCTCTCGATCATCAATTCGGCGTTTCATTTCTTCCATTGACAAAAAATGATAGTCAAAACCGTCAGTTTCAAGTACTCCATCATTGATTCGAAGTGGTCGAGTAGTACATGTAACAACTCGTCGATAGCCATCTAACTTCTCAAGCTTACCAATAACAGTATCTTTACCGGCAGCAACAATACCGACGAACAAGACAATCCTTGATTTTGCTAGCGTTTCGGCCGTATTCGCCCCTGGAGTGTAATTTTGTATAAGCTCTTCGATATTTTCCATATTAGTCCCTCTTAAGCATAACTGTAAACGCTTCACTTGGTATATCTACTTTACCAAATCTTTTCAGTCGTTTCTTGCCTTTTGCTTGTTTGGCGAGTACTTTTTTCTTGCGGCTTACGTCTCCGCCATACAGACCCGTCGTCACATCTTTGCGATATGCACTCAAGTCTTCGCGTGCGATAAATCGGCCACCAATAGCAGCCTGCAGACTCACCTGGAAGTTTTGGCGTGGAATCACCTCTTTGAGCTTCTTTACTACCACGCGACCAAGCGCATCTGCCTCGCTACGATGCGCCATCACACTCAATGCACCCACCATCTCACCAGCCACATAGAAATCAACTCGTACCAGATCCTCTGCGCGGTACTCGTCAAGTTCATAATTAAAACTACCGTAGCCGCTTGTCACGCTTTTAAGTTGATCATAGAAATCTGTCAATAGATTTGCAAGTGGTGCTTCGAAACTGATAAGTGCCCGCTCATCGATATAGCTTAGATTCTTTTGCTGCCCACGCTTACTTACGATCAATTGTATAACAGCACCTATGTACTCCTGTGGCACAACAATTTCGCCCTTGATCCAAGGCTCTCTGATCTCGACTATTTTAGTCACATTTGGCAAGTCGCTTGCGGATTTAATATCAAGCTCTTCGCCGGTCGTAATACTTACCTGATAATCTGTCGACGGGTTTGTTACCACTAGATCGAGATTGTATTCTCGTTCAAGCCTTTCGCGGATAATGTCCATGTGCAGCAAACCAAGAAACCCTATGCGCACACCGAAGCCGAGCACTGGCGAGTTTTCTGGTTCAAACTGTAGGGCACTGTCACTTAAGCTCAGTTTTTCGACAGCATCTTTGAGATCATTGTAATCTTCGTTGCTCATCGGAAAAAAGCCTGCATACACAAACGGTTTCACGTGCTTATAGCCTGGTAGCATTTCCTCTGCACGACTTCGCTTAACCGTGACGGTATCACCCACGCGCGCATCCCGAGTCGTCTTGAGGTTGGTGACGATGTAGCCAATTTCTCCAGTAGTCATTTCATCGTTTGGTTTCATGGTTGGATTCAGTGATCCCACCTCTAGCGCGATGCCACTGGCACCCGTCGCGAGCATTTCGATGGTGTCGCCTTTTTTAATTGAGCCGTCCACGACACGTGTATACAAGATGACACCCCTGTAGTCATCGTAATAACTATCAAAGATAAGTGCTCGAGTTGGAGAATCCTTGGTGCCTTGAGGTGGAGTAATCCTCTCCACAATCGCCTCTAGTACATCAGGTACGCCCTCACCTGTCTTCGCGCTGATCTTTAAGATATCAGCCTCGTCACACCCAAGCAAATTGATCACTTCTTTAGTGACACGCGGTACGTCCGCAGCAGGTAAGTCAACCTTGTTGAGAACTGGTATAATTGTCAGGTCAGCCTCAAGCGCAAGATACACATTTGCGAGAGTTTGTGCCTGAATACCTTGCGAGGCGTCAACTACTAATATCGCTCCCTCACATGCTTCCAGCGAGCGGCTTACTTCATAGCTAAAATCAACATGGCCTGGTGTATCTATAAGATTAAGATCATGCCCCTTGTACTGCATACGTACCGGCGCAAGCTTGATCGTAATACCTTTTTCACGCTCCAAATCCATACTGTCGAGTAGCTGGCTTTTCATGTCGCGTTTTTCTACAGTGCTAGTCATTTCCATCATGCGATCAGCAAGAGTCGACTTGCCGTGATCAATATGAGCAATGATGCAAAAGTTTCGTATGTGTGACTGATCCATAGTTATAGGGTATAGTATAGCATTTTATAGAGGTAAATCCTAGAAGAACCTACCGAACAGTAGCTTTCTCGCACGACTTATAACGGGGTTTGCTTCTTGTAGCAGCATCAATTTACTCAACAACACATACACTATCACGCTAACAGCTACAATCAGACAAAACTTCGGGAAACTCGCCAGGAAGCTATTGTCACCGACTCCGAGTGGAAACGATACTACCATAAAGTATGTCACGAGCGACATCAGACCTGTTGCGCTCGCCATGCGCAAGATGGAGCTCCAGAACGCTCGATTGAAAAGACCGGGTAATCTCGTAGCCATAACACCAAAGAGAATAGTCACTTCTACTACAGCTACTATTGACTGCGCAGCTGCGAGACCCGGTGCACCTAGTTTCAGAGTATAAGTAAACCAAATCGCCAGAATGATATTGAGTGAGATCGCGACGATAGAAATATAGAGCGGCGTCCTAGTGTCTTGCTGAGCATAAAAACTACGTGCGGCAATATGATAAATTGAGCGAAACAGAATTGCTACGACAAGTATGCCAAGTAGCGACGACATCAATACGTCGCCGCCATTGACAATAAAGTTAACCAAGTACCCTCTTGCAAAGTATGTGATGACCGATACCGGTAGTGCAATCCAAATAATTATACGCAAAATGGACTGCAACTCACTGCGAAACAAATCAGGTCTGTTCTGCCCAAGGCGCTCCGTCATCTTCGGGAATGCTGCGGTACTAATAGCAACTCCGATAAGGTTAACAGGCACCAGATGTAGCGTAGTGGCCTGCTGAAACGCACGGAGCGTACCCTCGGTCATACGACTTGCGAGATTCATCTCCACTAGGCTGACCGCGTAGTCCATCCCTTGGTCAAACGAGCGAGGAGGCAAAAGCTTGAGCACCTGGCGAAAGCCTTTGTTTTTCCAGTGTATTTTGAGTTCGTAATCAAAGTCCAATCCTATGAGTCCAATCGAACTGACTATCAACTGCAGGATTGATCCCAATACCACGCCGAGAGCCACACCCATGATGCCCCCTTCAAAGATTTGCACCCCAAAAATCGTGATGCCACTTGTAAAAAACAGTGCGCCAATAATAATTCCAATGTTGTATATCGTCGGAGCCAACGCGAAAAATGCAAATCTACCTACAGCTTGTTGAATACTCGCTATTACCGTTGCGATCGCAAACAGGAACGGATTCACTGCAATCACTCGCATCATACTAACCGCCAGTGCCATACCCGATTCACTTAAGCCCGGTGCGATTATATAGCGCAAGATTGGATCAGCAAAAATGATGATCAAGATACTAGCAACAAGCGTAATAAGTGCCATAAAATTCATCAAACTGGAGCTCAATTGCCATGCAGACTTCTTGTTACCGGAAGCTATTCTTTGATTGAATACAGGTATAAACGTCACACTAAGTGCACCCGAAACAAGTATAAAGAACATGAAGTCGGGTACAGTAAACGCCGCAGTATACGCATCGATCCCTACTTTGTAATTTTCGTAGTACATACCGTTGAGTAAACGGTCTCGAAACAGTCCCAAACCACTAGAGAGCAGAGTTGAACCTGCAAGCAAGGTAGCGGCTAACTGAATTGTTAGCCGCTTATTCATTCGTAGTACCGCTGACCGGACTCTTCCCACTTTGCTAGATCCCCCTAAGCGTGTAGCTTAGCCTCTTTTGGTAGCTTCGCGTCTTTGAGCGCCTCGATAACCGCAGCTTCTTCGAGCGTCTCATCCTTGAGAAGTGCTTTGACGAGCACATTCAAGCTCTCACGATTTGATGTAATCACTGCTTCTGCACGCTTGGCAGCCTCTTTTACGAGTGCCTCGACTTCTTCGTCAATTACCTTAGCAGTTGCATCGCTATACGGCCTGTCGTGAGTCATCTTATCAAAGACCATACCACCATTATCTTCGTGGAAGACTTGGTCGCGTAGCTTGTTGCCCATGCCTTGTTCGATAACCATATCTCGAGCAATTTCAGTTGCCTTGCGAAGGTCTGAACCAGCGCCCGTAGTGATGCCGTCATCGCCATACAAAATCTTCTCTGCTACGCGCCCGCCCATAGCGCGTGCTAGAATATCTTTGAATTCATACACATTTGTATAGCTTTTATCTTCTGGAGGCAAAAACCATGTCACACCACCAGTGCCGCCACGTGGAATGATAGTAACCTTATGTACGGGGTCGCTATCTGGCAATACATGACCTACGATCGCGTGGCCCGCCTCGTGATACGCAGTAAGTTCCTTTTCTTTTTCACTCATGACTTTTGCTTTTCGCTCTGGTCCAATCGCTACTTTCTCAAATGCCTCAGTGAGATCGGCATTGCTGATCTTTTTGCTATTGCGGCGTGCTGCCACGATAGCCGCCTCGTTAGCGATGTTTGCAAGGTCGGCACCAGATGAACCAGCCGTCTTAGCTGCAAGTTTATCAAGGCTTACATCGCCATCGGTAGGTTTGTTTTTAAAATGCACCTTCAAAATTGCTTCGCGGTCTTTGCGCTCAGGTAGCAAAATATTCGTACGACGATCGAAGCGACCTGGTCGCAGAAGCGCTGGGTCAAGCACGTCTGAGCGGTTTGTCGCTGCAAGCACGATCACATTTGTACCAGTCTCAAATCCATCCATCTCCACAAGAATCTGGTTGAGTGTCTGCTCGCGCTCATCGTGACCGCCGCCCATGCCACTACCGCGCTTGCGACCGACTGCATCGATCTCATCGATAAAGATGATAGCAGGGGAGTTCTTCTTTGCCTTAGAGAAGAGATCTCGCACACGAGATGCACCAACACCTACAAACATTTCTACAAACTCAGAACCAGAGATAGAGAAAAATGGTACATTCGCTTCGCCCGCAACAGCACGAGCAAGCATTGTCTTACCCGTACCAGGGTTACCTACTAGCAATACACCTTTTGGTATCTTCGCCCCAAGCTGTTCATATTTCTTCGGATGTTTCAAGAAATCTACCACTTCTTCGAGATCTTGCTTAGCTGCTTCATTACCAGCTATGTCTGCAAACAGAACCTTTTCTTTATCAAGGCCATAAAGTTTAGCTTTTGATTTACCGAAGCCCATCGCCTGATTATTCTGACCCTGTGCTTGGCGCATCATAAACATAAAGAAGCCGATAATGAGCACCGTCGGGATAAGTATGATCGCGATATTCCATAGAATATCGCTGGTATTTGATGGAGCCTTATCATCAATTACGGTAGCCTTAGCTTTGTCACTCAGCGTCTCATCACGCAGCAGTGTACCTACGCCGCCCTGAATATATGAGCGTTCCGTCGGCTTGTCTTCGCCCTTTAGCGTGATCTTCAACTCGCCGCCCTGACCCTCAATACGTGCGATCTCACCGTTGTTTGCACCTTGAATCACTTGAGAAACTGGCACCTCTTTGAGCTGTTCTGGCGGTGAAAAGATTGCCATGAGTGACAACGCTATCACAATAATTACCGCCCAAAAGAGCGACAACCTGAGATAGTTTGTCATATTAGAATTCTTTTTCGGGTTTGGACGCTTTCTTGCCGCCATAAATCAGCCATGATCCTTTCTGGTTTTTCTGAAACAATCTCTAGAGACTTTTTCGTATCAAATTATAATCCCACTAGTATCAGTATATCATTTTTTACGGGTGATAAGCTGAAATTCATCTGTGCTAAATACCAAGCTATATTCTTTAGTGAGATGGTGTTCACTCCCTGGCTTGGCTATCTTAATAGCCAGTAATGCCCTATGAAGTTGTGGCCTCGTAAGCGGAATATTGAGTGTATGCGTCAGCACCTCAGACGCAGCTGCTACCGGCATCATAATATATGGGTGCCTACGTAAGCCACTATGTGTATGTGACTCATGTACGATGTCTCTCTTTATTTTGTGCTGCTGCTTCCATAGTGCGAGCAGCTCAAGCTTGATGCTAGTAGGCAAATCCTTCACTTGCTTGCGCACTCGATTTCTCAGATACGCGTCACTTGCGTTCGTACTATCTTCGCGCCACTCTAACTGATGCTTTTTGGCATATTCGATAATTTCGTGCTTAAACCATACCGTCATCGGTCGATATACATCATCCGCCCCAAACACCGCCAGTCCCCGCCAGCCAGTTCCTCTAAGTAAGTTGATAGCGATCGTCTCTACTACATCATCGGCATGGTGCGCCGTCACAAGCGCACCTCCGTAACGTTTAGCCACTGAGCGCAAAAACTCATACCGACCATTTCGGGCTGCTTCTTCACTTGCACTCGGACCAAGTGCCAACTCAGTCACTTCGAATGGTACTCCATAGCGTTCTGCAAGACCGCGCACAAACTGCGCATCTTCACCGCTACTGGGTCGGATGCCGTGATCAACATGTGCGACCACCACATCTTGGCTATGATGCCTATGCACCGTGTCGAGCAGCACGACCGAGTCGACGCCGCCACTTACCGCAACCACGTATCGTGATTTAGTCACCGAAACGCTTACCTGCCCAGACCCCAAGTGCAATACCGATAATACCACCGACAAACCCGCCAAGCACGGCCCATTGATCAAACGAGTTATAATCTCCAAACAGCATTGGCACTACGCTACCTACCGTCATACCCAGTACGCCGAAAAAGCTGATCGTCTTTTTGTTTAGCATACTTTTCAGTATACGCCGTACCGGTTGTGTTTTACATGAATTTACGCAATACTCTTAAAGTGTGAAGACTATTACACCTCGAAAAATCATGATATACCTTGCAATCACCCTTGGAGTGCTCGTAGCAGTCGCGCTCGTAACGTTCTTAATATTGTATTTTATGCCTCACCGCAGCACTACCTTGCAGCATGCATCTACCGAGAAATTGTCCTATGACGCGGCAGCTAAAAAAGTCGCTACTCAGCAGAAAACCGACACCACGAAGCAAGACTTCGAAAAAGGCTGCGAGTCAAAGGTCTATACGCATGGCAAAAAAGTAGCTCGTAGTGTAGTAATGTTCCATGGCATCACCGCGTGCCCCAAGCAGTACTCTGAGGTTGCCAAAGCCTTCTTTGATGCTGGCTACAACGTCTACGTACCGCTCGCTCCCGAACACGGCACCACCAAAAACCCCGAAGCCACAGCCGACATAACTCTTGCCGGCCTTACTCAGTACGTTGGCGACAGCTATTCTGTAGCCACTGGTCTCGGTGACTCGGTTGGTTTTGTCGGTATATCTGGTGGAGCAGACCTTGCAACATGGGGTGCTCAGTATATAGGTGGCGTATCTCGCCTACTAGTCATCTCACCTTTTTATGAGGTGTCCGCGCAAGCTTCACCTACTTGGCAAACCCCTCTATTGCTATCGCTATACGGCATGAATCTTGCGCCAGACCGTATCACACAAGGCTTCTCAGTGCGTGCACTCGCCAAATATCTCACCATTGTCCAAAACTACCGCGAAGACCTCACCGCTACGAACCTCAAACACATTGCCGTTGTTACATCAGCAAACGATACCCAAATAAATCTCAACACAGCTCACCATATACCAAAAACACTCGCTCAAAACAGCAAATCAAGCTTCCAACAAACCCGTCTCGCACCTGAGCTTGATATTGGCCACGACGCACTCAATCCCACTGATGCAGCCATCAAAAAACACCAATCGCAACTCAATGACCTCTATCTGAGTTTCTATGAAAACCGCGAGCCAGCCAAAGAACTATAGATATCGAGTACTCCCAAACGGTATCTTCTCGTTGACCGCTGACCCGCCGATACCGATAGTATCGGCGCTATGTATAACATTTTTGCCGTAGCGATCATTTATCTCGTCGACAGCCGTGATAATCTGCCGCTCACGAGCCAACTCATCACCAAATAGGCTAAGCTGCGGATCCACATCATCACTCAGCTCGTACACTGTCACTCCTATAGTACGAATCAGTGGTGGCGCATTGCGAAACAATTGTTTCGCCTGGCTATAGATTGCCTGATCTGAGAAAAACGGTGCAGTACTCATGTGGCGTGCGTGCCAATACCGAGAACCCCGCTGAACCTCCCATCCTCCACGCCCAGGCTCAGGGCGTGGCGCACCCTGCTCACGGTGAGTCGTGGCCCAAACCACTACACCACGCGCAACCTTGCCTTGTGAGCGAATCTTTTTACCAGTCGCTTCACACAGATGATGCAATCGCTTAAGGATTTGCTCATACGGTAGATTGTAGCCGTCCAACACAAATTGTCGCCCTGCCGTCTTCATGTCATAATCCACATCGTCCACTTCCCAACCACGCAAACGTTGGTGCCATTGATCTCCATTGATACTCTTAAACACCATGCTACGCAGCATCTGTGCATCCGCATCGAGAAACTGCAACGGCGTATGAATACCTACGGCGTTTAATCTCGCCTCGTTGCGATGAGCGATACCCGTCAGTTTAGTTAGCTCGAGGCCACCAAGTGTTTCCCGCAAATTCTGTGCGGTTATAATATCAAGCCCGTCAGGCTTGTGTAGACTCGCCGCAGTTTTGGCAAGAAACCGATTAGTTGCAATACCAACATTACACCGCATCGCTTTGCCTATCTCTGTGATTAACCGCCCCTTGATCTCCATGCCAATCGTCTCCATACCTCGCTGGCGTATTGCTTTAGGTGCCTCATGGAAATCTATCACACCTTCATCGATACTCTTCATGCGAACATGCGCAGAATAGTCATTCATAATATCAAGCATTTTGTGGTAGACATAGCGGTACTTCGCCGGGTCACTCTCAACGCCCACAAGATCTGGGCAAATCTTTTTGGCATCTTTGAGTTTCATTCCAAGCGTCACGCCCATATCCTTAGCCTCATAGCTAGCCGTCACAATCATAGTGTGCTCTGTTCGTCTATTAACAATCGCCACTGGCCTATTTCTAAGCCGTACACGCGCTTGCTGCTCTACTGTGGCAAAACAGCTATTAAGATCGATATGCATCACAAGTGGCGTTTCAGGATTATAGCCAGTTTGTAGTTTCATTCCCTATCTCCTTCGCGCGTCAGACGCCACGTGAGCCGTTCGGCGTCAAATTCCAGACGATAATCTGCTGCGCCGTCAGTAACATCAAACACATGCACGGTTCGTCGCCCCTGGGTTGTCGGATGACGCAGACCAATCTCCTCTACGTCAACTACTCGTCCATTGGCGCGCTTAAACTTACGTGGGTAGCACGGATTTAATCCGCTGCCGAAGGTAGCCAGCACTTCTATTCGTTCATCTAGAAAAAGTTCATCATTCATCGTCAAAAATCTCCAAAAGTTATTTAGAGAACGTAGTAATCTGAGGATTCGCCCGTATTTTAGTGCCCGTTCGTAGCCATAAAATCCGAAGACGATGAATATGATTCCACCGGAGGGACGCTTCGCGATAGGTCGCTAGTGTGTGTCGCGGGGATATGTTCTTATTATACACTTGTGAGTCTGTTTTTACATACAAGAATTGTATTATACGTGTTTATATGTTATAATAAATAAATGCACCACTCATGGAGATCATGGGCGATGCACGCCCATGCCGATTGAGCTATTCAGCTTCTCGGCTGGATGACAAACGAAAGAGAGTTACCATGTCGGTCTACGAAGCAACGTCCATGCCGCCCAGGAAAACCCAACGATTCGAAGCTTTCAATCTCCTGGATCTACGTACCAATCAGCGACTGATACTCACCACTCGCTCGGGCACCCGCTACTGGATCACGACAACCCAGCACACCAAGAGAGCCAATGGCTCTGCTCAGGTGATCAGGGGGGTCTTTATTGCAACTGATTCCGCGAGCGGAAGAGGTTGGTTCACCCAAGGGCCAGACGACACGATCATTGGTCAGTACGCCGTAATCGGCGAAGGGTTCATTATCGGACAAAAAAAGGGCGGTAAATACCCTATGACGTCGGACATCGTCGAGTACGTCATCGAGTAACTCTCCTCGTGACCAATCCCGAAGGTTTTCTCGGCTCCACAGCCTGAGACTGCCTTCGGGATTTTCGCATTTCTAACTATATAATCTCACTTCATCACGACTCGAATACATATTGATTCAACCCATCATGAGGCGGCTCTTTCTTAATACTGTCGTATCGCCGCAGACAAGACGACACATTGGCCTACGCAGTGCGCATCTACGATGTGACGGTGCGCAGCGGTCGTACCACAAGATAATCAAACTCAGCACCCGCATCCCAAGTACCCACACCAAAGCCCGAACCTGATTTTGTCGCCTCCCAAGTTCCTATTGGTATCCATGCAGCTGGCGCATCGTTAAACGAATAGTACCCGGTCACACGATTTCCTTGTTTTTTCAGCGCGACACGTACCCATATGTTCGTCAGGTCCCTACCCCCACCGACAAACGTGACAAACGGCGTACTAAAATCATCTCGCAAGGTAAGCTTCCAGCTGCGCTGGTGGTCGCGACGAAGCTGAATATGCACTGCGGAACCAAAATACGGATCAGGCGTAGCGCCGAGCATGATAAGCGAGACTTCTTGATCATCATGAGTCGCATCTGTCACGCGAAACCTTGTCTCGGTCCAATAGTCAGTAGGTAACGATACATTTTTGCGAGCTGCACGCGTATCTTGGTGAGCTCCTCCACTTCCGTACGGTACGGCAAACGTAGAACCTGTAGCTACAAGCTGCGTACGACTTCCCTCTTGATTCCAGTCTGCAGCATTGAGTGTACCCGCAGCCTGATTCATCTGGTCGTCTACAACAGGGGTTGCACCAGCGTCCACAGCAGTATAGTTTGGCGTGACTGGCGTGTTGGACCATACGCCCACATATCCGGCAAAATTAATAGTCGGCGAGACAATACTACCCTGATATGGCTGCCCGACATTTACCACCACTCTCAAATGCGAATTGTAGAAAATTGGATCATCGACAAAAAATCGATACATCGTTTGATTCGCGCCAGGCTGGTCTGAGTTTCCCGCACGCCCCGCGGGATAACCCCCCACGGGCATCGCGTACCATCCACCGTTAAACGCATCTTCCATACCAGACGATGACCATGACGGATACAGCTCATTATCGACATAAATATCGACATTGCCCTCAAGCACCCCTAGATCTCCAGCGTCCTCTCCAGAGAAGC
Source organism: Candidatus Saccharimonadota bacterium (assembly GCA_015999875.1). GTDB lineage: Bacteria > Patescibacteriota > Saccharimonadia > Saccharimonadales > Saccharimonadaceae > Mycosynbacter. The sequence continues at coordinate 529,641 of JAECRG010000001.1, forward strand.
TCACTACAAGTGACTCGATCTGACCTGCGCCATTGAAATCACAGATAGTCATCGGTGTTTGCGCAGCCTGATTCGTCACACGTTGGCCTTTGATGCCATAGGCAAGCTGCTGTGAACCTAAATCACTAAAAGAGTTCAACGTAGAGTAATCTGCCGTGCCATAAAACAGCGTGTCGGTGGCAATTGTACTTTCCACCTCTACGCGAAGGTATTTCTGAAACGGCATGTGAAGATAGCGATAAGCGGATCCGCCAGAACCGCGATCGGCTCGTCCGACGCGCGGCGTCGAGAATACATCCGAACGATTTGCGAGACAGAAGAAATCACCAAGCGACATAGACACGGCTGGCACCGTAGAATTATCGGTATAAATGCGAATCGTGCCACCCTGCTCCAGAAAACCTGCGCTCGTGGCCGAATTGTCACATGCCACCCAAATATGCTTGAGTACGCCTGGTTTGTCCCAAGATTCTGCGAGCACCACGATCTTGTGTCCTGCCGGGTCGGAGGCATTCGCCCGCGCCACAGCGACCTCTTGTGGCGCAACGATGGCCATTTCTCCAGGTTTTCGTAGCGGAAAACCAGATTGTGTCGCCGAACCAGATGACGGTGCGGCGGTCTGAAGTGCTGTATCGGCCTTAGCAAGTGATGCCTGCACGTCAGCAGCAAGCTGTGTCTTTGCAATCGCCGCCGTCGCCGAGATATCTGTAGTAGTGATCGTCGCATCGGCAATCTTCGCACTGGTAATTACACCATTTGCTACTACCGGAAGTGCCGACGTTCCCGCCAAATCTCCTGCCAGTTGTACGATACCTTTCGCACCCGTCGTAGCATCAGTCGGGATAGTTGGCCGATTTGATAAATCTGCATAAGAACCAGAAGTTGCAACAGTCGACAACGTCGAAGCGGTAGCCTTAGTGTTGAGCGCTGTCTGCGTCGCAGTCGAGATTGGCTTGTTGGCATCGGACGTGTCATCGACATTGGTCAAACCGACAGCCGCTTTATTGAGCGTTTGCCATGATTTGTCCCCTCTATAGTACTGGCTACTCGTACCTGCTATTATAGAGGCCTCTTTGCCCGCAAGTCCCGGAACAGTTGGCGCTTCAGCTGTGCCACCCAAATCACCAGTGAGCCTGAGCTTGCCTTTTGTGGTCGCGTCCGCGTCCTGCACCGTACCTGTCGTATTAAGTTTCGTACGAACTGCCGCATCAAACAGCACTTCAGTAATACTTCCATCGGCTATTGTTGCCGCGCTTACGGCATTATCGGCAAGCGCGCTGTTCGTCACGCTATTATTCTTCAGCGTCCCATCATTTTTGTGAATCTGAGACAAATAATCATTGAGGATCTCTCCCCAGTCTCCATCATCTCCACCCGGCTGCGGAAGTCGTGCCATGCTACTATATCTTTCTGTTTATGCTTTACCAAAATTATACGTCAAACAACATCAAAATACTACGCGCCGACAAATCACGGCATCACGACGCGCGCATCGTTTCATAGCGCTCGTCATCAGTGAAAAACATTGCATTATTATATAAAGTATGCTATAATAATAAAATGAATAGTAAGTACGAACACTCAGTCTCAGCACATGAATCTGCTAGGAATAAATTCAAAAAAGGAATTGGCACAACCCTTGCAGCAGCCGGCATCCTCCTTGCCCCTGCCTGTGCAACTGATGAAGTCGAAAATATCAAACCAATATCTATATCGTCACAAGAAACAGCCCTAAAGCAACAAATGCAAGATTTAGAATTTGAAACTGGACGAGAAGAGGCAAAGCAATATGCCGATAAACTCTCGAGTCAGCTTCTTGACCTCATGGAAGATCCACGTAGTCATACACAGACCCTAGATACGGGTGTACACGGAATCGCAAATAAAAAACATGTCGTCCAAGATATAAATACCCCCAGCCCAGAGCTTCGCGCGATCTACAGGCCAGAAGGCGGGACTCTTTATATCTCTGGCACACAATCATACGAACGCGAAGATGGCTCTCATAAAATTGATGAAGTCTCTATCGGATATGTACTTGGAGGCGAGACACGCCTAAGCCTACAAGATAAAACACTGGAAGACTTTGATGCGCGGTCAATACGACAAATGATAAGAAGTGGTGACACAGACTTAGTGTCGGTCGCTTCACATGACCAAGAAGGCAATAGATCGGCCGTCATGTTTCTGGATGCATTCGCGTCTGAACAAATCACAGATGGGAAGTTTACCGAAATAACCCCTCCAGAATACTACTACCAGGTAGAGACTGTCACTCCAGAGGACTCTGCGAAAATATCTGCTGACAAAAGTAGGGCTACATTTGATCTCGCCACCAATACTATGTCGCACTTAGACTTTTAGCGTAAATTACAAACTACGATTTATCAACTTGTGTGCTACACACATTCCTCGCTTTGCTCTGCTATAGTATGTATGCAGTATGAAGCTACCAACCATTAATCTCTATCTTCTGCGCCACGCCGAATCCACCCTAAATGCCACAGGTACTCACCTTATAGGCGGCAGGAGCAACGAAGTAGAGCTTACGAAAGAAGGCATCGAGCAAGCTAAACAGCTCGGTCGTTTTCTGGCTTCAAAAAATATCAGACCTGATTTCATCTACTCGTCACCTGCTGTTCGGACATTGGCGACAGCATACCACTCACTCGCCGAAATGAATGTCGGTGCACGCCCTATTATCGATGACGATCTTCAAGAACTCGATCAAGGCTTGAAAGTTGGTCGTAATCGCACTGATGTCTATACAGAGGAGGTACTTTCAGCTATCTCCATGTTAGGTAAAGACTTCAAATTAGAGGGTGGAGAATCAATGAGTGATGTAGGTGAACGCATGCTCAATGCTATTTCCGCAATCGCCGATCGTCATGCTACCGCGAACTCGACAGCAACAGGACTCATCTATACGCACGGCCTCGCTATACGATGCCTTGCCTCAACAATTCACAATTGGTCACACAAGCAAACTTACGAAACAGAAATACCTAACGCATCTATCAATTTATTTGTTCGATCATCAGATCAATGGAACGCTCACTATGTGGGGCGTGATACGCAATAGCTACACCACACCCTCTAAGTTGTCAAAATCAACTCTTCAACTTGTGCAGATAGGTCCACAAAATCAATCCATGATCGCAGCTTTACGGGTACTATGCCAGAGCTCTGTGATTGAAGTAATAACTCATTTGAGATCGTAAATTGCTCCAAAAGATAGTTGATGGAATATATTTTTGAAATGGGTATATTCACTATACAAGGTAAACGATCATATGAATAATATTTGCAATATAAATATTATCTGTACGCTTGGTCGAGAATGCAAAAACAAATCCAGCGATTGCAACTAGTAAAAGTTGGGGATCAAGTATGTTATTAAGAGAAAAAAGTACATGTCCGAACGTAAACACAATTGAAGTCATTATCGCTGCTTGATTCGGTGACAATCTCTCTCCTAGCATAGGCTGGAGGATGCCGAAGGTAACATAATCTTGCCAAAAGACCGTTATAAGAATCATTGGAATGTACACTTTAATGTCTAGTGACAATGCATAATGTAGTGGCAGAAATATTAGGGCAGTTATCGGAACAATGTATAGCCAGAGAAGTTTCGACCTAGGTAGTGAAGTTTTTCTATACTTAGGTAAAACAACTAATACGGCAGCCGTTACAGCTAAAACCCATATTGTAGCAATCATATAGCTTATATCTACGTTCCATGGTAAATTCTTGAGCACCTCACTAATGAAAAGACCTTGGGTTAATACCCATATAGCGAACCATGATATTACAACAGTAAAGATATTTCGAACTGATTTTTGATGCCTGGTCACTTATTGATATTATATACCAAATGCACAGACCAGATTAATAGTCTCCTCAGTACTACTGTCGATCATGAACGTCTCTATCTATACATTACTCTAGATAAAATTAGAACTGAATTAACAGTTCTAATTTACAAATTTCTGACCTGGCTGCGGCATGTAACGTGCTACCATTTGCCAAGTTTATGCGCATACCATAGAACTGCTACTGTCGCGACCGTCGATACACCACACACAATAATCTCAAGATACCACCAGTCAAGATCCCCCGTAAACACGACGGGCAGTTGATTGAGCGCCAGATGGCTTATCCCACTTGTTGTCGTGGCTACAATCCAAACAATAAACGCAACAAAGACACTTTCAAGTATAAGCGACCCGCCAGATTTGCGGCGTCGATACGCCATAGCAGCAAAAAATATTAGCATTGGCAAAAATATTTCATAGAGGAATGTCGTATAAAATGCGCTCAAATTTGGGTTGAAGAACCATTGCTGCAACGCGATAGCTAGTGTCGATATTAGATTTACAAGCCATGCCACAACCACCAGACTAGCAAGTGTCGCTGCTAGAAATGGACTAATCTCCTGATGTTTTCTTGTCTTGACCACGCCCACCCCTTTTTTGCTTACGCTTTATATATCCATATAATACACCGTAGGTGAGCAAAGTCCACACCAAACTAACTATCCAACCCGCTACTATGTCGCTAGGATAATGTACCCCAAGATACATGCGCGACACCCCTATGAGCACTACTGCTAGCATACCGAGCACCACACCCCGCCAACGCCACTTTGTCTTCCAAGCCAGAAAGATTAGCGCAAACACCAGAGCCGAGCTGCCCATCGCGTGCCCACTCGGAAAAGAATAGCTCGATTCATGTACTAGATGTTGCCAAAAGTCAGGGCGTTCACGAGCGAAAAGCAGTTTCAAGCATACATTGAGTAATCCAGCTCCCGCTACGGTTACCGCGACAAACCATGCCCTATATACATGTTTGTTTTTTATCAGCCAAAGAATTACTCCGGTCGTCAGTAACATGATTCCAATGCCACCCCCGACCTGAGTTATCACAAGTAGTATATTCGTTAGCCATGGAGTGTTCTGCGCATGAATCGAGCGCATCACCGGCTCATCAAATGGCAATAAACCCCCCGTGCGTACAGTTCCTGCCAGCCACGTTGCAAGTGCAACTATTGCCGCAAAGACCACAAATAACCCGGTAATTTTCAACGCTCGCCATGATATCATCGTGTATCGCATATATCCTCTATTATACCTTCATGACAAATTTAGCGGTGTATGTTACGCTAATGCTAGCTATGAACACACCCGTGCAAACACCAACGCCCGATCCTCGCGGTGGCTACAAACCCAAAAAGCAAGTTGTCAAGACAAATCGCGTTGTCCTTACGCGTGCTATCTGGTATATTCTTGGCGTTATTACTGCCATTCTTGCGCTTCGCATCGTTCTTTTAATGCTTAGTGCAAATCCTGAGACACCTTTTGTCGCTTTTGTGTATGATATCAGCAGTATATTTGTAGTGCCATTTTACGGAATCTTTGATCAACCCGACTACACACGTTTTTACGTCGATACCAGCAGTATCGTTGCAATCGTAATCTACTGGCTACTCGCCGTGGGTCTCGCAAAACTGATAAATCTCACCCGATAAAACCAAACGACCACCGCTCTGGGTGGTCATACTTGGTGGGTATATAGGTGGAGATGAGGTGTTGCTACATGCAACATTCATTACTATACGAACTTTTCTTGAGAAAAAACTTAAATCAAAAAAGCTTATGCTCGACTTAAAAAAAAGATAGGACTATGATAATGAGCACCACTAGGTAGGGTGGGATTCCCAGCGGTACAACACAACTATTAATTCCCTATGCGAGGGAGAGGAATTAACCATCATGGTTGAAACTACAACGTACCAGGCGCACCGACAACAACTTTTACTAACGGGGACAACTGTGTTTAGCGCCATCGTCGCCGCTGTTATCGTATCGACAATCGTCGTATCACAAATTATCCAAGGTCAACTTGCTAGCGCACTATCTTCGCAAGTTACTACCGGTGCACCAACAACTACTGTTGCCGGCACATGTGTTGACACAAGCGCAACTCCAGCGGTAGCAGGTAGCGAAAACGCAGCAGCGACCACAGTTGCAGCAGCCAGTTACTCAGCTAGCGCGGACTACATCGCCAAGCCTATCAATGGCGCGTGGGGAATCAAAGATTCATTCAACAGCAATACAACTGTTAACAATAATACAACAACCACAACTAACAACAACGAGACCAACACAACTCGTATCAAAACTATCATCCGCGACAGTTTCAACAGCGGCTCATACAACGACAATCGTGACCAAAGTGATAATAGCCAAGTCAATGTGAGCGTCGATGGTAACACTCTTAACCTCAACTCAGGTAACACAAATCAGCAGAGCTGGACAAACAACCAGGCGTGGAACACTAATACCACTACAAACACTACGACTAATACCGACAACAGCAACAGCAGCGTGAACAATTCAGGTAACACTGCGACAGCTACAAACAACACTACGACTAACACAACAAATGTCGTAAACTCAGGTAACACTGCTAATCTTCTTAGCGGCAACACCACAGCTGTTATTCTCCCTTAATACGGAGTAAGATAACGAATCAAACGACCGTCCTTGGGCGGTCGTTTGATATATCCTCTGAACATAAACCGTCCGGTGCCTTTAGTTCAACAGAAGCGCCAGGCACAACTTCTTATGGTCACTTGAATTTTTTCACATCCTCGCCCATGTTCTCTGAAGACAGCTCGAGCTGATAAAAAATAGAGCTACCTAGAGCTTTTTTGCGCGACGAGTTACAAGCGGCCCGTATATCGTAAGCATCGCAAGTATCGAGAGAAGATGACCGACCGCCAGTAGTGTCATCTTTTGGCAATCAGGTATGAGTGTCTGCTGCACGGGCACAGTAGGGTCATAGAGCGGCACCACTGATACAAATTTACCCCGTTGTACTTTACTGAGCGCGCGTACCGATGATTCAGCTTGCAACATAGACTCGCGAAAGGCCGGATTGCGTGCGTATATCCGGGGCGCGACGTTGTCCGAACGAGTATTTTTTCCGCATAGAGTCATCGCACCAGCCACGACGTTCGTGTGCGTTGCATACACACTCAACGCCATGCTGCCACCAGCACTTTCACCCACTAACACTACCCGTTCGGATACAACCTCTGCAAGCATTTTCTCTACTCGCATGCGCTTGTCGACATACTCCTCATCACGAGTCCATTGCATCGGCACCATTGTCACTCGCACCCCATACAGTCGCCACAGCCACAGGCATGCACGCCTCAGTGGATCATAGCGATCACCAAGTCCGGGTACGTAAATTATATGTGTATGCCGCTTCATTACTTTTTAGCCTAATCTTTTTGCAAGCAAAAGCTGCCAGGCATCACACCCAGCAGCTTTCTATTCGCAAGAGGTAATACTACCTCTTTTTTTCCTCGTCTTTATCGTTCAACCCGTCTCGCACAGTGTCAAGACCTTTATTCACTGCATCGCCGATATCGTCTTTTGCCTCTGCTATTTTGTCTTTTACGTCTCCGGCGAGCTGCTGCGCTTTGCCTTTAGCTTCCAGCTCTTGATCGCCAGTTACTTTTCCGGTTACCTCCTTAGCCTTGCCCGAGATGTCGTCTTTTAGACTCATATCTTTTCCTTTCGCTTAGTTGGTCATGTATCTCTATTATACCATCCATCGCGCAGAGAGTCATGCCATCGTATATGCTCAAACTTCCTGGAAGACCTATATTTGCCCGAAGCTAGTAGTCACCACAAATGGCATTTCTGATCCAAAAACTAGATATTATCATCAATCAAACTAAGGAACAGGGAGTTACTTCTTTGTTTGCTTCGAAGTAGCGTTCGCATCAAGTCCTGCACCGATTGCTATACCGAGTGCGATACCTATCGCAATACCTATCACCATACTATCAAACAGTAACTGTCCGATTCCCGCACCGACGCCAGCGCCTAGTGCAATTCCTATTGCGAGATACTGCTTGCTTGCCTCTTGCTTGTTGTCGTTGTGCTGTTTGTTCATACTTCTATGGTAGTACGTATGTATACCAAATGCAAAAGCCACCGAATAATTTGCACAATCACACCCTTGCGCATTACACATGCTGCCTGCACAAGGAGACAAGCCCCTGAGCTACACAGACAACCCGGCATGTCAGTCTTGTCTATTGACTATGACGTAGTAAGCTAAGTGCAGTATGATTATTATAATCGGCCTGCTTCTGTACTTCTTAACCATCAAATTCATGGCGTCAACACACGTCAAGCCACTCACGGCAAGTCTCATTGTTGTAATGACCTACTTTACAATATCTACATTTATTCAGAGTATTGTATTGGTTGGATACAACGTCCCGATATGGCAACTATTTGGATTGTTGCCGATGGCTACTTTGCTACTTCAGTTTGGGTTCGCCTATTTAGCTTTTTACAAGATGAACCAGAGCGATAACTCATATATGTCATGGCTACTGTGGGGAGTGTTTGGCTGCCTCGGGATATTTATTGCTGCACCGTTTATCATCGTCAATCTTTTTAGCAGGTTCTAACATAATACCCGTCTACTCACTGTACGATGTGATATTACCAGGATTTTTACGTAAGTATGAGCGGAGTATTTTGTACGTATCAACATCAAAGCCATTCGTCAAACGCTCAAGCATCGGCTCAAACTCATGATGCATAATACCCTCTATCACCCACTGATCAATGATGAGCGACTTAAGATCGCTGATCTTCACGGCAATCTTGGTTTGGAACGGCCATGCTTCAATCTTGGATCTGCCAAGCGCAAACTCTGCGCGCTCATTGTAATTAAAAGGTAGCTCTTCACCCCCGCATGCACCTTTGCATAATCCTAGCTGATAGCGAAAACAGTAGCTCTTCGTCTTTTCTAGCCCCATAAGCTTGGGACATAGTTGATAGGTGCGCGTCAGGCTTTCGAGTGAGGCTTTTGCCTGTGCGCGGGTAGTGTAGACACCATAGATTTTGTCCAGGTCAGTAGCGTCAGATAGTTCACGGTTTTCGATAGCAATCGTCAGATAACCATGGTCGTCGTACTTCTTGAGAAGCACAGACTGTGTTGCTTTGCGGCGCAATTGATGGTTGAATATCGGCTGGAGCTCCTTTACCTTGGCAGATTCAAGTAGCAATGCTTCTACTTCGGTGTCTGTCTGCTCATACGAAATATTAAAGCTCCGCTGCGAGATTTTCATCTCTTTTGCCACCTTGGTGTCACTAGCAAAGTGCGACATCACTCTGGCGCGAATATTCACGCTCTTGCCCACGTACAGTGGCGCACCGTCTTCGGCTTCAAATATATAGATGCCGGGAGCAGTAGGGAGGTGGGCAAACTTACCTTCATCGAGATTTGGCGGTAATGTCTTGGTTTTCATCTGCAGTGCAGCATTTGCCAGAAACGCCTCATGCCCCTTCTCCACAATAGCTAATTTGGCAAACTCGTAGATAGCACGGGCATCGTCATATGCCCTATGTCTATCCTCTACAGCTATACCATGCCGATTGATAATCTTTTCTAGACTGTGACCCTTGTGCTCTGGGTACATCCCTCGCGACATACGCACTGTGCAAAAAAGCTTCGGCTTGTAATCATGGCCGAGCGCGGCAAAATGTGAGCGAAAAAACGAATAATCAAACCGTACGTTGTGCGCCACAAATATTGCCCCGTCGAGAATCTCCCGCAGCTCCTGTGCTATATCTTCGAAGTACGGTGCGCCTACAAGATCACTATTACGTATACCGGTGAGCTGTTCGATCCACACAGGCACACCAGTGCCTGGATTCACCAAGCTCTTATACTCTCGCACCACTTCACCGTCTTCTACGCGAATCAACCCAACCTCAATAATTCGGCCAGATGGGCCGTTTCCTCCATTTGTTTCTATATCTACAAAGACTGCCGGCTCAGAGAACATACTTCTTATTATACGCTTGCCTGCTTTAACTTGTTTATGGTTTGGATCTGTTCACCGCTGAGATATCCTGGTGTGAAGGTCTAACCTAGACCCTTAACACCCGTCACGAGAAAGGTGATGCTATGTCTGACCCGTACGAACGGATTATCTGGAGCGCCGATGTGCACGATGTACCGACATTGCTTGAGTGGCTAGACGAACTTCCGCGGCTGCGTTACGTCAAAATCGACCGTGCATTTGTCGACGCCAACGGCTGGGGCGTGTTCGCCGAGCTCGAGGAACGTGGCATCAAGGTTTTTGACGATGCCAAGATCATCGAAATTCCGAGCAAGCTCGAGCAGATCGCTCAGACTCACTGTCAGAAGGCTCAGCCGTGGATGCTTAACTGCATGGCCGGCGCCATCTCCAATGGCAATCACAGAGACAATAATCGTGAGCTCGACGGGCTCAAGCGTTTCGCCGACATGTGCCACATACACGACGTCGCTCCGTGCGCCGTCAGTGTTTTGACGTCGAAATCTCCGACTATTGTAAGTGAGGAGTTCGGTTGCGAAGAAGTACATGAAGCGGTGCTCTACTATACAGAGCACCTTGAGCGAGCTGGTTTCACCCACATGGTATGTTCGCCACCAGTCGCTGCCTGGCTCCAGATTTACAAGACCAATCTGAAACTGGTAACCCCAGGTGTGCGCCCTAGTGGCGCGCGCAAGGGTGACCAGAACCAGGTCGATACACCCGCAGGCGCTATCCAAAACGGCTCTAATTACTTGGTGATCGGTCGACCTATTACCGAAGGGCCAGGCACGCCAGCGGAAAATCTGGCTGCGATTGCCGAAGAAATCACCGTGCTTTAGTCACTGATGCGAAGATTCTCGAAGATGGGTGGCCCGTTTGCAGAAACTGCGAACGGGTTCACTCCATGAAATTATTCACCAAGAAAAAACGACCACTCTATGTGATCGTTTTTTCTTGGTAGCAGCGACAAGAATTGAACTTGTGACCTCAGGCTTATGAGTCCTGCGCTCTAACCAACTGAGCTACGCTGCCGCAAATACAAGAGTTATTGTAACAGATAGCCTATGGTTTTTCCAGACCTGTAGACAAACGTATTACGCGACCCTCATAAGTCTCCGAGGGCTTCACCCTTTACGGGAAGTAGCTTGCGCCAGGCCATACGGAGCCGAATAGGCAAGCGAGAGATGCTACTCATCGATCGCGTAGCTACACTGCGGCACAAATACTATGCGGCAAGCTCAAAGCTATCTTGCAATAGGTCATCCAGTCCTTCACCAAGCATTTCATTAACCAATGCGCTCTGACCAAGCTTCGCAGTGATAAATTCCAGACGACGACGACTCTCTAACCTGTCTGCTTCTACTAAATCTTTGACGTGAGTTAACTCACCGTTTTCTTGAACGGGTAAAGTTTCAAATGACATGTATGTTCCTTTTTGTTTTTGTTATGTTCTAATATACCTATATTAGCATAAACATAATAAAAATGCAATACTTTAGAGTCACAATTTTGACTACTGTCGTACGCTTATGCTATAACTAGTCATGAGGCTTACTAAAAAATAGACATTTATGACAGAAATAATAGCACTCTCGATCGTGTGCCTCGCAGCACTGATCCACGCTAGCTTCCAACTCAGTATCAGCACACTCACTCTCATGAGTGGGCATTCTATTGGAAATGGCCGATCGCACATGCGGCTCGTCACTCTGCTCGGTGGCTTTGTGGCTGGCGCCACAACCATGACAATCCTGTTAGTCTGCGCCCTTGGCCTACTACTAAGTTATCTCATCGTCGGAGAACAAGTACCCCAGGTACTTTGGGCTGCGGGCTGCGGGCTACTATTCGGCGTAGGTATAGCCGTCTGGCTGTTTTACTATCGACGTGGCAAGGGTACTATGTTGTGGCTCCCGCGCCAGACGGCAGAGTTTCTCGCGGAGCGTAGCAAAAAGACCAAAAACACCGGCGAGGCATTTGCACTCGGACTAGCTAGTGTCTTCGGCGAGCTGCTGTTTATCATCGCCCCGCTCATGGTAGCTGTGCTCAGTATCGTCACACTCACACCTGACATGCAGCTACTTGGTATCGTACTCTATGTAGCCATCTCCATGATTTCACTACTAGCTGTGGCTGCACTCGTAAGCGGCGGGCACAAACTTAGCGATATTCAGCGCTGGCGGGAAGCAAACAAAAACTTCCTGCAGTTCGCTGCGGGCACGGCGCTGTTTGTGCTAGGCTTTTACCTTTACGTAAACGAAGTACTTGTCACACCAGTATCCACGATTGGAAGCATGTTGTGAGCGGCAAGGTAATAGATATCGTCAAGTCAGGCGGCAAACGTCCCACTGAGACGTTTGACCGCGTCAAACTACACCACAGCATCAAAGCTGCGTGTCTCAGCGAACGGAGCCATGACGGTGCTGCAGACAGTACTGCCGAGAAGGTGTGCGATGCTGTGATAGCTTGGCTCGAAGAGCGTCCAGAAGTGACTAGCCACGATATTCGCCGCATAGCCAGCCGTCATCTGACCCGCCACAATCCTGGGGCAGCCTACATATATGAACATCATAGGTTTACAATCTAAAAAGGGGACATACATATGGCCAAAAAACCAAAATTCGATTTCGATCTCATAGTCATAGGCACTGGTGCAGGCGGCAGCGCCGCAGCCACGATCGCTGCACGTGAGGGCAAACGTGTTGCCGTAGTAGAAGCAGATACGTTCGGCGGTGATTCACCAAACTGGAGCGACGTGCCCACAAAAGCCCTACTCCATGCAGCGCAACTCTACGACGAAGCACGTCACGGTGCTCGCTTTGGCCTACGTTCAAGTGCGATGAGCTACAACTACCCAAGCATTCGCGCCTGGAAAGAGCTTGCCGTCAAACGCACGGGCGCAGGTGGTAACCGCAAATACTACGAAAACGAAGGCATCGCTACCTTCCACGGACGTGCACACTTCCTCTCACCAAACGAGATCAGTGTCAATCGCCGACATATCTCTGGTGAATTCTTTCTCCTCGCAACAGGTTCGACCTGGACCCTCCCCGACATCCAAGGGCTAGATCTAATCAACTACCTCACCCCTCGCACTATTCTTGAGGCTATTCGCCCGCCTAAAACCCTCTATATCATCGGCGGAGGCTCTATAGGCGTAGAAATCGCGCAGCTCATGGCTATCTTCGGTACCAAGGTGTATATCGCTGATATCGCGAGCCGTATACTGCCACACGAAGACGAAGATGTAGGCAAGCTCATGGAGCAGCTACTTTCGACCCAAAAAGGCGTGACTGTTTTGACACAGACTCGTACACTTGCTGTAGAAAAAGAAAATATCGCCAAACGCGTCACCTACACTCGCGGTGGCGTAGAGCACTCTATACGAGTAGATGAAGTACTCGTAGCTGCTGGCCGCGTACCCGCAGTAGACCTAGGCCTCGAAAACGCTGGTGTCGAGTATACCCCGAAAGGTGTCGAGGTAAATGAACACTTGCAAACATCCGCCAAGCACATCTACGCTGCGGGCGATATACTTGGTCGGTCAAATAGCTTTACGCATACAGCCTTACTCGAAAGCCGTATCGCAGCTCACAACATACTCCAGAAAAACAAAGCCGCTCCAGACTACACCGCCTCACCTCGCCTCACTTTCACATTCCCAGGTATCGCCTCTGTCGGTTTGTCCGAAAACGAATGTATCAAGCGTGACCTACAGGTCAAAGTAGGCCTCAGCCCGCTCAATATCATCGCTCGTAGCAACACCAGCGATTTTCGAGACGGCTTCGTGAAGATTATTGCCGACAAGCGCGGTACCGTACTGGGCGCAACCGTCGTCGCACCACATGCCGCCGAGATAATCCACGAACTTGCCCTAGCCGTTCGCTATGAGCTCACAGCCGCAGAAGTTGCCAATACACCTCATGCGTTCCTCAGCTGGAGCGAAGCTGTGCGTGTTGCCGCTTCACGGATTCAGGTCTAGCTTCAACAGTACTGACACTTGCATGGTAATGGTTTTTTTGATATGATAGCTGTTGTATCGCGGGGTGGAGCAGTCCGGTAGCTCGCTGGGCTCATAACCCAGAGGTCGTTGGTTCAAATCCAACCCCCGCTACCAAGAAAATAACCAGTCACTTGACTGGTTATTTTCTTTGCCTTTATCCTATAGACCCGGGATGGACTACTTCTTCCCTATCTTCGTAAGTCGCCACACTACAAAAATAATCAACAAGATACCGAGGAACAGTGGTGCAAGGAATGTATAGTCTCGCAGGAAGTACAGTACCGCGAGTACCACCGACACCACGCCCCACCACATAACCCATGATTTGCGGAGCAGCGCGCCAGCCGTGAGGACTAGGAGATGTTCAACCAAGAATACAAGTGGATACCCAGGCTCGCCCATGAGTGCGTATACGCCAGTAGAGCCCGTCACAAATGCAAGCGCGATAATCGCTCGTGTCTTATACTCTCCCTTGCGCCACAATGCGACGAGACCAATCGTAAGCGCCCACCAGTGTCCGTAGAAGACAAGGTTCGATTCGGGTATAAGTACCGAGACAATTCGTTGCAGGGCAAATGTGCCGATATATACCGCAGCCTCGACGTAATTCGTTTTGCTCTGCAAGTGACCATGGACACCCAGAGTAAGTGCAATAGCGAGCAGTGAGCCAGCGGCGGCTAGTACAAATTCATTCGTACTCGCGAAGACATACGCCAGAGCAACGAGCCCAAGAACCACCCATACTGATACTAGCGAAGCCAGTTGGCGCCACTCGTCTTTTTTGCTAACCATTAGCCAGTAAATAGCATAGAAGATTGCAGCGCTCAACCAAACCACGCCACGTAGCAGCCATTCCGAATCAAACTCAAGCCAATACCACAATGCGGTGAGCGCACAGACAAGCGCGACGTTGCCAGCAATCATGACACCCGGTATCTTCTCGACATGTGAACCGATCCAGAAGATACCAGTGTACACGACACATGCAAGCGTAACCCAGCCCATACCCGCTTGCCATGCGACAATAAGCCCAAGTAGCGGATAGGCAAAATACACCAACCGACTAATCTGCGTAAGCGTATTTTTTGTGTCTTTGAGAGTAACACGCAGCGCCACTCCTGCAACAGACGCCAGAAGTAGCAATGCTGTTGCCGTACGATACACTGCTGGATCTATACTGCTTGTCACGGCCGTCGCTACCAAGCACGCAAACACCGCAGCACCAAGTCCAGCGAGTGCAGTACGTCGCTCCCTCTCGCCGTTGAGATGATGCGCAGCTGCACCAGCAACCAGTAGCACGGCAGCGACTACAATCGTTACGAGTAATTGCCAATCCGACGCGATCGATGATTCATTTACCCATGCGATAATCGAAACGATACCAAAAAGTGCACCGATGATTTCAATCGTAACGGACTTAAGTAAGTACGACAACGCGACATAGATTCCTCCGCTCAGCAGCATAGTCCAGCCAATCGATATTCCATCACCCATCAACAGACCAGAAATTGCCACTAGCGCCGCATACGTGCCGGCCGCCACACTAAGTAGCGCGCGTATCGATTGTGACTTAGCAAGCGCTCTCGCTCGCTCTAGACCCATAAGCGCAAAGAGTGCCAGTATAGTGAATCCTCCTGCAACTACTTCATATGATACCGGTGGCTCAAACACACCTCGTGCGAGCACATATGGCAATGCTACAGATGCTACCAACCCCACATATGCCCAACCAGCTTCTCGGAATCGGACTGTAGCAGCAAGACTTAGTCCTCCGATAACCACTAGGCTCAAGGTAGTCCACCTGGCCATGTACACATCGCCCGCCCACCAACACATACCAGCCACTAGCATCACAAGCGAGACTACTACGAAGATTCGCTCTACTTGCACCCCCTCCTGATCTTCATTTGGGCGAACGCGTAGCAAGCTGTAGCCCGCCTGCAGTAGCGCCAACACCAGCATCCACACACCGAACTGTACTTGCTGACCGCTACTTGTCATCACATCAGTTACATCTAATGCAACGATGATTAACGTGATATGTGCGAGTACTCGCACAACCGCTTCGCACATGCGTTCACGTTTCTCAAGCCATACCACCAAGTAATGCGCTGTTGCTATGCCATACAGAACCTCGTACATAAACAAATCCATACTAGATCCAGTGAGTAAACTAGCTACCAGTGCAATGGGTGTGGTAATCTGCCCAGTTTTTTCGATAGGCTTCGCAAAAATACGTGGCAACGCAGTTGGCCAAAGGATATGCAGGCTGTTGCATAGTAGCGATACCCCTATCATCACGATAAAGTACCAGACAATCGACAGACTCAGAGTTGACACCGCAGATAACGCAAGAGAAAGTACAAACGCCATCGTAAGATACGAGACAAGCTCACTCTGGAGACGAGTAGCGGCGACCGCGTAGGCAAGTAGTCCTACGATCGAAGTAATAAGCCACGCAACTTCACCAGAGAAACCACCGAGCGATGTGAGCGCGAAGCCGATAAACGGCAAAATAGCGAGACCCGTACCAACAAATGCCGTAGCCGCTGGTCGTAGTCGCTGCGAATTACTATATAGCGCCATACCACTGATATAGAACGCTAGAGTAACGAAGATAAGTGAAAACAGTTTTACTCCTGCTGGCATAACAAGCGTAACAAACAGTGCGGCGGCGGCTACAATCAGAAAGCTCGCTACATAGAGCAGGATATTGAGATTTTGGAGGGTTTCTTTTTCTTTACGTGCAGCTATATCCTCAGTAGAAAGCACTGGCTGTGGAGCGACCGCCTCTGTATATATAGCTCGTGGTATCTCCATGGGCTCATCGTCGTACTCATCAGTACCCTCGGGTATGATGCCGAGTTCTTCGCAACGCGGCATTGCTGCATTGCCTGCACTGTCGGCGACAACACCATTACCTTCATCAACCAGTTGACGGAGCCTGTGTTTACTCACCTCATCACTACGAAGCAACTCCGAAACCTTATTGCCAAAAGCCCGATAGCCGTCCCAGTAACCCTGACCGTATGAGTTGGCGCTCTGATCATTTTTGTTGCTCGATCGCGCACTACGCCAAAGTGCGAAAAATACTATTGCCAGAAAAAACCAAAAAAAACTCATCTCATCCCCTCGTTTCGTTTACGCTTATCATAGCGCATTTTCAGGGAAATACCTAGGCAATACCTCGATCGATTTGACCACACGGTATTTGCTATCATTGCAGATATATTCTAGTATAAGAAGTATGGGATTTTTCAATGATTTAGGCAGTTTTCTGAACGAAGTACAGCAAGTGACAAATGAAGTTGATGGCTTCAAACAGGAGGTTGGCTCAACAATCAAAACCACTGTCACAGATATCGCCACTCAGGCCAGCGCCGTGCGCGACGATGTAACTACACATGTGTCTGACGTGACGCAAACTGTTCAGTCTGCAAAAGACGACATCGCAAAAGAGCTCTCAGAGAGTGCTCAGTAATCTAGCGACTAGCTAGTTATCATTTTTTTGTGGCAAAACGAGTCGTGCAATAAGTACTGCGAGAAATGCACACGCAATAATCAAGATGAAATATCTCATTGATCGTTTTTAGCGCCGCCATATGGCATACTGCCGTAGCCGTTTGCAACCGTCTGTGAGCTTTGGCGTGAACCAACAACATTAAACGTACGAAGCAATGTGCCGATACCCGTGACGGCAACGATAGCAACTATCGAAAACCGTAAGAACTCTGAACGATCCATTTCCTTGTTGAGTACTGTACTAATACCTTGTTTGATTGCCATGTTTCCTCTTTGTTTGTGTGATCAGTAGTATGTATTCAGATTACCATAACCATTATAAGTGTCAATGCTCTATGGCGCGATAAAGCCGTCGGTAGAGCGAACACGGCGAGATAACTGCATTGATTGCAAACTTGCGGCGCGAGCTGCAGCCTTGTCGACGGGGCGACCACCTGGCACTACGAGAGGCCTGGCGGGAGATTCAAGAGTTTTATTTTTGACCACAAATCCGTCAATCGGGCGACGCGGTTTCTTAGCTACTTCTATCACTTTTGGTACCGGTTGTTTCGATTGAGTGATGTTCGCGCTAGAGGTTGGCCGCTGCGGCTGAGTAACCACCGTGGCAGCGAGTGTCGCTCTCTCTTCTACAAGCTCCGCTGGTACGTCCACCATGGCCGAAGCAGGGTGAGACTTCGGAGCTCGAGTCTTTGTCCGTCGGAGTGCAGCCT
Source organism: Candidatus Saccharimonadota bacterium (assembly GCA_015999875.1). Taxonomy (GTDB): domain Bacteria; phylum Patescibacteriota; class Saccharimonadia; order Saccharimonadales; family Saccharimonadaceae; genus Mycosynbacter. The sequence goes on from JAECRG010000001.1 coordinate 547,771, forward strand.
TGTGCCGCATAGCTACTGCGACTACTCCCAACTGATACATGACGATAATGGGTACCGCAATAATAAGCTGATTTACAACATCTGGCGTCGGGGTGATGATAGCTGCAGCGATAAAAGATCCAACTATAACAAACCGCTGCGAGGCCCATAGTGAGCCCGGAGGAAACGGCTTCACATAGTCAAAGATATAGAGCAGCAGCGGTAACTGAAACAGTGCAGCAAGTCCCACCATATATGCAACAACAAAGTTAAGGTACGACTCTGCTGTGAGATTTGGTGTGACCGCTTCTCCTGCAAACGTCGATAAAAATTCTATTGCTGCCGGTACCGCCACAAAATACCCAAACAATACACCACTTGCTGCGAGCAAGATAGATGTGAAAATAATGCCCGCCACCAAGCGACGAGAAGTTTTGCCAAGGACTGGCTGCAGGAAACGATAGATATGATAGATAACAACAGGAATAGTCAGCAGTGCACCAAAATAGAGACATACGGTAAATATGAAGCTAAAGCCTCCACCAGGCGTAAGATACACTAATTTTTCACCATGGAGGGGTGCAATAACAATACTTACAAGAAAATCATGGTACTGGAAACCGACGGCCGAGCCGATAATCAATGTCAAGGCTACCCAGACGATACGACTGCGCAGTTCATAGATATGCTCTAAAAACGTCTGCTTGTCGCTACCTACCAACTCGGCAGTACTACGACTGCTTTGTTTTGGTGTCGTCTGATTTTTGGTCTTTTTTGCTCGTCGTTTTATCATCACTCATCCCTTTGCGCAATTCTTTCATCGAATCACCGACACTGCGAGCGAGTTCAGGCAATTTACGTCCTCCGAAAAGCAGCAAGATCACTAGAAATATGATAATTAATTCTGGGGTACCGAGTCCGAACATTGTTTCCTCACTTATACTAAAAGTCTTGCTTTCATAGTATCTTGATTATGGTAAGATAGCAAGAGGATTAGGATACGCAAACCACATGCAACATTATACATATTTCGCACAAACTGCAACTTATAACTGCCAAACAGCGCCAGACAGCAGCTATGGAGCTGGCGCCTACAGCACCTGCGCAGCAGACACCGAAACAACTGAACAGGCTAGCTACCCAGGCGCGCCAAATACAGGCGACTTCTACGGGTTTGTCACATCAGGGTCGTTTAGTATACTTTTGCCACTCGCTGTTGCAGTTGTCCTTGCAGCTGTCGCCACTATCGTAGTAGCGCGCAAAAAGACCCACAAACAATAAAAATGCTCACTTAACCAAAACAGCCTACGTAGATAGGCTGTTTTCTACAGTAAGACACGCAAGGGCTATGAATTATTCGCCACGGACATTGCCACCGAACAAGAAATTACCCCATTGGCTAATGTTGCTTGGCTTCGGAGACTCTGCGGGCTGAGCCAAACCACTGACAGCAGAATCGGCAACGTCAGATGAGTTCGCGGGGAGCACAAGTACTTTTTCGCCCGGATCACCGTAGCCGAGACGCTCTCGCACGGCAAGCTTCTTATATTCTTCACTTTGTAAATAGCGCTGCTCATACTCGAGTGTCTTTGTCTCTAAGTCAGTCAACTCTGCCGTGCGTGCTTTATCTTCAACGACCTTACGAAGCTCATAGTTTTTCTGCATGGCCTGTACTGAACCCCAGATAAACCACATAATAGCAACTGCGACCAACGTAACCGTGATCACTTCGCGCGTAGGATAGCGATAGCGTAGATGATAGATAAACCGGCGGATTTTTGTATTCATAAGTGTTTCTAGAGTTAATTATAGCCTAAACCGGACGTCTGCGCTATAATATACGAAAGCTGTGGGGCTGTAGCTCATCGGTTAGAGCAGGCGGCTCATAACCACTTGGTAGTAGGTTCGATTCCTACCAGCCCCACCACGAAAATACCAGGCCTTTAGCGCCTGGTATTTTCGTAGTGAAGAGTGGTGTGGATTAAATAGCCCCTGTCTTCCCGTGAAGTTCTACGTCACGCTTGTCAATTAGCTCGTTTACGCGCTGTCTTTTTTCCTCAGAACTTAAAGTAGGATCACGTTGCACACTAATTACACTACGACTCAGCTCCAAACCACGACGATTCGTCTCCATCTGCTCAGGAGACAGCGATTCCGGCTCCACGTTCCAATGAGGATCTAGACCGCTATCGCCATCAGCATATGGCAATCTATTTCGATAGTGACGCCTACTACGAGGTGCGGCTACACTAATCTCTGCTGCGCGCTGGCCTAAGTATCCAGTACCCGTCACTTTTGCTTCCGCAACCTCGTGTGCCCACCCTGCGCCATCTTCAAGCGCACGAACCCGTGGGTTTTCGTCTGGATCGCTAGTCAATGATATGAATCGATCGCCATTCATATCTATATTATATCATACTTAAGCTTATAAATCAATAATAGCCCTTGTCACAACCAAAAACCCCTACCGCGGGAGGTAGGGGTAATGTTTGGCACCTGTTTGTTTTGCTATTACTATAGCACCACAGCAGGCGTAAGCACAAGCTTAATCTTTTTTCTTAGAAACAGTGAGGAATCCATTGCGTGGATTTTCCTTCACGATGCGATCTTCTGGAAGATCTACTGGCTCACCTTTTTCGTTCTTTTCCTTCTTTGCGAAGAAATAGATAGTTTGCGTTTTACCGCCACGGAGAGTTACATCTGACTTGTGCAGGTAATATGTAACGCCCTTTGAGTTTGTGTGACTATAAGCCATAAGAATGGTACCTCCTATTTAGAACATCTTACATAAGTAAGGGTATCTCTAGTGGGTCTCTGTTGTCAACACTTATACGTCCTGGTACTTTCTCTTGAGGAGCAATCTGAGTATGACAAGGGTCAGCAGTCGACCTATAATCACTAGCACAATCACTATGCAGCCAAGGATAGCAAACCCGGCAAAATCTGGCGACCAGAGAGGCGGCGCAAACACAAATCGATACTTATCTTTATCGGGCATCTTGACCTGAGACACGGGGTCGCCACCAGGGGAGTACTTGGCATATTCACGCGCAAAACACTCTACATATGCCTGACTATAGCCGGAAAACTGCGGCTTACATATCGCGTCAACTTTTTGATTGATCACTTCCCCGCTTTCACTGCTCTGGGCAGCCTGCTGTATGAGTGCCGCTCTATCTCGTTCATACTGTGATGCTAAATATACATCGTTCTGGCCAGTGTTCATGTGGAGGCTCACGTGATGCTGTAAATCGAGCACTCTATTGCGCGTCACTTCACCATTACCCTGCTCGTCAGCAACCATCACTGCATCCCGGCGCTGAACCATACCGACGTTGTTGAGTCGAAGAAACGTAGCAGAAATAAATACCATCAAAATCAGCAAAATCAGCAATTGCCAGGTTTTAACTTTCTGGAGATTTTTTATCGTTCGTCGAACTGCGCGCTTCTGTGCCACTCTAGAGTTCCCACCTTTATTCTCTGCTTAGTATACCAAACTACACACCGCGTCGATAGAGCGGGAAGCGAGCTGTCATGATAAGAAATGCCGTCAAGCCTGCAACGAAGAATGTTGCACCTAGTGCGACCTGTGCATTTGTAGTGACAGCTAGTGCAGTAAACATCACTAGGCTAATAAACACACCGCCCAAGTTCATAGCTAGCTCAATCATCAAAAGATAGACTATACGGTGCCCAGTACGGTCTGCGAGATCAAACATACCTCGCATAAACGCCATCGCGTACCCTGCTGCGGCCGTCTCGTTGACGACATTTGTAAGTACCGCGGATATAGGTGTCATCACAAAAGGACGCAACATATGCGTGAATGCTTTTGCAATTGTAGTATAGTGCAGCAGTTCCCTGCCTTTATTGCGGTCGATAATTACTCCGTACATGTGTGAGACAAACAAACCTACGAATACCGTAATTGCAGACAGAGCACCGATTTGCGCGTAGACTTCATCGCCCGCTCCCGCGAATACGACAACTGCCAAAAAGAGTGGCCAAATAACCATAACAGTGGTATTGTCGACACCTATCGCAAGCTCGGCGCAGATACTTCGCCACGTCTGACGCCACGGAAAACCACGAAAATCAAGCTTCTGTCCAAGCATTACTGGCTCTGCTGTGCGCAATAATGGCAATGCCGCAAATATCAGTAGCACTGCCGCAACCCAAAGTGTGACTTGTGGGCTTACGAGCCAGGCAATTAATCCTCCGATGAGTGGGCTAATGCCAGCTGCGATCTTGTCAATGATATTCATATAGCCAATCTCTTTACCGGCGTGTTCATCGTGTTTAACCTTTGAGAAATCCACCAGATGCGCAATGCCGTAAAGTGTCATGGAAGTACCTTGGCATATCGTATAGGCTGCCAGTGCCCAAATACCTATGTCGTCTAGAAATGAAAACGCGATGAGAGAGGGTATACTCACAATATTGGCAATTAACATAGAATGTTTTGGGCCAATTCTAGCAACCAGCGAGGCACTTGGCCACGACACAAGCGCTTTAAAGGCAAAGTACATTGCATAATAGCCTGCTATAAAATGAAGCGGGTATCCGTTTTTGAGCATATAGATTGCTACAAATGTCGCAATCATAGCATTTCCCGTCATGCGAAGCATACGAGCCGTATACAGCTCGGCGATTTCACCAAAAGTAGCATAGCGCCAGAAGTGCCGACGCAGCAATAGACGGTGAATTGCGGATTGAATCATGTTTGTGTTGCCCTATACCCTATTCTGCCTCTATTACACCACAGTGTATGACCAGTACGCAAGTGGTATACTAATGAATGATATGAATATATACTTTTCCGGCATCGGCGGCGTAGGGCTCGGGCCCCTTGCGCAGATGGCTATTGACGCTGGACATACTGTCGTGGGCTCAGATCTCGTTGATGGGCTCACTACGCAGGAGCTTGCGTCACAAAATGTATCGGTGCACATAGGCGCGCAGGACGGTCAATATCTACAGACCGCGCACAGTCGATCACCTATCGATTGGTTTGTCTATACAGCAGCTCTCGCAGACGCCCATCCTGAACTTGTTGCAGCTCGAGAGTTAGGAATTCACACTACCAAGCGAGATGGCTTACTCGCAAAAATCATCGAGGACAGCGGGCAAAAACTCATCGCTGTAGCTGGCACTCACGGCAAAACCACTACTACAGGCATGCTAGTGTGGGCGTTTGAGCAACTTGGCATACCCGCAAGCTATAGCGTCGGTAGTCAGCTTGGATTCGGACCAAGTGGCAAATTTGATCCGGCCGCCAACTACTTCATCTATGAGTGCGACGAATTCGATCGCAACTTTCTCAAATTTCACCCTTTCTTGAGTATTGTAGTGTCAATTGATTATGACCATCCAGACACCTATCCTTCCGAAGAAGACTACAAGGCAGCGTTCAGACAATTTCTTCATCAGTCCAAAGCAACGATACTCTGGCAACAAGATGCCAACTACGTTAGCACTCGCGAGGCGTCGGCCTGGAGTCTACAGCCTGATGAGATAGTTGATCTTGCAATACCTGGCGAACACAATCGACGGAACGCGACCCTAGTTCTCAAAACTCTCGAGCGACTTAAGCTTGGTGAGAATTTAGCAAATCGTGATGCAGTCAGTAGCTTTCCCGGTACAAAGCGACGTTTCGAAAAACTAGCCGACAATATTTACAGCGACTACGGTCACCACCCTGCCGAAATTACCGCCACGCTACAGATGGCACGCGAACTCTGCGACCACGTCGTACTTGTATATCAGCCACACCAAAACATTCGTCAACATGAATTACAGGAGCAGTACACAGACAAAGTATTCAAAGATGCAAGCGAAGTCTACTGGCTACCGACATACCTTACTCGGGAAGATCCAGATCTAGGCATACTCACCCCAGAGCAGCTCACCAAAAATATATCCGAGCGACCTCTGCACATCACGGAACTCGACGATGCTCTATGGAGAACCATCTCCGCACATCGTGATGTCGGACATTTAGTGTTGTGTATGGGGGCAGGTTCAATCGATGGATGGTTACGAAAAAGAATATCCTCTGCTTTATAATTCAGTAGTATATTCATCAAAGAAGAAGTCATCACCGAAGAAACTCCGCGACACAATCTCTTCAACCGCAGGAGCCAACTCATAATTGCGTAGCTTGAGCGGCGCGCACCAACGAATCGCGTCTGTCTCCGGATAACTATCTAGCTCGAAACGACAGATATGCACGAGTGTGGATGAAAGAATTTCACCACCAACCAGCACTCGTATATATGCGTCGCCTACATGTCGAGGAGCTACTTCAAGTGTAAGCTTTTCATATGCTTCGCGTGCTGCGCCAGCCACGATCGACTCGTCGTCGATATGCACTTTTCCGTAGGGAAGTGTCCAGGTATCAATATATGGCTGCTTTGTACGTTTTTGTAGCAATACATTTCCATAACCATCCTGTATAAGCAGCATAGTAATTATCTTGGGCTGGCGACGCACAAAAAGCTTATCAGCATTGACACGGTCGACATAGCTCAAACCTAGCGGAGACAAAGTGTAGCCACTTTCAAGCTTTTCGACAAACTTGTTTTTCTGTAAAAGTTTCAAATGGTAGCTAAATAAATTTGTGTCAATACGCGGTGGGCGCAAGTCGCGAAAACGTACTATTTTGCTATGCAGCAGTACGGATAGGATATGTTTTTGTATATGATGTGATACTTCTTGCTCAAACATATTTGACTCAAATTATACTTTCTAGATATCACCACTATAACGCGATATGATCAATATGTCATCTGTTAGATAATAACCTAGGAGTGATATAAAATGACAGAAAAGCTCAATAGTAATAACAATTTTGATCAAATATACAATGAAACCGAAAAAACCTACCGTCCGCGTAATAAACAGCTTCTCGAGCGATTTCGAAGTGAGGCTGGCAAGCAAATCACACAGCCATACCTGAGCGACCCATCGGAGCAATTTAGCTTACGACTACGCCATACTACAAAGCCTGATGGCAACGTGAAGCTAGAGGCCACACTCAAATCTGCCGGTGAAATAGTTACCGACGGCAAATCACGCACTGAGTACCCTGGAGGTATCACACAGGAACGTTTTGATTATTATACGGCAAGCACACTGCCGACCGTGCGAAAGCGTAGAGTTAGTCCACTTGATGCCATCGACATTGATTTTTTCGAAAGTGGAGATGTGCATGTTGAAAGCGAAGATCCTTTGGCCTGGAATAGATTTCTCGATCACTCCGATCTACATGCAAATGAGTTTGAGGATGTGACTGGTCTCGTACCAGACAACGAGCTACTTGCTCACATTAATTACCGACGGAGCCATGGAGGCCGAAGCGCATTTACACCATATCGTCCTTTTGATACAGATATCGCACTCGAATCCATCCTCCCCTACGCAAAAAGCTCGATTCAACTATCGCGCACGGCTACACCAATCATACGTGTGTACGGGCGTTCGGGCTCCGGTAAATCACACTGTCTCGACATACTGCGAGAAAAGCTGGCTACACACGGAGTAGACTCAGCAGTACTCTCTACCGACGACTATAACCGTGGCATAAAAGCACTCACCGAGATGAACGGCGGTAATCATCCGACAGACTTCGACACAAGTGAGGTATATGATCTTGATGCGGCACGTACCGATCTACTACACCTGCTCGATGGCAGTGTCATACAAAAACGCACTATCGACTACGCGACGAGTGAACCTGTTTTTATTGGTGAGCTAGCCCCTCCGCAACATAGTGGCGTGCTTTTTGTCGAAGGCATCTGGGCAAGACACAGCAAGTTTGATCTCGCCGATCTGACTTTTGATGTAGGCACGCCTATCGCGACCTCTATAGGTCAGCGAATCACCCGAGACCTCGTCGCTCGACCAGAGTTTGCAGATCCTTCAAGCAATCTACAATACTACCTCGAACATGCCGAGCCAGCATACCGATCTACTTAGATCTTGACCGGTAGGCTAGTTGAAAAAAGCTTCGTCGAAACAGGCCGCCACTCGTCGCTAAACTGATCGAATATTGCTAGACATAACTGCCGCGTATCGTTCCAGATATCAGCATCACTTAAACCGACAATGCCGTCGCGAGTAAGCCAACGAATCTCTTCCGACTCGCCCTCAGCAACCTCTCTGCGCGGGTGTGTGTCTGCGATAAATATAAAGCCCTGATCTGTATGATAATGCCCCGGTACAACCTCATGCGTTTGCACGACAAAGGGTTGTGGATGCACTACCACATGTTCAAGCGCTGCAACACGCACTACGGGCTGTAGTATTTCCAACTCATCCAGCGCATAACCGGATTCTTCTGCGAGCTCATGCGCAAGCGCGCTCCATGGTGTCTCGTCGAGTTCAATATGCCCGCCCACCGGCAGTAGCATGCCAAGTTTTTTATGTTTGTGAAGCATTACGTATATGTCGTCACCATCACGGCGAAGCATATACGCAGATACCGTCTGGTCGATTTGACCAGGCTTGTCATGAATATGTCCCATTTTTGTTACCTCATCTACTCTCTCACAAGTAGAATTTGTTTGTATTATATGTTTGCAAATCTATACTATCATATATTGCTAGCGCTTGCGAACTCTCACGAAATTTGTCACTAGACCTTCGCTTAGCCAGCGTTGCTCATAGGTAGTTTGGATTTTGTACTCATCCGGTAGATCAGACTCATGCAGGTCAAAACTAAGCTCATCGACATACCACTCTTTTTGCACAAATTGCTCTAAGCTCCAATGAAAAAAATTACAGTTGTCATGCTTAAGATGCAATGCACCTTCGGGACGCAACAACTCACCGTACCGTGCCAAAAAAGTAGGGTGTGTGAGCCTTCGGCCCGCTGAACGTTCCCGAGGAAACGGATCAGGGAATGTCACCCAGATAGCCATAAGTGACGCGGAAGTAAAGAGCTCAAGCACCTGATCTGCGCGTGCGCGAATGAATTGTACATTCGTGAGACCTCGGGCCGCAGCCTCATACGCGCCTTTTTGCAGACGATCGCCTTTTACATCAAGTGCTACGAACTGCCTCTCAGGGTAACGCTCCGCCAGCTCAACACTAAACAGTCCATTGCCAGCTCCGATTTCCACAATATCTACGGGTTGTTTGCGCCACTCGTCAAACTCAAAACATAGCGGTGAGTTTGCAAATTGAGCAAACTTATATTTTTTACGCTTACGCGTAATAATGAAGTCGTTTGGGTCTAGCATCATTCAACCTTGATGCCGAGTCGGCCATCTTCTAGCGGTGTCGAATCAAACCCATTAATGTCTTTTTGTATATCTGCCTGCTGTTTTTTATAAAGCTCGTCGAATTGGTCAAAGGCTTTCTGATCTAATTTTCCGGCTGCATTAAAACCATCATATCGCTTAGCTTGCTGCGCACGTATACGCTCCTCTTGTAGACCAGGAAGGCTTAGGTCCAGCTGCGCTGCGCCGCTCATGTTATAGAGATACATACTCATTAGCACAAGTATAAGCGACACGAGTACCGCGCCCGTGATAAGTGCAACAAACGGCTTTTTACTGTGCAGTTTCTTAACTAGGACTGGTTCGGGTTCACTAGTTTGCATCGTTGGCTCGCTTTTCTTCTTCTACTGAAATCGTCTTCCTAAAATCTTTGTACGCTTCGTGATATTGCGTCATCAGATCATCGAGTGCTTTGACGTCACCATACACAGTAGCCCTAAGCTCTTTTGTGGTCTGTAAATTGACATAGTAGGTTTGCATCTGCGATTGACAGTCGGCCTTAATGAGAGTTACTAATGCTTCATCGTATTTCGTGTAGTCACTACGGAACTTTTGAAGTGACTTCTCGAAATCCGCAGCAATCTTGATCAACCCCCCACCATCAAGCTTGTTTTCGACGATACGCGAATTGAGCCTGCCCATCAGGTTCGTAGACGCATTGTCGTACCCTTGACCCAGTGTCACACGTGCAAGCTTATCTCGCCTATGCACATCATTGAGCTTAAACTTAACCTCTAGGCAGTCCATAGTGACGAGGCTGTAGAGAGAAGAGTCATCTGGCTTAAGCTGTCCCTGCTCTGAAGATACCGCATGCGAAACAGGCGCAGCAACAAGCGATGCTACGATAAAAACGATAAGCGCAGCCATCGTGGATAACGTTCGATACATATTACTATATTATCCCGGACTAGCGCTACTTAGTCAAACAAACCGACTGCTTACTCTGCTCTATTAGCCCCTCTTTAAGTAGCTGTTCATAGGCTGTTTCAAATCGACCATCGTGTGTATCTGCAGCTTCTTGTAAAGCACTGAGAGTAATTTGCCCAGCAGTAAGTACGCGTAGTATATAACCTCGTACCTCACGCACACTACCCGTAAGTGGAGTCTGCTTGCGGTAGTGTTTACTGGCAGCGTTGTTTCTCACACCTGTTCGCTTGAGCCACGAACCATAATCCATGAGTGCCCAATAGAACTCCCTTGGATGTTCGGTGTCAATCGTAGCCGCTAGCTTCTCGAGTATACTGTTGTCGGCTACATCCGTGCGACCTGCGAAGAAGTGGTGCAGGTAGACTGTTCGGACATTTGTCTCTATGTAGAGAACCGGCTGATTGTAGACATATGCCAGGAGTGCTCCTGCGGTGTTTTTGCCAACCCCGGGAAGCTTCACGAGCTCCTCATAGGTAGCAGGTAACTCTGCGGTATGTTCTGCTACTATTGTTTTTGCGGCGTCATGAAGAAATTTTGCACGGCGATTGTAGCCAAGACCACTCCACAGCGTCAGCACGTCAGCAAGTGACGAGGCGGCCAGTGTCTGGAAATCCGGGAAACGTAAAATAAAGGCTTCAAACTTTGGTAGAACTCGATCGACCTGTGTCTGCTGAAGCATAATCTCGCTGACCAGTACGTAATAGCCATGAGTATCACGACGCCACGGCATGTCGCGATATAGCTCAAGCCCTTTTTCATTGAGTATTGTTATGAATTCTGGATCTTTCACTACTCCTTAGTATACAACAGGGGGTGCACCTAATCAGTAAGGGTGTCGAGCTCGTCGATCATCTCTTCGGTACGCGCGCATTGCTCACCCGCCAGGGTTTCACTTGTTGCTAGATTGGCCTGAGAAAATGCAATCCCCTCAAGCTTCTCAAGTTTTTTACCGTTTTCATCAACACTTGTGTAGACAGAAAAATTTGAATCTATGCCATAGGTGATAGGGCCCAATGTATCAACATCAGCTATCGCCTGCTCGGCTGTTTTCTTTTTCGTCTCATCAACTGCCGTCACAATACCGCGAGCAACATGTCTATCGGTATTAAGCTCAACATCATAGCTATAAATAGTAGTGTTCGCGACTTCTTTGCTACTTACTGCAACTCGAGATTTTCCGTCGGAAGATACATAAAGTGTCGCCATCGCTGTCTCTCGTGGTGTAGTCTGCTCGATCAGTTGCGCTGTAGCAAGCTGTGCAAGCTTGTAAGTACAGCTAGTAAGCTGCTCATATGAATTGTGAGTTTCAGCCTTCGGTGTTGTTGACTCGACTGTTGGTGTAGAAGACTCGGTTGTTGGAGTAGGTGTCGTCTCGATAGGTGGCGTAGTGGTCTCTGTCGTTACACTTGTTTGCTGTTCGGGAATAGCATGACCATCTACTTGCGTTTCACACGCTGTAGCTGCAAATATTGCGCCGGCAGCAGCAACGCCTGCACCAAATTCTATGAATTTTCTTTTCATCTAAATAATCCTTGCATAATATTATATATAACTATATCATAAATACTAATAAAAAGCAATAGCGGCCCAAAGGGACCGCCATAATTTGCGTCAAATATATGACGATTAGCGTAGCTTGTTGACACTTTCGCTTACGTCCTTAGTTGTCTTGGTAGCAGTGTCTGCTGCACGGCCGAGACTTCGCTTGGCCTGAGCCCCAATAGTTGTCGCTTCTTTGCTAATGCGAGAAGCCGAGGTAGAGGCTTTTTTGCTAAAATCTGCCGCTTCATCAGAAATTTGCGTCACACCTTTTTTGACCTTTTCAGTACTTTCATCAAGCACTTCTTTAGCTTGTTCTTTTTTAGCGGCTGCTTTTTGTTCGAGCTCGTCTTTTTTGACCTGTAGATCTTTTCGAGTCTCTTCACCACTCTTTGGTGCAAAAAGCACGCCTGCCACATAGCCAGCTGCTGCAGCTGCGACGACACCTAGTAATTTCTTCATAGCAAGTCCTCCTTGTCTTTAATTAGTTATTTGCGAAATGCACGCATCGCTGCCGAGAACACTGTTGTCGGCGAAAGCCATGCAGTAGCCGATGATAGGTTGTCCGTAATTTGACGCGCATCCTCAGCAACTTTATTAATTTTGTTGAGCACTAGCACAACCAAGATAATGAGTACAATCAGTACAAGCGTCAGTATAGTCACCAGTATTGTCAGTAGCACGATAGCAAGTTCGATTTGATCCATAACGGCTCCTTAAGTTATATATCTATCGTAGCACAAACAGTGCTCACTCGTCGATTACCGCGGTGTTCTTTTGCGGCGAAGCTTCATTTCCTCGTCAGGCGTCTCTACCTCGATCTGGATATGATGCACTAGCGGAATCTTCTTGTGAATACGTCGCTTGATAGTGTCGACAATCTTTTCCACTTCATCTGTCGTAAAGTCATCCTGCAGATGTACTTCCATGACCACAAATAACTTCGATGAACCCACATACATCGTCAGAAGATCCAGTATGGCGTTGACACCTTTTACACCCAATGCTTCGTGTTTAAGTTGCTCGAGAATCTTGACATCGACTCCCCTGCCAACGATTAAATCACGAATATCTCGCATCAACATAACTGCGGCGATCATCATCGTGAAGCCGATTAAGATGCTTCCCACACCATCAAACTGCGCAAGTCCCGTCAGCTGATATACACCAAGTGCGAGTAGCCCCAAGATAGTAGCTGTAGTACCGAGAAAATCAATCGCAAACGTAGCCTTCGTCTCAATCAAACTTGAGTTTACCAGGTAGCGCCACCAATGATCCCCTTGCTCGCTCCCCTCATGGTGTAGCCGCTTGAGACTGAGGGAAAATGCATAGCCGTTTGTCACGAGGCCAAAAAGCAACATCGCAAACGCAACCCACACGTATTCTACTTCCGAAGGATAGAGTACTTGCTGATAGCCAAAGTACAGTGACATAGCTCCGGTGCCCGCAAACATGATAATACTGGCGATAAGCACCCAGAAAAATATTTCCCTGCCATAGCCAAACTGGAACCGTGCGTCTGCTTTGCGTTTGGAGCGTTTGACACCCACAAACAAAAGTCCACCTGTCACGAGATCCGATAGACCCTGTAAGGCCTGTGAAAGCATCACCGTCGAGCCAGTCAGAAGTGCGACGAGAAGATTCAACACCACATCCGACACACTGACAAGTGCCGACGTTGCAACTACCCGAACATCAGAGAGTTTTGCCATTAGCTTAATTGTAGCAGACTAGCGTCAAAATTCTGCCACAAGTGCTTTGTGGTCAGACACTACGTCATCAAGTACTGTAAATGATTTCTCTTCTATACCACGCGTCAGTATGAAATCGCAAGCTTCTGTCTTGGTAGTGAGATAGTTGCGGGTTGTTTGAATTTCATACTCCTTGGTAAGATTTTTGAGCAAACCATCGAAAACACACATTGACTCACTTTGGCTAGTTAAATTGAAGTCTCCTGTTAATATCACCGGCTCTTTCAGCGACCGTATGTAGTGTGCGATTTGGCGACATGCTTTGACTGTTTCTTCGCTACCCAGCTTATGGGCACCGACATGATACCCGTGAGTAGTGAGTACATGCACGAGCCCGTGAGGCGTGTCTATCTGACAATGCGCCACGTTCCGAGCAGCATTGTATGGAATTTCCTGGACAAAGTCTGCTTGAAATTCGCCAGCCGTCCAAAACTCAGACGAGCTAAGGATTGGGAATTTCGACAAAATCATATTGCCACGTTGCGCCGTACTAGCCATGAATCGAAATTGCACAAGTGGACTATAGTAACTATAAGTAAACGGATACACCTGCAATATTTCCTGAATACTACCAAGTAGCTTATGAGTAGACTCTGCGCTTAGTACTTCTTGCAAACACACAATATCAGGCTGCTCACGCTCAAATAGCTGCGCAATTGCGGGAGCTAAGTGACACGACCAAGTGTTGAGTTGTATAACTTTCATAGGTATTCATAATACCCCGCTTATTTGAAGTGGTCTACTCTATTTTTATTCGAGTTCTTTGGACAGCACGTATTTGGTCATTGCTTCAGCAAAACCGTCTTGTTCAAGCGAACCGACGATATAGTCTGCTTCTGCTTTGAGTGCGGCCGTAGCGTTGCCCATAGCCACTTTGACTCGCGCATTTTGAAACAGTGGTACATCGTTGTTACCGTCACCAATTGCGAGTGTATGCTCTTTTGGTATGCCGACGATTTCTCGGAGTGCTTCTACTCCATGAAACTTGTTGGCAAGCTCGTGTGTAATCTGAATTGCTGGGCAAGATTCACTGGTTTCAGGATGTGATCCTATACCAGAAAAGACTTGAATACCTTTCATGTCGTCGAGCTCTGCCACTGCCAGCTTGATTTGGTCTATCGTCTCCGCTACTGCGAATACACAGGGTGCATCTTCATGGATTTGATCTAGGTTGAGCTCATTGAGGGGTTGCATTTCATAACTCGATGATAGATATGCTTCTGAGCAGTATTTTTTTAGCACATTTGTAATTTGTCGCGTAGTCTGCACATCTAACCACTGTTTCCATAAGATCTCTGCGCTCACCGCATCGACGATAGTAGCACCACCATCTAAGACACATGGACCTTCGATACCAAGTGCAGTAAGTACACCTTTTGCGTGAATATATGCCCGGCCTGTCACCACGGCAATCTCGATACCACGCCGCTCCACATCTATGACAGCCTGCCTGACCACACTAGACACTTCGTTTTGCATGTGCGGAGCGAGCGTATCATCCATATCGCTCAAGACTAATTTAATTTCGGACATTGCTACTGCTCAATAACTTTCAGCGATAGCTCGTCGAGTTGTGCCTGCTCGATAGTGCTCGGTGAACTCATCATCGTGTCAACACCTGAACCGTTTTTTGGAAATGCGACAACTTCACGTATGTTGTTTTCACCGACAAGTACCATAAAGATTCTGTCGATGCCAAACGCACAGCCAGCATGTGGCGGCGCACCAAATTTGAAAGCGTTGATCATAGCACCAAACTTTGCGTCTACATATTCGTGGTCGTACCCAAGTAGTCCAAAGGCTTCGTACATCACCTCTGGGTTGTGATTTCGCACAGCGCCAGAGCAAATTTCATAACCATTCATGACCATGTCATACTGATCCGCTACAACAGCAAGTTTCTTCTCGTCGGTATCAGCAGCACGCAACGCTTCGACACCACCACGTGGCATGCTAAATGGGTTGTGACCAAAGTCTACTTTCTTTGCGCCTGCATCATACTCATAAAAAGGAAAGTCGACAATCCAGGCAAGCGCAACTTTCGTAGGATCTTTGAGTTCGAAATGATCCGCAAATTCGCTACGCAGGCGACCAAGTACTTTGTTGACCGTAGCTTTGCCGTCTGTACCGAAGAATACTGCGTCGCCGTCCTGTGCACCAAGCTTTTGCTTGATAGCAACGAGCTCATCACTCGTCAAAAACTTAGCAATAGGAGAAACAGATTCACCGTTTTCGTATTTGATATACGCCAGACCACCCGCGCCTTCTTGCTTGGCAATCGTAGTGTAATTGTCGATCTGCTTGCGGCTCAAAGTTGCACCATTTTTGACGCAAATCGCCTTCACGACACCACCTGTCTCAAGTGTCGATTTGAACACACCGAACTCAGTAGTACGTAGATCGTCAGACAAATCGATAAGCTCCATGTCGAAGCGCAAGTCTGGCTTGTCTGAACCATAGCGATCCATCGCTTCTTGATACGGAATGCGCGGTACTTCTTCACTCACAAGTGTTTTACCGCCAAAGCTTGTAGCAAGCCGTTTAATAAGTGGCTCCATGGTACTGCGCACCACTTCGCCGTCTTCTACAAACGCCATCTCAAGGTCGAGCTGGTAAAAGTCTCCATACAGACGATCCGCACGCGGGTCTTCATCGCGGAAGCATGTAGCGATCTGATAATAGCGAGAGATACCACCGACCATCAGGAGTTGCTTGAACTGCTGCGGTGCCTGTGGAAGTGCGTAGAAACTGCCTGGATGCACACGACTTGGTACCAAGAAGTCTCGTGCTCCTTCCGGGCTTGAATTTGCCAAGATCGGTGTCGTTACCTCTGTAAAGTCATGTTCGTACATATAACTTCGCAGTACCTTGTAGTACTCAGAGCGCTTGCGTAGGGTAGTCTGCATCGACGGTCGGCGTAAATCCAGATAGCGATATTTGAGACGCAGCTCTTCGTTTGACTGCTGACCTTCGTCACGAGTCGCCACGGGTAGTGGCTCAGATTTGTTGAGTACTTCGAGAGAATCAACAACAATCTCGATACCGCCGGTAACAATATTTGGATTTTTGAGTCCCTCATCACGATCTTTTACGGTACCACTCACGCGCAGTACATACTCATCCCGTACATGTTCGGCCAGACCAAATGCCTCTGCACGGTCTGGATTAATCACGAGCTGCACCACGCCAGTGTGATCACGTAAATCGATAAAAATAAGTCCACCGTGGTCGCGACGGCTGTTTACCCAACCGCTAACACTAATTGTCTGTCTTGTTTGTGTCGGTGTATCAATTGCTACTGTTCGTTGCATATATTCTTCCTTGAGATTTGCTATCACTAGTATATTTCGGCTGGTAGAGGGTCACTCGCAAATAGCACGCCAGGCTATTTGCCGACCCAATCATCACTATTCTGATTACCAAACCATGTCATCTTGAGGTATATTTTACCATTTATAACAGATATGCGCTAGACGTCGGTGTGCTTCGGAGGATGGTTGTTGCCACGTGGATTACGCGCAGCAACCGCTCGCAAATCGTCATGCGTATCAAACTCATCGACAATCTTGCGCCCTAGTAACGCCTCGATCGCGTCTTCGAGTGTGAGTATACCGACTGTCTCGCGATATTCGTTGACTACTACGAATAAATGGTGATGTGTCCGCAAAAACGCTGCGAGCGCGTGATCGAGCGTTTGGTTTTCTTTGATGTAGTACACAGGAGTTGTCATCAAGCTTGATGCTTTATGGGTCTTCTTATCTTGAAGCTGCAAGAGGTTATGAATATAGAGCACACCCACTACGTGGTCTACGTCACCGTCCACTACAGGAAAACGACTATGGCCTGTTTTGTGAAGCTCATCGAGCATTAGCGGACCAAGTAAATCTTCTTGCTGCACGACATCCATTACACTACGCGGAGTCATGACGGACTCTACCGTGATAGTAGAAAACTTGAGTCCGTGTCGAATTAGTTGCTGTTCCTCACGGCTGAGAATCGTGGGCAAATGTTCGATTGTATGAACAAGTTCCTCACGAGACGCAATATATGCTTCGTCTCGTACATCTCGCGGCACACTACGGAAAAACTTGAATATACCATGATGCTGCGTAATAAAAGTGAGCGTCGGACGCTCGATACGCTCATACAAATGCTGGCTCGTCTCGTGGATCGGTGGCACGCGCGCAAGTGGCCCATAGAGCAGTACACCCGCCACAGCGATGAACGAACCAAACAGCCAGCCAAATGTGGTGAGCGCAAGCAGAATAAATACGACGAGCACCAGTGCGCCGAGGACTTTGAGGATGCCAGCCACATCATCTGCTGTCTCTTCGCGCTGCACGTCGCGAGCTACTTCTGTGTCGCCTGCTTTTACCCGCCGAGTGCGTTCGTAGACACTATAGCGAGAGCGCAGGGGCACGACACTTGCCAGCACCACTACAAGTCCGTAGAGAAACATTGTTAAAATCGCTAGAAACGTTAGCATAGTAGAGCTATTGTACACTCTCAGTTGCCCCTACGCCAAGATCTGTACTATACTAGTTAAAGTAACATAAGGAGTTTAAAGAGAAACTATGGACAAACGTACCTGGATAATCTTTGGTGTCGCCGTGATCGCTATACTAGCTGGCCTGATCGCATTTTCACGCCAAAGTTCCGTCAACGTCGATGGTGTCAATCACAGCACCGTTCGCACTACAGGAGATGAAAACTCAACAATTGCCGATCAAATCTTTGGTAAAAAAGATAGCAAAGTTACGCTTATTGAATATGGAGACTTCCAGTGCCCAGGCTGCGGAACATTCCACAGCAACTTTGCACCCGTCATGGACGAATACAAAGACAAAATCACTTTTGTATTTCGCAACTTCCCTATCACACAGATTCATCCAAATGCACGCGTAGCCGCGGCAAGTGCCGAAGCAGCTGGCCTGCAGGGAAAATACTGGGAAATGTGGAATATCCTCTACGGCAAACAGAACGAGTGGAGTAGTCTCGGCGCTAATGTGCGAGACGCACAGTTTGAGAAGTACGCCATGCAACTTGGCCTCGACGTCACAAAGTTCAAAGAAGATGTCGCCAGTGACAAAGTTGCCAAGAAGATCAACTTCGATCAGTCACTTGGTAAAAACAATGGGGTAACCGGTACTCCGTCATTGTTCCTCAACGGAGCAACTCTCGCAACCGATAAATATAGTTCTACGGACACTATCCGCAACACGCTTGATGCTGCGCTCAAAGAAGCTGGCATAGAGAAGTAATAGTTTCTCTCTACATAGAAACAACCCCCTCGTAATGAGGGGGTTGTTTTTGGCCCACGCCTAGTGTGCGATGTATACCTGCCACTCGGCAGGCTCTACAATCACTGCGACCTTTTTGCTCCTAGAAGCAGCATAGTCGACCTTAATCGGCATGTGTGATCTCCTTGTTAAATGCAGCTCCGCGTATTCGACCTTTAGGTTTGCCATAAAGTTTTCTGTGTGTGTTTGACGCGGAACACAAAAGTAATAATAGCAAGGTCTGACTTTTATGTCAACAAACCAGACAGTGCTACTGCTTATTTACCATAGTACAGTACTACCTACAGGAGCACAAGCGTGTTTATAGCAAAACCTCCTCGCGACTTACTGCGAGGAGGTTTTGAGTATGTACACCTGTCTGTTTATGCGACGCCGGGAGACTGATCCGGATCAGCACTCCGGAGCGGTTTCTCCTTGACCATAAACACGAGCACTGCGGCAATCAACATCATCATGGCTGATATACGGAAGATGTGCTGCAGACTGTCGCTAAACGCATGCGTCACCCTGTAGGCAAACTCATTCTGCGACTTCTCAAACTGTTCACGAGCTTGTTGCTGGACTGCCTCAGGCAGCTTGGCAATACTTTCGTTGAATCCATCGGTAATCTTCTGCTTCGTATCGGGCATATTGATATTGAGTAGTGTATCGGAGCTTTCGAGGCTACCAAACTTCTGCACCACCTCACTCTGCGCAAGCTTCTTTACGTAGGCGTCGTTTTGTATGCCCACAAGTCCGTTTGCCAAGCCTGCTGTCAACATCGCACCAAACACCGCTACACCTATAGTAGAGCCGAGACTACGGAAGAGCTGACTTGAGCTCGTAGCAACACCAAGGTCTCGCTGAGCAAATTCGTTCTGTACTGCCAAGTTCATCACCGGCATCACTACACCTAGACCCGCACCGAGGAATACCATCAGAACTGCTTCATACGTATAACTACTTTCTGGTGTGAGAGTAGAGAGACCAAATACCATGGCCGTGGCGACTACGATACCCACTTGCATGAATATCTTGTAACGACCAGTACGCGAGATGATTTGTCCCGAAGTAATCGAGGTGAACATGAGACCTCCAATCATCGGAAGCAGCATCAAGCCAGACTCTGTCGGCGTTGCACCAAATACTTGCTGATTGAACTGCGTAAGATACAGGATTGACCCCATAAACGCAGCGCCGAAGAGCGTCGCGATACCCATGATCAGTACAAAATTGCGATTCTCAAAGAAACGAAGTGGCAAGATCGGTTCACGTGATTTTCGCTCCACCCATATGAATGCTGCAGTTGCTACGGCAACGATTGTACCCATGATGACACGGAGCCATTCTACCGTCATACCTGTTGCACTGAGCAAATCGGCAAATATCTTGTCAGTATTGTCGACAGCCAACACCAAAGTACCAAGTGCCACCGTAAGCAGAGCTGCGCCAAGATAGTCGATAACAGGCTTTTTGTCATGGCGAAGCAACGGACAAAACACAGCGATCAGCACAAAGGCAACGATCGCAATCGGCACGTTGATATAGAACGCCCAGCGCCAGTCAGTCGTAAGACCGAAAACAGTGTTACTATCTGTCAACCAACCACCTAGCAGTGGACCGACGACCGAGCTCAGCCCGAAGACGGCACCGAAAAGCCCTTGCCATTTACCTCGTTCACGAGCGGCAAATAAGTCACCGATGATAGTAAAGGCGTTTGCAGTGATGATACCGCCCCCGATACCCTGCACTGCACGCCACAAGATTAGCTGGTTTACGTCACCAGCAAGGCCACTCATAAGCGATGCACCAGCGAAGATACCCACACCGATGAGTAGCATGATCTTACGACCGTATAGGTCAGACAGCTTACCTGCGATTGGCACCGTAATAGTGGTTGTCAGCAGATACGCCGTGACTATCCAGCTCAATGAGCTAAACGCGTTGAACTCTTCGACGATACGCCCAAGCGCCGTCGATATAATCGTCTGATCTAGGGCTACCAAAAAGAGGCTAGCCATCACACTGAGCATGATTATTAATTTATTACGTAGCGGAAGATGATGATTCATTACTTCTCATCCTTCCGTAGAATCTGCTGGAATGATTCTACGTTGTCGACCATCTTGTTCAAAAGCTGAGCAAGCTGATCCTCTTTGATAAATCCAATCCAACCGGCTTTTTCTGAGCCGAGTACATAGAGTTTATCTCCTTCATTTATCGCGAGTGCTTCTCGCGCTGCGGCTGGTATAACCACCTGGCCTTTGGTTCCGACTGTTGCGGTTCCGTAAAGTTTTTTGTCGTGCATACACACTCCTTTCGTATACAGTATACAAAAAGTATGAAAAGTATGTCAAGTCCGATAAATAATATACCCCGCTACAATGAGCGGGGTATATGTTGGGATTACGATGATACTACGCTGTCTTAGCGCTGCCTCCGCGCACCAACTTCACTATCCAGATCAATACGATCGAGCCAAGTAGTGCGATCAAGAAGCTTTGAATATTAAACCCACTAATGTCCGCACCGAGGAACATACTTGTCAGCCATCCACCGATAAACGCACCGATGATGCCAACAACTATGTTGAGCAACAACCCCATCTGCTTATCTGTTTTCATAATGAGCGACGCCACCCATCCTGCTAAGCCGCCTAGTACTATCCAACCTATGATTCCCATAAAGACCTCCTTTGGTTGTTATTTGTACTTACCATTATACACCTTTGCAGCCAGTGAGTCGAACTACGACCACCCACTAACGAGTTGTCGAGAGGCTAGTTTTGCCTTCAAGTCGCGCGTTGATGTGCCCTCCGATGAGAAGCGCCAACGCGCTGAGATTAAACCACACCATCAGCACAACAATACCGGCAAAAAGTGTATATGATTCGCTAAAAGTAGCAAAATACCGAGTATAGAGAAATAGTCCACTCGTTGCCAATAGCCACAACGCGGTAGCAATAGTCGCACCCCAGCTTGCCCAGCGCCATTTAGCTCGTGGACGATCTGGACCATAGCGATACAGTGCAGCAAACCCCCAGCTCACCATAACAAGAAGCAGTGGCCAACGAACAATTCCGACTAACTCCACGAGACTCGCAGGTACGCCCCATCCTATCATGTAGTCATCGATGATCAGTAGCAGTGCGATACATACGGCGTACACGAGTGCCAGTACAAGCACGACTATACTCACGCCGCGTAGCTTCACGATATTGCGCGTTTCTTTGACCCCGTAGGCCACATTGAGCGAGCGCAAGGTATTCTCCACTGCAGCAGAGGCACCAAATAGCGCGATGCCAATAGCGATGATAGCAACGACGAAATTACCGCCGGACTTGCCCGACTGGGCTTCAAGTTGAGCTGTTATGAGACCGGCGATATCTTGCGGTAAATACGCATTGAGCTCGCGCACTACTGTTGCCACCTGCGCCTCGGGAATTATAATCGAGGATATGGCAAATGTAGCGGCAAAAAGTGGAAAAAAAGCCAACGCAGCAAAGTACGCAATTCCGGCAGCGAGCGTCATAGTGTTTCCTGTGTTCATATCGCCGAACACCTCACGTACCACAGAGCGATGACTCGTCCACGGCAAATGTAGCGGACTTTGTGCAGCGATTCGCTTTTCTCGCCTGCTGCGCAGTTTAAACAACGTAAAAAATGCTCCGAGCGCACCAACTGTACCTGCAACTACACCAGCGTATTTTTTGCGATTCATTGTAGCTTAGATTGTAGCACTATGCGTCTATTCGGGATATCCCCGCCCGCTATCGTTTGCGTAGAAAATATGTGCCGAGAGACAACGCGATCAGCAAACTGAAACCAAGTATCAACCAAAACATATATGGTGCGTTTTCATCACCCGGTAGATCAACATTCATACCATACAGCCCCGCAAACATAGTCGGAATAGTAAATGTCAGCGTGATAACTGTAAGTAAACGAATTGTCTCGTTTAAGCGCGTGTCCATGACAGCACGATATGAGTCACGCAGGTTGGTAATAGTACGAAGTAAGCTTTTACAGCGAGCGATCAGCTGTTCGAAATCAATCGAGAGATCCTCAACCTGATCACGGTCATCTTCGTGTAGCTGGAGTAGATTCTTGCCACCGATAATTTTTTCGAGTGCTGTGTTGGTAGGCTGAAGCGCGTCCAAATAATCATTGAGTTTGCGCTCATAGGCAGTCATAGTCGCGATATCTCGAGCCTTGAGGGTGTGGACACTGCTGGTAGTGGCGCGCATCTGGCGGTTGATAGTAGCAATGCGTGTCTGATACTGCCGTGCAATAGCGTCAAGCATGTGCATAAAAAGTTTGGTCTGCTGTGTAGTAGGTGCCAGTGTGCGGTCGATAAACGGTTGCCACATACGACCCAGACTGTCACGACTGACCGTCACGACGTATTTATCGCTGAGTGCAAATAAGATCGGTGTCGTGTAATCGTTGAATTCGTCATCTGTGTCGGGCAGACGAGTGATGAAGTATGTCCAGCCATCTTCTAGTTCGACACGAGGTATTTCGTGTGGATCAAGTGCATCGGCGAGTATATCGGCGTCAACACCAAGCGTTACTAGCTCTTGTTTTTCGTCGTCGTTTGGTCGCTCAGAGCGAACCCAGCTACCTGGCTGCAATTCATCGTGCTGCTTGATAGCCGGCCGATAATGTGTAGAGCGAAGATAAGAGATCATAGCTCACCCACCTCTCGTATTAGTTGCTATATGTTCTTATAGCTACTTTATCATATTTATAAGTTATATGCAAGCTTTAGACGTATAGAATACCCAGCGAGGCCTCAACCTTGAACTGTTTCACCTCGTGAGTGCGACGCCAATCCTCTACTGCTTTTGCGGCACCCGGTAGCGCTTCATTGGCATAGTCATCTACAACTATGATCGCACCCGGCGATAGACGCGGCCAGATAAGGCGCAGCGGATCAAGTATAGAATCGTAATAATCTCCATCGAGGAATGCAAATGAGATCTCCGTAGGTACCTGATCAGGCGTGACATCGCTAAACCAGCCTTTGGTAATAATAGGCATCGGCACATTAGCTTGCTTGAGATTGCGAATTAACTCTTTTTTAGTCGCCAGGAGCTCGCCTGTTTTGAACTGTTCACCTGCAGGACTCACGTCTTCGCTACGCTTGTCTGGCAGTCCTGCAAATGAATCATAGAGATAGAGCTTCTTGTCGGTTGTCTGCAGCGCATGTGCCAGATACACACTTGTCGTACCCACATAGCAACCAAACTCCACCACGTCACCAGTCACGTCACCTGTAAGCGCAAGTTCACGTAACACAACCTGTACTTCGCGTTCACTAACTTGATCGGAGAGGAGTTTCATCGCTCTCTATTGTACAGCACTGGCCGCACCGATGTAATTGACCGCTATAGCTTCAATTCTTTGTGAGCTTTGTCGAGAATCGTGAACAATACTTCGTATTCATTTGGCGGCATGTCTTTTGTCTTCGTAGTATTGATGAATTTGTAGAGGTATACTACGTTATCTGCTACTTCTATAGACACACCCGGATCTGTATCGTACAGGTATGCCATAAATCCTGGGTTAAGTAATTCAAACGTAGCCAGTCTGTCGGCATTTGTCGCGGACACTTCGTAACGGGTATGGAAATCTGGCCATTCTAGCGTGTGACTCTGATAGTCTTTTGGTGGTTTGGGCGGCCTCCACTGTGACCAAAAACCGGTTTTACGTCGTATGAGTATTCCACCGTATGATTTCGGTAGATTGATTTGTCCAACCAAGATATTGTAGCCGTCTGTCGGAGTGTAGGTGTAGAGCTGCATCAAATGCTCGCCGTACACACCCACCACATGGTTGTTGATGTCGCTTTTGCCGAATCGTCCACCGCGAAACAGCACGCCGTGATTTGGCAGAAAAAGCCAGCCCATATCGAGTGAGTAGTGAAAGTCATGGCTATGGGCGAACATCTCAATCTGCTTGTTTTGTGAGGAAATGTTGGCTGTTGCCTGGTCTATTCTGTCGAGAAGCCACGAAGAATCTCGCCGCACAAATGTCCAGTACTCTATAAACGAATTTTTGTCGCTAAACAACATTGCATCGGTGCGCGTGTCGCGCAGCGTATCGTTTGCCTGCGCTTCGAACGCCACCTGAAACCAGTCTTCAATGTCGTCGCTACTATCATGCATCGCCACTATCATGGCTTCTTTAATGTAAATATTTGCCATAGTGTTACTCCGGCCCATCTCGCGAAGTGTACGCAACATCAGTGCACTGTGCAGCAGCTGTCGACGCGAAGTATAGCGCTGCATGGCCGAGACGTCGAAGTTTGACCAATCCAGCTGATACGAGGTAAAGGTTGCTTTGGCATATTCAAGTAGTTGATCATGCTGCCACGCACTGTCGCGACTTTCGGCAGCCTCTACTAGCTTCTTGGTTTTTTGAGCACGCTGTTTGAGCTTGTCCCAGGTACTGAAAAAAGCCGCATACCAACCAGACCAGATACCTATAATGATAAGTACCATAAAGAACCAACCGCCGTGCAATACGGCTGCAAATCCTAATAATACGCACGACATGACGATAGCACTCGTACAGCTCACGACAAGCTCTGCGCGGCGCGGTAGTAGTTTTTTGACAAGCTTGCCCAAGTAGTAGCTGGGGAAATAGCCAAGCATAGCTATAAGTTCACCGCCACCACCGGAGGAGCTACCACCACTCCCTCCGCCACCTGCGCGGGCAAAAACTGACAAGATATCCGAAGTAAAATCAAACATATGTGAACGTGTGCTGTATTACGTTGTTTGTATATTCTCGAAGCTCAATCTATCGCTTCGAGATGACTGTAGATTGGCTAGTTACGGCCGCGATTGACACTCGCGCCTGGTTTGCGATTTTTGCTCTTGCGCACGATCAGCCAAATTACTAGTCCGATGACGACGAGCAGCACTACAAGACCTACGATCGCCAAGATGATATAGAGCTGTGGAATCACCCAGAATGATTTAGTGACTTCGATAGTCTGATTTTTGGTGCCGTAAGTAAATGTAGCAGCTACTTCGTACTTACCAAATTTACCGATGTTTTCAAGAGGCACATCCCAGCGACGAGCGCTATCTGGCAAGATCATCTCACGAGGAGTCTTCTCGTTGAAATCAGTTTCCTGAATCACTTTGCCGTCTTTTTTGACAGAAACTTTGCCAAACGGCGCTAGCTGAATACCGCTCTGGCTTGTGAAGCGGAAAGAAGCCTGCAAGTTATCTGGTGTCATGAAGTAGGTCTTACCTTGACCGTTTTGTTGGATGTCGAAATCTGTGAGCGTGAGCTTTTGCGTCACTTCACCGGGAATAGTCGCGAGGATAATCGACGCTACGCTGGCACTTAGGTTAACTTGCCCGCCGCCATCCGGATTGGTAGGAGCAAAGCGCACTGCACCGAAGTACCCACCTGGTTTTGCGTCACGAGGCGCATTGAGAGTAACCTCTACAACCTTTGTGCCCTCTGCGGGAATAGTGAAGTCCGCCAGTGGCGCCATGAAGCGCTTGAGACTGTGTGACTTGGCAAACTCATCAGCTTCAAGAATAAGAGCCGGAGTACCTCGCTCGTCACCAGATACGAAATCGTTTGCGACGGGTCGCACGCTGATCTCTTCTTTCGTGAGGTTTGTCACGACAGTCTTGATTGTCTTGCTCTCGCCTGGCTTGAGTTCGATGTCGCTGCGGACAGGAGATACCTTGAGAGTGTTTGCGGTCGCAGCATGCGCATGCTGCGAATAAAGCGCGGTCGCAAACACAGCCAGTACTGCCGCGGCGACAATAGTTATAATTACCCGTACATTAATTTGAGTTCGTTGCATCAACACACCTTTTGTTTCCCATTTAGCAAATTCTCTTCTAGCATAACAGATATGCTTATGTTTGCCTACAGCTTGATAAAATACACCCTCACGATGTGAGGGTGTATGAAATCTGTCATTCAAGCTGACTAGAAAGTACCAGTAGCAATCAGACTTAGGTCTGCAGAATAACTACCTGCAATCGTGTTATTATCAGCTTTTGCACCGAAAATAAGTTTCATATTCTTGTATAAAGCAGGTGCTCCATTGGTATTAAGAATACTGTCGCCGTATACGCTCGTTACACCAGTTAAGTCACCGTCAATATAGTTCATACGGAAGTTACTTGTGTTGTAATTTGTGTTCGCAGCCTGAAATGCTCCCTCAGAAACAGCTGGGGTGTCTGTACCAGCAGCAAGTTTCACACCGAAAAGTCCGCCTGGAGTTACGGCAGTCACGTCTGCAAGTAGAGATGGCTTGATACCACAGCCCTCTTCGTTATCTGCAGCACCAGCACGGACAAGCCCGCCACACTCAATCGCGTTGCTCTTGAGTCGAACTACAGCACCGCCCACGGCATTTGTAGAGATCTGGGTGAATATATCACCCTCGCTCACTTCATCAGACTGGAGGGCCTTGATGCCATTGCCGATATCTTTACCTAGCTGCAGAGTTGGTGCTGCCAAAGAAGTAGTGTCGCACTCGTCAGGAATTGCTGCACCAGCTATACAAAACGAAAGTGTTTCAAGTACATCACCAGATACAGAAATACCATCGGTAATAGCAAAAGCTACTCCACCGCGATCTACAGGAGTACCAATAACCGTACCACTGTCATAGCCTTCTGCTGCCGCAGCGTCGACATACGTAAGGACACGCGCATACACCGTACCCGCGTCCGTTGGGTTTGTTATGTTAGCAAAGTTAATATTCACTGGCGTACCGGCTGTTATCGCCTTCGTGACGTTGAGACGACTTGCGGTTGTCTCGCCCGCTACGATTGTGCCATCGCTAGTTGTAGCTGTTGCCACATTGAGTCCGCCTGGAGCTGCACAGGTTACTCCGATAAGTGGGCTATCTGAACAAAAATCAATTACAATTGCGCCTGCATTCGCCACCGGAGTGAAAGTTAGGCCATAGCTTACATTTGCAGCTGTTTTTGTTGAGCTACTAAGCTCAAGCGAGCGCTCTTCGATAGTCGCAGCCGAAGCCAACATCGGCACAAACACCGAAAAAGCCACAAGCAACGCTGCAACGATATAGCGCGATTTATCACTAATAATTCTAAAGGTAGTATTCATACCCACTCTTCCTCACATCCCTCTTTTTTAAGTTATTTATTTTGTCCAGGAACGTCCTCATTGTAACACGCTCATGCTTAGACATGTCAAGAAGTTTATAGATTAGTTATCCACATATATTATTTCTTTTTGACATTGTCGCGCTCTTTGAAAAGCTTGTGACGAATAGACACCAGCTGACTACGTCGCCCAAGCCAGTATGATGGGATGAGTAGTGCAAATGCGAGTATCGTAGGCAGCCATAATATCTTTGTCTGCACTACAGGCTTCGTTTCATCAGTAGCCTGCTGCTGCGTGCTGCCGTCTACTTGCCCACTCGATACTGCTACTAGTTGCAAAAATGCCGTGACACCGTTTACGTCTGTCACTGTAACATTTATCAGGTAGATGCCAGCTTTTTTATAAATGTGCGAGATATCTATCACGCCAGCAAGTGCGACGCTCTTGAGCTCTGGCTTAGTGCCATCACCCCAGTCGATACTAAATGCATACGGGCCGGTGCCACCAGAGAGTTGCAACGGCCACGTCAACGCCTCACCTGCAGGTGCAGAGCGGCGACCATAGGAGCTGGTAAGCGTAATAAGTTCACCGAACGCCGTGAAGTTGGTAGCGTTATAGGTGACGGTGATAATGTTTGAAACAGGTCCCGGCTGACCGAGATCGTCATATACGATCGCACTAATCTGATTTGTACCCGCGAAGAGACTAATCTGAAGACTGAAGCTACCGCCCGCGCACATGACAGCGCCTACCATGACATTGTTGTTGTAAATCTGCACCAGCAAACCTGTCGGGCAGATACCGCTCACCGTGATAGGCGACGTCGACGTAGAGCTGTTGCCGGGGGTAGTGATGGTTGCACCCTGCGTAGGTGGGGCTTGTGTCTTAGTGGCCTGCAAACCATACGAACCAGGCTTAGGGTTCGGAACCGGAATTGGTGTCAAAGCACTTGCCTGTTGCACCCCCCACACTAGCACAAACAGCGCCAGGAGACACGACCCGATAACGATCGAGCGTGTCCACTGTGCGCTGAGTTTGATAGTATGTACCATGCTTGTGCTTATTGTAGCGCGAGAGCGCGAAGTTCAAAAGTTTTTCGTGTTATTTTCTGTGGCTTAATTTCTTGCTCTTGCCAAACTTATTGCGCGCTGAGCTGTATGCTCGGTAGCCGAAGAAGCCGATGACAATAAGCGCAAGGATCAGAACTATGATTGCCCATACTGGGAAGTAAATAAACCAGCTAGAGCTCTGTATATCTTGAGTTCGGTTGCCATTCTGGCCGTAGAAAAGATTAAGGTCAAGTTTATAGAAGCCCGGCCAAAGATCAGAATTGGCACATGCGGATGATTGTGTGCGGCTGCCCTGAAACTCTACTTCAGATGACTCAAGTTTGAAACATGCAGCGTATGTACGCGTCTGACCGATCAAGGCAAGCGATTGACTAGGGTTAACATCTTGAATAACTCGCTCTTTACCAAACAGCGGCTTGACAGTAATACTACCGACCGGAGCTT
Organism: Candidatus Saccharimonadota bacterium; assembly: GCA_015999875.1. Taxonomy (GTDB): domain Bacteria; phylum Patescibacteriota; class Saccharimonadia; order Saccharimonadales; family Saccharimonadaceae; genus Mycosynbacter. The sequence goes on from JAECRG010000001.1 coordinate 577,157, forward strand.
CGGTAACATTACCATTGTTCTTGAGGGTATATGCAACATTTTTTGGGTTCTCTGCCGTGAAATACACATAGCTAGCAGGCTTCTTACCTTCAACTGGCAAATATGCACCAAATTTCTCAAGCTTGAGCTCTTCTTTCACTTCACCTGGAATATTTACAAAAGCAAGTGTTACACCAGATGCGCTCAGACCGACATTACCCTCTTCGGGAGTACCCGAAGAATAGACAATAGCGCTATAGTAGCTACCAGCACCATGGTTGGCAGGTATCGCTACGTTCATATCGATAGTAGTACTCTGCTTTGGAGCAACAGAAACTGTTTTCGGAACGGTCAAAAATGGCTTGAGCGACCATGTCGTTTGAGGTGCATCTTCTGCAAGCATTAGCTTGGGCGTACCGCCCTCGTCAGTGTATGTAAAATCCACTACACGAAGAGTTAAATCTAGCTTTTCAGCCTCGTCTAGATTGCGTATGACTAATGTATCTTTAACTGACTTGCCGGGCTCTACTGTATAGCTTTTCTTAGGTGTAATACTAAGTGCCGCAGACGTAGCGGCAGAGGCCTGTTGTACGGGCAGTAGCGTTACACCTAACACGACCGCGCACGCGGTCAATAAAATGCTTTTCAAGCGTTTCATGTGTTTATTGTTCCCTCACATTTACTTTTTAAATATAAGCGTATTGTACCATTAGCACTACTCGAAGGCAATCTAAAAACGGCCGCTTGCGACGTAGTTGATAGATGTGGTGTAAATGCCTGGTCGCAAGCTTGGGCTCGAATTAAGAATGTAACTTACTGTAAACTTTTTCATAAGACTGACATTTGGTGAATACGCAATCACATCACCAGATACATATTTGTATCTGTTTGGCTGACTGTAATCGGCATTCGCAACGGCATTCGCCCACTCACCCTCTGGGTTCTTACCGACGGCAGGCGACGCATTTTGCACCAAGTTTATACCGAATTGATTCGTACCAGGCCTACTCTCGGTGGGCGATGTAAGTCCGTTAATTACACTCGCACCTGCCGCAGGAGGACCCCCATTTGCAGTAATCGCAAATCCTCCGGATGCGTTCGTGCCCACCGCCATCTGCGATTGTGCAAGTAGCGTGTCTTGCGGACTCAGATCGCCCATGTCAGTGTAATAATTATCATTCGTCTCTCCGCAGTTATACTCCACTTCTTCTGCCAGGCAGAATATAAGCATTGGTGGCACCTGTGTTTGCAGGATCACACCAGATTGAATCTGGCCGCGCACCGAGCCAAAGTCTACCTGCGGACCTGAGGCGTCTGTCGTGGTGTGACTACGTAGCCGAATTGAAAAAGCAGGTTCCGTGGCAGTAGGATTTCTAATATTCGTAAACGTATACGATGACATTGCATCGGTAATAGGTGCTGACAAGCGCGAGAGAACGAGATGATTCGGTGAGCGTACAGATATAGCAAAACCGGTCTCGCCAAGCTGATCATTTAACACAGCACCAGACACGTCTAAGCCGGCTGGTGGCACACATGGATGGTAAGGTATAGGGTCGTTACAAAAAAGCATGTCTACCGAACCCACGGCTTGCGGGCTCATGTAGCGAAAAGAGACTGTGTAGTCTGTAGTGACGCCTGGTTCGTTGTTGCGAATATAGAGACTGCGCTCCTGAAAGCGCATATCAGCAGACGCCGGAAACACAAACACAAAAAGAGCCAACACAAGTGCAAATAACTCAAGCCATGGATACATCCACGGATATATGTGCACATGAAACCGAAACAACTTATGCTGCATGCATATCATTGTACTAGATACCACTCACAAAGCGTAGCAGAATACAAAACAACCGACCTCTAGGGGTCGGTTGTTATACTCTACTGCACTATGCAGCTCTTACTACGTAAGGCTATATCTAGTACTGTGGAGCTGCAAGATAGTTAATCTTGGTTGTGTATACACCAGCTGGGGTATCCGCAGCGATGTTACCTACGTAGCGCATCTTAGCTGTTGCGCAAGATAGGACGCCATCGGTATTCTGTGCAATTTGCGCAGGAACCTGCATGCTGTCTTCGTCGAAAGCAAATTCAGCATCGATTGTTTCACCCTGAACACCTTGACCGATATTACCACTTCCGCCAGCGTATGAAGCAGTCTTTACGAGTGGATCTATCGAAGGAAGAGAGTACGGGCTATCTGCAACCGCAACCTCAGCCAAGAAAGATGAAGACACTTCACTTTGCATCTCTGCATCATCTACAAATCCTAGGCCAAACTGTTCTGTACCTGGATTACTCAATGTAGCTGTTGGATCAAGTGGGCGAATGAAGTCGCCTACTGTGTTGCGCAGTGTATCACCTGAATAATACACAGTTGCACCGCCAGATGAGTTAGAGCTTAGTCGCCAATATGAATTAACGTCCCATGCTCGACCTGTTTCAAGTGAGTACTCAGCATTTGGGTTACCTAGATTCAGTCGATTGGCATCAACAACCTGTATTGGGTCGCAAGTACCGTTACGAACCGATCCACCAGGACCATCAAGCACATCAGTGTCACGGTTGTGCACGCCTACAGAGAAAGCCATGGTTTCCAATACCTTTGTAGTAATGTGAATTGAATCGGTCATGACATTCGCTACAGTCACACCACCGTCGATTACTGTGTGGTCAGTTTGAACGTTTGGAGTAGGGTCGTTATGTGTACCAATTAGACTAGTGTCGCTACTATAAGTATTGATCTTCACGAAAAACGCATCACTACCAGGGTTGGTAATGTATGTTGTTTCTGATGGACGGAAGATGATCTGAACAAGTTGTCCGTTGTTGATAGTACCGCCATCTTCGTTGACAAGTGTCGCATAGTTATCTTTACCGGATAGGTTGCCGCTGTGATCATCATCTTCCAGATTATCTGTTGCAAGCGTCCATCCTGTTGAGGTAGCATTGTTAATTCGCACTTCGTATGTACCAGCAGTAGTTCCCTCATTCCAAGTACCGACGAAGTTAAAGTCACTTCGCTTGTTCGCATGTGCGTTACCAGGACCTTCGTTCGCTTCACGTGCCGTAGGTAGATCGTCACGGGCATCACCGGTGTTGTTACCTGGTGACTGGCAATAGCCAGCTGCTTGTGTACAGTATTGGAGCGAGAAGCCCTTTACCTCTGCGGTGCTACTTACCTTGAAGGTGAATGTTTCACCAGTCTTACGACCGTTTGGCCCTGAGCCAGCCGGAGCATAGTTTTGAAGTGCGGCATTTGGCGCGTCATATGAGTTGCCTGAACCGTCCATATCCTGCCAACCAGGTGCAGACGAACTCAGAAGCAAAGAACGCTCCGTAAGTGGGTTCAATGCGTCCGCGAAAACCGGTGCCGTAGGTACTATCGCTGCTGCAAAAACAGCAACTGCCGCACCAAGCGCCGACCCGCGTCGGACGATCGACTTGAGTGTATACATGTAGATGTATCTCCTTGTGTTTGTTTTAATATGTGGTGGCCCTTTTAAGGGGGTACACGCGCATTTTATCATTAGCGGTATGGTCGGCGCAAGAGATTTCTACAACAATCCTTATACGCAGCACACCCCTTGTTGTGTACAACCTGTGCATAACTCACTAAAAGATAGGGATCACAACTGCCGAGAAATCGCCCGAGAAGTGACCTGCTGGTGTTTTGTTTGAAACATTGATGATCATGCTGACTGTATAGTCTGTGCGGCCAGACTCTTTGGTACTACTTGCCACTACATCACCACTATTGAACTTAAAGAGATTTGGCGTGCGATAGGCTGGCTCAGCCTCACCGAAACTTAGAGCGGTAGAGGGTACTTGCACTGGGCTTGCTCCGACGTTTGGCGTGCTGTTTGCGGCAAGATTGATACCAAACTGCTCAGTGCCGGGTTGCGATGCTGTCGGCACAGCTGGAGCATGGAGTGTGTGATCGCCATATTTGGGTGGGTCACCGACGATCTGGAGCTGATAGCCATTACTTAGGTAGCTACGAACTTTGATACCCATCGTTTTCGTGGCTGTCTTGTTTGTCTCGAGGGTACCTAGGTTTGACTCGCCTGGCTCCACTATCACTTCAAGAGTGGGTTCTTCTGGCGTGAGGCTGCCAAAATTAGCAGAGATATTGTCGCTAGCGCTCTGACCTACCGCCATATCACCGATAGTGGCCTTGGCACAATACTGCCCCGAACATGCCTCCTCTGCTGAGCTGCTCCCAAATGTACTTTCGGTCATCTGATAATTTGGTGACTCGGACACTGCAGATGTCGCGAATACCTCATGAGCTGTGCCGCCCACAGCAAACGCCACCAAAAGCAGCACTGCCGGTACACCTCTCCATGATAGTCGTGTTCGCATAAGCTTTTTTCATTATCCCCTACAAGCGTCGAAAACTCAACTAGCACGGGGGTGACAAGTATGATAATCTAGACGTAAGCATAATCACATAAAAATACACGACATGGAACCAGATAAAAACACTAGTGCGCCCGCTGGGGACGACAAGCCAAAAGACGATCAGCAGGCTCCTGCTGACGCACTAAGTCGCACGCCTGAGGACCTCGAAGAAGAGCAGGTCGCGCAAAAAGCCGCGTCTGGTGACACCTCCCTAGAACCTACAGAAAAAAAGGTCTCGCCTATCAAGCGCTTCTTGCGCCGTATCAATGTGTATTTTTTGATGTTCCTCCTACTACTGGTAATAGTGGGTGTCATCTCTACTGTAGACTATCTCAACAACCAAAAAGCATCCGTCGCGCCAGCTGAGCCAGATATCGCAAGTCAGAAGCTCACGGAAGACGCGCTCAAACAACTTGCCAATACCGATGCATCCGTAGGAAGTGCTTCGCAGACATTGACTATACAGGGCAACGCAGTAATCGAAGGCCAGACACTCATGCGTGGCAATCTCAACGTAGCCGGCAATTTCCAAAGTGGTGGCCGCATACAAGGTCCAAGCTTGACCATATCGGGCGAAAGCAATCTGGGTGCAACACAGATCAACAGCCTGCAAGTCGCGACAAACGCCGCAGTACAAGGCAGCACCACACTGCGAGATCTCAGTGTAGCTGGATCTGCAACTTTTTCTGGACCCGTAACCGCTTCACAACTCACAGTATCTCGTCTCGTCCTAAGTGGTAACTCTGTGATAGAAATACCAAATCATCTTAGTTTCACTGGTGCTCCAGTGGGCAGAGGTGCTACAGGACCAGCGCTCGGTGGTGGCGGCTCAGCATCCGTGAGTGGCTCCGACGCAGCAGGAACCGTCAACATCAACACTGGCAACGGGCCTAGCGCAGGCTGCTTCGTACGTATCAATTTCAGCCAAGCCTACACCACCCAGCCGCGAGTAATCGTCAGCCCTATCGGCCCTGGCGCAGGCCTCTCCTCGTACTATGTAGACCGCAACAACAGCGGATTCAGCATCTGTGCAGCATCTCCTCCACCTGGCAACCAGGCGTTTGGATTTGATTACTTCGTCACTGGCTAAACGTCCATAAAGATAACGGCACGATTGGCTTTTACGTGCATAAGCGCACGATGAATCTTGATCGTCTTTTCACCCTCTGGCGCTTTGACCACAAGATTGCAGGGCACAAGCATACAGAGAAAATTGTGATGCTTGGGCAGAATGTCAAAAGGGCCAGTGTCGTTTGTAGCACTGACGCTATACGCATTACCTTCATAGTACACCTTAAACGGTGCGTATACTTTGACCTCCATAGTAGGCTTGCCGCCATGGCTTTTTGCTTGCTCCGGCTCGCTAGTAGGCACTGGCTGTACTACTTCGCCTGCCACTACTTGGCTTCTTTCTTCTCGGAAGACTCTTCGTCGTCTGAGCCGCCTACTGGATCAGATTCACCCATATTCGCGCTCTCAGCGGGAGTTTGCCCCGGATCTGGAGACTCTTCGCCAGATGACATGATCTTTTCTGGCGTCTTGCCGATAATCTCTTCTACGCCATCGAGTGTCTTCTCGCGGGTCATGTGCTCACCCGGCACACCAGTGACTTTCTCCATCACATTAAAGCGCTGCTTGAAGAATTCGATGAGTTGCTTGGCTTTGTTGTAGTCGTCACGGTCTTCAGAAGAAAGCTCAGACTCACCGATAATCGCGATGATGCCTTTGAGAGACTCATACTTCTGCAGGATTGCCGTCGCACGTGTTGCCAGGTCGTAGTGACGCACGCCCACAACTTCTGGCGTGAGAAGACTTGATTTGGATGCCAGGATATCTACTGCGGGGCGGATACCCTGCGCCGCTACTGCACGACTCAATACGATCGTAGAGTCCAGCTCATGCGAGATCATCTGTACGGCAGGGTCAGAGAGATCGTCGGCAGGCACGTAGATAGTCTGTAGGGCAGTAATAGAGCCGTTTGCGTTTGTCGCCAGACGGTCTTGGAACGTTTTGACATCGGAGAATACCGTCGGCTGGTAGCCACCCTCTGCTGGCGTCTGGTCGATAATCGTTGAGACTTCGTTTTTTGCCTGAATATAGCGATACATGTTGTCGGCAAAAAGCAGAACGTCTTTTTTCATGTCATCTCGGAAAAACTCAGCAAGTGTAATGGCCGCAAGACCGATCAAACTACGCTGTACTGGGTTTTCGTTCATCTGACCGAAGAACATGGCTGTTGTCTTGAGCAGGTCGTTGTCACCAAGAGTCTTGTAGAGTTCGTGGCCCTCACGAATACGCTCACCGATACCGGCAAACATACTTATCGCACCCGAACCTTCGGCTACGTTGTTAATAATCTCCATCGTAAGCACCGTCTTACCCACACCCGCACCGCCCACGATACCAATCTTGCGTCCTTTGACAAATGGCGTAAAGAAATCAAGAACCTTCATACCTGTGTCGAGTACTTCGTCTGGACGATTGTCTAGACTTGTCTCCTGAAATGAGGGTGCAAATATCGGACGCTTAGGCATCTTGGCCAGCACATCATCTGGTAGCTGTGGCTTGCCGTCGATAGGTCGCCCCATCGCATCCCAGACTCGACCGATCATCTCTTCTCCGACAGGAATCTCGAGACTATGCCCACTGCGTGTAACCGCATCGCCTTTTTGGATACTATAATCGCCACCGATATTGAGACAGACCGCCATATCTCCATGAGAAATACTACTCACGAGAAGCGGAGATTTCTTTTCATTGTCGACATAGACCATCTCATTGAGATCTGGCATGTCTTCATCGAATTGGATCTTGATCACCAGACCTTTAAGGCTTCTCACGACGCCTTTTTTATAGATTTGCTGCTGTTGATCGTTCATTATTCTGCTCCCCCTGCACGTATTTTTTTGAGACCCGCGAGGCTCTCTTTGAGGCGCGTATCGACTTGGTTTCGCTTGGCACGGTTGTACTCGAGATGCAGCTTACTCGCGTTTTCTATAGAGCGTTCTTTTGCGGCCGACATGGCTTTGAACCTGCTTGCCACCTGAGCTAAGCGACTGTCGTAGATAAACTGCGAGATCGTGAGGCGCAGGATTGATTGCTCAAGGTACGCCGCAACAGCATATGAGCTTGGTTCAAAAATATAATTCTTTTCACTCACCATATCATTGCCTATAGTATCAAGATCCGCTACACGGCCTTTGCTCGACACAACTTCACTCAGATCAACATCTTTCACTTCTTGTTGACTGAGGGAGACGTAATTTTGATAGAAGATTCGGCTTTTCTCGTATTTTTTGATGATATCCATGAGTGGGTCGACGTTGATGTAATCTTTTTCGGGTAGTTCGAAATAATACTTGTAGTCAATGTGCGACTGCTTGAGTTTGAGTGAGCCATGGTGACCGATCACCAACACGTCATGAGTATTTTCATCGTAGTGCTCGATAACCTTGCGAATCAAACGTTGGTCTATATCTCCGCTTAATCCACCTTTTGCGGTGATTAAAATCAAGAGCTCCTTGTCGATAGGTTTTTCGTCTATCATACGGCCGAAATTAAAGAGCACATCGACGCGAATCTGCTTGTAGATATTCCAGACTTCGTCAAAAAATTGGTTAGATATCAGTACCTTATTTTTTGTCTTGGCAATTTGCATGCTACTCAAACTTTCGAGTGCCGAAGTGAGACTTACGACCGAACGAACCGAGGCTTCTTCTGCCTTAATCTCTAGTGGGCGTCTCATTTGGACTTCTCCTCTTTTGCTGCGTTTTCTGCGTCAGATTTGGCTTGTGAGTTTGCTTCTGCGGCCGCCTCGTTTTCGGCCTCCTCAGTTGCACGTTGCTTTTCGGCTTCAGCTTTTGCCGCTTTTTCGATTGCCGCCTTCTTGACTTCATCGACCGTCATGACCTCAGATTTGAGCGCAGCAGAAAGCTCATCAAAGTTACCGTTCATGTCTTTATCTTCTTGTAACTTTTCTGCATAGCCATGTACTTTTTCTTTCAAAGCAGCTACGTCGATGATTTCTTCCGGGCTGCTATCTAGCACGATGCTCATGATAAACTGCTGCTCTGCGAAGCTATAGATTTCACCAATACCCTGGTTCATAAGCTTAAAAAGCACCTTACCTTTGTCGTAATCGGACTGCGCCTGCGGACTAAGCTCGGTACCGAAATGAGCGTACTCTTCAGCTGTGCGATACCCGGACAGTGTGCGGTTGAGCTGATCTGCCAGCCCTTTTTGACGTTTGTTTTGTCCAACGCCACCCACGCGGGTCACCGAAAGACCCGTGCTCACAGCTGGACGCATCGTATCTTTAAATATCTGGCCGTCCAAAATCCACTGGCCGTCCGTAATAGACATGATGTTGGTAGGTAAGTAGGCAGTGATGTCGCCACCTGGCGCATACACTATAGGCAAAAGTGTCTGGCTTGCATGATTTACCTCTGTCTTTCCTCCACGCTCCAGCAAGCTCGAGTGCGTATAAAACATGTCACCTGGATACGAGTCACGGCCCGGAGAAACGCCGGCGATGAGTGATATTTCACGATAGGCCTGAGCGTGAGCTGTGAGATCGTCGTATATCATGAGCGTGTCCATGTTGAGCTTCTGCCAGAAATACTCCCCGTGTGCCGCCCCCACATAGGGCACTAAATAGGTCAAGATAAGTGACTCAAACGAGTTTGATACGATAACAATTGCTTTTTTGAGTGCACCGTTTTTTTCCAAGTTATTAACAAGTTCCGCGACGTCACGCTGACGTTTGGCAATAAGCACGTACACGACGGTGATATCGGTGTTCTTCTGATTGATTGCGACCTGTGCCGCAAGCGCAGTCTTGCCCACCTTGCTGTCGCCAAGCATAGCCATACGCTGCCCTCTGGCAAGTGAATACTCGAGATCTAGGATTGTCACACCTGTCTCTACGGGCGTATCTAGTAGCTCACGCTCGTAGAGGGCAGGTGCTTTATGAAATACGTCCCACTCTTGGTCGGGCTCAATAGGGCCTTTGCCATCGATCGGTTCACCAAACACGTTGATAACGCGACCCACGAAGTTTTTGCCGACCGGCGTCATAATATCGCGCTTTTCGATAACGCAGACCTTGCCTACATGCAGTGGAGAGGGATCAAGCTTCATCACCACTACATGATCATCGAGCACTTCGTGCACATAGCCACGCGTATCATTATCAAATCGCACTGTCGCATGCACATTGGCCGGCTGCAAGCCCCTGACGCTCACCATAAAAGAATCAATACCGATAATCTCGCCGACAGGGTTGCCGTCGCTGACTAGCTTTTCAAATATTTTTCCGTCAGCCACGATATGCCTCCAGCTCTTTGATCAGCACATCATGACTACCGGCAAGCTTCGCCTTCAAACTAAAATCATGCACATGATTTGGCGTGCGAAGATGTACTCCCGCTACAAGTCCAGGCTGCAGACCAACTGAGATGACCGCCTGAGGATGCACTGAAGTGCGAAGCCATTGCACAAGCTGTTGCAAGCTTTCTATATCTGCACTCACAGCAAATGTCATATGAACGATAGGTACTTTATCCTTGAGCGCCCGTAGCTGCTTAATCAAACTTGTACGGCCCTTGCTATCGTTTGCTGTGAGCTTGTTTTGAATCAAAAAATCCCTAAGCGTCTCCGAAAGTACGGGCACGAATGTAGCCTCAGTAGCACCGACTGTTTTGGCTCGCACATTTGCTGCGTTGAGATCGTTGTCGAGTTGCTCCATTTCCGTAACCATGCGCGACACGTCAAGCTTGCTCACCAAACTAGGGGGCAGAATAAATTCACTATAGCTCTTTGCAGATGACTCGTTCATAGCTTCATGTCATCCACAATTGTTGCTTTATTTGCTTCGAGCTGCTTGATGATAGATGGCAATTGTGATTTGAGATCGAACTGATCACCGATTGCACCCAGTAGATAGTGTTCGACGATCTGTGCCATATTTTGCTCAAATGCCGTCACGAGCATCTGTTGCTGATTTACTACGTTCTGCTGGAATGAGCTGCTAAGCTGTTCTTGTTGCTCTTGGAGTGTTGTAATACTGCGATTAAGCCACTCGAGTGCCGCATCTTGCGACTGCTTCATATCGGTAAGTTGTGATTTGTTTTGCTCGAATAATTCGCCCATCTGCGTGTCTTGGCGGGCGACACTTTTCTGGAGTGCATTACCCAGATTGCGGTGCTGCTCTTCGAGAGTTTGCACTGTGCGATCCATCGATTTAGTAGCTTCTGCTTGCGTAGCTTTGATGGCATTGCTACTATGTTCGAATTGTTCTTCAAGGGTCGCGCTAAACGACGCGTTCTGCTTCTGAAGTGATTCTACGCTCGCGTTGATAGATTCGAGTGCCGCAGCTTGCGCCACACGGATAGATTTAGCGTTTTCGGCAATTTGCTCGTCGATACGTTTTGTGATGTATGCTCGTAAATCAGCATTGATCGACGAGATAGATCCAGACAGATCTTCTTCAAACTTGGCCGTCTGTTGCTGGATGATATCGTCAAAATGGGCTCGCCCACGTTCGTTGAGCTCTTGGAAGTATCCATCAAAAAAATGCTGGATGCCTTCAGTCACCTCGTCATCTGGGAGCTGAGGCGCCGACTGCTTGTTTTGGAATAATCCCATTTTAGTTCCCCACCCTATTATTTTTCATCATAGCTTTAGTAGTAAATATACCGCAAACAGCCCTACAATTACAATTAGCAGGCTTGTCAGGATGACTTCGAGGAGCGCACGGAAGATTGACTTTTTGGACATCGGATTGCGCCCTATCGAGATCACACCGCTACGCACACCCGCATAGAGCACGGCGATAGCAGCGATCAAGCTCACAGCAGTGATACCCATACTCAAATAGATTCGGATTGGACTAACTTCTTTTTCGGCAATCTGATCACCGATTCGCTGCAAAAAGTCTGGCACGTTTGCTTTGGTGCTCTTTTTTTCTACTGGATTGTTGCGGATATCGATCGTGACAGGTACGAGCCCGAGCTGCACTGTTTTTGTTTCTTTGCCCGAAGTGTCTTTGAGGCTTGTCGTGCCGAATATCACACCTTTGCCATCAAATGAGGCTTGAGCTCGGCCGTACACCGTCTTGTCTGTCTCACTCGCTTTCATCGCCACGCCGTCGACAGACGAAAGTGTCACGTAATCACCCGACTGAATTGCTCCACCTTGAGTGCTCACTAGAGTGCTATAGCTTCCCGTCGTAGCCACATACGCCTCGTTTTCAAGCCCTTCGTTTGTAATACGAAGTGAGAGTTGCCCCGGGTCGATCACAACACCGAACATGTTTTTGATTTCTGTCTGCGAAACGGCTTTGACTTTTGCAGTGTCTTTGTCGGCAAGCTGCACGATAGTACCGGTGTTGAGAGGGGCAGTGGCTGAGTAACCCCGAATGCCATCCCCACCATAAGAGACGGCGTACACAGGAAGCGCAACAAACAGTGCCGCCCCTAGGACAACTGCCAGACTCACACTACGCCGTGCTATGTTCACGCTTGCCGATTCTCCTGCCGATATCTGTGTTTTATGCTTGAGGTTATTATACACCAAAACCTCTCATCATGCTGCCTACAGAAATCAGCCCACAAAACCGCTATTTTTTGACTACATTACCAGTGGCCAAAAGCGCTTTTGCGCACTGTCGAAAATGAGACGCTTATGCTACAATAAACGCAGCTTTTGATGGCACCACACATCTAGGCTAAATAAACACTTTTATATCAAAAAACAGATATAGAAAGCAAACAATCATTTAGATGTGGTGCCACCTCCCCACTGGTTTTAAACGACGTACGATGCTGCACTATGTAGCACTTGCTTCACTATTTATTGCGTTTTTCACAACGCTATTCTTAGCTAGTACCACTCACGCTGCGCCCGGCATCAACCAAACCCTCAGCTTCCAAGGACGCCTACTCAACTCTAGTGGTGGCGTCGTACCCGACGGTCACTACAACTTGCAATTTAAGATTTATCAAGACGGCACCGGTACAGCCAGTAACAACCCCGGCGGGACACTCAAATGGACCGAAACATACATCAACAACAACGGAACCAATGGTGTTCTGGTTAAAAACGGCCTCTTCTCCGTCAATCTTGGCTCAGTAACTCCATTCGGCGCCAGTGTAGACTGGAACCAAGATACTATCTGGCTTTCTATGAACGTGGCAGGGTCAGCTCCGGCATGCACCACCTATGGCACCACTCCATGTGCAGCAGATGGCGAAATGCTCCCTATGAAGCGCATGACAGCCACACCATTTGCCATCAACTCCGCACAGCTCGGCGGCAAAACAGCCGACAACTTCATACAGCTTTCACAAGGTGTCCAAGAAGATGCAGCCAGTGGCGCGGCAAGTATTAACATCAACAAGACCGGCACTGGGGGTGAGTTCCTCAAATTACAAGGTAATAACGAAAACATGCTAGTCATCAATAGTGGTGGAGATATCCAATTTGGTAATCAGGCAAATCACTACATCAACATAGCATCAGCAGATGCCGACACGCACGGAAATAATATCGTTATTGTGAGTGGCACAGGCGGCAGTGGAGCTGGCAGCAATGGAGGTGATACGGTTGTACTAGGTGGAGAGGGCGGCGGAACAAATGGTACTGGCGGATCCGTATTTCTACAAGGGGGCAACGGTACCGGAAATGCAGACGACGGAAGTGTCTACATAGGGACCGCAAACAATGCAACCGTCGAAATTGGCAACTCGGCTCTAGCTAGTGGCACCCAGACAGTCAAAATAGGCGCCAACAATGCTGGCGGCACAACTAACATCACGATCGGCGCTGGATCCGGGGCTTCTGGCGGTAACACTCGAATACAGTCAAAAGAGAATACGACTATCGCCACCGATGGTGTAGACCGAGCAACATTCGATAACGAAGGCACCCTAACCCTTGGTAACGGCGTTTCAAGCAACACTCCTACCGACTTCAAGATACAAGGTACTGCAAGTTCAGCTGGTGGCGTACGTGGTGGCGACCTGACAGTACAAGGTGGCAACGCAACCACCGGCAACACCGATGGCGGCAATCTTCATCTTAGTGGCGGAACAGCGTCAGGTACTGGTAGCGCCGGCCTAGTGGTTATCAATACACCAACATATGCCATGGCCTCTTCGCAAACCTCGGCGACCAGTACAAATGTCACACAAGCAAACATCGATTCGTTTGGCGTCATCACACTCGACGCAAGTGCGCCAAACGTCAGCTACACCCTGGGTGCTCCGTCACTAGGTGCTGGTGCTGGGGGTCGAATCATCTACGTCACTGCAGCGAACAGCTCGCAAGATTTTATACTCCGCGCAAATGTTGGTGCTGGTGCAGGAGCCGAACAAAACGTACCAATGAAGCAAAATACTACTGCAACGATGGTGTGGACAGGCAGCCTCTGGACTGTGGCTGGTTCGGCAAGTGGTGGCGGATTGCAGTCAACATACAACAATACCGTACAAGCCACTGGAGAAGCCGATATCGTAACATCCAATACACCTAGTGGTAATGGCCTTGTTATTCGTGACAGTGCGACCAACCCCACTAGCAACACAGTGTTGTCCGTACAATCTTCATCATCTGCACCGATACTCTCAGCGAGCGGCGCAACAGCTAATGAGCTCGCCTCTAACCCTGGCGCAGAAACAGCAGGTGGATCTGCAAGCACATTCCCGGCGAATACATGGTCAAACCGCGGTATCGATGCAGGAGGACCAGGCTTGTGGGACGCTGCGGTCACGCGGCATACTACTGCCGGCAACAATATCCAAAGCGGAAATGCTTCAGTGAAGGTAACTACCGAAAATGGCTGGACAGGTGCGTCAAATAAACTCACTACAGCGCTCACACCCGGCGTCTCCTATAATGTATCCATGAAAGTTCGCGCCGACAGCACTCCATTCTCTCACCTGAGCGTGTACCTATTCCCTATAGGCGAGGAAGATAACGACGACTGGGTGCTCTGTACAGAGTCGATTGCCGTCACTTCAAGTGCATGGACAAATGTAAACTGCACGTTCCAGGCACCAGCGACCGTGACTAGCCAAAATAAGATATTCGTTACAAGTCAAGACGACATGGGGACATTCTATATCGATGACTTCTCGGTGGCCCGTACAACACAGACAGCCAATGTACGAGTTGGTAGCGGCGACGTAGGCGAAGAAGACTCGACCCTCTTTACGCTCGATAAAAGTGCAACTCGACCAACAGATGGCAACGACCCCGCATTGCTCGGCAGTATGTATTACGACACGACACTCGGCAAAGTCCAGTGTTTCGAAGCTGAAGGCTGGGGCGACTGCGGCACGCCACCAGATACCTTCATCACACTAAGTCCAGAATTTGCAGGCGGAATCGTAACGGGCAGTGGCACTGGTACTATGACTACAGATATGTGCTCCGATCAACTAAATGTCAATGACGGTAGCTCAGCTCAACCGACTGTCTGCGGCGTCAAGGAAACCTACAACTATTACAAGTGGACTACAACGTCAGAATCCAACCAATACAAGGTTATCTATGTAAACTACCAACTACCTCAAAACTTTAAACAATTCATCTCAGGCTCCACGTCAGTAATGGGACGAACCGACAGCACAAGTTCGACAGCTGCGTACCAATTCTACCGCAACGACCCTGTAGATGGGCTAATCGCCTGCAGCGTAGAACAGCCACTTTCAAACGGCGCCCAGACACTCTGGCAAAAAGGCACTCCTGGTGGTGTAGCTGATCCAGCAACTTGTGGATTTGAAGCTGGAGATACACTTGTCGCCAAGATTGTACTCGGATCCAGAAGCAACGCAAACTCCTATATCAGCAATCTCAGCTTTGCACACAGTATCAAGTAGCACTACTGGGGAGTATCTCTGTTATGCTAAACTATATAAAGTAGCCGAGCAGGTGTTCCTGCTAGCATGCTAACAGTACGAATAAATAGGATACACGTGGAGTTCAAAAGAACCAGTAGGCGTAGCCAGAAAAATACGACTTTACACCCCGCCCCAAGTACTGGCGGTACTATCTCGCCTGCCTCCAAAAAGCCTACCAATACCGCAAAAAGTATCAATATTCGCATAGATATGCGAAATGTGCGTCTCCCCTCTAAGAAATCTGTGAAACATGTCATGACGAGCAAGCGGCTTATCATAGCTGCAGCACTAATTGCCACGATAGCCATAGGTGGCACAGTAGCCTATCACTACTTTTTCGCAGATTCTGCCACAATCAATCCAGAGACGAAACCACTCGACAAACTTAAATACCAGACGGTCACCCCAGAAGGTAAGTCGGCTCATCAGCTTGGTGGCTGGCAACGGGTGAGTCCTCCCGATGGCACACCTGTATTTGCCTACACAGACGAAATTGATGGCGTACGTATCAGTGTGAGCCAGCAGCCGTTACCCGAAAAGTTTTTTGAAAGTACCGATAGCCAACTTGACGAGCTTGCCAAAAGCTTCAATACCACCAACGAAATTGCGGCAAACGGCGTCAAAGTATACATGGGGACTTCTTCCAAAGGACCCCAGTCTGTTATCTTTATCAAAAACGGTCTTCTTATCTTGATCAAGTCTCAAAGTAAGATAGATGACGCATCCTGGGCTCGCTACGCAGAATCACTAAAATAATAACAACCCCCGTACGAACAGGGGTTGTTATTTATCTTTGTGGTCTACTTTGACCCTTTGTGTTGATCTATAGACTGAGCAACTTTTCCGTCTGTCTTGAGGTTTTCATAGAAAAGCACTTGATCTTTACTAATGATCATTTCGTCTTCAGGTCCATGAATCTCATCACCAAGTTTGATCAGCTGTACGTTGCTTTGATCGGTAGAAGCTTGTTGAGGATTATTTGCATCTTCACCTTCTGCTGCTGTCTGCTGATTGTTTTGCAAGTAGTAGATGTCTGTCAGTTTCATATAATCGCCGCCGGCTAGCTGAAGCTTACCGAAGTAAACTTGGCCGTTTGTAAAGAAAACTGCCTGATATTTGCTCGTGTCGATAGTGTTTACTGCAGCACCTCGCGTACTTGACCATGCAAACCAACCACCCACGCCAAGCACAATCACAACAACAGCTATAACAAGTGGCCATAGGAGACGCTTAAGCAGACTTTTCTCTTCTTTGATGTTCTGCCGAGGAGAAGATGTTGCACGATGCGAAGAAGCAGCCCTAGGTTCGGGTTGTACTGCCTGTGATTCCTCTGCCTGCCGGTGTGTCGGTGCCGATGTACTCACAGTTCTCCTGTCGGTCGGCCGTGACCCGCGAAATGGTCCCACATCCATGCTAAATTATTTCTCCCGTTAGCTTTACCTGCACTATTGCCTACCATAATAGCATAAGAGAGTTACGTATTTCAATTCAGTTACATGCTCCAAGCAAGGTCCGGCTTGTCAACAGAGAAAAACAGGATTCTTTTGGCCGAAATATCCTTCGCATACTCCGCCGAGAAACACAATAACAGAATACCCTTGTCGACAAGGTACTACGCGCATGGCTATAATAAGCACCATGCAAAATACAAAATCCCAATACTTAGAGCTAGCGACACCTGTTATTGTGATACTTACCATGGCAACGATATTAATCATTCCAGGCTGGTTTGAAATTGTCTCACAGTGGCTGAGTAGATCGATAGAAAACAAACTTTACTGGATCGGTGCAAGTGGCGCATTATCCTTTTGGGTGATACGCAAATTTAACGACATAAAAAACGACGAGTAGTACGACTATAGCATCATGACGACATTTTGCCACACGAGACCATTATCATCTTCGTAGGTATCACCATCTTTCATAAAGCCAAGTGATTCGTTTAGCCGTGCTACCGTAGTGTTGGCAGAAAGATGACGTGAGTAAATAGCATCAGCCTTTAATGTACTCCTAATATGCTCGATTACCGATTGCATGACCGCTCGACCAATACCTTTCCCTCGATAATCAGGGTTGCCAATCATAATATGAATACTGGGCGATTTGACGCCATGATTCTCAAAACGCTCGATCCACACCACACCAATAGTATTCTCTTCAACGACTATAACTCGGGTAATCTGCTTGCCGGCTTTCTCCAGTTCGAGAAAATCTTGCATAATTTTGCGCTCACCTTTAATCGTAGACTCTTCTATGTCATCCTCAGTATTCCCCATACTAAGTAGCGTCTGCCTGCCTTCTGATCGACTAAACCAAGCTAGCGCAAATGTCGCATCGCGATCCACGTCTGGTGGCAACAATTTAATATCTTCTCGAACTGATCTCATGTCTATAATTATAACATCACCCCTGTTTTGGGTTTTAATCCTTGACATTAAAAGGTGCTTTAGCTTGAATTGCTTTCCGATAGTTCACTTGAAAGCTCAAAGATTCTATCGAAGTAATTGTCGCGCCGTATTAGAGATTAACCAAGGAGCGGCAGCACTGTCCTGTGCAAACAACTGCAATCGAAACAGTTCTTGCGTCATACACGCACTGGATACGTTTTTCTTTCCATATCTTGGAATGAATATACAAGCAGCGTACCTATCAAATTAACAATTTAAACCAACGCTTGAATTAGTGAGATATTGACATATAATTATTAATATTGCGATACATTTTAGCTAACATGAAAGAAATATGAAATATTATATAAAAATAGCATTACAACATCTTGCGATGGGACTTGTTATTCCAATTGCCATTATATGGAAGTTACAAAATGGACTATCTGTTAGTGATGCTATTTTAACAGAGTCGCTTATCTTATTAGTAACTGCTCTTGCTGATTTGCCAGCTGGATTTATCGCAAATATTATTAACAACCGCCGCTCGCTACTAATAGGCGCACTACTTCATCTGATCGGGATGATTCTATTAGTTATAGGTGGATCGCTAATTGTATTTATTATTGCCGCGATTATTACAGGCATCGCATGGGCGTTTGTTTCCGGGGCTGATGAAGCATATTTACACGATGACTTTATTGAGGATGCAAAAACTTATAAAAAAAGTTTTTCGACCACAACAATTGTCGACGAAGTATCAACAATTATCGGAATGGTTCTCGCTAGCCTATTCATTTATTTAGGCTTCAGTTTGAAGGCATTGTTTATATTCTCATCGGCAATCTTAGCAGCTCATCTTATTTACACCTTTTTTGTATTGCCAAAAAGTAAAACATTGTCCGTTGCAAATGGTGGTAGATACTTCCCCGCATTCTCGCTATCTCTCTTTAAAAATAAGGAACTAATCTCCTTAATTCCTTTGATGCTAGCTTTTGCTGTCATATATGAGGCCGCGAGGCCGTTATGGCAACCCCACATGCAAGCAATCGGTATCGATATCGCAAATTTTGGAATACTGTTTGCGCTATTGAAACTAGCCTCAATTGGAGGTTCTATTCTCTCGCGGGTACGAGACTTTAATATACGTGACTTACTTATTGTTTTTGCTTTTATGCTCAGTTCACTACTACTATTCGGTAGTTCATCGAAAGTGATTAGTATCGTTGCACTCTGTGCATACCTATTTACTGAAAACTATTTTAGAGTTTATATGTCAACACTTATGAATAAACATATCCGCCATAATCGGGCAGCAATTCTATCAATTACAAGTGTTATTCGTAATGCTGCCGGCGCACTTATTATTGCTGGCGTGGGGATACTCTCTGGTCTATCGATAATGATTGCGTTGACATGTTTAGTCATCGTTAAAATACCCGCAATCATTTATGTACTCAGATCAATGAGCCAAAAAGGCATCTAAGCAACACTTTAACAGTCTCGAGCGAGTAATTTAGAGTATGTTGAAACTATAAAAAAGCTATTCTTTGATTCGAACGCTTTTCAAAATCTCACGAGCCTGTTCAATTTCTCTTGTCACATCCATTTGTTTTGCGTCATCAGCTATCCAACAATCTTTTGCGGCATTCGCTAACAAAAAGTATTCATTATTTAACGTTATATATGCACCGCCATGTTTACTAATTGCATCTTGATTTACTAGTTGCATCGCAGGGCTTACTGAAGCTTCTAAATTACTTTTACTTTCGACAAGCGATACGGCATTCTGTCCAACTGAAAAGTCTGCAATCTTATTAGGGTTGCTGAGTGGCTGTGATCTGAACGGCCAATCACCCTGCATTTCATTGAAAGTCACACAGATGTTGCTAGCCGATGTCGAACCCTTGCCGTCGACAATAGAGGGTTTGCGGCTGTACAGTACCATTATTGTAGCTTTACTGTCTTCTCTTGATATCTGTTGCTTAGTAGGCTCTTCGAAAGACCAACTACTGGGATAGTCAAAGGTTAATCCGCTACCCGATATAGAAGTATAGGTCTTAAGTTCTGTTTCGTCATTTGAATTAGGCACCCTACTTGCATGATCTTGCTTCGTAAAATTATTAATGAAGACCAACGATAAGACGGCACTCAGGATTAGAACAAGCGCAATTACAATATATGTATAAGCAAAGCCATTGTGTTTTTGCATATGCTTTATAGTGTATATCATTTTTATCTTAAGCATAAAAAGTAAGTATAAAAGTCTCTAAACTAACAGAGTTAAGGTGCTCTAGAATCAAGAAACTAACAAAGGCAAAAAGACCAGTCTAGGAAACTGATCTTGAACTTTTTGAGTGTCTATCTTGGCTCTCGCTAATGGACGTACTTCGAAACATGAAGACTATACCCACTATCAATACGGTTGAGAATTTACAAACGAACTATAGCTGGGGTAAAGTATAAATATATGAATGACAGAATTGCGCATATTAAGAAGTATGGCTGGCCGAGAAATAGCTCGACCTCTCAAGGCGGCGGGCTTTCCACATCGCAATATGGAGGAATGTCGACGTCTCAATATGGAGGCGCTTCAACATCTCAATATGGAGGTATGTCTAGTTCTCAATATGGAGGAATGTCGACATCGCAATATGGTGGCCTATCTACTTCGCAATATGGCGGTTTATCTACTTCGCAATATGGCGGTTTATCTACTTCACAGTACGGAGGTCTTTCCACGGCACAGTACGGAGGTCTGTCTACCTCTCAAGGTGGAGGACTATCAACATCATCTAGCAATGTCTATCACAGCAACATCCCCCCTAGGCCAATTTATCTTGAAGAGCTGAAAAAGCGCGGTTATCTTGCAGAGTATGAACTATTAAAACGTGCTTGGAATCTTTAGATAATCTCTCTGTGATCACCGTGCTATGCGAGAAGCTCCGCATATTCCATCTTCCACTCCTCAAGTGAACCGTCTTTATAATCAGAAATTGTCATTCTAAGATAACTCTCTAGCTCAGAATACTCTGTTTCTATCTCGCCGTATATCTCTAGAGCTTCTTAGCATTTATTTTTTATGTCATCTAAATTTTCTTTTAGAGTAATTTTATGAACAAGCTGTATCCTACGTATGTTTAGCTGCTTACATAAATCAACTAATTTTGTATCTTCATGAGGTAATGACTGAAGCTCATGGAGTAACCTGCCAAAAGTCATCTGCGAATCATCCAACGATCCATATTCAATCTTCATCGGGAATACAGACAACTGGTTGAACATTCTTGCCAATTTTATTATATTTTTGACCATGTCTTCTGCTATTTGCTGATAGATCAGAAAAGCAGCCAAATAGCCTTCTAGGGTTTGTTTTTGGAAAGCTTCCGATGCGGAACTGTCTAATATTTGAAGAAAGTCAGGCCTTCTAAATTCAGCCCATTTAGATGGATCTTCTAGGGTGAGGATCAAATTACTATGATAGTTGTTCATATATTCTCGTAGGGAAGAATAGTTCCTGTACCTTAATAGACATGACATCTCTTTCGTCGAGTGAAAACTTATAGGCCATGTAATCTGCATGAATTTCGTCATGAGTAGACAGCAATAATTGATAGTGTGGCCCAAAATCACTTCTTAAAAGTTCAATGAGTGAGTACACATTTAGGGCATCTAATTCTTGAACTGGATCATCAATTGCCAGAAATCTGAGCGAGGCGCTTCCATATACTTTATTTATTGCTAACGAAAAGGCCATAGAAACTACAGCAAGCTGACCCGAGCTAAGTTGATGCACTAGATCATGATCCGATCCGCCACCAGCCGAAAAACGTATAGAAGATGTCGACTGACTAGGGGTATCAATAAAGGCTCCGTACCCTTGTGAATAGTTCTGGAGTATTCTCGCTGAATAAATATGGAATGGGATTTTTATAGCATCTGTCATCGTATTCTTGTAATCATTAATGGCAGATCTGTAGGAAGTTCTAAGGTTGCCGACCTTGGTACGAATTACTTTAATTTTCTTGCGCCTACCATCGAGTAATTCATAGATGATATTCTTTTTTTGATTATATTTGAAGTTTACATAATCAATTTTTGGTTCTAGTTTAGGCGATATCAACTCAATGTTTTCCGCTTTTTCAAAGAATACATCTTTAAAAAAGTTATCATCAGCTCCACCAAGCTTTTCTTCATCGATTTCAATGTTTGCTGCTAGATCTGATAGACTATTCGACAACTTCTCTTCGTCGTTCATAAGTTTCTCGTAAGTACCCATGCTCGACCACGAAAAACTGTTTACAAACTCCTGTTCCAAGACATTGAAGCCATTTCCAAAATTATAACCCTTGAGTTCACTAAGCTTTTCAAAGACTTTGAAATCATAGAATATAGTATTGCTTACTTCAGACTTTATATTTTGTTCACTTGCGTCAAGCTCAGTTTGAGTTTTGAAATTAGTCCATATATGAGTCTTTGCGTCTACAAACACAGATTCAAGCCTGCGTGTGAATGCTTCGAAATCTTCATGACTAACGCTTCCTCTAAGATTTTCTAACTTCTTGTAAAATTTGTATCCTCGCTCATTTTGGGCTACATAGGCTTTAAGATTAGTTTCAACAGATGCAATATAATCATCGTCTATTTCCCGATTCAGCTTAGCGATAACCTCCGTTTGATTTTTGCTTAAATCGTTAAGGCTATTGTCCTTTTTAGTAATGCTGTTTTGCAAATCTTCATATTGGCTCCAGTCGTAACCACATAACGGGCATTCAGAGTCTTTGAGATGAGCATGACTCTTTGTTCTTTCGAATAATCTTGTAAGTTTT
This sequence comes from Candidatus Saccharimonadota bacterium, assembly GCA_015999875.1. Lineage (GTDB taxonomy): Bacteria > Patescibacteriota > Saccharimonadia > Saccharimonadales > Saccharimonadaceae > Mycosynbacter. The sequence goes on from JAECRG010000001.1 coordinate 599,657, forward strand.
CGCCTGATCTCATCCATTGATGTCAGCATTTCTGAACTTTGGTTAAGCATTCTTTTACCCTGCTCTAGTCGCTCTAGTAAATTAGTTCCTTCTTTCTTTTTCTCTATTGTTAAGAGGTTATTGTCATCAATCCGCATTATTGCTTTTAGCTTCGCTTCGGTTGTTACATTTTCAAGAGCTAAATAATTTTGGGCAGTATTGTACGATTTGGCACTTTTATTCAATCTGTTAAATTCTGCATCTCCTAAAAAGTTTTGGAGGATATAGTACTGAATAATTGATGTCTCGTTTATCCAAGACAAAAGAGTGTGTTCGTCGGCTATTTTTCTATAGGTATCCTCTTCTAAGAGGTTTTTTAATATCAAGTAATGCTGGAAGTTTACGTTTCTGGATAGTCCACTTAGTGTTTTTTTACGTAAATTATCTTGATAAACCTTAACATCGAAAATATCCGTGAATTGTTTGATTCTTCGGATATAATCTATCGTATTTCGGTAGTTTGCATCGATTGTCTTAGGGCTATCTTTCCCGAACGGATCTTCTTCGTCAAATTCAAAATTCGTAGATGTAAAGACGCGCTCGTAAATCAAGGCATTATTAACTGAAATTTTTTGTTCAACGTTTAGGTTTTCAATTTCAGTATCTAGTGCGGACTCAGCCTTCTTTAGCTGATCTAAAGTCTTAGCAAGTTCATCCACCTCTTTCGACTGATCTTGTGAATTATACAAAAAATCCAGCTCATCCCTGCGTTTAGTTTCACTTAGCTCTAAATAGAAAGTATTCTCATCCTGTTGCATATACCCAAAGAGTTTGTATATGTCTTTGATTTTGAGCGTACTATTTTCTCCAAAAATAAAATGTCTTATTTTTTCTTCGTAATTTTCGTCAGGCTTATGAACTAAACTGAAACTATCATCATCAAACTCATCTTCGCTTAATATATACGTAGGTAATTTTTCAAGAGAATCTATGACTTTGTATTTTTTTGTACGAGAATCTAGACCATCAAAATTGCCATCGTGGTTAAATGGCAAGTATTTCACTATAGTAATACGTTCATTTTTTTCGTTCTCTATAAGTAACTTTAATTTGACATCCTTATTAGGACTATTCCTGTAAAATGCATCCGAGTAGTCTTTAGAGTCGTTAGTAACTTTTGCCTTATCGATAATACGTTTAATTGAACCAGTTACACAAAGCTCAATTGCGTCGAATATTGTGGTTTTGCCAAATCCGTTTGGTCCTCTCAAAATCACTAAAGACTGTGAAAAATCGATTGTTTTACTGTTCTTGACACCTTTAAAATTTTCGATGTAAAGTTTTAGTATTCTCATTATTTTTTCACTCCTAACGTTCTGTCTAACCAATCGTCAAGATCATTCTTTTCTAAAGATATAGCTTTCGACAAAAAGTCCTCTCGGTCGGAAAATATTTCACCCGCTATCCCAATACTTTGATTCTTCAAATGATCGTAGCTGTTTTTCGTCATCAGAGTATCTATAAGTTCCGTTATGGTCTGAAGTCTGTCTTTATTTTCTAGCATCTTCAAAAATGGCAATTTGATAAAAATCTGTATAGCAGCTCTGTATTCATAGTCTTCATTGCTTACTGCGTTCTCTTGATATTTATCAAATCTAGCTTTATTAAAAATGATTTGAGTTAAATCGTCGTATGATACCTTTTTAAGTTCTTCGAGTATTGCTCCTTCTGCGACTATCACATACTTACGCATACCAAACGGATCTTCTTCAACTGCATAAATCTTATTAAGAAGTTCTTCACTTAAGCTATGGCTGTTTGATTTAAGCAGTATAACCAAAGCGCTATTCTTTGTTATTGCTGGATTATGCTCTTGGTAACCAAAATATAAATTAATAATAGACTCAGTGAGCGCCGATTCTTCGTAATTTAAAAAGTCTGCTTCTTCATATTCTCCGACAAAATAGAACTGTGAGGATGAATGCTTATACACACTTACAATATCTGTATTATCAATTTTTGAAAAACCATGCACCTTAAAAAGATCTTCTAACATTTACTTACCATTAACCCTATTCATACTATCAATCGCATCGCTTACATTAATCAAACGTGAACCCGAATAACCCATTATGTGCTCTAGTCCATTCGGGGCCTCTGGATACTTTCGGATTGTCACACCGGCCAACTCCAGTAAATCGCCATCAATTGATTCATTGATGATTGATGATTTTTCAAACAGTAGTCGTTTGGAATCGCTATTATAATTATTAATTATACCCTTAGCGACATCCTCTTTATTTTTAGGCGTATTGGATCGATTAATCGTTGTAGGTATAAAGTATTGACCATTAACATTAAAAAATGAACCTTCAAAATTATAATCATGAGAGCATTTTATAAGAGATTCTAGAAATACATCTTTAAAGCCATAGATATTGATACTGTTACCATACCTAACAAAATTAATCTCAGGATGTATAAAGCTCAAGAAGTCTATTAAGCCCGTATACGATAACTTAGAAACTAACTTCATGAGATTATGCATCTTTTGAAACTCTTTCAAATCAATAAGGGGGTCTCCGCCAAGATGATCGTCCCAAATATTTGATAGTGCGTTTTTCAAACGTGCCCCATCTGACAATGCAACTATATTATCGGCGGAAGAATTGTGAATATAATACTTAAGCTGAGCCAGACTCATTCTTGCAGGCTGTATCTTTCCATCGCCAACCAGACTGTCGTGAGATTCATTGATTAAAGCCGAAACCTGATGTAATAAAAAGTATGCAATATTTTCGGCATATTCGTTCCCGATTCCGGGGCGTATTTTAATAATCTCATTTCTGCAATGTATAAATATTTGGTCATTTGCTAATTCACAATATTTATCTCCATTTGGATACTCATAAAGCACCACCTTGTTATCGTTTGTCTTGAAGTCGGTAACCTCAACAGCGGTATGCAAATATCTTTGGTCTTCTGGTGTGTCTTCAATTTCAAATTCAGCTATTGCGGACTTATAGGCTGACATGAAGTGACTAGTGCTAGTACTTTTGGCTTTGATTTGATGCTTTGAAACAATCCCAGATTTATTTGCAACAGCAACATCTTCAGACACTTCATATTCAAAGTACCAGTCGTTCAATTCATCTTCTGTTAGGCTATAATGATCCATCAAAGAACGTAGGCCTATTAACAGGCCTACTTTGCCCTGATACGAAAAACCATTCCACTTATCAGAAGCGTTTCTTATACTTTTAACAACTTTTTGATTCGTCTCAGTTTCAATCATATTGTTTCCTACTGAGATTATACTTTGGGAATAGCGTTATTGCCTAATACTAACCAATTCGAGAAGTAAACTTTTGTAGATCACAGGCTAAGCTCCTTTTTAAAGTATTCTTCTACGTCTTGCTCTGAAAACACGTAATCGTTAAAAGCAATCGACATCCTTACATAAGCAGGCTCGAATGAACCAAGGTCTTGTGTTGAAGGCGGGCTATCAGCTGAGCCGAACAAGATATTCCACAGACCATTATTAGAACTCTCTATTTCGCTATGGTACTTTACTGCGTCATCATAGGCACTCTGGTACTCATCAACCGTTTTCTGGCACTTCAGTTTAACCGTATCCATAAACGACGCCTCGATTTCATCCAGACGATCACTTGTTATTGAATCGTTATTGAAATTCTCACCCTTAATCTCGAGCCTGATATCACCAATCAGTGAGGTACCGTAGTTAATTGAGTTGTAACACCTAGCGTAAGATTCTTTGGACTTTGCTAGATACGCAGTTTGAATCATAAGTTTGTTTGCGGTTTCTGGGTTGGATTCACCAGTTACGTAAAAGGAAATTGCACCGACCACTAATCCTGCTAATATAATTGACCCAAGTATTATTGCTATTCGTTTGAACATATCCCAACTTTCTGCGGGGACAAAAAAGGACACCCGCTCTAGGTGTCTAAACCAGCAGAAGAGATTTGCGTCCCTAACTGTTTTGTCGAGTGGGTGCCCATTTATAGACACAAATACTCGACACATTCTGAGATGTATCACTTCAACTGGTTTAGACTTTATAATCATAGCACATCTTTTAAACAACCACCTCTGTTAATACTCCTATAACTTGCTTAGCCTCCATGCCTGCGCATGACATACCCCCCCTACTGGACAAACATAGAAACAATCACACCCTACCTTCCCTTTCATACTTCACTACTCTGTACTTGATGCTCACACAAAATTTTCAAAAAAAATAATAAACACTTACAATTGAGCTAGATGAAAAAGCTTGATGCAGATGAATACGACTACGAAGACCTTGATGACGTAGAAATGGAACTTACTATATTTGGTGGTCATGTATTTATAGACACTGTCCTTGATAGATTCGAGATAAACGAAATAGCATTAAGAATGGATGGCAATCCGAGGTTAGTTATGGAGTACCTTATTCAAGATCGTCCAGGTGAAATAGTAAGTATTGATGAGATCAGATCCGAGGGCAAGATCCCAACTTCTCAGAACCTACAACAACTCATCAGAAAAATAGGATTTAGGGGTTATACTCGTGATACTTTTATTCCAGTATTTGAGAAGGATAAATTAAAGGTTTTGAGCAAAATTAGGCTTTCAATAGCAGATGCTCGGCTCATTATAAATGAGCTTTCTTAGGATTATTCGGATTTATTTCTAATTTAAAGCGATAGTTAAAAGTTTCTATACAAATCCGCTCACTCTTTTCTAGATAGATAAATACTATTCTATGTCTATGAAAAGCGTAAACGATATCTTCAATGACAGTGAAAGGTTTAAAAAACCATTTGATATCAATGACATTGAAAAGAGAGATCCATTCTACATTGATAAGACTGCAGATTGGTTAGTTGGCAAGCTAGGCTCCGAAGCTAGCAGAGAATATTACTGCAAAGTAGCACGGCACATTCCTCGCCCATACTTGGATAATTTAGTGACCATAGCTATCGAAAAAGGAAGACACCCGGCGAAACTTTTCAATTTCATGGCAGAAAAAAGAATGCGTCAGATCGGGGTTGATAAGAATGATTCCGAAAAATAAAAATGACCCAGAAACAATCGAAGCATTGCGAAAGCTATTTTCATTACTAATAGAAATTGAAGCCGGCATTGATTGAGATGTATAATGAAAGGGCTTCCTCATTCCAATCACATTCTTTTGCAAATATTTTATTTTCTGCTCTTAATGGGCGGTTGTGCCAGAAAAACATCTGCAAAGATTGTTGGAATGGGAAGCCACAACCGTCCATTTTAAGTAGGAGAAAATATGAAAGCATTTCTATTGGCACGTGTATCTACAGATGATCAGAAAGATGCACTACCCGCGCAAAGTTACCGTCTTATAGAATACGCAAAACGTATGTCCTATGATCATGAACTATTTGAAATAAAAGAGAGTGCATACAAAGAAACTCGAAATGACTTTGGCGCAGTAGTCGATAAAATCAAAGCCAGTACCGAAAAGGTTATTGTTGTATTTGATAAAATTGACCGCTATACTCGCGATTCAAGTTCCGAACAGGTTCGAATACTACAGAATTTATACCGTACAGATAAAATTGAACTACACTTCCCCTCTGATAATTTGTATATTTACCAAAATTCACCCGCTACTGATCTACTCCGGCTCGGAATGGGTATCGTGGTGGCTCAATATTACTCTGATGCAATCAGCGATAACGTAAAGCGTAAGATCGAGCAAAAACTACGTGACGGTGAGTGGATCGGCAAAGCACCGGTCGGCTATAAAAATACCGTTACCGTACAGGGAAAGAAATGGGTTGAAATAGACGCATTTAAAGCAGATGTTATTCGTAGGACGTTTCAGGAATACGCGACAGGTAACACTTCCCTTCGCATTCTGAGTAAGAAGTGGCTTGATGAATACGGAATAAAAGCCGGTTCAAGTAAGATCGAGCAAGTTTTAAAGAATCCCTTCTATTACGGCGAAAAGAGAATTAAAGGCAAGCTCTATCCTCACAAATATGATGCAGTTATTTCTAAAGACTTGTTCGATCAAGTTGATGCAGTTAGAAATGGCTACAAAGTAACTCAACACCGATGGGGCGGACTTCCCTATCCATTCAGAGGTTTGATCAACTGCGCTGAATGCGGGTGCCGAATTACCTTCGAAAAGAAGAAGGGTATATATGTATATGGTCACTGCACCCAGTCAAAAGGGAAACATAACGCCAAGTATGTAAATGAGGATGTGATAGCCACCAAGCTAGCAAAATTGTTCCAGGACATAAGAATACCTGAAGATGCATTTGAAGAGCTCAGCACAGGCTTACGTGCAGCCCACGAAGACAAGAAACGAATGAGAGACACTACGTTGCGGACTATAGATACTGAAATAGAGAAGTACCAGACGCGCATTGAAAAGGTTTACGAAGATTATCTTGATGAGAAGATTCCAGAACAGCTGTACAAGCGTAAGTTTGAAGAATACAAGAAAAATCAGAAATCGTTACAGAACAAGCGATTAAATATCGAACAAGTCGAAGATGAATATTACGGAACGGTATCTCATCTGTTAAGACTTGCCAGAGATGCCCCTGCTCTATTTTCTAAGGCAAATAATGAACAAAAACGATCAATGATCAATTTAGTACTTTCGAACTTACAGCTAGACGGTGATCAACTGAGGTGGGAATACAAAAAGCCATTCGATACGATGGCTTTTTGTCATGAAATGAATTCTTGGCTCCGGCGACTGGGCTCGAACCAGTGACCTATTGGTTAACAGCCAACCGCTCTACCACTGAGCTACGCCGGAATACTTGTTGTATTATACCTGTCAGTCTAGAGGTAGTCAAGCTAGCTACGAAGATCTTGTTTTTGCTTGCGCAAAACGTCGATAGCCTTGATAAGTTTTGAGGTTGTTTTGGCACCATCTGAATCCTGTGTCATGATTGATACTACATATTGACCAGTGGTAATCACTACTGCTGCTTCATTGTAGTTTGCACCCGATGCCCCACCTAGTACACGAGAATTTGAAGCTGCGCCTTTGATGCCATCGCGCAAACTAATATCGCTCAGAGGGCTCATCAGTTTTTCGCGCTGCTTAATAGGTAGTCCTTCGCCAGAATTGAGCTTCTCGGTAAAAAGCGCCATGTCATTTGCCGTCGTGACAGTCACCGCTCCTCTAAAATCAGTCCCGGTCAAACCAATCTCAGCTAAACGTGTCTGGACAGTTGCATTGCCAATTTTACCTAGTAGACCTGCTATGCAATCCTGGTTTTGGTCGCTAATAGCCGCCTCCATACATTCGAGGTATGACAGATTGCCGTAGACCTGGTCGGTAGGCTGGATTGCACCGTCTTCTATGCCTTTTTGTGCCACATACGCAAGATAAATTCCTTCGATGCCCGCAGCTGGCAAACGCTCATTTTCATTGACTGCGCCAGACAAGAGTGGTCGCTTGCCCGAGAGCTCTCTCATGGCGATACCTATTTTGCCTGGGTTGTCTTGTGCAAACTGCTGTATCAGTGCGCGATACCCTGCGTCGCTCGGAGTGTATTTGCGAGCATACTGTACTGTCGCAGGTACTGGTCCGACGATAACTTCCGCCCTACTAGCCCGTGCATTTACATACGGATCTACACTGGCGATTGTCTTGGTGATATCTACAAGCACTCCAGGTGTACCCTCGGTTCGTGCGGTCTCAGTGAAGTCTGTCGTCGACACCTTAGTAACGCCTGGTTTTTTCTCAACTTTTGCTGCAATACCGCTTGTTTCAAGGTAGCGCTTCACACGATCTGGCTCGATGACATAGAGTAGCCGCGGCGGAGGAGTTGGCGTGCCGTCGTTTTTGTCTTCTGGTGTATAGGCTTTAAAAGACAGCCAGCCTTTTACGGTCGCCGCACGAACCTGTGTGGTCTCACCTGCAGCCTGCAGGGGCATGTCATTTTTGAGATTGTTGTTAAGCTCATCTCCAAGTTGCTGTGCGATTTCATTTGTCAGTGGCGCAGCTACCGACTTGATGTTTGTCTTGACCTTGAAGCCGCTTGCATATGTAGTCTTGCCGACTGCCTCTTTAAATTCAGTTAGGTTACACTTTCCGCCAGCCTCTGCAGATATGACGCTGAAGCGATCATCATCAAGCTTGAGCGAGGCATTTTTGGGCGGAATCACACAGTCCTGGCCAAGATTTTTGAGTGCATACGTGTCGAGAGTGGCCTTGTCGTAGTTGTATACCGGCTCACCTACACCCGAAAGACTCGATGCCCACCAGTAGGAAGTCGGTACAAACCGCAGTGCAAACGGATATGATGCATTTGCCAGGCGTGTCGTATTGTCCACCTGGATACCCAGCTCACTCGCTGTTGGGGTTTTGTAAGGCACTGTTGCATCACCAAAAAACAAATTTACCTTGAGCTTGCCATAGGCTTCATTTAGCTTAGCGACAGCCTCGTCACGATCCATACCACCTACCTTAATACCATCTACCGCCAGACCTGGCGCAAGACTATTCATAGGGTACAAAACCTGCCACAAGATATTTCCAATAAGAACCAGAGCAAGGAGCGCACCGATCGGCACATACCAGTGACCCTTCAACCACTCCGCAAAACGTACAGCAGCAGGTGCTTTTCCATAGACACGAGGCCGCGGCGGAGGAGTACTACTCGCACCTGGGTACGCAGACATGTCGTGAGGTTGCGGCACCTGGGGTGCCTGCGGATAGGCAGGCTGCTGTGGGGTAGCCCACTGATTCTGAGGCTGTTGATACGGCTGCGGAGAAGGCATAGCGCTAGCCTGCGGATAGGTCGACTCACCACTATACGGAGGTTGCTGTAAAGGCGCAGCACTTGGTGCTGGTGTAGGAGCGGGCGTCTGCGGCTGATATTGTGAGTTTTGATCCATAAATAGTTATGCTTATCATAACAGTTATTCACGGTATTTTGAAGATATTTATAGCGTGATGTCGAATAGCGCCGCAACCCTATCGATAGACTCGATCGCCCGTACTGCTTCTGCCGAATTAACACCTTCGAATTGATGTCGACGCGTCTTGAGTTCCTGCGCAAGCCATTGTTCTCGAGTTTGGTGTCGATCCAGCTGCTTCACCACTGCAAGCGAGCGGGCTGAGGTGCTTGTTTTTTCTAAATACCCTCTTGCGATCAGGCCATCAACGTGCGCAGCAACTGTCGAGACAGATTTATACTCTAGCGCACGCATAACCTCACGGTAGCTCGGACCATACCCGTTGCCTTTGATAAACCCGTCAATAAAATTAAGCAGCTCTTTTTGCTTTTTTGTGGCTCTTTCGTTTTGTAGGGGTTTTTCCATGTGTCTTGATGATATCAGAGGAGCCGAGTGCGAGTCCAGCTAGCCCCCACCAGTAGAGACTTATTGTGTCATCCGCCCACACTGGCTGCAAGAGGCCGATGAGTACAAGCCCCACCCCAGCCGCACACAAGCCAAATGCCAGCCAATCTGCTTTTCGCGCGCGCCACAAGCCAATCAGCACCACTGCAAGCAACAAAAGTTGCAGCCCCAGGCCTAGCCAACCAGATTCATGAGCCATAAATAAATACTGATTTTCGACAATAACCGGCGTATCAGATAATAGCGATGCTGATCCGGTGCTGCCTATACCATTGCCAAACGGCTCATTGGCGGCTGTCTCGACACCATACTGCAGAGAAGTTGCATGACCCTCATCGGACTTCTGAGGACTGCCACCAGTTGGATTACTATGAAAAAACACATTCGACACGACAGGCACATCGCGTAGAGTCCATAGTGTACCGAGCGCAAGCACCCCGAGAACACCTACGGTCACTAAGCTATAAAGCGCCATGCGCCGAGGCACTACCCCGACAAGCAACATAGTCGCCGCTCCCACAGCAGCAATCCATGCACTACGCGAGTGACTTGCCACTAGAGCGATCAGACAACCCACACTAGCAATGATGGTTGCCACGCTCCATCGCCAATCCCTCAGACTCTGCCTATGGCGAAGTGCCCAAGCACCCACAAGTGCAAGCACTATGACGGCAAACGCCCCGACTGGGTTTGGTCCGCGAAGCGTGCTGTTGATACGAATATAGTCATGGTTCATATCAACAGTAAGATATGGTTTGATTGTTTGATCCGAATAGCCAATGCCGCTCAAAATATCCTTTGGGAGCGCTACTGCCTGCAACGCGCCAAAAAGTATCACGATACCAGCACCGATCACTGCTGCGCGCAGCATATCACGCCGAGTACCCGTAAGGTACTTACCGGCCACATACAATTCCACAAACAAAAGATAGTATCGCAAATCTATCAAAAGACCGGCAAGTTCACTCACGTACGCATTATCAAATACTAGAAGGAGTACTACGTGCACCAGCGCAATACCTGCCACCAACAGTACTATTTTGTCAGATAATACTTCTCTGAGTAAACTGCGTCGCCAGAGCACTACAGCGAGCAATACACCGATCAAGCCGAGCAGCAGCTCTTTCCATGACTTCACTAGCAATTCATACTCAGGCCACCGTGATTCGATAAACACAGTTACAGGAGTATGAATAGCCACACCAATCACCACAATAATCAGTAGCCATTTGATTGCTCGCTCTATATAGCCCGTCATCTACCACTAGTATACGGCAAAAAGTGCTACAATATCAGTACATGCTCGGACGAAACTCTCAGTATTACAGCCTATTTCTCTTGTTGGTTGACGCGTTTGTACTTATCTTGGCACTAACGCTTGCCTATGTATTGCGTGTGCAATACGACAATCGACCACTAGTCGCGGATGTCTATGCGTTTGAATACCTGGGCGGACTACTCGTTATCTTGCCGTTTTGGATTGGCACTTTCGCACTTCTAGGCCTCTACTCGCCATCAGTCTACAACAGACGTCTCGCAGAGTGGGGGAGAGTTGCCGCTGGATCGTTCGTCGGTATACTTCTGATACTTGGCTGGGAATTTGTCTCAGGCGAGACGCTCCTACCTGCCCGCCTCGTGGCGCTCTATGCGCTCGTTGGCTCATTTTTGCTTATTGTGCTTGAGCGAGAATTTCTACGAGCACTTCGCACTACACTATTTCGCTACGGCGTCGGTACGAGCCGTGTCCTACTCATCGGATCTGGGTCTGCGCTCACCGACTTAGCTGTGAACCTAGCCGACACAAAACATAGTGGCTACGAGATTGTCGCTATCGCTGGCCCGAAGCGCCTAGTGCCAGACACACTCAATGTACTTCACTACCCACAGGTAGAATCTGCACTTAAATTTATCGACTCCAACAAGATAACTACTATCATTCAGACCGACCTGTATGAACAAGAGGAGCGCAATCAGCAGATTCTTTCAGCCGCACAGACGCGCCATATTAGCTACAATTTCATACCGGGTGAGCCTGAGTTTTATACAGGCAAAAATACCGTCGATGTATTTCTCGGCTACCCTATGATATCCGTGAGTCAAACACCTCTCATCGGCTGGGGCGCTATCGCCAAGGTCATATTTGATCGAGTGGTGTCAATCATTCTAGTCATACTACTTTCGCCAGTATTTTTACTGTTATTTATTACTCAAAAGATCTTCAATCCTGGCCCAATTTTTTACGTAAGCAAACGTCTCAGTCAATTCTCTAAACCAGTCGCGCTGATCAAGTTTCGCAGTATGAGTAGTAAGTATGGCAAGAAAGATGCTGCCGAGGAGTTTCGTGACATGGGCAGAGAAGATTTGGCACTAGAATATGAGAAAAACCGAAAAGTTGCCAATGACCCCCGTATCACACGATTTGGTAATTTCTTGCGCAGAACATCACTCGACGAATTACCGCAACTTTTCAACGTAGTACGCGGCGACCTTAGCCTCGTCGGACCCCGCCCTATTCTACCGCAAGAAGCTAAGTTCTCCCGTAGTCGCACCGCACTACTCCATAGTGTAAAATCTGGCGTTACTGGTTTATGGCAGGTGAGTGGTCGTAGCAATCTCAACTTTGAAGAACGTATCGAGCTCGAACTTTTTTATGCACAAAACTGGTCATTTTGGCTCGACATCAAGATTCTTTTTAAAACAGTGAGTGTCGTGTTGTTTGGTCGAGGAGCGAAATAAATCATGCCTTCATCGTCACCAAAAATAGCTATCGTCTGCGACTTCCTTACTATGATGGGTGGGGCCGAAAACGTGATTCTTGCCATGCACGAAGCCTTTCCGTCTGCGCCAATCTATACCGCAATCTACAATAAAGATAAATTGCCTCTTTTCAAAGAAGTAGACGTTCGGCCTTCAAGATTACAAAAAATACCTGCCAAACTACGCAAATACTACAAGCTTTTCCCTACTCTAGCCGTAAAATCGATGCGCAAGCTCGATCTCGATGAGTTCGATATTATCCTCACTAGCTCCTACTTGCACGCAAACCAAGTCACGAAGACACGGCCAGACCAGCTCATCATCAGCTACTGCCACACACCAGCACGCTACTACTGGAGTCACTACGATCTATACCGAAAAGATCCTGGATACGGCAAACTCAATCCCCTAATTCGGTCACTCATGCCGCTCATGATTCCACGCCAGCGCAAGCTTGACTACAATGCCGCCCAAAACGTCGATGTCTTTATGGCAAATTCTACCGAAACCCAAGAGCGAATCAAAAAATACTATGACAAACCAAGCATGGTATTACATCCACCTGTCGACATCAAGCGCTTCTCGCCCGCTCGCGTGAGAGAAGATCACTATGTTACGCTTGGGCGTCAACTACCAAACAAACGATTCGATCTAGCCATAGAAGCCTGTACGCAACTTGGCCTCAAGCTCAAGGTGTTCGGAAACGGACCGCTCCACGACACACTCGTACGTAAGGCCGGTCCCACTATCGAGTTTCATACCGATCGCTTCGGTGACGCTTCAGACGAAGAGGTTGAGAAGGCACTCAACACTGCCAAAGGTTTTGTGTTTCCGTCTGATGAAGATTTTGGCATAGTCGCTGTCGAAGCCCTGGCCGCAGGCGCGCCAGTGATTGCCTATGACAAAGCTGGTACTCGCGATATCATTCAAGACAACATAAGTGGCGTAATGTTTGGAGAGCAGACGGTTGAGGCTGTCGCGTCTGCTATCCAAAAAGCCGACAAAATGACGTTTCTGCCTAGCACACTTGCTCGCAAAGCAAAACGATTTGAGCGGTCAATGTTTATCGACAAACTCCGCCGTGTTGTCTCACAAGAGTACGCAAAACACTCTCGCTAGACTATTCGACAGTTACACTCTTCGCAAGGTTGCGTGGCTGATCTACGTCGCTGCCTCGTTCGATAGCGATATAATACGCTAGAAGCTGCGATACGATATTAAACAGAAGTGGCGTAAGCAACTCTAGCTTAGAATTCACCCGGACGACTACTTCTGCATCAACTTTACGAGCCGTATCAGTGATCACTATCGCATGCGCCCCGCGCGCATTCATCTCAATCAAATTGCTTTGCGATTTTTCGTATAGCCAGTTATCCAACAAATAGAACACTTCGAAAAACGTATCATCTATGAGCGCAATCGGGCCGTGTTTGAGCTCACCTGCAGCATAACCCTCGGCGTGCACATAACTAATTTCCTTAAGCTTAAGCGAACCCTCTAGGGCCACTGGGAACAGCGTATCGCGCCCCACATAAAGTGAATTGTCATACTTCGCATACCGCTTGGCAATCTTCTTCACCTCCGCTTCGTGCGCCTTTAGTACACGCTCAATCTCACCTGGCAATAAATCAAGTTCATCGATCAAAGTGGCGCGTCGCTCAGGGTCTACACCTTTTGCGTCTGCTGCTGTCAGGCCAAAGAGTAGCATCGCCACAACTTGAGATGTAAAGGCTTTGGTACTCGCCACACTCACCTCTGCCCCCACATGCACATACACACCACCATCAACTTCGCGAGCGATAGAACTACCCACTGCATTTACGACGCCGAGACAGTGTACACCGCGACGCTTGAGCTCGGTCAGGCAGGCAAGCGTATCTGCCGTCTCACCTGATTGGCTTACAATCAGTGCCAACGTACCCTCAGGAACAGTAAACGAGCGGTAGCGTAGCTCGCTCGCTATCTCAACAGATATCACTACGTCGCCAAGTAGCTGCTCGATATAATATTTCGCGAGCACGCCTGCATAATACGCCGTGCCACAGCCGACAATCATGATGTGATGAACATCACGAAGCTCATCATTTGTCATATTGACACCACCCAGTCGTGCAGTGTGCGCTTCGGCATCGATACGACCTCGAAGAGTCGCACGCACTGTATCTGGTTGCTCATGAATTTCCTTGAGCAGGAAATGATCGTAGCCTTTCTTCTGCACCGCCTCAAGATCCATTTCGAGCGTTTCGACGGTAGGCTCGAGTATTTTGTTGCTCATATCGTAGAGCTCTACTCCTGATGCTTTGCATACTGCAAGTTCACCATCCTGGAGATAGATTACTTGCTTGGTGTAACCAAGTAGGGCAGAGGCGTCACTCGCTATAAACACTTCCCCGTTACCCACGCCAAGAATTAATGGGCTACCTTTTCGTGCTACTACAATCTCGTCTGGATGCTTCGTATCAAGCACGGCTATACCATATGCACCCACTACCATACCAAGAGCACTGCGTACCGCCTCCAGTAAACTGCTCGTATCACGCGACACGTAGTCTATCAGTGCAGCCAGTACTTCGGTATCCGTGTCACTTTTGAAATCATAGTCGTGCTGCTGTAGAGTTATCCGCAGATCTTGATAGTTTTCGATGATGCCGTTATGCACCAAATGAATACTACCGGCTACGTGAGGGTGTGCGTTGCGCTTGCTTGGCTCGCCATGAGTCGCCCAACGCGTATGACCGATGCCCACGCTATCTGTCTTCTGGTGAGTTGCTACGAGATCTACAAGTTCCTGCACTTTGCCTTTTGTGCGCAGTACAGTTGCCGCACCCCGTGGGCCAAGTGTCGCGACACCAGCAGAGTCATACCCTCTGTACTCAAGTCGCTTAAGTCCACTTACTAATACATCCTGAGCTTGTTTTGTTCCGATATAGCCGACGATGCCGCACATACAAATCCTTTCGGTTATGCTTTATCTGTGTAGCTACGATACGCTCTTGTAACATGAATAGCAAGTTTTTCTGATTATTTATTAAAATGTATCAATTACAACGATACGTTATTTTGCGTGCCCTAGCGCCTGATTGATTCGAGTAGACGAGTCAGGTTTTCCTTCACCCGCATCAAACCGCATCTCGATACCAAACTCACGACATGTTACAGCTTCTGGTATCTCTTTTTCACTGTCACGGTCACCACCATTTGCAAACACCAGCTCATCACCTGGGTGCTGTCCTGCTACCATCTCTAAAGTTTTGCAAATTGTCGGGTCGTCGTCTATCGATAACACCGACTGATCAACACCCTTGATAGAACGCAGTACGCGCAAACGATTTGCTTCGTCAAGAATGATTTTGCCTTTTTTAAGTAACTGTTGCTTGTCATTATTTACGATGACAATGAGGTGATCGCCCATCTTGGCTGCTGCCTCTATCATATCTAGATGTCCACCATGAAGTGGGTTGAAATATCCGCTGACTATCACTACTTTCATATGCCTCCTGTTCGGTCGTATACACCTAGTATACCTGCTACACTGGGTGCATGAATATACTTGTTACTGGAGGTGTTGGCTATATTGGTAGTCACACTGCCGTAAAGCTTATCGAGGCTGGTCACACACCTATCGTAGTGGATAGTCTCGTTAACAGTAACGTTGAGTCACTTGCTCGTATCGAGCAGATTACCGGTACGAAGCAGCTGTTTTATAAGGCAGATCTACGAGATAGAGATGCACTCGATGCTATCTTTTCAAGCAACCGACTAGATGCAGTGATTCATTTTGCTGGGCTCAAGGCAGTAGGCGAAAGTACCGAGAAGCCCCTATATTACTATCAAAACAACTTAGATTCCACGCTCGTGCTTCTCGATGTTATGCAGGCGCATGCTGTCAAAAAGCTTGTATTCAGCTCAAGCGCTACTGTCTACGGATCAGCACCTGTGCCGTATGTCGAAACCTATCCAGCCGGGCAAGGAATAACAAACCCCTACGGCCGTACAAAATACTTTGTCGAGGAGATGATGAGCGATGTTGCAAAAAGTGATGACACGCTTGAATTTACGAGTCTTCGCTACTTCAACCCTGTTGGTGCACACCCCAGCGGCCTTATCGGAGAAAACCCAAATGGCACGCCAAATAACCTTATGCCCTACATCACCCAAGTAGCTGTCGGTAAGCGTGACAAGCTCGGTATTTTTGGCGATAATTACGACACTATCGACGGTACTGGAGTGCGAGATTACATACATGTCGATGACCTTGCTGAAGGCCATCTAGCTGCGCTCATACATGCTACACCCGGCTATCATACTGTCAATCTTGGAAGTGGGCGTGGTACTTCAGTGCTCGAGCTTGTGCATGCATTTGAAGTTGCGGCCGGGGTTACCATTCCCTATAAGATACTGCCGCGACGTTCTGGTGATTTGCCCGCGTACTACGCAGACGCAAGCCTAGCCGCAAGCAGATTAAACTGGCGCACGACACGTACGATAGAAGACGCATGCCGCGATAGTTGGAACTGGCAATCAAAAAACCCCGAAGGGTATAATTAACACCCATAGACAAACTGACTGTACTTATGACGTAACATATGGTGTAATGATAGCTATGACAGAGGTTCGTCGGGTCAATGTGGAATCACCTCAATCTTTTCTAAAAGAAGATAATTACTCTGACGTCCTTCCTCTTCAACATGATGGTATATACGCAACAGCATGGACGGCTTTATATGACAACCAGACGCCAGTCGTCATTAAGCGCTATCAAGTACCAGTGAATCCAACAGAAAGCATAGCTGACTGGATAGAGTATAGCCAAGACATCAATAGATTCTCTGAAACAACAGGTATTACAGCTTCGCAAAACATTAGCACAGCCAATGATGATGAGTATATTTATTTTACGGACAAATTAGCTGCGACACAGGATGTTTCAAAAATTCTTGCTGATACTACTGTCGACTTAGCTGCTCGCTACGTACTAGCTTCAGACCTCCTAGCTTCACTTATATCTATACCTAGAGACGAGCACAACCAACTTGCCTATATGATTGATGGCAAGATATCTAATTTCTGCCCCAGCGAAACAGGCGGATTTACGTATGTAGATCTTTTTCCTGCCCATACACGGCAGCAAGACTCACGCTTCCTCAAACCATCCCCAAGTCATGCAAGTGGTGACCGTAGTCTACAGCTCGACTCATTCATTACAGGTGATGCCTATGGCGTAACTGGAAGGTTTGTGGGTATGCTAGCTCGTAATCACCCCGACGTTTACTCTGTATTCAAAGATGAGTGGCTGCAAGCACAGCAAGCAGGCAATGAGATACCGCACGATATCCAACAATACATAGGATTCTTGATAGAAGATAACAATCGCTTCATGTCAATGCTGTACACACACTGTAAAGATACTGAGTCGTTTAGTCGTCTCGACACTATATTGAATTCTACACTGTATACTAAATAGGTTATGAAAATACTTTTTATTCGCCATGGCAAAAGCATCGATGACGTCAACGGAGTGTCACAACGGGACGATTCACCACTTAGTGAAAGTGGTATTCTTCAGGCAAAAAAACGTGCTTTCGACTTCAATTCTACGATTGTAGATGCCTGTTATGCATCACATTATCAGCGAGCGCAAGATACGGCTCACATCTTATTTCCCTCGACACCGATCATTACACGCTCTGATATATACGAAATTAAACGCCCTACCAGACTAGATGGCGGCGATCACAAAGATGCCGTGCATTTCTGGGAGGTGGAGCATAGACTCGATAAGTATGCGCCCGATTGGTCATATGATGGTTCAGAGAGTTTTACAGAAGTCACCGCGCGAGCTCGTGATTTCATTGATGAAATGGAAGAAAAGCACCGCACCGACGAAACGTCCATAGCTGTTATTTCTCATGGAGGTTTTATACGGCATTGTATAGGTGTTGCCACCATGGGAAACGCATACCGACCGGCTGATTTCTTTGACCTACTATTTCCTATGAGGATAGACAACCTTGACGCTATCTCACTCTCATACGAAGAAGATAAAAAACCATCATGGAAAATACTCAACAGATCAGATTTGTTGTAAATATCACACAATTAAACATTTACCTTTTCCACAATAGACACGTATTATCCTCACAACGTATACTAATTACATGACCAAAATGTTAGTTACAGGTGGTGCAGGGTTTATCGGAGCAAACTTTGTACATTACACTCTCAAGCACAAGCCCGAATATGAAGTAACTGTAATCGACAAACTCACCTACGCGGGAAACCCAGACAATCTTAAATCAGTACTCGACCAAATTAATTTCGTCACTGGTGATATCTGTGACCGCGAGCTCATGGACAAACTAGTAGCAGAAACCGACTTAGTCGTCCACTTTGCCGCCGAAAGCCATAATGACAACTCACTTCGTGATCCCTGGCCATTTGTCGAAACGAATATCATCGGTACTTACACTATTCTCGAAGCTATCCGCAAACACGATAAACGTCTCCATCATATCTCTACCGACGAGGTATTCGGTGATCTTGAGCTTGACGATCCAAATCGTTTCACAGAAGAAACTTCATATGAGCCATCAAGTCCTTATAGCTCTACAAAAGCTGGTTCTGATCATTTAGTACGCGCGTGGATTCGCAGTTTTGGTATTAAGGCGACTATCTCAAACTGCTCAAACAACTATGGGCCCTACCAGCACATCGAGAAATTCATCCCCCGCCAAATTACTAACATCCTAAGTGACATTAAGCCAAAACTCTATGGCACAGGCGAACAAGTCCGTGACTGGATTCATGTCGACGATCACAACTCTGCAGTACACCTTATAATCGAGCAAGGTAAGTTGGGTGACACCTACATCGTTGGCGCCGACAACGACCACGTCAACAACAAAGCCGTCATAGAACTCATTTGTGACCTAATGGGTAAGGGTGCTGATTGGTACGAGCACGTCAACGACCGCCCAGGCCATGATATGCGCTACGCAATGAACAGCACTAAGCTTCGTACTGAACTTGGCTGGAAACCACAATATACCGATCAGGATGGTATGCGCGAGGGCCTCAGGGCAACAATCGACTGGTACGCCGCAAATGACGAGTGGTGGAAAGCTGAAAAAGCCAAGGTCGAAGCCAAGTACGCAGAACAAGGGCAGTAATTATGTCAGAATGGCAGACAAAATCTTCGAAAGTCGTCTACGAAAACCCGTGGTTAATCATAAAGGAAGATGAAGTTGTCATGCCAAATGGTAAAGATGGACTCTATGGAGTTGTGTCGTCAAAAAGTGATGCTGTCTTCGTTGTACCCATAGATACAGCAGGCAACACATACTTAGTTCAGCAAGAGCACTACACAACACGAGAGCTTGCATGGCAATGTATTGCCGGCAGGACAGATGGTGAACCTGCGGAAATTGCCGCCAAGCGCGAGTTACTGGAAGAAGCGGGGCTCGCTGCTGAGCAAATCACAATAATGTCCAGCGCTCGCACTGCGACTGGCATGACAACATTCCGTACATCGCTCTGCTTAGCCGAACACCTATCAGAAGATATGAGTCACTTTGACAGTGGCGAGATAAACCAAGTGAAAAAAGTTCCGCTCGCGGACATACCGAGACTCATATTTGCAGGTGAGATTGCTGCCACTGAGAGTATTGCTGCACTGCTGATGGCGACCGAGTATCTAAAAATCCATAGGAAAAATCATGCCCCGAACTGACAAACCCTGGAAGGTGCTAAGCTCTGAGATTAAATACCAGAACCCTTGGATGCGTATTCGTGAAGACAAAGTAATTACTCCTCTCGGTACAGAAGGTATCTATGGGTTACTAGAATCAAAAGACTCTGTAATGATTGCCGTACTCAACGACAAAAATGAGCTTTACGTAGTACGAACATTCGCCTACCCAGATCAGTCGTGGAATTGGGAATTGCCTGGCGGCAATACAGACGGAGAAGACATAGCTATAGCGAGCAAGCGCGAGCTCGAAGAAGAAACGGGTATCATCGCCGCTTCATGGGAGTTGCTTGGCAAAAATCGCGTTTGCAATGGCTTCATGACCGAACGGATGGCAGTTTATCTTGCGCGTGATCTCTCGTTTACTGGAGAAAAAGAAGTGTCGACTGAGCAAATAGACGAGGCTGGCTTTTTTGACATGGAAGAAGTTGACCGTATGGTTACTACTGGCGAAATTAATGACGGCCAGAGCATCACAGGTATACACCTAGCTCAGAAATGGATTGCACGCAATGTTTGAATATGAAGAACGCGAACTGCTTGATGTCGTCAATGAGAACGACGAGATAATCGACTCGATTCACCGTGGCGACATGATGAAACTCCGAGACACGCCGGGTCGCTACCTCCGAGTAATAGAACTGTTCCTACAACGACCAGACGGAGACATATATTTACCTCGTAGATCACCTCACAAAAAGATCTTTCCAGGTTCACTTGATCACAGCGCTGCTGGGCATATCAATAAAGGCGAGACCTACGAACAGGCACTAGTGCGCGAAACACGCGAAGAGCTCGGAATCGAGACAACACCTGACAACTTTATTTTTATCAAAAAGTTTGCACCGACAAAAGAACTTTTTTATTTTCGCAACTTTTATCTACTTCGTACTGACAAATTTCCGAAACTAAGTCCTGAACATACCGAAGCAGCCTGGATTGCACCAAACAAGTTGGAAGAGTTTTTAAATAAAGACGTTCCCGCAAAACACACTATTTACGAAGACATTCCTGTCCTGTTATGGTATTTTTCGCAAGAGAGCATGCAAATATCTTAATTAGTTGAGTTTAATATATTGCGAAGGATTACACCGTATCCCTGGGAATCTTCTAGAGCATTGTGTGTATGTTCAGGCATACCTTTTGTTAGAAATTCCGGTAGTTCACTACGGCGTGAATCATTGAGTGTCCTACCGAATTTACCCGATATATACGAACGAAGATCTAGTGTTAATAAGATATCTGCTTTATTAATCGCAAAAGGATTTATGCCAACAAACTTATATAGATACCAGCTCACAAATGTATAATCAACGGCTATCGGATGGGCTACAAATATTGGCTCAGCATCGAGCGCATTCAGCCACTCATAAAAATCTTTCATCACAACATCCGCAGGAGAAGCATCTTTGCACACTTGCTCCCACGCTTCAGGCTGCGTGCCCCACCACTTCATAGTATCAGGGTGCTCAGATGCACCTTCGATAGGCAGAATAGTCCTATAAAATGTAGCTACTTCTTCGTGCTGTGTTGTGGCGGTGGCACCTATGGCCAACATTGAATATTGTCCAGGAGTAGGACCGTTATTTTCAATATCCACAACAACATATATCTGGTTCTTATCTAACACAACACTTGTACCTCAGGTTACTTATATTAGCATTATACCAGGTCGAGCGCGACTAAAGAGGTCATCTAAAAATTGACATGGTTACTGCATGAAAATCAATGCCAGCTGCTGCTGCAGCCCGACAGTCCGCATCACTATCTCCGACCATTAAATAGCTGGAACGATCCGACTGGCCGTCATATATTAAATTAAAACCGTCAACAAAAGGTTTGAGCATCGTGACGTCAGTTCTGCTAGCAATCGTCTTAAAACGATGTATCAGACCATACTCAATTAATGTATCTTCGATGATACTTCTACTATTTGAGGACCACACCGATAGTGTGATGTCTCCATCTAACTGCCGTATAAAATTAAGTAGTTCGTCGTTGGGCACAATTCTTTTAAGCAATCTTTTCTCTACAATGCTGCTATTATTTGAAATTTTATTTGAAATTGATGATCCAAATTGATGAACATACATATTCTGCATATCACCCCAACTTATATCGTTTCGCATATAGCTATCGAATAAGTTCGCATCAAGCTCTTTCATGTGCATTTCGATATCATCAAAAAAATAGTCCCACTCTAAATCAAGCCAAAAGAGAGTCTTATCAAAATCAAATATTATGTGCTTTTTATCACTAGCACTATTCAATAAGTCTTTTTGCATACTACCTGACCGTGGCCTCAAAATTACCTTTAAGATCGATATACTCTTCTTTCCAACGACGTATCATGATGGCATGTGTGTATGTGGATTTCTTAGAGAGGGATGGCGATTCACCGAGTAAGACCTGGATACCTTCGTGAATAAAGTTGATGCCAACATGATCATTTGCCGCAATAGTACCTGATATACGCGGGTTTACATCATATACAAACGGCTCACCTTGTCGTCCTCGCCTATACCTCATTTGTACATTTACGTTGAGATTCAGCCCAAAAGCCTCGACAACATTAGATGCAATTCGTGATACTTTTGGCGCTTCAATAGTCTCGCCCATACTAGATACACCCCCTGTCGCCTGAAGCCTTAAGCGCGGGATGATAGCTATCGATTTACTCTCACGTGCCAGCACGTCTACACTGTAGTCTTCTCCAGATAAATACTCCATCGCTATGAGGTCTAAGTCGTTTTGTTTAGCGTGTGGCAAGTGCTTGATAATCTCAAGATACGCAGAAAATGGCAAAGAGCTGAAACCCCGCTCTGAAATATCCGAGTCCTGGTCCAACAAGCAAAAACCTCTTGCCCCACTCAGATTACGAGGTTTTACGACAACTTTTTTTGCTGGATATCCCAGAATTTTAACAGCAGATACAAGCTCCTGCAAAGTGTCGACACTGTGATATAAAGGAGTTGCGAAACCAAATTCTTTGAGATTATTCATTAGAAAATACTTATCAACTACTTTGTTGATGCCGCTGACATCTGATGTAAGTATTTTTATATTATGATCCGAAAAGATTGATGCATGCTCAGCAAATATAATAGCCTCTTCGTTAGTCCAAGGCACAATTACATCAACCTTATGTTGTATACATATATCCAGCACTGCACGAGTATACCCCTCAATATCTTCCGGTGAAGGAACAACATAGTGCTGGTCTACCCATAACCTTCCGACAGGGTAGTTTGCGACCGAATGGTCTATCCCTATAATATTGTAAGTGCAGCTAGCAACCCCTCGAAGCGTCTCTATAGCACTTGCGGTAACAGGGTGACCGACGTCCGTTATTAATATATTCCGTATATAATTCACACAGATTCCTTCTTTAGTTAGGGTTGCAGAGCGACAAAGCCTTTACCTTCATCTACCACCACGTACCGCTTACCGTTTTTGCGAGATGTGAATATTTGACCATCCACTCGAATAGCATTACCATCCCTGAATAAGCAGATATACCCCCGGGCAGTGATTACGATATCACTAAGTTCCTCGTTGTCAATTTTTAATTTCGTAGGCAAATAATAGGATTCAGAGTCATCAACCACTGTGCCAGTTAGACTTACCATATCCTCTGCCTCAAGCGTATCCCATAAGTTAAAAGACTCTTTATTAGTAGACTTACTAAACGTAAAGTCCAGCTTTACACCGTCAACAAAAATCGTGTCAAACCGCCCCTCTACTGTTCTTTTGAGTTGATCCTCAGACATCTCATTACCAAAGCGAGCCTTTTTCTTACGTATGTATGCATCTAGCTCATTATCTGAAAGACCCGAAAAGCGTGGATCGTTTTGTAGAGCATCTTCCGAGAACGCGCGGGCCGCTTCTACTGATTCTTCTCCGTAAAATATTAGATCAACATCGTTTCGAACACGATGATCAATCGCCTGTGTTAATAGTAACGATCCAGTGATGCCCACACTACCTATCAAGCGAGGACTGAACTTTTCAAGTTTATGCAGCGTATGTAGCAGCGGATTACTCTCATCCGGATTTAACGGCCGTTCTCGGCGAATCTTCGCCACAATTGATTTTGGATCATATACGTCTCTCACCTTATCGCGATCAACTTTCATAAGTACATTCCATCCCTCGGGACCATAGAAATAATCTGGCAGATTTTCTCTAATAAAATTGGGATACTCGTCCAAGGCGATGTGCCCAAGAATCTTCGAGTATTCTTTTCCCTTTACGATAATCTGCTCTTGTGCAGAAGTGCCTAATACGTCTTCCAGCTGACTTGTCGCCATATAATATGGCATGCCATATATAGAGTCTTTGGTATGCGAATCCCCACTCACACAAAAAAGTAAATCATCATCCGTTCTAAGGTACGTATGATCACGGTCAAGATTTGGTCGATAAGTATTTCCTGTGCTCATAATTATTAGCTTGTCAAAATTAAAACATGGCTTTTACTTTTTTGCAAGGAATCTTTATGAGCAATCAAGCCAGCGAGTACTGATGCCGACGCGGGTTGTGTAAATATATCCTCTTCACGACGGATCGTTTCTGCAGCATGCAGCATCTCTGCATCTGTCGCACCGTACACTTTACCTCTATCATACAGAGCTTCTAGGGCCTCGTTTACTTGAAATGCTTGGTGGTTCAGCAACGGCTCGTTTACATGTGTCTCCGTTAGTGATTCTGGGTCAAGCTCAACTATCGCTTTTTGATCAAAGCTTGTCAAAATTGCGTTATTATCTTTGCTTGAGACAGCACCAACTATAGGATTCTTTCCCAAAAGACGAAAACCTTCGCTTACACCCGCCAGCGTTGTTCCATTCCCCACTGCAACCCATACAGACTCTACTTCACCTATTATGTCACGGTCTATTTCTGACGAGATTTTGGTATATGCTTCGATAGAAGTATGTGCCGCACGAAGAGAAGTAGGGTTTGCATCGTAGAGCTTATTGATCAATGCATAGTTTGCACTCTCTGCTACAGCTTCCTCGTAACCCTTATCGGTGTAGATAACAACTGCTCCTTCTTGCTCCATCTCACGACCTCTTGCTCCTTTATATCGTCCGGGCATAAATACTGTACATTGAAGATCGTAAAGATTACAAAATATAGCCAAAGAAGCGCCGAAATTTCCGCATGTCCCAATAGTAAGTCCTAGATATCCACTATTTCGTGCATCCATGACCAAAGCTAATGCTGCCCTATCTTTTTGAGTATGCGTAGGGTTTGCACTCTCAGTTTTAAAATATAAATGAGGTAGACCGATCGACCCGCCGATCGATATGGACTTGATTAACGGTGTATCTCCCACCTTGGTTACACGCATGTTTATAGCTGGTGTGGATACCATTACAGTTGAGGTAAAAAGTTACGTGGTATTTGTTGTTTATTTTCCTCCGCGGATTTAATTGCCGCAAAAACCATTACCGCACTTCGAATGTTATCGTCTAAAACTGTTTCAGGCGCCGGTCCACCATCTAGCCAACGTAGAAATTCTGTCAATATTTGATGGTGACCAGATGCAAGTTCAGAAACTGGAGGTATTTCTTCTATAGTTTGTTTTCCATCCTCATCCCGAGTATATACTCTGACAATGCGATCACCACGATCAACAACCACTGAGCCTTTTTCACATTCGACTCTGTAATATTCTTGGTGCCAACGATTGATTGTACCCGCAGCCAACGAACTTCCTTCGTATATAGCTTTTACACCATTATCCATCTCCATCATCACCATAGCGTTGGCATTATCTTTAAAGTTAGACCAGTCTGGATTCCAACTCGTGCATTGAATTGTCTTACAGTCAGATCCAGAAAGATTGCGTATCATATCTAGATGATGAATAGAGCCTTCTACGAGCAGGGGATGCTCCATTTCATATACCGATCCGACATCCCATGATCCTGGCTGCCTATAGTCCGATGCATAGCGAGCAACTATATAGTCAATGCGTCCGAGCTTCTTGCTTTCAAGAACTTTTTTAAGAGTCATGATTGGCGCTTCATAGCGATAGTTTTGTATGACAGCCATTTTGAGCTTCTTTTTAGAGACTGCGGTGTAGATCGCTTTCACATCATCATAACTATCAGCGATCGGCTTTTCAGATAAAATAGGCAGATTATACCTAGCAGCTTTCTCTACCGCAATCCTATGTGCATGCGGAGGAAGAACAATCACACAAAAATCAGCATTAGTAGCACTAAAAGCCTTGTCCATGTCAGTAAAAAGCACCTCCTCAGAAAGACCGAGCACTGCGCCGGAACTCAAAAGTGCTTTTTCGTTCATATCCACGAGACCCACAATCTCAACTTTATCTCTAAAATCAGGCCAGACAATATCTATCCAATGCTCGCGAGCCCAGCCTCCTGCGCCCAGTAACAATACTCTTTTCACTGTATTCATTGCCGCACTTCTCCCTTGTCTATTATTAAAATCAGCTATCGACGGCCTCTTTTTACCGCATTTCTAT
This sequence comes from Candidatus Saccharimonadota bacterium, assembly GCA_015999875.1. GTDB lineage: Bacteria > Patescibacteriota > Saccharimonadia > Saccharimonadales > Saccharimonadaceae > Mycosynbacter. Next base: position 626,020 of record JAECRG010000001.1, read on the forward strand.
ATTCTCAAGACCCCTTGTAGCACATTGCTGTATCGTACTGCGCTACCCCTTATGCTCATACTACAAATTTATACTAGAGCAGTCAAGATTTCTTTATTTTTATCATAAAACTACACGCATAATCCTGCCGGTTGCTTTTCGCTAAATGATATACTACAAGTAGCAATAAAGGAGGCATGAAACATATAATGGCAGATATACCCCAGACGCTCGAATTTAGCAAAGAGCTTACCGTGCACGATACAACTATCGAAGGGCTTGTGGTCTACGATCTACCCGTCTTTGGCGACAATCGTGGCTGGTTCAAGGAAAATTGGCAGCGAGAAAAAATGGTCAACGCTGGACTGCCAGATTTTGGACCTGTTCAAAACAACTTCTCATACAATGACAAGCGTGGTGTGGCTCGCGGTATTCACGCTGAGCCGTGGGACAAGTATGTGTCACTTGGTGCTGGTCGTATCTTTGGTTTTTGGGTGGATATTCGCGAAGGAAGCGACACGTATGGCAAAACGTTCTCTATCGAAATGGATCCTTCAAAAGCCATATTTGTCCCCCGTGGTGTCGCCAACGGATACCAAACCCTCGAAGACAACACCGTTTATAGCTACCTCGTAAACGACCATTGGTCACCAAACGCAGCATATTCATTTGTGAGCATGTATGATGAGTCACTCGACATAGACTGGCCTATTCCTCTAGCAGAGTCAGAAGTGTCAGACAAAGACAAAAATCACCCCAATCTTGCCGACGCAACACCAATAAGGCCCAGGAAGACACTTATCGTGGGCGCAAACGGCCAGCTAGGCCGAGCTTTTCAAGCACTTTTCCCAGATGCAGAGTGTGTCGATCGTGAATCTCTCGACATCTCATCTCCAGATGTATTCACAGCCCGACGTTGGCGTGACTATGGCATTATCCTAAATGCCGCAGCCTACACTGCTGTCGACCTAGCTGAGACAGCCGAAGGTCGCCCGGACGCATGGAAAGCAAACGCAAGTGCTGTTGCAAATCTCGCGCAGATCTCAACTAAATACGGCATCACTTTGGTGCACATATCGAGTGATTACGTGTTTGACGGCACAGCGAGCGAACATAGCGAAGACGAGGCATTTGCACCACTGGGGGTATATGGTCAGTCAAAAGCCGCGGGTGATATCGTAGCAGCCACTACACCGCGACACTACATCGCGCGCACTAGCTGGGTTATCGGCGACGGCAAAAACTTCGTACTTACCATGAAATCTCTCGCTGAGCGCGACATCAAACCAAGTGTAGTTAGTGATCAAATCGGACGACTTACCTTCACTCAGGATCTCGCAGCTGGTATCAAGCACCTGCTTGATACACAGGCTCCATACGGCACTTACAACATCAGTAGCCAGGGTGAACCGGCAAGTTGGGCGCAGATTGCAGCCGAAGTATACCAGCTCAGTGGCAAATCTGGTGATGATATAACACCTGTCACCACAGAGGCATACTACGAAGGCAAGGAAGGTATTGCACCTCGCCCCTTACAAAGTACTCTTAAACTTGATAAAATAGAGGCTACAGGCTTTACTCCACGTGAGTGGAAGCAAGCATTACAAGAATATTTAGAGCAGTAGTATTTCTAGCGAGGAGGAGTATGAAGGGAATTATATTAGCAGGTGGATCTGGCACGCGTTTGTGGCCTATTACAAAAGGTATCAGCAAGCAACTCATGCCAATCTACGATAAACCGATGATATATTATCCGCTCACCACTCTCATGGCAGCTGGTATCAAAGATATTCTCATCATCACTACCCCGCAAGACCAGGCTGCGTTTCAAAATCTTCTCGGAGACGGTTCGCAGTGGGGAGTTAATCTAGAGTATGCAGTACAGCCGTCACCAGATGGACTTGCACAGGCATTTATCATCGGTGAAGAATTTATCGGCGATGACAAGGTGGCACTCGTACTTGGTGACAACATTTTCCACGGTCGCCGCCTCAGCGAATCACTCAAAAAATGTACTGATCCAGATGGCGGTATCGTCTTCGCGTATCAGGTTTCCGACCCAGAGCGTTATGGCGTAGTTGAATTCGACGAAAATAGCACCGCTATCTCTATCGAGGAAAAGCCTACTCAGCCAAAGTCAAATTATGCTGTCATCGGCCTCTACTTCTACGACAACGACGTGGTGGAGATTGCCAAAAACGTCCAGCCAAGTGAACGGGGAGAACTTGAAATCACAGCTGTAAACGAAGAATACCTACGCCGCGGCAAGCTAAAAGTCACAACCCTAGATGATGGCGACGTGTGGCTCGACACGGGCACAATAGACAGCATGACAGACGCCGCGGACTACGTGAAAGTACTTCAGAAACGCACTGGCCAAATCATCGGTAGTCCAGAGCAAATAGCACACGAAGAAGGATTCATCTCAAATGAACAGCTTACAGAACTTGCTACACCGCTCAAAAAATCCGGCTACGGCAAGTACCTATCTTAAGGGTTGGTGGTCGTATTATTGATAGTACTCTTTGGGATATACTGAATTAATGAAAAAGAAGCTACTACTGACACTCGTCTTGTTATTCTCACTATTATTAGTGGCCGCAGCTATCGGTGCGTATCTTTATTTTTCTCCAGAACAGACAGCCCAACGAAAAGCCGATAATGTCATGCGCTTGCTACTGGGTAATAACCCCTCATCCCTGAGTACGTATTACCGCCAGGCAGACTCTCTGGAACAATCAATATTCCAGCGCAATTACCATCAAAAAAACTCAACGAGCGAAAACTCAGTGCTATACGTACTGTACGAGTTTTCGGACAGCCAATCACCAAAATATATTCGTATTGGAGTAGACACCCAAGGCGAAGTAAGGGCGATTGATTACTCAGACCAACTGAGTGAAAAACCTAGCAATGACCCAAAAAAGACACAAACCACCGCCAGCTCAGATAGGTGTCTTGAAAAAAACGATCTAGCATACCTCGACTCCGTACAAATATACGCACGCTCTATCCGTGGCGCAACTATGATCTTTCTTCCCAATAGCACGGCATACGGAGCGGGCAGCGGAGCTTCTGTACTATTCACACGTTTAGCCGGTTTTTACGAAAAGGCAAATGAAAAAGATTTTGTGTTTGAAATTAAAGGATATAGACAAGAATCGCTGAATACAAAGGAACAAGCAGACTCAGACAATCTATTCCAATCTCGCGCTGTCCGACTTCAACAAGATTTAGCCGCAGCAGGCATCCCTCTGGCACGCATACTCATCAGTGACGCTTTTAATTACAGCGATCCAAGACTCACTACACTAGATAACGCAAACTATATAGACATGAACATCCTTAATCGTTGCATCAAGGAATAGGTACACCATAGGTAATTCTAATCTATGGTAAACTATATCTATCGTGAGTAAAAGTAAATTAAAGGTGTGTATTATTGTGCCGGCTTACAATGAAGCGCAGGTCATCTGCAGTGTTGTCAAAAAAATGGCCGCTGTAATGGATACATCCAAGCATTACACATACGAGATAGTCATCATAAACGATGGTTCGCGCGACGCTACTGCACAAGAAGCATCTAAAACCTCCGCAACTGTAATCAATCACATACTCAACTCTGGCGCTGGTGGGGCTACACTTACCGGCCTTTCGTATGCCAGACAAAACAATTTTGATATCGCCATCACGATGGATGCCGATGGGCAGCATGCACCAGAAGATGTGTTAGAGGGTATCAAACAATTGAGCAAACTTAATGCAGACCTATTGATCGGCAGCCGCCTTATCAACAATAAAGGCATGTCAAAAACAAAAGTCATAGGAAATACCGGTCTTAGTGTTGTCACTAAATTGCTTTTTGGTGTATACGTAACAGACTCTCAGTCGGGATTACGTGCATATTCTCGTCGTGCAATTGACGAACTTGACTGGAAGTCGACTGGTTACGAGTTCTGCTCCGAAATGATTTGGCGTGCCGAGCAGTCAGACTTATCTATTGCAGAATACCCCATACAGGCAATTTATACCGATTATTCACGCTCAAAGGGTCAAAATAACTGGAATGGTATTAATATTGTTAAACGCCTACTAAAACAGCGCCTCGTGGAGTTATTCGAATGAGATACCTTATACTTGTTTTATGCAATCTGCCCATCATCCTATTAGCACTCGTTAATATCATTACTCAGTATAAACTCAAAAAAGTAAGCATCACGCGCTTTCAACATCAAATCATTATATGGACTGTTGTGCTTATTGTACTACTAGGGTCTTTTCCGCTCTACAACATACTCAACGGCCGTAGCGCATTTGACTCAAACGAGTTAAGTCTGTTCGATATCGTACAGACAACTGTGATTGTATTTTTATTTTATGCTTTCAACAATCTAAGGCAGCAGCTTGATCAAAATGAGCGTAGACTTAGAGATCTGCATCAAGAATTATCAATTAAATTATCGGGTAAATAATGGCTAGTATCGATATACTGCTACCATACTGGGGTGAGTTTCCCCTCTTCAAGGAAACTGTAGATTCTATATTGAAGCAATCTTCCGCAGACTGGAGACTGTTGATAGCTGATGATTGCTACCCGTCTAGCGAGGCTCGTGAGTATATCGACAGCCTAAACGACTCACGCATCACCTACCATAGACACGAGCAAAACATCGGTATTACTCGTAATTTTAACTACTGCGCCCAGGCCGCTTCGGCACCTTATTGCGTATTAATAGGCTGCGACGATCGTATGCTACCAAATTTTGTAGAAACGGCACTTAAAAACATTGGAGACGCCGATTTCTATCAACCTGGCGTAGAAATCATAGATGCCAATGGAGCCGTATATCTGCCACTTACAGACAGAGTCAAACGACTCCTCATGCCAAAGAAGTCTGGCTTATACCAGGGAGAAGACTTGGCTGCCTCACTCTGTCGTGGGAACTGGCTGTATTTCCCTTCAGTTGTATGGAAAACATCAACCCTCAAGATGCACCCATTCAACACCGAATATAAAATAGTGGAAGATTTTGACGTAGAACAAAACATCCTACTAGACGGCGGTACACTATACTTTGATACAACCAAGACCTTCCAGTATAGGCGTTTTGCCGCATCGCTCTCTAGTCGCGAAAAAGGTAAAAGTGGTATCAGATTTGAAGAAGAACATAAAATTCACAACTTACTGGCCAAGAAGTTTTCCGACAAAGGCTGGAGGCGCGCCGAAAAAGCCGCAAAGCTCCGGCTTGTATCACGTATCAACCAGATCATTTCGCGCTAGCGCTGTGGGGATTTGCACCAGAACATTGCAAACACCGGAAATAATCGCAAGGTCTTTATAATCACAAACAACATCACGCTGATAGAAACTGTACTGTTTTCTCCTCGCGGTGGTATTAGTAGCTTGTATATATTTTTTACCTCAAAAGCCTTATCGTATTTCTCTAAAATAACAAATATACGCCTCGTCGCATCTAAGAAGTCATCGCGTTTTGCGACCCTACCGGAAAACAAGAGGTAAAACACTGCTGTTCGCAAGAGATAATACTTGAAATCTCTGCTGAGCTGGTTCGATATCGATAAGCTACAAAGCTCTTCGAATAATCTCTCAAGTGACGCGATCGTCTCTGGTGTCAATGTTTTTTGACTTGTATTGGAAACGCTTTTTTCATTCAAGAACCAATTATAACCTGCGTACGGTATTATTCTGTACGACGTAGTCAATTGATTCTGCTTAACCATAAACGGCAGATCCTCGCCGTAGCTATTACTAAAAAACTCTATTTTGTTTTTGCGCAGAAAGTCCGTTTTATGAATTTTTGCCCATGCAGCACTAAGAGTATAGCGACCATATGAAGTATCTGCTGGCAGAAACTTTTTGACAACCCGCCCATACACGTTCGGCCGACGATATCCCGACACAACCACATCCGCTTCGCTCTCGATAGCTTCCGTATATAAGGTAATGCAGAAATCCTCATCAAACCAGTCATCTTGATCCAAGAACACGATATATTCACCTTTAGCCAGGTCAATTGCTTTATTTCGAGTGTTCGCAACCCCCATATTCTGCTGATCCACCAGACGAATAGAAGAATTTGTTGTCGCAATAGAGTTCAAAGTATCGAGTGACGTATCGGTCGAACCGTCATTCACTATTAATATCTCAATATCTCCTTGTACAAAACCTTGCTGCGCTAACACGGATTCAACGCAGCGAGTAATATATCCACCACCTGCTGTCATGGCGTTATATACAGGAATTATCACACTAATTCTCATCGATTCGCACCTTTAATTCCATCATACACAAAGTATAGCGCCACCAGAAATAGTTGCAGTATATTCGTGGCTGAAAATGCCCAGACACCACCAATCAAGCCCCACTTCTGTACAGCCACCAGTGAAACGGGCACCAAGACAATATTAGTGACAATCAGCACGATAAGAGCAAAGTTAATGCGACGCATAATTACATAAATGTTAAGGTACACAGTCACTAGGGCGCTTGCAATTCCCCCTATTAGTATCACCATCAGCGCATACCAGTATTCCTCGAATTCAATACCAAAAATAAGATGTAGCACCCATGTACCGCATATTGCCGCCAAGCTGAGTATAGCTACGCCCACACAAAGTGACACACCGAGTATCTTGTACACTATCCCTCGAAAACGCCTGAGGTCATGATTGTGATACAGTCGAGATAGTAGAAGGACATTTGGTTGCAGAATAAATGAAATCATCAAGACAACGAGTGTAATCGGCATGGCTAAGATTCCAAAATACCCCACCTCCCTCTCATCGTATATGTCTATGAAATACCGTGGAATGTTAAGCGAAAACATTGCTAAAAAAAATATCACAAATACTCCGAAACACCGGCGAATAATTGAACCTGCTTCTCGTATATATTGCTGCACCTTGTTGCGAGGAAAACGGACTGACTCCAGCGCGTCAGCCTGCACCAGGTCGTAAAACACAAACACCGCAATATTTACGCTGATAATCCCCGTCACCGCCAACAATAGATTTTCCGTCGCCAGATCGATCACGACAAACGCCAATAATCCCAATACCGCCTTAACCGCCAACGATCTTCCACTGATATATAGTCTATTATGGACCTGCAGGATTCCGTACATCACATCAGCAAATGACTCCAGTATTTTGAATGCTACAAGTACAAAAATAAGGCCCGTCTTAAATGCGTCGTACTGATTAAGAAGGCAAAATATACCCGTCACCAACAAGACCACCGTAGCCAATATGACACGAACTGCAATATAGCTTCGATGCTCAAACTCAGACTGACTGTCCGAAACTTGATATGTTCGCCCTCCCCACATAGCCAACGACCACATTAACAATGACACCGCAAAAGCGAACGAAAACACTCCTACCGCCTCTACACCGTTGAGTCGCGCCACAGCAACAAGTAGCAGAGGCGAGATAGCATTTTGCAATATAACACCCAAAGTATTCCACATGTAGTCTCGTTTTATATTCGCAGCCATATAGACAAGTATACCAGTATACTCTAGGTGCTGAACTGATCTATTGATATAATCAGTTGTATGCGTACACGCCTTATCAGCTTTTTCAAAAAACCTCATTTTGTATTTTTAACTCTTTCTCTTTTTTTTGGTACTCTGTCGGCGTTTTTCGTACCACAACTTTCGGTAAATGATGAGTCAGCGCACTACATGCGCGCCTATGCCGTATCATCCGGTCAACTTGCTGCCAAAAAATGCCAATACCCAAAACAAGTCATGAAACAAGCACGTGACGCAGTACAAAAACAATATACAGATGAATACGCAAAAACTATCGATCTGTCGGACGAGCAAACCGCAGGATGCGGATCCGCAGCAAGCTATTCACCAATTATGTACATTCCCCAGTCAACTGGTATTCTTGCAGCCAAGGCTGTCCATCCCTCTTCAGGATTGTTGGTTCTACTTGGGCGACTAGGAAACCTACTGTTCTATTCATTTGCTATCTTTCTTATTATTAAATACGTCAGGGTTGGTAAATGGGTCTTTGTTGCTATCGGTACTTTCCCCCTCATGATCCATTCAGCCGCATCAATGTCTGGCGACGTAGTTAATAATGTGGCAATACTCGCATTCATTGCACTTACTATTAGTCTGTTTGCTCAAAAAACCAAAATATCCCGAATTCAAATGGTCGCACTAGTATTAATAGGTGGCATAGTTGCACTCACTAAGCCAACCAATGTTCTACTTTTCTTTCCGTTACTGTTCCTGCCTACAAAAATATTTGTGAAAAACTCTGTTAATCATATTCCATTTAATGTACATAAATGGGGGCTCGGGTTATTGCTCGCGGTATTTAGCCTGTTATGTATAGCGCTATGGCAGCACATTTATAATGCACCTCTTATAGCTGCATCATCGCTGCATCACGACGACGTTTCGCCTATCCGAATACTTTTCAATACATATATGAATCCAGTCCTTGGCTACACAGACTTCATCACCAAGGGCGTTGTTGGGTCATTTTCTTCCTATCAGTACAACCTACCGATAATAGGATTAGTGTTATCATATGGGCTATTCGCTACTACGCTTCTATATCGCGACCAGCTCCGTCCGATTGAGTCTAGGCAGCTGCGAAGCATCCTGATGACAAACATTGCGGTGTTTATGCTTTTTTCAATGGCAATCACCTATGCTATGTATACTCAGTGGGCCATATTACCGAGCGTACTTGGCCACAGTGCCACTTGGGCTGAGGGTGTACAAGGCAGATACTTTACGCCATTCCTTGCCCTGCTTATTCCGATAGGTATTTGGTTAAGGCGATACATACGCATATCCGCATCTACTCCAGCAACTTTTGGCCTAATTGTGTTCGTGTGGGCTGGATCAATCCTAGCTTTTTATATCTTCCAGACTTACTGGACATTCCGGCTGCTATAGAACTTACCTATATAAGTCTATAATTTGTGATTCAATACCTGCCCAAGATCTAGACTCAGCCGTTCGTCGTCCTTCTCTTGCCATTTGTGTAAATTTTTCTTTGTCCCCGACGAGTGTTTCTATTTTCCGTAATGCATCATCTATATCATCGTTACTATAGTACAAGGCATTTATGCCGTTTTTGACATACTCTTCATTCCCACCGTTTTTCACTAACACTGGCACTCCGCCCGTCGCCATAATCTCCAAAGGAGGATACGAGAAGCTTTCCAGCAGGCTAGATTTGATCAAAATATCATGCTCTGAGTAAATTTTACTAACCTCACTGTACGGAACTTTTACATAGGACTTGTCTATTTCATACCAGCTCTTGGGCTCAGCATTATTCGACAGATAAGAAACCTCATACTTTTCACGGTCAAGCTTATTCGCTATCTCAAAAGATGCATCGACACGTTTAAACTCACTCGCGTTATCACCCTCAATCAGCACTTTTATTTTTTGCTGTTTCGTTAAATCACGCTCGTGATATGGAAAATTATTTACATCAATACCATTCGGCGCGTACTTTGCTGCGCGTTCAAAATCCGATTTAAGCCAGCTCTGACACCATTTAGAAATAGTGATTGGCTCTAGTCTGTGATTATAGTATGTTGCCTGTGCCTTGCGACGAATCTTATCAGTCCCCGTATAAAAACCAGACTCCAGTCCCTGTACTAAATATAGCTTCTTGCCACCCTGATTCATGTGAGTGTACTCATCCACCATTTCAACGCTCGCCCAAAACGTAGCTACAAACCTATCGAATGCCATTGATAATTTTACTTTATCTACTGCGCGGTGGCTGTGGACTCGAAAAATATCATATTTCTTGTCGTCTTCCCTATTAAGATGGAGCCACTTGTCGTCTTCATGATAGCCCATATTTTCCACACCATACACAATAGAGCCGGCCTGCTGAAGTATATCCATATGCTTTTTAACAATCATGTTGCCGCCGGACAATGCGCCTATATTTACACCCCCAAAGGCAATGACAGGTGGAGTAATCTTTTTGATAAACTTGGTTAGATCAGCTGCGCGCGGACTCGATGTACGATAATTCTCGAGTACATATTCTCGAGCTTGTACTCCGATCTTTTCTCGCAACTTTTCACTTTCCACGAGTTGCGCGATACCATCAAACCAGGCATCCTCCGTGTTATCAACTAAAACACCTGTTTTACCATTTTGCACTACGTCGTGGCTTGCGCCCATATCACTTGCTACAATAGGGACTTGTACAAGTGCAGAATCCGCCCATTTGAGCTCAGACTTTGCTCGGTTAAATATCGAGTCAACAAGCGGGGCAAGCGTGATGTGACAAGCCCTCATTTCGAACGGTAAGCGACGCCAATCAACAAGTGGCGTAAATATCAGTCTATCCTCGTACCCCTTAAGCTCTTCTGGCGCGTCGATTCTGCCCGTTAATTTTATCTGCACATTACTGTATTTGTCTAAAATACGAGTCAGCGCGGGAGCTACCATCTGGAAATCTTCATTATGGGTGTTTGTGCCAGAGAAATAACCTATCACCACCTTACTGTCGTCACGAATCACCTTTTTAAGCGCATCATCCGAGTGATATATCGTCTCGTCACTTCTCATATTTCGATCAATATGCACTTCCTTGAGATTCTTATACTTAACTAGCTCATCAGCCAATGCCTGAGTAGTAGTGATAGCGTAATCACAATGTTTCATCAGTTTACCGTGCCGCTCCACACCGTCATCGTACACCTTGCGATCTTCTTCGTTAAGTGCCTGTACTACAGCTAGAGTGTCGGTATACTTCTTGTCGACCACCAGGTCATCGACTGCATATACTGGTACTTTATTTTTTCTACGAATCTCCTCAAAGATATTCTTGTACTCAGGCATCCAGGGACATCGATAAAACACAAACACGTTATACCTCTTAATGTGCTCTGGGCGAAGGTCATAATACAAAACCGTCCCAACCTCAACTCCAGTAGACTCGAATGTCTCTATCATGTGCTCTGTACGATAGTGATTGAGCATATCGTTGTCGATAGTAATAATCAACACATCTCCTGCGTGATTCACTGGAGATGGCTTGCGCGTACGTTTCTCTATTCCATCACGCACGTACATTGATAGACCCTGCATACCGTTGGTACGATATATATAGCCAACTGTTTTGGCTTTTTTCTTTGCGTCGCGGTATCTAGTGCGTATCCTTGTTTTGTGCTTTAACTTATGTAATGAAGACCTGGCTGTCATGTTATTCCCTTCGCTTCAATAGCGATCTAATTGTCGAAATAGGTTGCACGGCAACCTTACCGATTTTATACCTCTTAGAATTTATTATATCCGATATTTCATCGTCTTTCTTTCGAAGAGACTCATGTTGCTGTTGTAGTATTGTATCCTTGTCAACTAACATCTTTTCTTGGGATGTAATAAGTTCATGCTGACGCTGAAGGAGTCGCAACCGCTCGTCATTGTCTATATAGTGACGCAACAAATGCTCTATTATCTCACGATAACTGACGTCTTTGTATTTATCGATGTACTCAAGTTGGGTTTCAAGGAGCCGCACATCTCTAGCTTTCACCGCTTCCGAATCTGTTGGGCGTGAATCTGAACCTTCATTTACCCTATAAGAGACGGTTACATCTGGCAGATACGTGAGGGTAGTTTTTTGAAAAAGGTCGAGTTGAATATTGAAAGTATCGTCAACAGCAGTATCACTCATCTCGGCATTAATCTGTTGCATAAGTTTTGCATCAACTAACCAAGCCGAAGGCATTGTGAAGCCTTTTGTAGCTAGCATGTCAGCATACGAAGTCGAGCGCTTGGTCGTACCCGACTCAAATACCGCACGCTGCACGATCGTGCCGTCCGGGTTCACTGTATTACCGTCAGTAGTACACCACAATGAATTCTTGTTTTTAGCCAACAGGGCAACCTGCTTGGAAAGCTTGAGATCATCAACCCAATAATCATCTCCGTCACACCTGGCAATATATTTGCCACGTGCTTCTTTGCAGATCTTCTTCCAGGTTTTCGTAATACCTAGGTTCTCTTTATTGTAGAAAGCCCTTATTTTATTGGGGTATTTTTTAGCATATTTCTTGACTATATCTCGAGACTGATCCGTGGAGCAATCGTCGATCAAGACAATCTCATAACGAAAGTCTGTTTCTTGACGCAAGAAACTCTCGATCGCCTCAGCAATCCATTCACCCTTGTTGTAATTTGTGCAAATAACCGATACTAACACATCATTCATGTGTCACGATTATACCCCAAATACCTCTTGCACGCCACCTAGGATCCGTGTTGCCGCAAGTGAACTTCAGTTATCGACAAAAAGCTACTGTTTATGTTATAATGTATACAAACTATAGTTATCTATACAAAAAATAAACAGGTATACATCATGAGGATACAGAAAAAAACAAGCAAAAAACCTCTCATTGTAGCTGTAGTGATAGTCGCACTGCTTGCATGCGTCAGCGTCTCAACCTATTTATGGATACACCGAAATTCTAGTCAAGATAACAGTAATCAAGCAGCTGAATATCAACAAAAAAAGCAACCATCGCAACACAATAACAGCACGGATACTACACATTCAAACAACACCTCCGGCGATACAAACTCCCAATCGACCCATGAAAAGGAAAAAGATATCACCCCAGCCTATGAAGGCGACAACCCCAATCAGGCTAGTGACCTGTCTGGATCCATCAATTACAGTGCTGTAGCTGGCACTACCCTTATTATACGCACAACCATTAACCAAACTCTTAGCTCCGGCGCTTGCCAGCTTACACTGACAAATGGCTCAAAGACCATTACTCGCTCCAGCCAGATCGCACAAAACCCCTCTTCATCTACCTGCGAAGGATTCGATATCCCCACATCCGAGTTAAGTGGCGGCACTTGGTCAATCACTATCAAGATAACGGGCGACAGTAAAAGCGGCTCTCTTTCAGGTAGTGCAACGATATGACAATACAGATCTCTAGATCATCTCGCACAAAAATCTTTCGTAGCGCTATAGTAGCAGCCACCTTACTTGTCTGTATCTCGCTAAGCTACGTCGTTTTTCAGTCAACCAGTCGAGCGGCCGACATACGCAGTTTCGATCCGGGCAATATCATGTCTGATGCGGTCATGTCCAACAAAAGTAGCATGAGCGTTCAACAAATTCAAACCTTCTTAGACAGCAAAAACGCCTGCAACAATACAAATACCCATATGGCGTCCTGGTACCCTCACCTCCAGTACAGCATACGCGATGGCAAGTTCGTATGTATGGCGAAAGAATCGTTTGGTGGTAAATCTGCGGCTCAAATTATCTGGCAAGTTGCCCAGGACTACAGTATTAACCCCCAAGCACTCATAGTACTACTCGAAAAAGAGCAAGGCCTTGTAACGGATACATGGCCAAACAGCGTACAGTACCGAACAGCTACTGGCTACGGTTGTCCCGACACCGCTCCTTGTGATGCTCAGTACTTTGGTCTTGAAAACCAACTCAAACAATCCGCAAACCTATTCCGCGTCGTATTAAACGGCGGTTGGAGCAATTACCCCGTTGGATATACGTTCGTACAATACAATCCAAATGCAGCATGCGGAGGATCTCTGGTGCACATCCAAAACCGAACCACCTCCGCCCTGTACCGATATACCCCATATCAGCCGAATCAGTCAGCGCTTAACGCGGGCTATGGCTCTGGCGATTCGTGCGGTGCCTACGGAAACCGTAACTTCTGGCTCCTATTTACAGATTGGTTTGGCAGTACTCATGCATCAGGGTTTGCAAGTCTAGACGACCCGAGATGGATGAAAGTCACTTCGCAAACTCAGAAGATCCGGGCATACACAGGACAACGATTCGGTCCCGTTATCAGTGCCGGTACTCAAGCAAAATTTGTTGACAAAGTACTGATAAGCAATCGTTGGATCGCGCGCACCGAATGGGACCGTAACAACGGGAACCTAGACGGCTTCCCTGCTAACGAATTATCTGAGATAGACTTCGAAAAGATACCAACCACATACATGGTTCTTAATAAAGATTCCCAAAAAAGAGATACGATTCGTGACAAGAAGTTAGAATATTCTCCTTCGGCATCATTATTTCGCGCTGCCGATAAAGTAACGGTAAATAACACAACCTATTACCGAACCGAGTGGGAGAAAGCAAACAATCGTACTGGTGGATTTGTTGCAGCAGACGTAGAAAACTTCCGCATGTTTGACTTTGCTACACCACGAAACATGATAACCAAGAAGACTCTTCAAAAAATTGATGTACTTACGGGCGCAATAGTCGGTTCCCTCTCGGAGAAAAATATTTACTATTTCAATAAATTTGTACGAGTCTCTGGGGTAACGTATGCTCAACTAGCAGCAGACAACAATACCAATTACGCTGTGCCTTTTGACTCACTAGGAGAAATAGTAGCCTCCAATCCTTTTTATGATTTCACAGAACCTCGCATCATGACTACTACAGCAGCTACGTCAAAATACCAGGTGCTTACAGGTGCCGTAGTAGAAACGCCCATTCCTTCTGGAACCACATATTACTTTGTAGATCAAATCAAAATATCGGACACATGGTATGCGCGTACAGAATCTGATCGCAAAAGCAATAAACTCATTGGGGTGCCCGTTAATAAACTGGGCGAGGTTAGTCCGGTCAGTATACAGGCCAAATGGATGACTGTTAAGAATACTACCAAGAAAGTTGATCCTGTACGCAAAAAAGAATTTGAATCTATACAAAAAGACTCGCGCGCTTTGTTCACAGACAAAATTACTGTATTAGGCAAAGATTATTATCGCACCGACTGGGAAGCGTCCCAAAACAGATTCAGATACATTTCTGCTGAGGACTTGGCTGAGTAAATCACTTCTTGCCTAATGCAGACTGTAGCCATTCTAGACTAGTGCCCCTGAGAGCCTCAAGCCTTGCATCCACCTCAGCCCAATCAATCAGCTGCATGCTCTTTATTGCACTCGCGGTAACATCGCTATGGACCAATCGAGACTTACTTATCCCCATACTATCGAGTAGTGTTTCGAATCGGGCGCTTCCACGCATTGAGTTGTTAAACACCACAAAATTCTTATGATTAATAATTGCAAACACTGTACCGTGGAAAGAATCGGTAATCACAAAATCAGAATCTCGAAAACCCTTCAACCACCACTCAACCGGTTCGTACTCTCTATCGAATCTTGGATGAAGGATGTAAAAATCATGCCCATAATCTTTTGCAACCTCCTGAACTAGTCGTTTCTTCTCGTCTGTTTGATCGATAACATAACAAAAGACACGAGCTGTACGTGTATCGCTTACCTTAGACTCATCAATCAGATCAGAGTAATTTTTACTTGTTAGTAACAGAGTGGGATCAAGCACTACACTCGACCTAGAGACCTTAGCGCTCATGAGCTCATCAACAAGTTGCGCCCCAGATTTTTCACGAACAGATATTGCCGTAAACCGCCCTAGCAGCTCACCTAGTTCATCTACCTTACTTGAATCGATACCTGCTTCACTAAGACTATCAACCCCAAAGCTCGCCGCATAACTAATTCTTTTCGCTTGGCTGTCTTTTATAAATGCAAAAAAGTATCGGGTATAGACCTCCCAGTCAACATCCCCCCATTTACGCCACACTTGATCGGACCCGACTATATATGCACCATAACCCTGTAGCATATCAGGATCGTATGGCACGCCACCGATATACTTAGCAACAAAATGCCTCATCTCTCCAAATATCTCATCTCCGACGGCATCGTACCATCCCGGCATGTTTACATTATCGAAAGTATATCCGTATTCTTTCAGTACCGTTTGTAGCGCATACCTCTGAGCTACATTTCCGTAGTTGAATATAGAATTCATCGTGAGTATAACGCCGTCTTTTTGTGCGTTTTGTCGAGTTGCAGCCAACACTTTCAGTCGAGTCCTAATGCGCGTCTTCTGCTTAATATCCTTCAGTCGATTTCTAATCCTAATTTTTGAGCGCGCTTCGCGAATCCTTGAGCGTGGTCGTAGTTTTTTGCGAATTTTTTGAACTGATACATCTGTAAACACATCCATACGATTGTTCAATTCTTGATGTAGATCACTAAACTTTGGATCACTCAAAAAGTATTGCAGTTCTCGCCGTAGTCCCTGCTCCAGACTCATTAAATCACCCTGTTCAAGACCCGTCGCAGCCAGAACTTTACTATTGTCCATACGGCGATTGTACATTCGATCGTACTGTACCTGGTATGGATTATCGTAGATTTGCAGGAACCTTTCAAGTGTTATATGTCTGATCTTAAGACCAATGTTTGACGAGTAATATCTTGCGACTTCCGACCAGGTATGGTGTTCTGAAGTTACGACGTTGAAATCTTCTTGTAATGCACTGTCATTCAATACAAGTCTGCTTATCATTTTTGCGACATCACCAGCCCAAGTCATCGTTGTGGTCTTCTCGAGCATTTCCATCGGAAACACTACGGACTTACCCTCAAGCGACCGACGCACAACGACACCAGCCTCGAGTACACCAAGCTGAAACCTGTTCTTGGAATAGGTAATTGATGGACGTACAATAGTCCAGTTTTTACGTGCATGGGTCCTCAGAATGTCCTCTTGGCGCGCTTTCTGAAGTGCATATTCGTCTGTCTCCAAATAAGTCTTATCCTCAGATACATCAAGAAGTCGAGGTGATGACTCTCGTATCGGACCCTTACTATCCGCATACACTCGGTAAGTCGATAAGAAGATGTACTGCGAAGTGCTTTCAAGTAGTATATCTATACGCTTGCTAAACTCAGTCGTCGGATACACCATGAAATCTACCACTGCATCATAATTAGATGCCAACACCTGCACCAAGAAGTCAGTGTCGCATGCATTTCCTTGAATATAGCGCACATTCACGCCCGACCGATATCCAGCAGACCTAGTTGTGATATCGACTCGATAACCCTGTTTTAGTAGCTCGGGCACTAGGTACACACCCATAGCACCGGTGCCGCCAAGTAATAGTATTCGTTTTTTCACCATACCCCTACATTCTTATTAGATCGTGCGCCGTTTGTTCGTCATCAGTATTTGTAAATACCTCAAAAATAACCGGTCGGTCAAATGAGCCTACGTCAGGTGAGCAAAATTCATCGATTTGCTGATCAAAAGTATCAATATTATCCGCGGATAAGTATCTAAACCCGACAGATTCCGCCCAAGCTTTTACACTACCGTTATGTCCCGTGGCAGCTATCAGATCATTTGTTTTCTCTCCCCAATGGCCTTCAAGTATAGAATTAAGACGAAATTCAACTCCTTGATTGTTATTGACGACTAACATACGTAGGTTACTACCAACATGACGAATACCAAGCGCATTCATGTCATAGAAGAATGCAAGATCACCTATAAGACCGAAGTAGAGTTTATCCTCGTGTACCATAGACTGCCCGATAAGCGTCGAGACGGGTCCATCTATACCAAAGCCACCCACATTGCAGCTAGCATCAATAGATTTATCGAGTGGGTAAAAGTTCATATTTCTCAAGCTATTAAGAATGCTCATGTGTAGATTAGAGTTTGCAGGGATAGTAGCTGCGAGTCGACCAGATATGTAAGTATTAGACAGCGGCATTTCAGGTACGATAAATCTATCGGCTTCAGTAGCGAGTGACTTAAAGTAACTGTGCTTACTGTTTTTTCGTCCCACAAGTATTTCGAAGAATCGTCGTTCCTTGCTATCAAAAAGCTTGGTCATCCGATGGAATCGATTATGAATCTCCCCATCTTCACTGAGACGCCATACATCAATACCTTCTAATGCGCTATTGATATCATAATCACCGGTAATGCCGCCCATGTCAATCACTAGGTCTGGCTTATTCGTAGACCTCAGTGCGCCAAATATCTGAGCAATAAGTACCTGATTCTTCCCCTTATAGTTAGAGGTGTGGTCTGTGAAAAATGCAACGTCATAGGAGTCAGCGAACTGTTCGATTGACTTCAACTCATCAGATGTAAACTTCCTGTGCGAGCCAATAAATACACCTATTTTTTTATCTTTTAGCTCGTTTTTCAAGTCTTTCATACAATGAGATATCAACTCATCATCATAGTATTGTATCTTTCTTGCAATAAAGTCGGAGGGCTGCTGAGTGAAAGGGTACGAGGAGTCGACAAGCAAGTTAATATGTACCGGTCCACCGCCTCTAGTGGTTGCCTTTATTAACGCATCGTTCACTAGTGTCTCGCAACGCTCGAAGTCCTCGGTATCTTTTACTACCGGTAGCATAGCTGATACCTTTTTAATATCATTCTGACTTACCGAACGATCAGTAACCTGAGGCGTAAGATCTCGTCTGTCCGCCACGTGATGCTGAGATGTTAGGGCAATAATTGGCAGGTTGCGATAATACGCCTCCGTGAGTCCTGATAGATAGTTTCTAGACGCCGTTGCTCCGGTACAAGATATTACTACCGGCTCACCCGATTCGTAGGCAAGTCCTGTCGCAAAGTAGGCAGCGCTACGCTCATCTACGACAGAATACACTTCAAACCAAGGATCATTCTGAACCGTCATGGCGATAGGCACATTGGTTGTGCCTGGGGACACAACTATTTTTCTGATGCCATATTGTTTCAGTAAACTCAATACTATCTGTGCGCTTTTGTCGGTTGTGTACATCTATCTACCTCCAACCTTACTCGGCTCAATTGTAAACCTCTCCTGTGGCTTCCAGTATGTATCCCATGGATGATCTGTTCTTGATTCAATTTCAAATTGCAAAATGTCCGTAAAAGTCCCATAATCCTCTGACCGGTCTCTTGACTTCACTACAAACAGAATATCGTAAGTTCCCTCTGGAAATATATTTTGTAGCTCAAGCGTGATATGTGCTGGATCGAAACTCAGCACATCTTTAGTCTTTTCGTCAGATGCCCACCTAAATACCTGTTCTCCCGTGTCACGTATCAAACCTAGTGCGACGATAGAATCTTCTTTGAGCGGTTTTTTTTGTCGCACGGTAATGTCAAACGTGAGTTTTTCTGACGTTTTCCTCAGATTAATCTTCGCCTGGATAAAGTCCGTCTCGATTGTCCCGTCTCGATTTTGTTTTTTTGTGGTAGATTGCGGTATATTACTGTCGGCAGCAAAAAGTTCTCGATATTTTTGTGCCACTTCCGACGAGCGTCCACTAGCAACTATTTTTCCTTTCTCTATCATAATCGCTTTGTCGCAGAAACGTTGGACTGCGTCCATGTCATGAGTCACCAATATAACTGTTTTATTGTTCTTTTTGAGTTCAGCAAAGTACTGAAAGCATTTACGCTGGAACGACTCGTCCCCCACAGCTAAGACTTCGTCAAGCAATAAGATATCCGCATTTGCACGAATCGCTATAGAGAACGCTAGGCGAACTTGCATACCTGAACTATAGTTTTTGAGTTTTTGATCCATGAACTTTGCTAATTCTGCAAACTTAACAATATCCTCATACATAGCACTCATCTCGTCACGACTAAAACCGAGTAGCGCGCCGTTCAGAAACACATTTTCTCGCCCGGTAAGCTCAGGGTTAAATCCAACGCCAAGCTCAATAAAAGGAACAAGAGTACCGTTTACTTGTACTGCGCCTTTATCAGGGCTGTAGATACCCGCCAAGGTTTTTAGTAGCGTACTTTTACCACTACCGTTACGTCCGACAATGCCAAAAAAATCACCTGCCTCGATCTCAAAATCGAGTCCTTTGAGCACATGATGTAGTTCATAACCTTTCTTGCGATTACGTCGTAGCGCACCAATTACCATCTGCTTTAGTCCGGAATGTTGTTCATGAGGTAATCTAAATGTCTTATGAAGATTCTCGATAGAGATCGCGATTTCTTTTTTTGTAGTCATCTACACCCTCTCCGCAAAATATTTCTGGTTTTTCTTAAAGTAAAATATCGCCAAAACAATTACACTTGCGACAACAACATAGGGGAACGCCAAATAAAATATATTGTCCGAAAGTTGGCTGGCAGTGATCATGTACTCATGTCCTAGTACATCTGCTCTTGCCTGCTGAAATAGCACGGCGATCGGGCTTAGCATTAATATTTGTGCTGCAAAATCTCCACCTTTATCTATTACCATCTGAAGTGGATATATAATTGGTGTTGCATAGAATAATCCCTGAAGGAATACCTCCCATAAATGCGAAATATCTCTATATTTCACATATGCCGCTGCAAGGAAAAATGCCAGTCCCAACGAGAAAGCATAAATAATCACCAAAGTTACAGGAAATAGAAGGAAACTCCACCCAATCTGAACGCCATCAAACATCATAAACACAAACACCACAAGTAAGTTTAGCCCTAGATTGATTAGTGCAGATATCGTGCCTGATATGACTATGATGTACTTCGGGAAATTGATTTTACGAATCAAATCACCACGATTCACTATAGCCTGCATACCTTGGTTGGTAGACTCATTGAAAAAAGTCCACAGCACCAATCCAAGCAATAGAGATATTGCAAAGTGCGGTATCCCAGCTCCAAAGCGCATAAAATGCACAAATACAACGAACATAATTGCAAACAGCATTAATGGTTTGAGTAGTGACCAAATATAACCAAGTACAGAACCCTGGTATCGAAGTTTAAAATCCGTAATCACTAGTTCGCGCAAAAGTATGCGATTTTGGCGACTCAGTATATTTGATAGTTTCATAGTTGCTCTAATAATTATATGATAGTTGATAGATTATGAACAGAGTAGCTATTATTATCCTCAACTGGAATTGCGCTGAAGATTCGATCGAGTGTGCGAATTCTCTGCTAGGCCAAACGGTCGTACCAGATATTATCTTTGTCGACAACAATTCAAGTGATGATTCCGTAGAACGAATTGAGGAATACATCCGTCAAAAAGGCGACTCGATCACTCTTATTAAAAACCCCGTGAACTCCGGGTTTACAGGTGGCATCAATGTTGGCGTACGTACTGCCCTTAAAAAAGAATACGAATTCATAGGCACACTCAACCCAGATGCAACCGCCGATAGCCGCTGGGTAGAGTATTTAACGAACGAGTTTACTGTAGACAAGTCGATAGGTATCACAACGGGGATACTGGCGCGAACAGACAAAAAAACCCTCGACACGAGTGGTGATTTTTATACTACTTGGGGTATACCTGGACCTCGCGGAAGAGATGGTTTAATTAGTGATGCGCCTCAGCAACATGAATATATATTTGGCGCAACAGGTGGAGGGTTTATCGCTCAAAGTGAAGTATTTCGACAAGTTGGACTACTTGATGAAGTACTTTTTATGTATTTCGAAGACGTTGACTTTTGCTTTCGAGCGCAACTTGCTGGCTACAAAGTTCGCTACACCCCCGGCGCCATTGCCTACCATAAGCTAAGCGCAAGTACTAACAAGGTGCCTGGGTTGGCGGTTAGGCAGACTTTTAAGAATCTTCCCGTTGTATTTCTAAAAAATGTACCGACGAAGCTCATGTTTACGATTTTGCCTCGCTTTATGCTTGCGTACCTGCTGATACTTGGAAACTCTATTGTGCATGGCCGAGGTCTACCTGCGCTACAAGGATGGTTGCTATCTTTATGGCTTATACCTCATTCACTAAAAAAACGGCATGAGATTCAGTCAAATAAAAAAGTGTCGGCAGCATACATAGCGAGTATCATTCTCCATGACATCCCCTTAGAACAAACTGGGTTGCGAAATTTTCGTGCATTTTTTACAGGTAAGAAATAGTTTAGTTGGTATATATGCGTCTTCTCGAACACGAAGCAAAACAACTCTTATCGCACTCTGGTGTGACTATACCCAACTCCGAGCTCCTCAGAACTCCTAGCGACATACCCACACTATTTCCGACTGTCATCAAAGCGCAAGTGCTCACGGGGCGACGCAACAAGTTTGGTGGTGTGAAAATTGTGCACGAGCAAGCGGCTCTAGCCACTACACTACAATCTGTATTTGCCGCAAATATTGATGGCTACATGCCAGAGAGTGTACTTGCCGAGGAATTACTCGACATCAAACAAGAGTTTTATCTAAACCTCTCAGTGAACCGCGACGAGCAAGCCGTCGTGCTACTCGCCCACCGTGATGGTGGCGTGGATATAGAATCGCAACCAAAAGATGCGTTTTTTCGTGAAGTTATAGACAACGACTCGAAATCCCGCGCTCTCAGGTTAGCTGAGTACTTCGGTCTAGAGTCTCATGAATTTGCACTGGGCGAATTGCTCGATCAATTACTCGACTGCCTCAAGAAAAATGATGCGTTATCGCTAGAGGTCAATCCACTCGTAGTGACAAAGGCTGGTGAGCTGGTAGCTGCAGACTGTAAAATGGAACTTGACAACGCCGCAACCTTCCGCCATCCAGACTGGAATTTCTACGACATACCCCTTAGTGCAAACTTCGTAGAGCTTAATCTACGCGGGACTGTAGCAACCATAGCCAACGGAGCTGGACTCGCTATGGCGACTGTCGACGCTGTACAAGCTGCTGGCTACACGCCTGCGAACTTTCTCGATATCGGTGGCGGTGCAAGCAAAGAGACGGTAATGGCAGCTTTTCACGAGCTAATGAAGTATTCCGAACTAGAAGCGATAGTGATTAATATATTTGCGGGTATTACACGTTGCGACGAGGTAGCTCGAGCTATCATCGCCGCACGCGAAGAAATAAAAGGTCTACCAGCCCTCAAGATTCGACTAGAAGGTACAAATGTCGCGGAGGCACATACGCTGCTTTCCGAGCACAGCATAGTGCTTTACGAATCTCTTGATGCCGCGATAGGAGCAATCAATGCCTAGTACCTTCAACCCTCAGCATGTCATCGTCCAGGGTATTACTGGATCTCATGGATCGTTTCATGCTCGTGCAATGCGCGAATACGGTACACGCATAATTGCAGGTACCTCTCCAAACAAGGCCGGCGAAATGGTAGATGGTATACCTGTCTACAGTACAATACGAGACATACAAGCCAATCACGAAGTAGATGCAACTGTTATCTTCGTACCCGCAGCACATGCACGTGGTGCTATCTTCGAAGCTATTGAAGCTAGCGTACCTCTCATTATCTGTATCACCGAAGGTATCCCGACACATGATATGCTAGCCGTACACCAGCGACTGGCTGGTAGCGAGTCGATACTTATTGGCCCAAACAGCCCCGGTATCGCTACACCGGGCGAGTCTAAGCTTGGTATAATTCCCAATCACATTCTGTCACCCGGTCGCATCGGTGTAGTAAGTCGCAGTGGCACCCTCACCTACGAAGTAGTCGCTGCTCTCTCAAGTGCGGGGATCGGTGAACGATATGTAGTAGGCATAGGTGGCGACCCTATAAAGGGCATGGATTTCGTCGATTGCCTAGCTGCGTTTGAAGCGGATACTAGCGTCGATGCTATTGTGATGATCGGTGAAATCGGTGGACAAAGTGAAAACAGGGCTGCTGACTATATCAAAAAGTCAGTCGCCAAACCCGTCGTAGGATATATCGCAGGTCACGCAGCCCCACCTGGGGTACAGCTCGGACATGCGGGAGCGATACTGGGAAGTAAGCAGGAGTCGGCGGTATATAAATCAGAGAGACTATCAGAAGCCGGCGTAACAATATGCAAGACAGTAACAGACATCACGCCGCAAATACAAAAAATATCGAGGAGTACACAATGAGCCATATCGCAATCGATGCACGCATAATCAATAGTTCGACAGGTAGGTATGTCGAGCGACTTATACACTATCTCGAGAAGATTGATCAAGTGAACACGTACACTATCCTCGTCCCCGCAAAAGACAAAGATTTTTACACCCCCAGTAATCCAAACTTCTCAATCCAGACAATTGATTTTGGAAATTATTCTTTTGCCGAGCAGACCAGTTTCTTGAAATACCTCAACACCTTGAAGCCTGATCTTGTGCATTTTTGTATGCCACAACAGCCAGTGTTGTATAACGGCAAGCATGTCACAACATTTCATGACCTAACACTTCTCAATACCTATAATTCTGACAAAAATTGGCTCGTATTCCACGCTAAGCAAATCGTAGGCCGGTTTGTATTTCACCGGGTACTCTCGACTAGTAGCCGCGTACTAGTACCAACATGGAACGTTAAACGTGAAGTCGAGGCATTTCACAAAGGTGTCGAAGACAAAGTAGTAGTCACCTACGAAGCAGCGGACAAACTTCAAGCAGGAAAGGTAACTCCCTACGAATCACCGTATGAAAAGTTTTTGCTCTACGTCGGGCAGCAAAGCGACTACAAAAACATCAAGCGACTCGGCGATGCACACCAGAAACTACTCGAGAAGCACCCAGATCTCGGCCTAGTTCTCGTCGGCCGCATCAATAAAAGTGCTCAGATGACAAAAGACTATTTCGAGAAAAAAGAGTATAAAAACATTCACTTTACAGGTTTTGTCGAAGACGATCAGCGTGATTGGCTATTTGAAAACTGCGCAGCGTATGTATTCCCTTCACTCATGGAAGGTTTTGGCCTACCACCCCTCGAAGCAATGCAGTATGACGCACCCGTGGTGAGTAGTAACACTTCATGTATGCCCGAGGTACTCGGAAACGCGGCCGAATACTTCACTCCGACAGATGTCGGTAGTATGGCACGAGCTATCGACCGAGTGCTTACCGACGAAGATCTTCGTGCGACTCTGATAGAAAATGGCAAAATACAACGCGAGAAATATTCATGGCGAAAAATGGCCCAGGAAACTCTAGGCCAGTATAAAATCGCACTACAAGAAAAGTAGTAGCTACTAGGAGCTAGCTTGCGCGATAATCAAACGTCGCTCACGACCTTCGCCCTCTGAAAAAGTGCGAATATCGCTATACTCAGTAGCCACCTGGTGTACTACTCTGCGATCTGCCGCATTAAGATCTGCGACATATGAATCACCCGTACTACGGACTTCTTCGATCCAGCCACGAGCCTTCTCGGCAAGTTTCTCGGCGCGCTGCTTCTTATAATCTGCCACGTCAACATTCACTCGCTGCACCTCGGCGTCATGATTGCGGAGTACACTCGCCACAATAGACTGAATGCTTCGCAGAGTCTCTGCGTTACGGCCAATCAAAAGGCTGTTGAGTTCACTTGTACCTACTGACACATTGATTACACCGTCTTCAAATGAGACATCCGTATCGACATTCACTTCAAAAAACGAGATGATATCTTGCACTGTACGCTGAGCAAGTGCAATAGATTCTTGCTGACTCATCTACTTGCCTCCTTTTTTGGTCGACTTCGCGACGACGCGAACAGTAGCTTTCTGAGGTTGTTTCTTTTTCTTTGACTTTTTTTCAGGAACAGTCGCGACAACTTCCGCATGCTTCGCCTTTGCTTCGCGTGCTTTAGCTTTTTTCTCAGCCTCTTTGGTTGCTTCGTCTGCGATATCAGCTATGTCTTCCATCTCTTCTTCGTCACGCTTGAGTAGGATATGTTGCTGGAGTACTGCTACTGCTGTAGATACGGCATAGTAAAGTGCGATAGCACCCGGCAATGTGAGCATAATACCTGTCATGAAGATGGGGAGAAACTTGACCATTTTTTGCATCACAACAGCATTGATCTCTGATTGATCTGCCTGCTTACCTTCGGTAGCTTCAGCCATGAGCTGACGTAGACCCTTTTTCTCACCCGTGGGCTGCTGAGGCATAGTCTGTTTAGATGAAATATACTGCAACGAGCCTGCAGCGACCGCTAGGAATATCAAAAACGGACTAGCGCCACTACTACTGATAGCATGTTGAGTTAGATCTACTACACCGAAAAGATTTTGATTGAATGTATCTGGGTACTGTATCAGATGCGCGACAGGTTGCCACTGCTCCAGAAACCAATAAGTAAAGTGAGCCAACTCATCACGATGCAGTGTGAAGATCTGAATCACATGATACAACCCGATAAATATCGGGAGCTGAACAAGCAAGATGCCGATAGTTCGAAACGGATTAACATTGTATTTCTTATAGAGCTCGAGCATCATCATACCTTCAAGCTGACGATTGCCTTTTGCTTTTTTCTTGAGACGCAGTAGTTCTGGCTGCAATTTGCGCATTGCCTTGACTTGATGTAGCTGCTTCTTGATGAGCGGCCACATAAGAAGACGGACAATGACAGTGAATATAATCACCGCGATACCAAAATCGCCGCCTGGAATTAGACCATAAAGTGCCATCAGGGCATTAAATATCGGCTGAACTATAATTAGATCAAAAGGACTCACTTATTTCACCTTCCTTATCGGATTATATACTTACTACGTAGTATACCATTTTTACTCTGTTGGTGCGAGTGCGTCAGACTCTCGTAATTGCTGGTAGAGCTGTGATTCTATTTCTGAATGCGGCATGAATGCTACTTCCGCGGAACATACGATCACCACGACATCTTGCGAATCGACAAGGTGAGGGATTTGTGAGTGTAAAATATGGTACGTACGTCGACGGATTCTGTTGCGTCCGACTGCGCTCTTGAGAACCTTTTTGCTCACCACTACACTACAGCGAGAATCGCTACGACGCGAATTGGCAATCGCACGCACCACAAACAAGCGTGACCGCGACACTTTTCCGTTGCGGTAGACGTATTTGAGACTGGCATGGCCGTGAAACCTATTTTTTTGCGCTAGCATAATATATCTGTTACTTAGTATAGCATTTTATATAAAACACCCGCTCATATTAGAGCGGGTGTTTTAGTGCCTAAACGGGACTAGACCGTTAGACGAGCACGGCCTTTGATTCGGCGGCGCTTGATCACAGCACGACCAGCTTTGGTCGAGATGCGAGCACGAAAACCGTGCGTACGAGCGCGGTGACGTGTGTGTGGTTGGTGTGTTCGCTTTGGCATATCCGTTCTATTTTAGCGTATCTCTGTTAATTATTCAAGGTATGGGTTTGCAAATGTGTCATATCTATACCCTACTATATGAGTTGTCCCCTTTTTACCCATGTTTATCCACAGTATTACAGATGAAGTTCAAACCTGTGGATAAATGATCGTCATTGCGAGTTGATTTTTACATCACCCTACAACTTGTGGAAAACTCTTGGTTTCTATATAGTTTATACACAGACACCCACGGAAATATATATGGGTAAATAACTAGTGGAGAGAGGGAGAGGAACGAACGATGGCGACTACACATTCGTTGTGGCAAAGCGTACTCGGTGAAATCGAGCTATCAGTCTCACATGCCACGTTTGCCACTTGGTTTCAAAATACCGAGCTCCTCGATGACAATGAAGACAATATTACTATTGCAGTACCGAATGTCTTTGCTATACGTCAGTTCCAAATTAAGTACGACGATCAGGTAAAATCAATCCTGAAGAAAAATGGTGTTGATGCGAAAGTTATTAACTACGTCGTCAATACAAAAGGCAAAAAGACTGTCATCAATCGCGAGACAACAAAAACCGCCCCGCCAAAAGAAGAGTTTATGCAGCTTCCACAGACTCGCACGGAGCAGATCGCCTCAAACACACTCAATCCCCGCTATTCTTTCGACAACTTTATAGTTGGTTCAAGTAACGATTTGGCGTATACCGCATGCCATACAGTTGCAAATAGCCCTGGCACTAAATACAACCCTCTCTTCCTTTACGGTGGCGTGGGACTTGGCAAGACACACCTCATGCAAGCCGTCGGCAATAAGATCAAGGCCACTGATCCATCTGCGCGTATCCTGTATATAAATACGGAAACGTTTACAAAAGAGTTTATCGAGATGATTCGCTTCAAGAAAAGTGGCTTTTCCGAAAAATATCGTAATGTCGACGTACTAATTATCGACGATATGCAGTTTATCGCAGGAAAAGAAAAAGTACAGGAAGAATTTTTCCATACGTTCAATGCTCTCCATCAGGCAAACAAGCAAATCATAATCAGTAGCGACAAACCACCGAAGAGCATCCCGACTCTCACAGAGCGTCTGCGTAGCCGTTTTGAATGGGGTATGGCGATTGATATCCAGATGCCGGATTTTGAAACAAGGTGCGCAATCATTGAAGCAAAAGCTAACTTATCTGGCATTACGCTAGGTAAGGAAACTGTGGAGTACCTCGCAGCAAACATCAAGACAAACGTCCGCGAACTTGAAGGTGCGCTCAACCAGCTGCTTGCATACGCCGAAATGCGAGGTATTGAGCCAGACATCTCTACAGCAGAGGGTTTGATCGGCAACGTGCGCCGCACTCGCCCTCAACACATCACATCAAAACAAATCATAGATCGAACTGCAAAATACTTCCAAATTTCAACAATCGAAATGTGTAGCGCGAAACGAGACAAACATATCGTGCTTCCGCGCCAGATCGCAATGTACCTACTTCGTAGCGAGCTACATCTCAGCTTCCCGAAGATAGCGGGCGAACTTGGACGCAAAGACCATACGACCGCCATCCATTCAATCGAAAAAATCGAAAAAGCAATCAAGCTTGATTTCAGTATTCGTGAACATGTTGCAGAGATAAAGGATAAATTATATGCGTAGCTGTGGACAAGATGTGTATTCACAGGGGACTCGTGACTGGATAACTTGTGTGTTCGTATCCACAGGTGGTAAACAAACTACACGAGTTACTCAACAGCCTGCGTACAACCCTCAATTCATCCACAATGTTCTACCCAGTTCATCCCCTATGTTTTCAACAGAAGATTCGTGCTCGATCACCTCTGTACTGGCTCGACTTATCCACGTTATCCACAGTACCTATAATTACCCATACAAATTAAAGAAAGGAAAAAGTATATAACTATGGAGCTCTCAGTTTTACAAGAAAATCTCACTCGAGCACTTAGTGCAGTTGGACGAGTAGCAAGTAGCCGTACACAATTACCGATCTTAAATAACATCTTGCTCCGTACAGACGGTAACCGTTTATTGGTAGCTGCAATGAACATGGAAATAGCTTCCACTCAATTTGTAGGAGCCAAGATTACGACACCTGGTGCAATCACAATCCCCGCTCGTCTCGTGACTGACTTTGTCTCGAGTCTGCCAAAAGGAACTATCGAGTTACAGGTAAAAGGCACGCAGCTCCACCTATCATCTGGTAAATATAGTTCGGTCATTAATGGTCTAGGAGCTGAGGACTTTCCTGAACTACCTGTGATCGAAGAGGATGTGGCAGTACGTTATAGTATCGCTGCGAGTGATTTCAAACAAGCAGTGAGTCAGACAATCGTGACAACCTCAAATGATGCTACTAGACCCGTTTTAACAGGTGTGTACTGGCATTCACATGAAGGTGGCTTGTATCTTGCTGGCACTGACGGGTATCGGCTCTCTGAGCGACGACTCGTGAAGACAACTAGCGAGGTTGCAGCAATCGTACCGACCACAAGTTTACAGGAGGTACTTCGTACCATCAGCGATGACATCAAAGAGATCGAAGTGTTGTTTGATGAATCCCAAGTTCGTTTCCGTCTCGACGAAGCTGAAGTGACGAGTCAGCTGATTAGCGGCAACTTCCCTCCCTACCGACAACTCATACCCGAAAAGACCGACACTCATGTGCTGCTTCCGAAAAACGAGTTTGTACGCATCACTAAAATAGCGGGCCTTTTTGCGCGTGATTCTGGTGGCAGTGTGACGATTCGTGCCGACGAAGATACGAAGCTTCTTTCGCTTCACTCAATCGCCTCGGAACTGGGCGAAAATACCTCGGAAGCCGATGCTAAGATCACTGGAGGTGGTACCGTCACGCTTAACTCGCGATATCTTAGTGAAGCATTGTCTGTTCTAGATGGAGATAACGTTTCATTTAGCTTCTCTGGAAAACTCGCCCCTACTGTTTTGACTGCCGATGGCAAAGACGTGAACTACAAACACATCATCATGCCACTTAAGAGCTAGGCAATATGGAAGTATCCGGGCTCCGTGTCCAGCACACCAGAAGTCACAGTGATGCAAAGTTCACTTTTTCTTCGCGCGTAAGTGTGATTACCGGTAAGAATGGATCTGGTAAAACAACCTTACTCGAAGCACTTCATATTGCGCTGCGCGGCTCATCATTTCGCGGCACAGATAGCGAAATCTTGACACGCGATGAATCATGGTGGCGTATCGATGTGGCGCTAGCTGACAACGAGCCACGTATCGTTAAATTTGACAGTGCTAAGCAGTCGGGTCGTAAACAGTTTGAAGTAGACACAAAGATATCCTATCGTCTTCCCGCTGCCAAAAAATATCCAATCATATTATTTGAACCGGACGATTTACGACTACTTAATGGTTCGCCTGCGCGCCGTCGACAGTTCGTCGATACGTTTATAGCTCAAATCAATCCACAGTACCCAGCAACTGTCCGTAAGTATGACAGAGCGCTTAAGCAGCGTAACGCACTCCTGAAGCAGCAGTATGTCTCGAGAGACAATGTATTTGTCTGGGATATGGCGATCGCAGAGTATGGTGCCGAGATAATCCGTGAGCGTACTCAAGTACTTGAACGTATCAACCAATCTCTCACGGATACATATCAGAGTATCGCTGGTACAGACGACACCGTCTCCCTTCATTATTCCCATACTATGATAGACGGGATTGAGCAGAAGATTGTAAACGAACTGCATCAGAATTTCGAAAGAGATCAATTACTTGGCTTTACAAGCACTGGTCCACACCGGCACGACATCATCTCTGAATTCAATGGCTCACCAGCGATGGCAGTAGCCTCTCGCGGTGAAATACGAAGTGTCATCCTGGCGTTGAAGTTTATTGAGGTAGATGTAGCGGAGGCTGCGACAGGTCTCTCGCCTATTGTACTACTCGACGATGTGTTTGCTGAGCTCGACGAAACGCGTCAGCAGCGTCTGGCAGAAAAATGTCGAGGTAATCAGATGTTTATCACTAGCACGAGTGCTTATACGGGTATTGATAGTGCGGCTGTTATTTCGCTTGATTGATGTCGAGAAGAATAGAGCGATCGACATCACGGTAGAACGGAACGCTCAAGATGGGCGCAGGTGGCATGGAACGAAGTTGCCATTTACCGTCTTTTTTCTCGGCTAGAATACGCAAAGTATCTGCGTTATCCCCTAGTGGATCGCGTGCGATAAGAATCGCGCCATAGTACTCACCTTGGTGATATAGCCTACCTCGTGCGAGAGTGTAGTCTGTTTCTGCTTTCGGGTAACTTTGACGTAGGAGTGCTTCAATCGCAGTGCGTTCATGTACGTATAGTGACCGGAGGTATGAGTCAGTGTAATTAAAGGTTGTATTAATAGTATATGTGGTGCTATCTACTGTAAGTGTGCGTGCCTCTAGTTTGATATTATTGCCAACGTTACGCATGGCGTACTCGCCTTTTTTGAGACGTACTGGCTGAGCATCGATTGGGTATAGCTTTTGTTTGTCGGCTCCAACTATCTCGACGTATCCCTGTGCTGAATTAAAGCGAAATGTTACTTCTTGAAACGAGTATATGTAGTTCCAGAGTGCATAGGCACCTATGCATGCGGCAATTATTCCTATGAGTGAAAGCGCTATGCGAATAGATTGGCGCTGCATCAGTTTGCCTCCAATGGATTTTTGTAGCCATCGTACTGTATGCGGTAGTCTGTCGGCTCATAGCCTTTTTTTCGAAGGAACGTGAGCGCGGCCTGACGCTTCTCTGCGGAGGTGCCCCACACGACGAGCTCTACTGATTTATCATCATAATTTCGGTAGTCTATAGAATAATACGGATCTTTGATTGGTAGGATGTTGACGATCGGGTTGGCGGATTTGAAAAGTGTATTGTATTCACGATTTTTTTCTACGGTCAACAACTCAAGTCGCTGGTATTCAGACTTGTGTGATTCTTGCCAATCGATCGACTCCTTGGATTTGCCGGCAAGTCCGATGTAGATATACGGTGTGGAATCTTCGGAGACTCGAAGATCTCGTGTTTGTGACGCGAAGCCCTCACGAGCAACGGTCACTTTGTATTCGCCGGGTTTGAGGTACGCTTCGCCGCGACTCGTAAGCGCTTCTCCCGTGTTTGTCTTTACTGTGGCGTCTCGGGGCACTACTTCTACAGCCACAGGTAATTTACCACGTCGCTGCTGGCTAGCTTGGTACGTAGAGTAGATGGCGACAAATATACACAAGACAACAAGCAGTACTACGCCCACTAAGATGGCGAGACGATACTTTCCTAGGTAATAAGATAATTCGTACTGCATTTATTTCTTCCTGTACCAATTATACCCAGGTTGGGTTGGGCTCTGCTGATTGTCAGCCATTGGCGCGCGCTCGTCTAGAGAGGCCGATGCTATCTTGGCCTGGAAGCCCGGTACTTCGCCTACATAGATAAATGTGTGGCTCGCGTTGATCGCGACATCACCGGGCTGTAGTGTACCCTCCGAGATACCAGAACTTGAACCGAGCGATTCCCAGTTTTTCTGCATCCAAGCCTCTTGAGCGCTTGTCGCACCACCCTTGCCATTATCGTTATAACCTTTTTCGTATCCGCTATCACGCACTAGAAGTGTCACGAAGCCACCACAGTCGATACCAGGAAGTGAGATGCCACCCACATATAATCCTTGAGACTGTGCGTCCTTGACGGCTTTCGCATACGAGTCTGTAGGTTTTGTGATCATACCTTTGAATTCGGGGTATGCGTATGCTTTTAAAGTCTCCTCGAAGTTACCGCCAGCAAATCCAGAAGACATACAATCACCCGAAGAGCCACTTTCGCTACTAGGTTTATCCGGGATTTCGGGGCGACCATGTTCGTCCACTGCGGCCTCTCCTGTCGGATCATTTAGTTCATTTTCTGCTTCACTACCTGCTAGCGCTGGTGCGTTTTTGTACTGGTTATATACTTTTGTGGCGTTGCCACCACGAACACTCCTCACTGTACCGTTTGAGTCTGCTGACTTTTCGTACCCATCGTGCACCACTACTGCTGCTTCGACGGGATCATTTGTACTTCGAAGCTTGTTGAGTGTAGAGAGGTAGGGGCCGTTTAATTCTACCCACGTGAAGCTCAGCTGTCCGCCTAGGTCAGTGTTTTTTACACGCAGACTATCGACATGTTCTTGCAAAGGCTTCTGACGACCGCTAAAAGTCCACTGTACGAGGCCAAATCCCTTACCGTTCTCAAGTACGTAATCCTCGTTTTCATTAATCACACGCCCGCCTTGAACGATGTTCGGTTGCAAGTTTGACTCTTGTAGCATGTTGCCGATGATACCACTTGCTTGCGCTAGGTTAAGGCCCTTTCGCATATAAAAATTCAAGATCTTTTCTACGTTGTTGTTGCCTGCAAGTATGACCGCATTGCCACCAGGATCCTGACATTCGTCGTCGATACCCCAGGCTTCTTGGCTCATGAATCGTTGCGGATCGGTGATTGCGGCGACTTGAACTGGGAAAATAAGCTCGTTTACACAGAGGATACCCACGAAGACCAAGCAGATTAATCGGTAGATAGATCTCATTCTGTGCTTCCCACCTTGGCGCCTTTGTCGAGGTATTGTCGAGGGTCTACGGGCTCACCGGTACCGCCGCCAATATTTTTGTAGCCACCATCCCATACCTCAAAGTGAAGGTGTGGCCCGGTACTCTGGCCTTCGTTTCCGATCTTACCTATATTGTCACCTGCCTTTACCTCTTGGCCTTTTTTCACAAGCACCCCGCTTGTTGCCATGTGGCCATATACCGTGTCATAGCGACGTCCGTTATATTCGTGACGCAGTACAATCCAATTACCGAAGCCGTCTGCGGGACCAGCATCTACAACTGTCCCATCACGTGCCGCATAGATTGCTGTATCGAGCGGACCGGCCAAGTCCGTACCGTTGTGGCGTGTACCACCGCGCATACCAAAGCCACTTGATATACTTGTTTTTGTTTTGTCGGTCGGATATGCCCAGCCGTCTTCACCAACTCCGCCATTTTCCCCGGTTGCAAAACCTTCTTCGGATCCGCCGTCCATACCTGGCAGATCTTGATCAAGCCCTTCGTTGATACCAAGACTTAGTTTAAACTTGGCGTAGTGCCAATTCTTTTCTCGGTTTACATCCGATACGCAGCCAGATCCATTTGTCGGGTCTTTTTCAATATCCTCGGTCGCACCTGGCTGCTGATCAACGCATTGTTCAATAAATTTCATGTAGTTCCATGCTTCGCCGTTATCGACAGGATCACCACTATCAGAATCAGGTGCAATCTCGTTGTGTTCTATCATCCAATTGAGATTGTCTATCGGATCTATCTCCATCGCCTCTTTTGGCAGTCCAAATACCATCACGCACGTCGGGTTGATGGCTACATTTGGCCCTAGATCAGCGTAGTCCGGGTCATTGCAGTAGGTGTAGCGATCTTTTTGTACTATATACTTATTGTTATCGTCAGCACTCACAAGTGGTAATAGGGAGCTTGTTGCGGCTGAGGCCACGAGCGGAATAGAGGACGCAAATCCCGCAAGGGTGCTACTCCGTAGGCTTGCAGTTATAGGAAGGGTGGTGCGAGCAAGCGAGCCGAGGAATGAAAACTGGTTGGTAACGTCGAATGGATCTTCTTTTGCAGCAAGCCTATCTATGTCGTCATACGCCTGCAGTACTTCACGTTTAGTATTTTGGTAGTCCGTCATGTCGTCCGGACTCATACTTACCATGCCCTGACTTCTCGCCAGACCGTTGTACATCGCGTCAGTGCCAACCGCCACACCGTTGCCGAAATCATCATATCTTAAGCCCTCTGTAACTCGCCCCGCTACCATGTCAGCTAGCTGAGATGTTAAGTATGGAAGAGCCATAGCTAGAGCTACTGAACCGGCCATAGAAATTGCCGTAGTGAGGCCAAACGAGCCAAGTCCTGCAGCTAGACTTATCGCCATCACTCCACTGCGCACAAAGACGTTTTGCACAACCTTGCAGCGCTGTGCAACCTCTCTCGGACTACTCGCTCCGGTAAGACGCGCGATGGCGTATTGAACATTGCCTATTTTGGACAATTTATCTCCGCCAACAATTAGCGCTTTTGAACGAAGGCTAAGCTTTTTTGTAGCACCATAGTCTTGATCTGCCACCTTAATGAGCGCTGCATCAGTAGCATTTTTGCCAGCGTTTGGCGCCCTAGTTCTGGGAAGATCTTGCCCCGCTGGTGTGCTATCTATCTTTGATTCATCTGGTATTTCCGACGCAGGAGCAGTCTCCATAATATCTTTTGAGGTCGCCTCTACGAGTGCGGGGTTTGCCATATTGGCGCGAATCGCATGAGCAGGCTGAATTACCCGGACAAATGCAAAACGGATCATCTCTGAATACTGGATGGTTTTTGCGCCTACACGTACGGCTGTGGCAAGATTATTTGCAGTACACGCTGTATCTACGCCACCCAAAAACGAAGCACCAATCGCAAGTTTACCGAGAGTACTACCTGTCGAGGGTGATGTCTTGATTTTCTCTTCTTGATTCAACAGATTGTCATACTCCGCTTGTGAGTATACTCGCCCGGTATCGGGATCTCGATACTCGCCCGTTGGTTTTCCATCGTCATCTGTCACGGCGGTAAGCTTCTTAAACTCCACACTTGACGTTCCTTTGGTCCGCTCATCCATGTTTTTGCGTACTTCTTCTTCAGTACTTCCCTTGCCTGCAAGTGCATAACTGACCTTATTTTTCGTCAAAAAATCTACAGCCGCCCTACCTTTGTACGCGCTAAATCGAGGACTATATACCGAGTACATCTTCTCTCGAAAAAGTGGCTCCGTCTTCATGAGTTTGGCGAATTCATCAGGATTAGAGGCTTTAAGATTTGTGCCGTCGGCCTTAGTGACGGTAAATGTGAGGGGTCTTCCGCGCCCCTCTCCCCATCCTGCGTCTTTGTCATATTCAATCTTTAATTTATCAGGCTTAGATGCGTTGTTGCGATCTACGACTTTCTCTGTGGCCTTCATGTCTACCGTCGAGAATTTCTTGCACAAAGCTACAACCCCGCATGATGCAGGTGTTACCTTTTTGAGCTTTGTGCGCCATAATTGGTTGGTAGTTTTGTCTACGGCCGAGAGTTGTGTATTTAGGTCTTTATCAAGCTTATCGGCGAGCATAAGAAGCGGCGTGCCTGGCGCAAGTGTGATAAGAAATGCGCTACCACTACCAGCCATAAGTGTGATGATAATCACTATTGGTGATTTCTTTTTCCATCCGCGAAACGCACCTTGAAATTTCTGTCCTACAGTCGAGAGGGAGTTTTGTCTTGAAGAGTTTGCTAACCGCTCCTCATTTGTGACGCTTGGGGTATTGTAGAAGTTGTTGTTGAGGCTGTCTATCTCGGCTTGAGCTTCTTTTTGTTTGACATAGTCTACATAATCACCCTTCTGATACTGGGGTGTGTAGTCTGTAGATTGCTTATCTTCAACAGGTGTCGGCGCCGACATATAAACTCCTCCCCTAGTAGACTAGGAGAATCCTAAGAATTTAGGTTATTACAGATAGAGTATACAATATTTATTTGTATTATGCAATCTTATCTTTGTTGCTACAAGTCTTACTTAAAAACTTCTTATTGGGCTCGTTCGGCAGCTGTTTTTGGCGCCGGGAGCAACGCGTTTGTATACCTGAGTATTTCTACGGGAATTGTTGGGTATTCAGCTCGACTGATCGCAATCTGAGGAGGTGTAGCCACTTTCCATACACCATCTTCGTTATGAGCAATTATTCTTAGTGTGTCACGCACAGTATCGTCCGGTCCCGTGTAGGATAGATATGCAACATACCAATCGCCTTGTTGGAGAATCTTCTCACCCTTAAACGAGTATAGGGATGAAACTTCAGGATATTTCTGTAGAATTGTTTGCTGAATTACGGATCGTTGCTCATCAAGTAGAGACTTTAATGCATTGCTTGAAAGTCGAAGCTCATAATTTACAGTCTCTTCTTCGCTACCGACACTTATGAATTTAGTATTTTCTGCATATGATTCACCTTTTGTAATTAGTGCATAGCTACCTTTTTTGAGTCGGAGACGTTCTCCGCTTTTGACATCCTGAACTTTTGTAGCAATTTCCATATTATGTTCATTTCCACCCTCTTTGGCAGTGTGGAGTTCTACGACAGCTGGTTTGTACGGATTATCGTAGCTAATAGTCATGTACTGAAATGAAGTTATATAGCTCACTATCCCTATGACTATTCCTCCAAGGGTGAAAACTGCTATAACTAGTAGAATGAGCTGGGTGCGTTGATTCACTGCTTTGCCTCCGTGAGTGGATTCTTGTAGTCCTGAAATACAATCTTGTAATCATAAAGGTTCACGCCAAGCCCCTGGATTCTTTTGAGGGCATTGCTACGGTAGCGAGGAGACTCGGTGTAGACAGTGAGGTAGAAGCCGCCACCTTTGCCATCTGATAGATATCCGATGCTGTAGTAGGGGTCTTTTATCGGAAGTAGTTTTACGATTGGGTAATTATTTTCGAAGTTCTCTGTAAATTCTCGAGACGCTTCTCCACTTTTACCTTCAATCTCCTGGATCTGGACAGTCTCTTCGCGAGTAAAGGTCTTTTTACCGACCTGATCTTTGACGAGAACTCTATAGATGTTGGAAGGATTTTTATCAGTTACGGTCAGTGTGTCCTCGACCGACTTATAGCCATCGGCTGACACTTGGTACTTGTAGTTTCCAGGCGGCAAATAGTGAACTCCTCGAGCAAGATCACCAGCACCTTCCACTGATATCTTGGCGTTATGCGGGAAAGTCGCTATTTCCACAGGAACTTTACCCTGTCGACTTATGAAAGTCCAAGCACTATATGCACTAATTAGAATCACTACGAGAATCGTGAATACTATAACGATTCGACGGTGCCGCAAAATCCAGTCCTGTATGTTACGAAAGAAGTAATATGCAATGTCATTCATAATTGTTTCCTATACCTTTTTCCTATACCAGTTGAAGCCAGGTTCGTTTGCGGAGTTTCCTCCTGCCATCGGTGCCCTGTCGCAGAGGGATGCAGACGCAATATCTGTACCCTCAAATACCCCGTCTCCTACGAAGATAAATGTGTGTTGGGCATTTATCGCAACATCACCGGGCTTGAGTTTGGCTGGATCCTGTACACCTGAACCTATAGGCTCCCAGTTTTTCTTTGCCCAATCTTCCTGGGTACTTGTTGGACCCGCACCGTCAGCGCTTTTGCCGCTGAAGTTGTAGCCGGGATCGTGACCGCTATCTATGACGAGACGCGTCACGAAGGCTCCGCAGTCTACTCCTTCGCAGCCGCCGATATAGCTATCTGCTTTGGTTTTTGCGATTGCATCGACGTATTCTTTTTTGCGCTCAGTAAACCCAGAAGGATGTGTTTCAGGCCAGGCATAGGCCTTGGCTGTTGCAGCTAGGTCTCCGGAGACCGCTCCGCCGCTACTGCCACCGCAGCCGCCGGTTGTCGGTGAACCACCCGATGGATTGGCTGCTACGATGCCCTCGATAACACCTTTTGCATAGATATCTTTATCTTCGTCAGTAAGCCCGATTGAGCCTCCTCTGCCATCTTTCGCGAATTCGTTGTATACCCATGGCACATCCGGACTAAGCATCTGTACCCACGCAAGATTACCTGCAGCGATATCTGGGCGACCGTCGAAATTCACTTTACTGACTGGGACTGGTCCACCCTCGGCTTCGGCTCGTTTCTTGGCTACTGCCTCGGAGTATTGAGTACTTTTTTGGGCAGTTTGATCATTTTTAAACTCTATCTTGCCGTTTGAGCCTTGTCGATAAGCGCCAGTAAACTGATTAAATACCTCGCTAGCTCCAGGAGTAGAATGTAAGCTTATAGCCATCGCCGCACCTGCTTTTTTGGCACGCTCAGCACGTTGCCTAAAATCAACAGACTCATCTTTGGAGCTACGGAGCATTTCTACTTTATAACCTTTCTCTTCGAGTCCGGCTTTCACCTTCTCGCCTACTTGCCACATATCGTCCACTTCTGGGCTGTTGGGGTAATCATATAGATCGGCTCCTGTAGTCTCTTCTGGCACTCGTACGTCTACGGCATTATGACCAGGATCGATGGCAATAACAGCCTTGCCAGAGGTATCACCGCCCTGTGTCGACCCGTCACCACCCGTACTGAGCCCGCCTGCTGGAGGTGCATCCTTGTATTGGTCGTAGATTTTCTGTGCGTTACCACCTCGTACAGTCCTTACGGCCTCATCTGAATCGGCTGAAGCCTCGTAGCCTGGGTTAGGTGGGCCGTGAACGATGATTGCAGCATCTACAGGGTTGTCGGCACCTTTGAGCGCGGTGAGTGTGTGTTTCCATCTAGTATTCAGTTCGTCCCATATATATTCGAGCTGGACATCAATATCCCTAAAACTCTTTTTTTCACTAGGTGTACTCATTTGTTCACCTTTTGCTTTGAGCGGATCTTGGCGATCAGTAAAGGTCCATTGGATAAGTCCAAATCCTACGCCATTTTGCATCTCATAATTATCATCGGCCACAGCGCCACCTTGAATCTTCCTCGGATCTACGCCAGATTCTTGCATCATGTTACCGACGAAGCCAGAGGCTTGCTGTAGCGTCAGACCCTTGCCCATGAAGTAGTTAAGCACTTTTTCGATATTGTCCTTGCCTGATAGCTGCACGGTAGTACCAGAGGAGGGGTCTACGCATACATTACTGAAGAACTCGTTACGATTGAGCGAGTTGTATGCTGGGTCATCACTGTATTCGGTTGGTTGGCTCGATGCCTCTGCTGATTTATCCTCTTCGGCTGGTGCGGTAGGATCTAATGGCGCGTTATCTTGAGGTGCGGCAAGTACATTTGTGTGCATTGTCGAAGATAGTAGCATCATGCTCGCAAGAGCTATTAAAACAATACGCCGCATGCTCATCTCCCCTTCCTGTCGCCAGCGTCTATATGAAGATGGTTGCATGCATCTTCAAAATGGAGGTTGCCAGCAGCCACTACATCAATTTCAGAAGGCGGGTTATTTGTAAGATTAAAGTTGCCGCAGCCTTTTTGGCCGACACCGCCAAGAGTTTTATGGCCTCTTTTGGCAAGGTTCTTGAGCCAATCACGTGAATACGAATCCACTACTGAAGTACAGTTGGCGTCAAACGTAATATTGTCGCAGGACTTTCCTCCACTTATTTCCGAGATGCCGTTGATGTCTATTGCTCCACCCTTCGGGTGCTGGCCGTTATCGCATGGTACATCTATCCTATCCTCTATAAAACCAAAGTTATTGAGTACGATCTTGTACTTCTCTGCGTTATCTAGGATTACCTGGAGCAGCTCTGCCTTGAGTTCGTAGGGCCCACCACAGAAGCTTGTCGCTTGGCCGGTCTCTGCGTATTTTGTTAGCGCTGGTTTTGTGCCCGCCATATTAAACTCTATGTTTGGATTCTCAAGTATTTGTTTGGCAAGCTTACGGGAATCACCACTTGCAGCTGTATCTGCGGATTCTTCTTCTGCCGGGTTATCCATGTCATCGTTGGTGTTGAATGCGGAAGTGTACGCACGATATATCTTGTATACCGCCGGGCGACAACGCTCTTGAGCTTTTTCGAGCCCAACTCCGTCTTGAGGTTTATCATTCTCACTGGCAGGACATGCATTTGCATCGATACATTCTCTACCGGTAGACTGATAATCTTCTTCTACCAGGCCATCGAGAAAGCTCTTCTCTAAGCCATCAGGGTCGCCGAAGTGGGCGTTGCGGCCCTCGCCATCACCATAGCGACAGAAGCGATACCAGTGTGCGTAGGTTCTAGTATCTTGTAGTATATCACCACCATTATCATCCTTATTCTCTGGGTAGTCGATCTGGTCTTCGGCTGTAGGAGGAAAAGGAGTAGTGGCCAGTGTTGCGGATGTCTGGTTGCCTGTAGGAGTGGCAGTATCTACGGATGCAAGCTGATCATCGTCAGGTGTCTTGGTGCCGAGCACTGCACTAATCCGCTCTTCGCCAATTGCTCGAAACAGCGACTTTTGTGCTTCGGCGGTAGTAACTGGCTCTCCTGTCGACGGTACGATTTGTTTATGCTCGATCATCCAGTCGGCTAGCACTTCTGGATCGGCATTAAGTTCTTCTGTTGTTAGTCCGTAGCGCGGGTTGCAGTTTAGATCGGCGAAATTAAGATTTATTTCAGTGAAACTAGGGTCTGTGCATTTTTGAAAGCGGTCTATAGGGGATGCTGTATTTGCTTTTGCTGTAGGAGATATAGCACTGGCCGCGGTAGCGAGAATATTTGGAGCCATCGCGAGCATCGTGCCTCCGTTTTTTGTGGCGGTATTTAGCATAGGATAGAACGACCCTGCGAGTGAACCGAGGAATGAGTACTTGTTGTAGGCATTGAACGGATCATCTCTTGCCTCGAGACGAGCAATTTCATCATACTGATTGTTTGTTTCGGCAGTAAGTGTCATGTAGTCTGCAACTGCCTCTTTGGTAGAAAGAGGTGCGAGACCCTTGCTGCTCGCGGTACTTCCTAGTAGGCCACCTACGCCGGAGCCTGTCGCTTGGCCTAGGTCATAACCGTCTTCAGGGAGCTCTCCTTCGGCCATGTCTTTGAGGTATGACTGGAGATATGCCATTGCAAAGTATGCAGCCAGCCCAAACGCTGCGACTGTGCCAACTTTTAGCCCGGCACGTATAAGTCCACCCGAAAATGCAATAGCTACCGCTCCCACAATGAGTCCTACGCCGCGTACATATACACTCTGTACGACAGAGCATGTTTTTTGACCACCTATCACGGAACTCATTTTATCGGAAAGCTTTTGTAAGAATGAGGCACCTAGTCCTATCCCTACTGCATTTTGCGTGCTACGAAATGTCGATTCTTCTACGGCACCGTAGGCTGAAGCGCGATACATCTGGGAGTCATAGGCATTTTTCCCCTCGTCGGGATTTGCGATTGTTTGTTGAAACGGTGTTGCATCCTGGGGGTCATAAACACCTGCTTCATTTGTCCACTCACCCTCTTTCATAGCCGCGGATTGGTCGAGTACATCTTTCCTCAAATCTTGATGTGAGAATTTCTCGCCCATATATTCGACTGCTTCTGGTGTTGCCGCACCTGCGATTATAGAATCTGAGGTATTGAGTGCTATGAACCCAAGGCGAATATACTGACTATATTTTACAACTTTTGACGCTGCGGATACGAGACGAAGCATTTTCATGACAGAACAGTACGTGTCTACGTCTCCTGCAATATTGACTGCGTTCATGCCTTTAGTGAGTAATCCACCCGTTGCTTTTTTGCCAAGCTTGTTTAATTGGGATGAATCGGGTTCTTCGTTAAGCATTTTGATCTTATCTTCACCCTCTATCCTCCTACCATCTTCATCAACCCAGTCGCCATTTTCGTTTTTTGTGGCAGTTTTTCCACCTATTGAGCCATTTCCTTCTTTTACAGCTGACTCGAATTGGCCATCCATAGCCTTTTTGTCACCACTTAGCTTTCTGGCTTTCGTGATCTTCATCTTTTCCATGACCTTTTTTATGGCTCCGCCAGTCATCGATGTATGACGGGCGTTGAATGACTTAAAGAGCATGGTTCTAAACTGAGCGCTTTTACGCATTTCTATGTCGTAGTTGCGTGCATCCACTGTCACCACTTCTTTTGTTCTGCCGTCTGCGCTCACCTTGTCGTATTCGATAGCTTCGACGGCATTGCGTCCAAGCATGTTTTTCTTGCGCTCCTCTGCTGCGGGGCGCACTCGAAAACCTGCATCTTCAAGCTTTTTAACTTGTTTGTCGCTCATGGTTGCGAAGCGGCATTTTATAGTAATGACTTTATTACAAACACCCTTTGTTCGCGTGACAGGTTTCATTTTTTTCTTAAAAAGTACACTCTGGTTTTTGTCTTGAGCAGTCATCGTATCGTTCATGTCTTCTTTGAACGTAGACATACCTTGCACGAAGCCGATAGCTGGTCCGAAGCTGGCGATACCGAAGAATCCAAATCCAGCCAAGGCAGAGAGGATGATACCGAGTGGCCCCTTTTGCTTTACAAAATTAAGCGCTTTTGTTTTTCGAGAAGACGTCGTGTCCTCTCCTTTTTCCGTGGAGTTTACGGGCGTAGCGGGTGCAGGGGGCTGGGACTCTCGATTGTTGAGGGCGGAAATATTTGCGTTTTCATCTGTCGGGTCTGCAGAAGTGCCAAAGTTGCGCTCAATATCGGCCAGTGCACTTTGCTCAGCTTGATTTAGACTCGAG
The DNA here is from genome assembly GCA_015999875.1 of Candidatus Saccharimonadota bacterium. Lineage (GTDB taxonomy): Bacteria > Patescibacteriota > Saccharimonadia > Saccharimonadales > Saccharimonadaceae > Mycosynbacter. The sequence goes on from JAECRG010000001.1 coordinate 669,224, forward strand.
CTTTGCGCGACCTTAGCGTCCCAGTTTGCTTGGCCTGGGTTGCGAACGTCATCTTTTTCTGGCGTGAGTGTTGGCATATTGAAACTATGTCTGTTGCTGCTTTAGTTGTTCGAGCGGAGTGGTGCTTACGAGTTGGATTTCCGTTTGGCTAGCAATGATTTGAATATGGACGTGGTTTTGGCCTGCAAAGAACAGCCCCTGCCCTACCGGGAAGTTTGCGAGCCGTTTCTTTTCTTCTTCTGTGAGTTTAAACACGTCACTCAGTACGTCGACAGCACTTGATGATTGCTTGAGTAGAAGCTGCATAGACGAGTTGGCGACAATCGCACGGCCCATCTTGCTGCCCATAAAGTCTTCAACGTCCTGGGTGATAGTGGTGATGCCAAGGTAGTACTTACGAGCGCGTTTCGCGAGACTGAAGAGGAAGTTGGCTGAATCCTCATACTTCATAAGCTGCCATGCCTCGTCCACGATCAACATGCGTTTTTTGCGCTGTGAGCGAGTAATATTCCAAATGTGACTTAGTACGATGTACATAGCGACTGGTCGAAGCTCATCCTCCAGGTCGCGGATATTGAACACGACCATTGAGTTGTTTATCTCAATATTGCTTTGTTGTGAGAAGATACCCGCGAAAGTGCCTGAGGTGTATTTGCGCAAGCGCTGAGCAAGTTTAGGGCCAGTGCCACCCATATGAAGCAATGTGTCGTACAAGTCGGCCATAGTTGGTGGCATAGAATTGTGTGTCAGCGGATCACTTGTGATACCGAGGCGTGCGTAAGTATCTATCAATGCTTGGTCGAGATCAGCCTCTTCTTCTGGAGAGAGAGTTACGTTTGTGTTTGTGGCGGTAGCGCCACCAAGCATGAGTCGCAATAAACCGTGTAATGTGACGAGATTCGCGCGCAGTGCATCATCGGCTTCGTCGGTATCAATTACTTTTGGTAGATCAAACGGATTGATGCGCACATCCGAGCTCAGGCTGAGGCGCACATAACTACCACCTACTGCATCGCTGAGGCGCTGGTATTCGTTTTCTGGATCGATGATAATCACGTCTGCCCCGGTCATCATGGAGCGTGCGGCCTCAAGTTTGACGGTAAATGATTTACCTGCTCCGGACTTTGCAAACACCACCATATTGGCATTTTCTAGTGTAAAGCGATCGAAGATAACTAGCCCGTTGTTGTGCATGTTTATGCCATATAGGATGCCTTTTTCTTGTGTGAGGTCGGCACTCGTGAACGGGAACGAGGTAGAGATAGCGCCCGTGTTCATGTTGCGGCGAATCTGCAGCTGGTCCATAAGCTGCGGCACTGTGCTATTGAGCCCTTGTTCTTGTTGAGAGCTTGCCACCTTACTGAAGACAAGTTGTTGGCCAAAGAGTGTCTCTATTTTGTTTTGTACAAACACAAGATCGTCCATACTATCTGCATACAGTGTAATGTAGAGGCCATAGCGGAAGAACTTTTCGCTACCGACCTGTAGTTCATCTCGGAGCTCTTCGGCGTCTTGCAGGGCTGCCTCGAGGCCTGGATCACGTGTCTTGCCTTTTTCTTGATTGATCGACATGCTTGCTTCGAGTTGGGTAACCTTTTTGCGCAGATTCTGCATGACTACCTGTGTGTCTACCGGGTACAAAAACATACTCACGTCGAGTACTTCATCCATATTGATGATACTACTAAGCCAGCCAGTGTAAATCTGGCGAGGATATCCATAGATATAGATTGTCCGGCCGTACTTGGTACCTAAGCGAAAATGATCAGCATGAAATTCTAGGCTGCTTGGTGCGATGAGGTCACGTAGTGTATTAACACCCTTAAGAAAGGCCTGCTCCACCTCTGACTGTTCACGCGCTCGCTGCTGAGCAGCTATATCAACTGCGTCTTGTCGTTTTGCCATTATCCTACTCCTCCTCCGAGATTTGGTCGTCCGGATTCGCCATCACCTTTGCGAACATAGGTGAATGTGTTGTTTTCGAAGTTTCCGAGAGGCTCACGTACGGCTGTGTCGGGGTTGTAGTAGTTGTAGTACAGCTCGCCGAGTTGTTTTGTAGTAAGTTGTGTACAGTGCACACCCATCTGGAAAAGGCCACTCGTGACAGAATCAACGCGGTTTTTTACCTCATCCTTGGCTTTCTCATAAGTAATCTTATCAATTTTCGTTACTGTCGGGGTACCAGTGCCTCCAAATAGTTTCGCAAAGAATCCTTTGCCAGCGTCTTTGATATTACTGAGGTCACCAGTTGGTGAATACGGCACGACAATATAAAAGCTTTTATCCATGATATTCGCTTCTTCTGAGAGGATTTCGATAAACTCTATGTAATCATCCATCAAGACGCCGAGTAGCATATTGTCTTGGCTTTTTCGGATTTTTACTAGCCGCTCAAGATATGGCCCTATATCAACCTTTTGGGAGCGGATGAGAATCTGTACTGGGTGAGTGAGCGAGTTGATGAAATTTTGATAACTATACTCTACTCCTTCGCGCTCGCGTGAACTCATAAGGTCGAAGTTAATGGATTTACAGGCGATGACCGCTCGGAAGCTACCATCCGCCATAATAACCATATTGTCGCGAATCTCCGAAAACAACAGTGTGTTTTGCGTAGTGTTTTTGGGTCGTGGTGCGGGTGTCTGGGGGGTGTTTTTCTGTGCCGCTGGGTTTATCGCAGCATCAGGTACATAGTTTGGATTTACTTGTGGTGCTGGCTGTGGGTAGCCGGCTGGTGGTGCCTGCTGCTGAGGGTATGGCTGCTGTTGTGGCTGAACCATTTGAGGATTTGCTGCAGGATAGCCGGGTTGAGCCTGCGGTACCCCAGGGTTGGCTATCGGTTGTGGTGCTGGCTGTGGGTAGCCGGCTGGTGGTGCCTGCTGCTGAGGGTATGGC
>JAECRG010000001.1:672218-673691 GCA_015999875.1 Candidatus Saccharimonadota bacterium
GCTGTTGTGGCTGAACCATTTGAGGATTTGCTGCAGGATAGCCGGGTTGAGCCTGGCTAACAGGAGCATAGCCGGATTGATCCGGCACTTGTGGATACTGCTGATTTTGTGGTTGCACTCCCTGCCCCTCCTCTTATGAAAAAGATGTCTGTTTAATGAAGTGAAATTTCTACTTCGTTTTCGGGTAATCCGTGTTGCTTTTCCTCAATCCTATGCGCCAGTTTGTCTACTGATGCGATAGAGATACCATCACTCTCGTTTGCAAGTTTGATTATATCAGCTGAGGGGGTGGTTACGCTAGTGGTTTCTGGTAGGGGCGCTTGGATAGATGGGCTGGGCTGCGGCTGAGTCTGAGCGATATTTGCCGTTTGAGGGGCTTGTCCTACGGGCTGTATGACTGACTGGTGAATTGGTGGGTACGGGTTGTATTGTAGCTGCGGAACAATCTCTGGAGGTGGTGCGGCCATCTGTTGTTGAAAGTTGGTACGCACCTGTGATAGGTCTCGCTCGTCGCGTGTGTCGAGCATCTGATCGAAACGTTGTGCACTAGTGTTGTCGTCTCCTAAGAAATCGGTCTCATCTTGACTATAGTCTGCAATACCTTGCGTCTGTACTCCCTGGCCGCGAACCGCCCATCCCTCAGACTGCACTATGTCGGATAAATAGCTGAGTCGTGCCCTAGCTTCTTGTTCTGATATGTCTTTCATGCGGTCTGGCTCGGCTGTTTTTGGTGCAGTAATCTGCACAAGTGAATCGAGGCCATCGGGTTGCCATAGGCGTCGACGCGGCTTCAGGAAATAAAAAGATATCATAGCGCTTAAATATGCTTCCATCGGCTGGTCTTTTTTGAGTGGTAGCGCAAGTGCTCCAAAAAATATAACAACTGGGACTACGATGACGACAAGAGGCGCAAAAACGTTAAATAGCAAATATCCCATACCGCAGGCCATTGCAACGATTATGAGATAGATAAATTGACGGAAACTAAACGGACCGAGTAGCTTGTCGTCAGCCTCAACATCTTGCGGAACTTTGTATACTGCCATTGGGTAATATTGTAGCTTATAAGCTTGTGTTTTACGAGGCGAGATAGCAAAAATACTTCACTTTTTGTGAAGTATCGTATATAGTTGATTCTTGCGCGTTGTTGGGCACCCCGTCGAGAAAAGCATTTCTGCTAGATCGGCGGGGTGTCTCGTTTTCTGGACAAAAAACGAGATAAACCCTGTACATACTCAACGCAGCGCTGCAACCTTCGGTGCAAGAGCTTCTTGCACCACCAGTCCACCGGTGAAGGTGTAGTTATCCTGGTCGTGGTTGATGAAGACGGGGTGACCCGTACCACCGACCACATTGCCGTTTTCGCACTGGACTCCGCCGCTGGCATCAATAGGGCTACTGCCCAAGCTGCTGCCGAGGCGCAGGTAGGCAATTGTCTCGTCGACATACTCAGCTGCATCCCATCCGGTCAAT